>JAKFWF010000004.1 GCA_021730785.1 Hyphomicrobiaceae bacterium
CCCCCGAAGCCCTCGCCGACATTCGCAACGCAACCCTGAACCTCATCCGGCGTCGAGGCCACAAGCCCCGCGACGCCCGCGAAGCGTTCGCCGAAAGCAAATGGACTGCGATCCGCCTGGTCATGAGGTCGTGAATTGAATTGCCCTGAGTGTAACCGGCGGCATCCTCGCTGGACACTTGACTTAACTACTGATAAGCAGTATTATTATGAATGGTGTCGATTTTGAATGGGATGAGACCAAGGCCGCTGCGAACTACGCCAAACATGGCGTTTCGTTCGACCGCGCCCGCGTGGTGTTCGCCGATCCCTTCGGCATCGCCGAATACGATGACCGCAATGACTACGGCGAGAGCCGCTTCACACGTACTGGCATGGTCGAAGGCACCTTGCTGTTCGTGGCCTACACCGAGCGCGGCGAGTGCATCCGCATAATTTCAGCCAGGCGGGCGACCAAACATGAGCAAGATGACTACTACCAGCAAAATGGGCAATTCCCTTGAACCGCTTCGTCCGATGACAGATGACGAAGTCATGGCGGCTGCGTTGAGCGACCCCGATGCGCAACCCCTCAAGCCCGATGACTTCAAACGCATGAAGCGCGTCGCTCGCTCCAAGATTATTCGGCAAGCACTCGGACTGACCCAGGAGGAGTTCGCGGCGCGCTTCAAAATCCCCCTCGGCACGTTACGGGATTGGGAGCAGGGCGCGGCGGAGCCTGACACCTGCGCCCGTGCCTACTTGACCGTCATCGCTCGCAACCCAGCTGCCGTGACGGCGGCACTCAACTCTTGACCGCGGTGGCCATGCCCGCGTTTCAACAATTCACCCGAACCTCGACCGCCAGCTTGGCAGCCTTCGCTGCTTGTGATTGTCGAGACAGCAAAGCGAGCCTCAAGGCTGCCGGTAAATGGCGCACGGGGCTTTGAGGGACGGCGAGTGGGGTGGGTTGGTTTGCCGGCCGCGGGATTGGCGGGTGCGTCGGCGCAAAGCGCAAGGAGGCACTTGCGCCCTACGGCATCGGCGCAAAGTGCATCCGCACGACAGGCCGGGCGCCGAGACACGCCGCGATGATCTCGAGCCCGCCTTCGATCGCCTGCGGTAGTGTCAGTTGCGAGCTGCGCTCGTGCAGGCGCGGGTGCAACGAAACCGGCAGATGGATGAAACCGCTCGCGCGCAGGGGCCAGCGCTCGGACCGCGCAATTTCGAGCGAGTGGTACAGCGCGGCGTTGCACAGATAGCGCCCGGCATCGCGCGAGATCTCAACCGGCAGGCCGCGGCGGCGCAGGCGAGCGGCGATGAGGCCGGCCGGCAGCTGGGCCGGCAACGTGTCCGGCGCACCCGAGATGAGGCAGTTGGGCTTCGGCTTGGTGCCGCGCGCGTCTTCGACCGCGCTCTGCTGGTTATGCCCGCGCGTCTCGATCACGAAGCCGGTCGCCTTGCGCGAAACACCAAAATGCAGCGCAACGACCGGGCGCACGTGTTCGATAAGTTCGATGAGCTGCGCCGTGCCGCTATCCCACTCGGTCGCCAGTTGCTCTGCCTCTACCCGGTAGCTCGGAAAGGCGCGGGCCACGGCCGGCGCCAACCGCTGCACCATGATCCACGACGCGTTCACGTCCACGCCCGGAAACGGCCCGAAGCCGGTGAGCAAGACGGTCGGGCGGTTGCGGGGGTGGGTCATTGATGGGCGCGCGCCCCGCTCCGCACCATCGGGCGGTTTCGATGATGTTTGCCAACGAGCGAGCACAATTTCTGTCGAGCACGCACCAGCACGGTTTCGATCCGGTCATCGTTCAGGGAGGCGACGGCGTGGGCCATCCGATCGGATTTCGTCCTGCGGTTTATTGTCGACGATGATGCCGGGGCGCAGCGTAACATGGGGCGTCTGAGCTGTCAGGTGCCGCGGGCGGCTGCACGAAACCGCAAACCGAAGCGGCTGTCGTCGGTTGACAGATGGCGCCTGCGAACGGCAGTCAAGGCGGCCGCGCCTCTTGCCCCTCAAATATCCAGGTCCTTGGCGAACGCGGCGCGCTCCTGGATGAACTTGAAGCGCAGCTCCGGCTTCGAGCCCATCAGTGCGTTGACCGACTCAGCGAGCAGCGAGCGGTCGCCGTCGCCGAGCGCCACCTTCAGCATCAGCCGCTTGGCCGGGTCCATCGTGGTCTCTTTGAGCTGGCCCGGGTTCATCTCGCCGAGGCCTTTGAAGCGATTGATCTCGATCTTCTGGTTCGGCTTGAACTGCGTCGCAAGCAGCCGATCGCGCTCGACCTCGTCACGGGCATAGACGGACTTCGCGCCCTGGGTCAGGCGGAACAGCGGCGGCACGCCCAGATACAAATGCCCGTTCTCGATCAACTCCGGCATTTCCTGGTAGAAGAACGTGATCAACAGCGAGGCGATGTGAGCGCCGTCCACGTCGGCATCGGTCATGACGATGACGCGCTCGTAACGCAGATCCTCCTCGCGATATTTCTCCCCGGTGCCAACGCCCAGCGATTGGATGAGATCAGACAGCATCTGGTTCTGGCTGAGCTTCATGCTGGTGGCGTTGGCGACGTTCAGGATCTTGCCGCGCAAGGGGAGGATCGCCTGGGTCTTCGGGTTGCGCGCCTGTTTGGCCGAGCCGCCGGCGCTGTCGCCCTCGACGATGAAGATCTCGGTGCCTTCCGCCGACTGGATCGAGCAATCGACGAGCTTGCCTGGTAGCCGCAGCCGGCGCGTCGCAGTTTGGCGGCCGATCTCCTTCTCGCGCTTGCGCTTGAGGCGATCTTCCGCCTGCTCGATCACCCATTCGAGCAGGCGACCGGCCTGCTGCGGGCTCGCCGTCAGCCAATGGTCGAAGGCGTCGCGGATCGCGGTCTCGACGATGCGGGTCGCTTCCTGGGTGGCGAGCCGGTCCTTGGTCTGGCCCTGGAATTCCGGCTCGCGGATGAACACCGACAGCATGGAGGCGGCGGTGCCCATCACGTCTTCCGCCGTGATCTGCGCCGCCTTCTTGTTGTTGACGAGCTCGCCATAGGCCTTGAGGCCCTTCGATAGCGCCGAGCGCAGGCCGCTCTCGTGCGTGCCGCCGTCCGGTGTCGGAACCGTGTTGCAATAGCTGCGCGAGAAGCCGTCCTCGGATGCGGTCCAGGCAATCGCCCACTCGACGTTGCCGTGGCCGGCTTCTTTCACGATGCGGCCGGCGAAAATGTCCTTCGAGACCAGCGTTTGGCCCTCGATCATCGAGGTCAGGTAGTCCTTGAGACCGCCCGGGAAGTGGAACACGGCCTCGGGTGGCGTGTCATCCTTGATCAGCTCAGGAGCGCAAAACCAGCGGATTTCAACGCCGCCGAACAGGTAGGCCTTGGAGCGCGCCATGGTCAGCAGCCGCGAGGGCTTGAAGGCCGCCCCTTTGCCGAAGATCTTCTCGTCGGGAAGAAAGCGCACCTTGGTGCCGCGCCGATTCATGGTCGAGCCCAGCTTCTGCAACTTGCCCTGGGCGATGCCGCGGTTGAACACCATGCGGTAGAGCTGCTGGCCGCGCGCCACCTCGACCTCGCACACCTCCGACAGCGCGTTTACGACCGAAACGCCGACGCCGTGCAGGCCGCCCGAGGTCTGGTAGGCCTTGCCGTCGAACTTGCCGCCCGAGTGCAGGGTCGTCATGATCACTTCGAGGGCCGACTGGCTCTTGAACTTCGGGTGCGGGTCGACGGGAATGCCGCGGCCGTTGTCCATGACCGACAGGTAACCGTCGGCCTCGTAGCGCACCTCGATCCAGGTGGCGTGACCGGCGACGGCCTCGTCCATGGAGTTGTCGATCACTTCGGCGAACAGGTGGTGCAGCGCCTTTTCGTCGGTGCCGCCGATATACATGCCAGGCCGGCGGCGCACCGGTTCGAGCCCCTCCAGCACCTCGATGTCGGCCGCCGTGTAGGCCTCCGAAGCATCGACGGTCTTGCGCGCGCGCTCGTTCGAAGAGGTCATGTTCTGGGCCGTATTTCCAAACAGATCGCGGGATGCTGCCATGAGATGTGTCCCAAGTGATGTGTCCCAAATGGGGCGCTGCAACTCGGACGGTGGCGCACTACGAGTCGCCGGTCGATCGCATGCTTGGTGGCTCGCACGGACGCCTGTGGATTGGCAAGATGCCCACGGGTGACAGCGGCGAAGTGCGGTCATTCAAGAGGATGCGCCGTGCCGCCGACACCGCCGTAAGCTCTTGGCGGACCTCGTTCATATTGATCTGTGTTCGGTCGGCGCGGGCAGCAACTTCCCCCTCGCAATTTCCTGCCGGCCGGATATGCTTTGTCCTGCCGAACGGAGCGACAGCGCCGGTTCGGTGCTGGTTGCAACAAAGAGTCGGGAGAAACATGTCCCCATGATCGACCACCAAGCTGAGCTGAAGAAATACGTCCCCGCCCCCAACGACGCGGCAGTCAAGGCCATCATCAAGCACCTCGGCATCGCGCTGAAGGGCACCGATACGTCGCTCGTCGCCTGCTCGTCGAAGGACGAGTTGGAGCGCGTGCGCGAAAGCTGGTGCAAGAAAAAGCTCGCGCTTGCACACTCGGATGCCGACCTCGACAAGGCGATCAAGGGCATTTGCGACAAGATGAAAGCCGACAAAAGCAAAAGCCGCGTGGCGTTTTACTATCTGCTGGCGGACCAGTACGGCAAGCTCGCCAGTTTGTGAGCGCAGGTGCGGCATCCCCGGTGAAGCAGGCGGACGGCTTTTGCCCGTCAGAGTTTCCCCCGTTGTCGACCAACTCTAGTAAGCGCCCGGTTACTCCGCCTTGATCGGGCGCTGCAGGAGGTGGCCGATCACCGTGTCGATGGTGGCGCGGCCCTCGAGGATATCGGTCACGCCGGCGATGATCGGCACGTCGACGCCATGGCGCCGGGCGATCTCGACGACGACGCTTGCCGTAAAGGCGCCTTCGCTGGTGCCGCGCTGCGTGCCGAGAATGTCGGATAGTGCACGGCCCTCGCCGAGCGCCATGCCCAGCCGATAATTGCGCGACTGGGCACTCGAACAGGTGAGCACCAGATCGCCGAGGCCGGACAATCCGGCCATGGTCTCGGAGCGGGCGCCGAGCGCGCGGCCGACCCGGGTCAGCTCGGCGAAGGCGCGCGCCATCAGCGCTGCCCGCGCGCTCTCGCCGAGGCCGCGACCGGCGACGATCCCGCAAGCGATGGCGAGGATGTTCTTCACCGCGCCGCCGACCTGCACGCCAGTCAGGTCGTCCGACAAATAGAGCCGGAACGTCGGGCTGCTCAAGTTCTGCGCGACGTCCTCGGCACCCTCGATTGTGCGGGCGGCGAGCGTCACGGCGGTGGGCAGCCCACGCACCACGTCGCCAGCGAAGCTCGGGCCCGACAGGACGAGCGGCTCAGCGGCCGGGCAAACCTCGGCCATGATGTCGGTCATGAGGGCCGCGGTGCCGCGCTCGAAACCCTTGGCGGTCATTACCAGGCGAACGGCCGGCGGCAGGTGCCCGGCGACCGTCGCGAGTACGCTGCGCACGGCCTGGGCAGGTGCTGCGACGAGCACGATCCGGCACGCATTGAGGTCCGACGCGGCAGCGGTCGCGACAATGGCGGGCGATAAGGCGACGCCCGGCAGTTTCGCTTCGTTTGAATGGGTGCGGTTGATCTCGGCGGCAGCGGCGCCATCGCGCAGCCACAGGACGACGGAATGCCCACCGGCTTGCGCCGCCACCTGGGCCAGCGCCGTGCCCCAGGCGCCGGCGCCGATCACACCGATCGGGGGAAGGGTCATGCGCGGTTATTCCTCATGCTTTGGCTCCCAGGCGGCCATGCCCCAGCGCCGGGATCGCCGTTGCATCGAGCGGCCAGCGCGCGCGCGGCGCGACGTCGAGCGGGTCGATCAGGCCGCGTGCGAAGCGTTCGGCGCCGGCCCAGGCGATCATCGCGCCGTTGTCCGTGCATAGCGCGACCGGCGGCACGTGCAGGGTCCAATCCGCGTCCGCAGCAACGACGTCGAGCCCGGCCCGCAGCCGTTGATTGGCAGCCACACCGCCGGCGATCACGAGATGCCGCGGCAAGCCACGCAGCTGCGCCCAGCGGAAGGCCTTGCGGCAGCGGTCGGCGACGCTTTCCGTCACCGCCAGCTCGAAGGCCGCGCACAGGTCCGCCACGTCCTGCGGGGTCAACTGCCCTAGTTCCTGGGCGCGGCGGCGCACGGCGGTCTTGAGGCCCGCGAACGAGAAATGCGGCTCCTCGCGCCCGGCCATGGGACGCGGCAGGTCGAACCGCGTGGCATCGCCGGTGCGTGCCATGCGCTCCACATGGGGCCCACCCGGTTGCGGCAGCCCCAGCAGCTTCGCCGTCTTGTCGAAGGCTTCGCCCAAGGCGTCGTCGATGGTGGTTGCGACGCGCGCATAGCGCCCGACCCCCTCGACACCGAGGATCTGTGTGTGCCCACCCGAGACCAGTAACAGCAGATAGGGCGGCAGCAGACCTTCCGTCAGGCCGACGGTGAGGGCGTGCGCCTCCAGGTGATTGACCGCGACCAGGGGCTTGTCGGCAGCAAACGCCAGCGCCTTCGCCGACGTCAGGCCGACGATCAGGCCGCCGATCAGGCCCGGGCCGGCGGTCGCGGCAACCGCGTCGAGATCGCGCAGGCCGATGCCGGCAGTAGTTAAGGCTTCCGCAATCAGTTCATCGAGGCACTCGACGTGGGCGCGGGCGGCGAGTTCCGGCACCACGCCGCCGAACGCCCTGTGCTGCTCCCATTGCGAGCGCACCACGTTGGATAGGATGCGGCCGCGCCCCGGCCCGTCGCGCGCGACCACGGCCGCAGCTGTCTCGTCGCAGCTCGTCTCGATGCCGAGCACGAGGCAAGAGCCGGCGGGGTTTGCACCACCCGTCACGAATGTTATCCTGTTGGTTCGCTTCGACCTTTCTTATCAGCGCTACCATCCGGGGAATGCCACGTGCAAGCCGACACAAAAAACCCGCGTGGCCGAGACCGTCCTGGCAAGATCCGCATCGGTACCCGAGGCTCGCCGCTGGCCCTGTGGCAAGCCCACGCGACGCGCGATCAGTTGATGCAGGCGCACGGCCTTGGCCCAGATCGCTTCGAGATCATGGTCATCAAGACTTCCGGCGATACGATCCAGGATCGCCCGTTGTCGGAAGTGGGCGGCAAGGGGCTGTTCACCAAGGAGATCGACGAAGCCCTGATGGCAGGCTCAATCGATATCGCTGTGCACTCGATGAAGGACCTGCCGACGGTCCTGCCGACAGGCTTCGCGGTCGGCGCCGTGCTCGAACGCCACGACGTGCGCGATGCATTCGTCAGCCTGAAGCATGCCTCGCTGGCGGCCCTGCCGCAGGGCGCGACGCTCGGCACGTCGTCGCTGCGGCGCCAGGCCCAGGTGCGGGCGCTGCGGCCCGACCTGAACGTCGTCGGCTTCCGCGGCAATGTGCAGACCCGGCTGAAGAAGCTCGCCGATGGGGTCGCCGACGCGACCATGCTCGCCTGCGCCGGCCTGGAACGCCTTGGCATGGGCGACCGCATCACGGCGCGCATCGCAACGACCGAGATGCTGCCGGCGGTCGCGCAGGGCGCGATTGCCGTCGTCGCGCACGGCCACGACGAGACGACCATGGGACTGCTCGGCAAGCTCGACCACGAAGCCTCGCACATCTGCGTCGCCGCCGAGCGCGCGTTCCTGGCGATCCTCGATGGCTCCTGCCGCACGCCGATCGCCGGCCTCGCGACGCTGTCGGGCGCCACCCTGACCTTGCGCGGTCAGGTGCTGTCGCCGGATGGCCGCCGCAGCCTCGCCTGCGTCCACGAAGGGCCGGCCGCCGCGGCGATCGTGATCGGCCAGCGTGCAGGCGAGGAACTTCTCGGCCGCGGTGCGAGCCAACTGTTCGAGGGCACGCACTGATGCGCCTGCTCATCACTCGGCCGGAGGAAGACGCGGTCGTGTTCAAGGCGCAGCTGATCGCGCTCGGCCATGACGTGACGATCGAACCGCTGCTGATGATCTCGACAGACGGCACCGACGACATCGACCTCGACGGGGCCCAGGCGATCATCGCCACCAGCCGCAATGGACTGCGCGCGCTCGCCGCCAGCCCACAGATCGATGCGGCAAAAGGCCTGCTGTTGTTTGCGGTCGGCCCCGGCACGGCCGCCACCGCACGCAGTCTCGGCTTCACGACGATCGTCGAGGGACCATCCAATGCCGCAGAACTGATCCCGCTCATCTCCGAGCACGCGGAAGTGAACAGCGGCCCGCTCGTCCATTTGGCCGGCGACCACGTGAAGAGCAGCTTCGTCGACGAGTTGCAGCGCCTCGGCTTTTTCGTCAGCCAGCCCATCGTCTACACGACCCGCGTGGCGACGCGGCTCGCCAGTGCGCTCGTCGCCAGCATGCGCAACAAGCGCATCGACGGCGTTATTCTGCTGTCGCCGCGCACCGCCGAGGTGTATGCAGATCTGGTCGGCCAGCACAATCTCGGAACGGCCTGCACAGGCATCGTGCATTTCTGCATTTCGGCGGCGACGGCGGCAAGGCTTGCCTGCCTCGAAGGGGTGCCGGTGCGCTGTGCGGAGCGGCCAAATCTACAAGAAATGATTGCCCTTATCGGTCCCGCCACGGCACAATCGGGCGAAAGTCGCAGCGAACGGCGATAATCGAAAATTTTCGATTGTCGTGCGACAGGCAGGAGCGGTAAGCCGCTGTCAAGGATCAGCGGCGATGCCTACGCCGGCAAGGCGGGCGTGGCCGGTTGCGTAGCGGAGGTTCCAGTCGATCATGTCAGGCAACAACAACGACGGCTCGAGCAAGGGTCCGGGCAAGCCGGGTTCCGAGGCATCGACACCGAAGAAGCCAGCGGCGATCATCGACCTCAAGGCGACCGAGATCAAGCCGGCCGGCGACAAGGGGGGCATGGCAGCTACGGGTGCAGCGGCGGGCAAGCCCGCCGAACCTGCCAACAAGCCAGCGGCCATGTCGCCGGCCACCGCATCGCCCACCGATGCCAAGCCGGCCGCAGCTGCGATGCCACCGGTCGCCAAGACCGCCGAGAACAAGGCCACCGAGAAAATGGCGGACAAGCCGGCCGATCCCAAGGCCAGCGCCGCTAAGCCTGCCGCACCGGCAGCTGCCGCCAGGGCAACTCCCGCAGCCATGCCGGCCCGCACGGGTGGCGGCATCGCGGCCGTCGCCTCGCACCTGTTTGCCGGCGTCGCCGGTGGGTTCCTCGCGCTCCTGGGCGCCGACACGATCGGGCCGCAGCTTGGCCTGTCGGCTGGCGGCGAACCCATGGTCGAGGTACGACGGCGGCTGGCTGCCGTCGAGGATGCGGCCAAGGCCAAGCCCGCCGCACAATCACCCGAACTCGCCCAGAAGCTCGCCGCCGCTGAAGCCCGTCTGGCCAAAATCGAGGATGTGAACCGCGCTGTCCCAGCGTTGTCGGCCGCCCAGGCCAAGCTCACCGCCGACGCCCAGGCACTCGCCGAGCAGGTCGCCAAACCGGCACCGGGCGCGGACGCAGAACGGCTCGCGCGGCTGGAGGAAGCACTCGCAACGCTGAGTACAGCTGCCGGCACCGATCCGCAGAAGGGGCGCATCCCACAGTTGGCCCAGATCACCGGCAAGCTCGCCGATCTCGAAGCGTCGCTGTCCGGCCAGATGGCCGCCGCCCGCAAGAGCGTCGCCCAGGACGTCGAATCCCGTCTCGGACAGGCAACCGAAGCAGCCGAGCAGGCCCGCGCCGGCGTCGCCCGCATCGACCGTGATCTCGGTGCGGTCAAGTCACAGGCGGCACAGAGCAGCCAGCGCCTGGATACGATCGACCAGACCCTCCGCGCCACTAATGAAAGCGCTGGTGCCCTGAAAACGGTGGTCGAAGGCCTCAGGGCCGAGGTATCCACCCAGTTGAAAACCGTGGCGCGGCCCCAGGACGTATCGAGCGCGCTCGCGCCGCTCAACACCAAGCTGGCAGCCGTGGAGCAGAACCTCGCCGGCGTCGTCAAGAGCGAGGAAGATCGCCGCGCCAATTCCGAGCGCATCGTGCTGTCGCTCGAACTCGCCAACCTCAAACGCGCGCTCGACCGGGGGGGGGCGTTCGCCACGGAACTGGCCGCCGTGCAGAAGGCCGGCGCCGGCAAGCTCGACCTGAAGGCGCTGGACGCCGTCAAGGACAAGGGCGTGCCGACGACGACGGCGCTGACCAACGACTTCCGCAACGCCGCCTACGCGATCATCGCCGCCGATGCCGAGCCCGCGGACGGCAGCGTCGTTGACAAGCTGCTCTCGGGCGCCAAGTCGATCGTGCGCGTGCGCAAGACCAACGCGGCGCCGACCGACACCAGCGCCGAGGCGATCGCTGCCCGCATGGATACCGCGCTCAAGGCCAACCGCCTGGGTGATGTCGTCGACGAAGCCAAGAAACTGTCGGCCAAGGCCCGCACCGCTGGCGCCGCGTGGCTCGCCAGCGTCGAAGCGCGCGCCGTGGTCGACCGCGCGGTCGCCGAGATCGAGAGCCAACTGAAAACGTCGCTCAGCAGCAAGCCCACTCCGTAAATCAGAACACGCTATCGCAATCGAAAGAGCAATCGCGTCATGGTGCGTCTCGTCGTTTACCTGCTCGGCGTCCTGGGTCTTGCCGCGGTCCTGGCATGGCTTGCCGACAATCCCGGCACGATCCACATCGAGTGGCAGGGCTATACCGCCAACCCCAGCGTGTTCCAGGCGGTGATCGGGCTGGCCGTGCTGCTGGTCACGACACTGTTCCTATGGTCGATGTTCCGCCAGATCTGGCAGAGCCCGGCCAATATCGGCTCGTTCTTCCTGAAGCGGCACAACAAGCAAGGCCTTGCGGCCCTGTCGAGCGGCATGATCGCGATCGGCGCCGGTGACCGTGCCCTCGCCTTGCGCCAAGCCAACACCGCCCGTTCAAAGCTGCCCAACGAACCGCTGACGCATCTGCTGCGCGCCCAGGCAGCCCAGCTGTCGGGCGACCGACAAGGGGCACGACGCATCTTCGATTCGATGCTGGCCAGCCCCGATACCGAACAACTGGGCCTGCGCGGCCTGTTCCTCGAGGCCGAGCGCGAAGGCGAACGCGAAGCCGCCCGCCAGTATGCCGAACGCGCCCTTGGCCTCAATCCGAAGCTCGGCTGGTCGGCCGATGCGCTGTTTGATCTGCAGTGCAAGGAGGCCGACTGGGCCGGTGCACTCGATACCCTGGTGCTGGCCAGGCGCCACGGTCACATCGAAACGCCGGTCGCCGACCGTCGCCGCGCGGTGCTGTTGACCGCCCAGGCGCAAGCGGCAGAGGAGGCGGCTCCCGACAAGGCCATGGCTCTAGCCGTAGAGGCGCACACCCTCGCGCCGGATCTGATCCCGGCTGCCAGTATCGCCGCCCGCATCCTGGCCGCCCGTGGCAGCACGCAGAAGGCCGCCAACGTCATCCAGAAGACCTGGCGCAAGGCACCGCACCCCGATCTCGCGACCGCCTACGCCTATGCGCGGATCGGCGACAGCCCGCGCGACCGCCTCACCCGGATGCGGCAGCTCGCCACGCTCAATTTGCATTCGATCGAAAGCCCGATCGCGCTGGCGACGTCGGCGATCGAGGCGCGCGAGTGGGATGTGGCACGCCACGCCCTGAGCCCGCTGCTCGAGGGCGGACTGACGCAACGGGTCTGCACGCTGATGGCCAAGATCGAGGGCGGCGAGCACGGCGATGCTGGCCGGGTGCGCGAGTGGCTCGCCCGCGCCGTCAACGCCCCCCGCGATCCGGCCTGGACGGCAGATGGCATCGTGTCCGACACCTGGGCGCCGATCTCACCTGTGACCGGCCAACTCGACGCGTTCCAGTGGCGGGTGCCGGTCGAAAACGCGCAAGGGAGCGACAAGACCGCGATCCTCGGCAAACTCGAGGAACTGGTGGCGCTGGGCGCACGACCACAGGACAGGGAGCCGGCCGATGTGCCGGTCATGCCGCCGCCGCCTGAGGCCATGGGTCGCACGGCGCCGTCCGCCGCTGCCACGCGCAAGGATGTGACCGACGCCGTCGAGGTGACGCGACCGGCTTCGGCAACTGCAGCCCCTGCCACAGCCCCGTCAGTCGTCGCTGCATCTGCTGGGGGTCCGTCGGCACCGCACATGGCGCCAGCTGCGCTTCCAGCCGAACCGGCCGCGAAGCCCACGGCCGTCGCCGTCGAGCCGGCAAAACCACGGACGCCAGCGCAAGTCACCAAGCCGACTGTGGTGGCTGCCGAGCCCGCGGCGATGGCAGATGGTGTGTTGCGTACGGTGCGTGCCGCGCCGCAGGCAAACGGCAAAAAGCCGGCCGTCGCCACTGTCTTTGTCGCGCCCCATGCGCCGGACGATCCGGGACCCGATGACGCAGCCGATCCGCTGGTCGAAGAGAAGCGCCCCTACATGGTGCCATATACGCGATCGACCAAGCGACGCACCTGAGTTCTGAGCGCCGCTCACCTACCCCTGGAGGCCACACACGATGAAAACCCGTGCTGCCGTCGCCTTCGCAAAGGCAAAGCCCCTCGAAATCGTCGAACTCGACCTCGAGGGCCCGAAGGCCAGCGAAGTGCTGATCGAGATCAAGGCGAGCGGCATCTGCCACACCGACGAGTTCACCCTCTCGGGCGCGGACCCGGAAGGGTTGTTTCCAGCGATCCTCGGCCACGAGGGCGCCGGCATCGTGGTCGACATCGGGCCTGGCGTCACGTCGCTGAAGAAGGGGGACCACGTCATCCCGCTCTACACGCCCGAGTGCCGCACCTGCCCGTCTTGCCTGTCGCGCAAGACCAATCTGTGCACGCAGATCCGCGCCACCCAGGGACAAGGCGTGATGCCCGACGGTTCGAGCCGGTTCTCCTACAAGGGTCAGAAAATCCACCACTACATGGGCTGCTCGACGTTCTCGAACCACACCGTGCTGCCCGAGATCGCGGTGGCCAAGATCCGTCCCGACGCCCCCTTCGACAAGGTCTGCTACATCGGCTGCGGCGTGACGACCGGCGTCGGCGCCGTCATCAACACGGCGAAGGCCGGGCCGGGCTGCACTTCAATCGTGTTCGGGCTCGGCGGCATCGGCCTCAACGTGATCCAGGGACTGCGCCTCGTTGGCGCCGACATGATCATCGGTGTCGACGTCAATCCGTCGAAGGCCGCCTGGGGCACCAAGTTCGGCATGACCCACTTCGTCAACCCGAAGGACGTGGCTGGCGACCTCGTGGCCCACCTCGTCGCTATGACAAAGCGTGGCGCCGACCAGATCGGCGGCGCCGACTATACGTTCGATTGCACCGGCAACGTCGACGTGATGCGCACGGCGCTCGAAGCCTGTCACCGCGGCTGGGGCGAGAGCATCGTCATCGGCGTCGCTGGCGCTGGCCAGGAGATCAAAACGCGCCCCTTCCAGCTGGTCACGGGCCGGGTGTGGAAGGGCACCGCGTTCGGTGGCGCGCGCGGCCGCACTGACGTGCCCAGAATCGTCGACTGGTACATGGACGGCAAAATCGAGATCGATGCGATGATCACGCACACGATGCCGCTCGAAGACATCAACAAGGGCTTTGATCTCATGCATGCCGGCAAAAGCATCCGTGGCGTGGTGGTATTCTGACGTGACCGCACCGGCCAAGTCCCGCCTTCCCGCGCTTGATCCAATGGCGCTCACGCCGGCCCAGCAACGCGTGCATGACGCGATTACAGCCGGCCCGCGCGGCAAGGTGCAGGGCCCGCTTCAGGTTTGGCTGCAGAGCCCGGAACTGGCCGACAAGGCACAGGCACTCGGCGCGTTCTGCCGCTTCGGCACGTCATTGCCGCCGCGGCTGTCGGAGCTGGCGATTCTGGTGATGGGGGCCCACTGGCAGGCCGGGTTCGAGTGGGCAGCCCACGCGCCGATCGCAGCCAGCGCCGGCCTCGAGCCGGCAGCCATCGAAGCCGTCCGCAGGGGCGAAACACCGGTTCTGGCAGATGCGCCCGCCCGTGTCGTGCACGCGTTTGCGTCAGAGCTGCTTACGCGTCGCCGGGTGAGCGATGCGACCTACGTCGAGGCCGTGGCCGTCCTCGGCCAGCAGGCGGTCGTGGAACTGGTCGGCATCCTTGGCTACTACACGCTGATCTCGATGACCATCGTCGCCTTCGACGTGGCGCTGCCCGATGGCACCAGCGATCCTTTCACGGACCGGCCGAAGCTCGGCTGAAGCGACAGCTTCGCGCTGCTATTCGCAATAGTTCTTGCCCGATGCCCGCTCGGCCATGTCGAGGTGGAAGTGGTTCTTATGGGCGAGGTTGGTTTCCGGTCCGAGCGTCGTGCCGAAAATCCTGCAGGCACTCGCGTGTGCCTCGCGCAGGAACTGCGATCTGCGCGCGGCCACTACCATGTCCGGCGCTGTTACGGCCGCCGTCGATGATGTGACGACACGCCCCTTCTCGGCCGGCACCCTTGGACCGCCGAGCTGGCTCGGCTTGATCAGGCCGAAGCCAGAGCGCCCTTCGGCGGTAGCGGCGGCGCCCGGCAAGCGATTGGCGATCGACGGTGCGCCTTCGATGAGCTTGCCGATGCTGGACGTTGCGCCGCCGGTCCCCGACTGCTGCGCTGCGGGTGCCTCAGGCAGTGCGGCCGTAGTCGCCGGTGACTTGGCAGCAGCACTGTGCGCCGCCTTGGCTGCAGCTGCTTTGTCTGCAGCAAGCTTCGCCGCGGCCGTGGTTTTCGCTTCGGCGGCGACCTGCGCCCGGATTTCCCAGCTGGTTGGACCCCAGTCCTGCAACACCGCCACTTCCTTCGCTTCCGTTGTGTGGAACGCGCGGATGTCGATCGCATTGGCCCGGCCGTGCTCGCTCAGATTGCCGCGCTTGCGACCGTAGGCGTTGCGGCAGGAGTAGGAACTCATGGTCTCGATGCTGGCCAGGGGCGAAGAAAGATGCTTCCTGGCGAGCGGTTGAATCTCCTTCGTCACCCACTGGTGCAGGGCGGCGACCATATCGCAGGTCATGGTGAGCGGCGGCGACAACGCAACCTGCGGATTGCGGCCGATACTGATCAGCTGGACCGGAGCCGGAGTGCCGCACGTGCCGGCCTTGATCGGTGCCTCATCGACAACCACGACATCGAGCCCCCGCAGCAGCTGCGCACAGCGTGCCCGGCCAGCGACCACGTCGGCTGGAGCATAGGTTTCCGCCGCGGCATCGGCTTCGCTGTGCGCTGTTGGAACGAGCCGTGGCCACTGTGGATGTTCCTTTGCGGGCTTCACCGGTACGGCGTGCGCATGGCCTGCCAACGGTCTCGATTGATGCAGTCCTGAAGGAGCTGTCGCCGAGGCGTCCGCGCCATCCGTCTGCGAAGGTCGCAGCACCGCTGCTGCGTTGGGCGTTTCCGCAACGGACGGCGCATTCCGCTGGCTGGCTGCGTCGAGCAATGCCGGTTGGGCAAACGATCGATGTGTCGGGAGAGCCGGATCACCGGCCTGGGCGGCACCGCCGACAACGGCGGACACCACTGACAACACTGCCGTGCCGGCCAAGGCGGTCAAGATCAACCCGATCTGCCGCGAACAGATGCGCTTCATCCCCGTGGGTCCCCGTGAGCCCGCTCCGCAACGACTTGACAAAAACGCACGTCAAGAACGCCAACGACGAATCACACGCGCACAGACTATCGCCGGATTTCCTATTGATGTACATATCGAATCTGGTGCAAGCAAGCGGCTCTGAACGTCCTGTGCACCAATCGAGAGCAGTCTGTGGAAGACCAGAAACGCAGCTCGCAACCCGCGTCAGTATTGCAACCAAATCGTGTCGAGAGTATGGACGCGCCCGCGATTGCAATAGCCAATCGTGGCGCGGTTCGAACAATCGTGCTGTCGCGCACGGTCCAGCACAACGTCCTGGACGTCGCCCTGACGCAGATGCTGCTGGCGGCTGTGCCCCAGATTTCCCGCGATGCCAATGCCTATGCCATCGTCCTGCGCGCGAGCGAGCCCGGCTGGTTCTGCGCGGGTTTCGACCTGCGCGAACTGGCGCGCCTCGCGATCACCGATCCGCCCGCCGCCCAAGCCGCGCTCGATGCGCACTACGCACTGATCTGGATGCTCGAATGCCTGTCGAAGCCGGTAGTTGCACTTCTCGACGGGGCGGTGACAGCCGCCGGCGCCGGGCTGACGCTCGTCAACACGCATCGGGTGGCTGGCGCGGGCTATCGCTTCGCCGTGCCGGGCGTCCATATGGGGCTTATCGCCGATGCCGGCACCGCCTTCACCCTGGCGCGGTTGCCGGACGAACTCGGCACCTACCTGGCTTTGACCGGCGCAAGCATCGAGCGTGCGGACGCATTTGCGCTCGGCCTCGTCACCCATTGTATTGGCGAAAATGATTTCTCGAGCATCGAAGCAGCGCTGGCTGACGCCCAGACCGTCGATCCGCTGCTCGACGGCCTGCATCAGGACCCTGGCCCCGGCCCGCTCGCCACCTTGCGCCCGGCCATCGCAGCCTCGTTCGCCGGCGCTTCGGTCGAAACAATCGCGCAGCGGCTGGCCGTGCAGGCCACCGGCGGCGCCGATCCGAAGCTGCGCACGTGGGCGGCCGAGACCCTGAGCCAGATCGAGCGATCGTCCCCGATCGGCGCTGCGACCACATTGCGCCAGCTGCGCGAAGCCCGTGACGCCGACCTGCGCCATTGCCTGACCCTTGACCATCGACTGGCCAGGCGGCTGATCGGCAGCCACGATTTCCAGGCCGCCGTTCGCGCCCGCCTCGTCGACGGCGACCGCGAGCCCGCCTGGCTGCCGGCGCGCGTGGCGGACCTCGCGCAGGCCCGGATCGATGATCTGTTCCGCCCCGACGCTGCCCTCGACCTGCATCCAGCGACGCGGCAGGAAATGCAGGCCGCCCGCATTTGAAGTTTTCGCCGGATACCTTGCAACAGCGTTAGAAAAGCTTTGCAAGATCAGGCAGGAACTATTCTTTTACTATGCCTTTTAGCGCAACTTTTACTTCACACCTGTAACTTGAACCTCAACCCGGAAACCGGGACCCTCGAATAAATTCGAGGCAAAATGAACAGGTATGGCATCAGGGGTTCTACATGGCACTGGTATTGGATGGTGCGCGACATCGCGCGCCGGCGACCGACGAAACGTTCCGCAACGAGTATCTGCAGGCGCTGAGACTGATCGAGCGCCTTCACCGGCTGTTGCTCGACGTGATCAAGAATGAATTCGACCGCATGGGCGGCGCAGAGTTGAACAGCGTACAGGCGCTGCTGCTCTATAATATCGGCGAGAGCGAACTGACCGCCGGCGAACTGAAGACCCGCGGTTACTACCTCGGTTCGAACGTGTCATACAATCTGAAGAAGCTCGTCGACATGGGCTATATCCACTACAAGCGGTCGGAAACGGATCGCCGCTCGGTGCGCGTCAGCCTGACGCAAAAGGGCCTGGAAGCCTGCACGATTGTTCAGAAACTGTATCAGCGCCAGCTGGGCTCGGTGGAAGCCGTGGCGCAGGTTTCTGGCGAGGAATTGAAGACCGTCAACAAGTCGCTGGTCCGCCTGGAGCGCTATTGGAGCGACCAGATCCGCTACCAGCTGTAAGAGGCGAAGTTATACTCACCGATGTGCAATCAAGGGCTCCAGCACGATCTGGAGCCCTTTTCGCGTCAAGGGCTTGTGTCCCAAGCGCACCATCGGGCAAGGCATGGCTGCTCGCGCGAACATTGTCCCTTGCCCGTCATAGGGAATGCCGCAATTTCCTCAACACATGGGCGTGAAGACGTTCGTGTCGGCGAGGGAGGTGCGGCGAGCCCGTGGTACGAACTGCAGCGATTCGTTAATCTTCAATTCCTAGGCTCCTGCCGATCGGGGCCGCTTGGTTGCATGCAGCACACGCCTCGGACGGCGCAGGAGTGGCCAACGTGAGCAACATCTGGATGATAGAGACGCGGACACTGGCCCGGCACATCGGCGCGCTGGCACTCGTCGCCGTATTGACGACTACCGGTGCTGCTCTTGCCAACGACCCGACCAACAGCTGGATACGGTTTGCTGGCCAGAAGACCGACAGCACGGCGAGCCCGGACTACGACCGCTCGTTCATCAAAGAGTGGGAAGCGAACCCGCCGAAAGGGTTCCCGACACTGTCGGCCGGCAACATCGAGCCGATGAAAATCGCCATCAAGCGCTATGCCGAGATCGCCGAGCGTGGCGGCTGGCAACCGCTGCCTGAGGTGGTGTTGTCGCCCGGCACGGCCAATTCGGCGGTCGGAATTCTGAAAGCGCGGCTGCTGTCGTCGGGTGATCTCAAGGAGCCGTCGTCTCAGCCAGACTACTACGACTTTTATACCGAGAAGGCCGTCAAGCGCTTCCAGGCCTCCAATGGCCTGACGCCGACCGGCATCACCGACAAGCGCACGATTGCAGCACTCAACGTGCCGGCCGCAGCCCGCCTGCGCCAACTGCGCGCCAACCTCGCCCGCCTGCAGGAGTTCGGCCGCGGCCTGCCGAAGAAGTATGTGGTCGTGAACATCCCCTCGGCGCAGATCGAAGCGGTGGAGGGCGACCGGGTCGTCTCGCGCCATTCGGGCGTGGTCGGCAAGATCGACCGCCCGACTCCGATCCTGCGCTCGGCCGTGCACGAGATGAACTTCAATCCGGTGTGGACCTTGCCGCCGACCGTGATCGAAAAGGACCTGATCCCCAAGGGGCAGGACATGCAGCGCAAGAACCAGGATGTGCTGGCGAAATTCGGCATCGATGCCTACGACGGCAACGGCCGCAAGCTCGATTCAACCAAGGTGGACTGGAAGAGCGGAGCCACCCGCAATCTCGTGTTCAAACAGCAGCCCGGCAAGGAAAACCCGCTTGGCTTCCTCAAGATCAATTTCCACAACAACTACTCCGTCTACATGCACGACACGCCGTCCGACACCATCTTCGGGCGCAATTTCCGGGCGGCGAGTTCGGGCTGCGTGCGTGTACTGGGCATCGAGCACCTCGCCAACTGGCTATTGGCCGACAACGGTGGCTGGACGGCTGAAAAGATCGAAGGCCTAAAGAAGTCGGGCGAGCGGCAGAACGTGACGCTGAAGCGCCCGGTGCCGCTGTACTTCGTCTACGTGACCGCCTGGGCCACCGAAGACGGAATCGTCAACTTTCGCCGCGACCTCTATCAGAAAGATGGCGTTGGCGCGGTGGCTGGCGCGTATTGATCACTTGAACACGGCGACGTGCACGGTGCTGGCGGGCCCTGAGTTGGCACCCATCTGGTCCGTGACGGTGATGTCGAAGCTCGCTGCGTCGCCCATCGAACCGTCGTGCACGAACACGATTCTGTGGCCTTGCAGCTCGGGCTGGGTGAACCGTTCGATCGGGGTCGTTGCGGCCGTGGTGAACGCGAGAAAGCCGTTTACGGTACGTGAAACCGCGAACACGAGGCTGTCGGCCGGGCTATCCGGATCTATGGCGGTCACATCATCGGTGGTGACCCGCGCCGATTGCCCACGCTTGACCGCGATGCTGAGATCCCCGGCGATCGCCGGCGGCACGTTGCGCACATCGGCGCTCAGTTCGGCGCCAAGTTGCATGGCAAGTTGGCCGTAACGCACGTCGCCGTGCACGCGGCCGGTGCTGCCGATGCTGAGCAGTTGGCGCACCAGCAGATGGCCCTGCACCTCGCCCTCGATCTCCGCCGTGTCGGCGATCAACGTGCCGTAGATCCGCGCCCCGCGATGGACGATCACCCGCTCGGCCGAGATCGTGCCGTCGATCTGGCCCATCACATCGACGCTTCGGCCGTTGCGGACATCGCCCTTGATGAACAGATCAGGCCCGATAACAGCCTGACCCAAAGTGCTACTCATGACAGTTCCCTCGACGGTGACGACACCCAGAAACGCTTCGCAATCAAACGCGCGCCAAACCCCATCGTGCGGTCGGCGGCGACGCCACCTCGGTTGCAGTAACACTCAAATGCGGCAATTGCATCGCTGCCAAGGCGAATACACTATTGGGCCGCGGCCGGCAGCGACAGCAGCTTGCGGGCCTCAGTGACGGTGGCTGCCCGGCGGCCGTATTCGCCGCACAGCTCGGCGACGCGTTTGACGAGGGCAGCGTTGGAGGGGGCGAGCGTCGTCTTGTCCCAGCGCACGTTGTCCTCAAGGCCGGTACGGCAGTGGCCGCCGAGTTCGAGGGCCCAGCGGTTGAGGGTGAGCTGATCGCGGCCGATGCCGGCGCCGGTCCAGGTGGCGTCGGGCGCGAGCCGCTTCAGGGTCGCGACGAAGAACTCGAAGGCGGCCCGGTCGACCGGCATGGCGTTCTTCACACCCATCACGAATTGCACGTGGATCGGCCCTTTCATGAGGCCGTTCTTTTGCATTTCGACCGCCTTGAAGATCATCGACAGATCGAAGGCTTCTACCTCGGGCTTCACGTCATGCCTGATCATCTCCTCGGCGAGCCAGTTCACCAGGTCAGGCGCGTTCTCGTACACGCGGGTCGGGAAGTTGCACGACCCGGTCGACAGCGACGCCATGTCGGGCTTCAACGGCAGCATGCCGCCGCGCTCGCGGCCGTTGCCCGAACGCCCGCCGGTCGACAGCTGCACGATCATGCCGGGGCAGTGCTTGCGCAGGCCGTCGAGCAGGCGGCCAAAGCGCTCCGGGTCCGAGGTTGGCTTGCCATCCTCCATGCGCACGTGGCAGTGCGCGAGCGTGGCGCCAGCTTCAAAGGCGGCGTGCGTCGACTCGACCTGCTCGGCAATCGTGATCGGCACCGCCGGGTTGTCCGACTTCTGCGGCACCGAGCCGGTGATCGCGACGGTGATGATGCATGGCGTGGCCATTAGTCGAACTCCTGCGAATGCTTGGTTAGACGTCGAAGAAGACCGTCTCGCGCGGTCCCTGCATGTGGATGTCGAAACGGTAGACCATGCCGCTTGCCGTGTCAGTTCGGGTGGCGATCAACGTATCGCGCCGCTCGGCGGGAACCTGGGCCAGTATGGTATCCTTAGCGTTCGCCTCGGTTTCGTCGGCGAAGTAAATGCGCGTGAAGGTGTGCAGCAGCATGCCGCGCATGAGCAAAATGACGTTGATGTGCGGCGCGGCACCCGGCTCCACGACGCCGGGCTTGATGGTGTCGAAGACGAACTTGTTGTCAGCTTCCGTGCCGGTGCCGAAGCGGCCGAAGCCTTTGAAGTTGGCATTCGAGCCGCGAGGGTCGCGCGGGTGGGCATAGCGGCCGAGGTGATCGGCCTGCCAGATTTCGATCATGGCGTCGGTTATCACCTTGCCGGCGCCGTCGAACACCTGGCCCTCGATGCGGATGCGGTTGCCCGGCACGTCCGCGCCAGCGACTTGCCCCGAGGCGATTTCCTTCAGCAGGCCATCGCCATAGTTGTACTGCTGCGGCAGCAGGCCGTAAGCGAAATAGGGTCCAACCGTCTGCGAGGGCGTTTGCTGGAGCTTGGCCATGGTCAGTGCCCCATCCGCGTTGCGTTGTGGCCGCGCAGCACGATGTCGAACACGTAGCCGAGCGCGAAATCCGGCTCGGTCACGTCGATCGAGAATTTCGCGACCATGCGCTCGCGGGCGGCAGCTGGCGCGCTCTGGTAGATCGGATCGAGAGCGAACAGCGGATCGCCAGGGAAATACATCTGCGTGACGAGGCGGGTGACGAAGCTCGGTCCAAACAGCGAGAAATGGATGTGCTGCGGGCGCCAGGCATTGGGGTGATTGCCCCACGGATAGGCGCCAGGTTTGATCGTCATGAAGCGGTAGCGGCCGTGCGCATCGGTGACGCAGCGGCCGCCGCCGAAGAAGTTCGGATCGAGCGGGGCTGGATGCTGGTCGACCACGTGGATATAGCGGCCGCTGGAGTTCGCCTGCCAGACCTCCACCAGCGTGTTGGCGATGCCGCGGCTGTCCTCGTCGAGAATGCGGCCGGTGACGATGATGCGCTCGCCCAGCGGTTCGGCGGATTTCATGCCGTTCCTGGTCAGGTCGGCATCGAGTGGTCCAAGGCAGTCCTGGCCATAGACCGGACCGGTCAGTTCCGACAGCGACTGCCGGATCGGGATCAGCGGCTTGGTTGGCCCGCGCAACGGCGTCGAGCGATAGATCGGCTCGATATAGCGCGGGTGGCTCGACCAATCACGGGGCGCGAAACTGTCGGTCATGTTGGGGTCTCCGGTCACGACAATGAACCATCTGGTTCATAGCGTCCATGGCAGGACCTACGATAGCTCGCCGCCAATGCGCAAGCCGCTCGGACAATGCGGCCAGGGGAAGAAGGGCAGGACAATTCAATTCACTCTTTGCCCGTTCGCTTACCCTCTCTCCCTGCAAGGCTATGGCATTCCCACAAGTGATTTGGCGTTAAAATTGCGCTGGGATTGCAGCGGCTCAAAAAAAATCTCTGTTCGGATCGTACGTTCCCCTTCTCGTCTTGGCCGCGGAGGCGGTCCTCCACGACAACGGGCCGCAGGCGCGGTGCTTGGGCAAATGACAGCGCGGGACAGGCGTCTGGAGTCCCCATAAACACCATGGGTTTGAACCTTGTCGTGGACGGCCGCCTACGCGGCCGTGACGAAAACCGCCCGAGATTTGGCCGAACAAGTGTTCGGCCAAATCTCGGCTGATGCGGTCCCTGCAATCGACATGTGTGAATCCCGTAGCCCTCAAGGCGGAGGGGAAATGGTGAGCAAGATCAGACGTCCAGCACCCGATTCCGTTGAGACTTGAGTGCCCCTGGGGGGCTGACGCCCTCACCTCGTCGGGACCTTGGACAACCAAATCTCAGATGCCTAAGCCCGCACGCCGCCTTCGACGACCGCCATCTCCCGGCCGAGTGCGGCTAGTACCTTGGCGACGATCGCAGCCGAATCGAGGCCCGCGTCGGCATACATCTTCTCGGGCTTGTCGTGGTCTATGAAAGTGTCGGGCAACGTCATGGTGCGCACCTTCAGGCCGCCATCGAGCAGCCCGGCATCGCTCAGGTGATGCAGCACGAAGGCGCCGAAGCCGCCGACCGAACCCTCCTCGATCGTGATCAGCACCTCGTGCTCGCGCGCCAGGCGATTGATCATCTCAACATCGATCGGCTTGGCGAAGCGGGCGTCGGCGACAGTGGTCGAGAGGCCCATGGCGGCCAGCTGGTCGGCCGCACGCATGGACTCGGCGAGGCGCGTGCCAAGCGACAGGATGGCGATTTTGCTGCCCTCGCGCATCACGCGGCCCTTGCCGATTTCGAGCGGAATGCCGACCGCCGGCATCTCGACGCCATAGCCCTCGCCGCGGGGATAGCGCAGCGCGCTCGGCCGATCGTTGATTGCCACCTGCGTCGCCACCATGTGAACGAGCTCGGCTTCGTCGGCCGCCGCCATGATTACGAAGTTCGGCAGGCAGCCCAGGTAGGCGACGTCGAACGAGCCGGCATGCGTCGGGCCGTCGGCGCCGACGAGACCGGCGCGGTCGAGAGCGAAACGCACGGGCAAATTCTGGATCGCCACGTCGTGCACCACCTGGTCGTAGGCGCGCTGCAGGAACGTCGAATAGATGGCACAGAACGGCTTGTAGCCTTCGGTCGCGAGGCCGGCGGCGAACGTCACCGCATGCTGTTCGGCGATGCCGACATCGAAGGTGCGGTTGGGGAAGGCCTTGCCGAACACGTCGAGGCCGGTGCCTGACGGCATGGCGGCGGTGACGGCGACGATCTTGTCGTCCTTCTGGGCTTCGGCGACGAGGCTGTCGGCGAACACGCGGGTGTAGGCGGGCGCATTCGGCTTCGGCTTGACCTGGGCGCCGGTGATGACGTTGAACTTGTTGACGCCGTGATACTTGTCGGCGGAGTTCTCGGCCGGCGCGTAGCCCTTGCCCTTCTTGGTCACGACGTGCACCAGGATCGGGCCCTGCTTGGTGTCGCGCACGTTCTTCAAAACCGGCAGCAGTTGGTTCAGATCGTGGCCGTCGATCGGGCCGACGTAGTAGAAGCCCAGTTCCTCGAACAGTGCGCCGCCCTGCCACAGCACGCGGGTATATTCCTCGAGACGCGCGGCACGACGCTCCCAGCTCTTGGGCAGGCGCTTGGCCAGCTGCTTGGCGATGTCGCGCATGTAGATGTAGGCGCCGCTCGACGTGGTGCGGGCGAGGTAGTGCGACAGCGCGCCGGTGGGCGGGGCAATCGACATGTCGTTGTCGTTGAGGATGACGATCAGGCGCTCGTCGCGCGCACCCGCATTGTTGATCGCCTCGTAGGCCATGCCGGCGCTCATGGAGCCGTCACCGATCACGGCGATGACGTTGTTGTCGCCGCCCGACAGGTCGCGGGCGACCGCCATGCCGAGTCCGGCGGAAATCGAGGTTGAGGAATGGGCGGCGCCGAATGGATCGTATTCGCTCTCGGCGCGCTTGGTGAAGCCCGACAGACCGCCGCCCATGCGCAAGGTTCGAATGCGGTCGCGGCGGCCGGTGAGGATCTTGTGCGGATAGGCCTGGTGGCCCACATCCCAGATGACCCGGTCGCGGGGCGTGTCGAACACCCAGTGCAGCGCAACCGTCAGCTCGACGACGCCAAGACCCGCGCCAAGGTGGCCGCCCGTTACCGATACCGCGTCGATCGTTTCAAGGCGAAGCTCATCGGCAACCTGTCGAAGTTCGGTCTCCTTCAGGCGGCGAAGGTCTTCTGGAATCTTGATGGTGTCGAGCAGTGGGGTCTTGGAGGTTGCACTCACGGACTTACCCTCTTGGCTTAGGTGGTACGGCAATGACGAGGAATGCACGAAGTGTCAGCTTAACTTGACAACAAGGACTGTCAACACAGCCTGTCAACAAGGTGTCACAAAAGTGCAGTGAACGTCCCTGCAGCAGTCTAACCCGCGAGGCCCCCGTCCTGTCTCCGGCACGTCACCACGCGAGCGCGCTTAGTTGGGGAGGAGTTGCGCTCAAGCCACGAATCCGTGGCGCTGCGGACGCAGGTCGTGGCAATTCAAGCCTCGGGATCAAAAGGCTGTGTACCTTTCGGTGCGCCGTCCGCGCCAAAAGTCAAGCGTTCGACCTTGGCCTCGGCCGCCTTGAGCAGGCGGTCGCAATGTTCCTTCAGCGCTTCGCCGCGCTCGTAGATCGAGATGCTCTCCTCGAGTTCGACGTCGCCGCGCTCGAGTCGCCCGACGATCTGCTCGAGTTCCTTGAGGGCGCGCTCGAACGGCATCTCTTTGACGTCCGCGAACTTGGCGGCGGCAGCTTTGACAGGGCTCATGGGTCTCACCACGTTAGGGTTGCTGCGGCATCCTTAGCGCGATTCGGCGCCTCCGATCAGGCGTCCATCAGTCCTTTCACGTGGACGGCGACGGAACGGGCGAGCGCTGTGAGATCATAGCCGCCTTCCAGCACCGAGACGACGCGCCCGCGGGCGTGGCGGGCGGCGATCTCCAGCAGTGCCGTCGTCGCCCAGGCGAAGTCGGCTTCGACGAGGCGCAGGTTGGCCAGCGGGTCGGCTTCGTGCGCATCGAAGCCGGCCGAAATGAGGATCAGGTCGGGTGCGAAATTGCGCAAGGCCGGCAGGACGCGGCTTTCCATCGCCTGCCGGAACTGCTCGCCGCCGTCGCCCGGACGCAGCGGTGCGTTCCAGATGTTGCCCTCGCCGGTTTCCCCGAGCGCGCCGGTGCCGGGATAGAGCGGCATCTGGTGGGTCGAGGCAAAGCACACGGACTTGTCCCGCCAGAAGATGTCCTGCGTGCCGTTGCCGTGGTGCACGTCCCAGTCGACGATGGCGACGCGCTCGGCGCCGTGCTTGGCCTGGGCATAACGGGCAGCGACGGCGACGTTGTTGAACAGGCAGAAGCCCATGGCACGGGCGGTCTCGGCGTGATGCCCACAGGGCCGCACCTGGCAGAAGGCGTTGCTGGCCATGCCCGCCATGACTTCGTCGACGGCCATCATGCCGGCCCCGACCGCGCGCAGGGCCGCATCCCAGGTGCCCGACGACAGCACCGTATCGGGATCCAGTCGCACGGCCTCTTCGCCATCAGCCGGCCGCGCCGCCTTGATTTCGGAGATGTAATCGGCCGGATGGACGCGGGCGATGGCCGCCTCCACGTCGTCGCGCAGCGGCGCATCGCGACGCACGAGATCCTTGAACGCGTCGTGTGCCATGGCCCGGTCGATCGCCCGCATGCGGTCGGGACGCTCGGGGTGGCCAGGACCGGTGTCGTGCAGCACGAACGAGGGATGCGTAATGAGGAGTGTGGTCATGACGTGCCTGTCTTGCTGCCTCAGATGATGCGGCTGGCGGCGATGCACTTCGCCAGCGCCGTTTCGTTCCAATCGACGCCGGCACCGGGTGTGTCGCGCGGGCGGGCCATCCCCTTGTGCGGGATGAGCGGGTCGACCAGCATGTCCTGCGCCCAGTCCATGAACTCGAGCCAGTGGCGGGTCGGTGCTGCGGCCAGAACGTGGGCCGAGAACTCCGGGCTCAGATGCGAAGACACCGGAATGCTCGCCGCCTCGGCGCAGCGCGCGGTGCGCATGAAGCCGGTCACCCCGCCGATTCGCAGAATGTCGGGCATGCAGTAGTCGCAGGCCGCCATGGCGATGGCCCGTTGCGCGACCCGCCAATGCCACCAGGTTTCGCCGATCTGCACCGGGGTAGCGAGCTTGGCCGTGAGGCGCGCCTGGGTTTCGTAGTCATCGTAGACGACAGGTTCTTCGACCCAGGCGAGGTCGAGGCTGTCGATGGCGCGGCAGGCCGCCAGCGCGGTCGCTGGCGCCAGGGCCTGATTAAAGTCGACTGACAGTGTTACGCCATCACCCAAGGCGCCGCGCACGGCATCGACCGCGGCCCTGTCGGCTGCAATCGTCGCACGGCCGAGCCGCATCTTGACGTGGCCAAAGCCGCCGTGCGCGGCGGCAAGCTCGCGTGCTTCCTTCACCAGGGTGGTCGGCTCGGCAATGCCGAGGCCGCAGCTGTTGTAACTTGGCAGGTCGACCGGCACCGCGCCCAGCAGCCTGTACAACGGCAGTCCCGCTGCCCGCGCCAGTGCGTCGTGCAGCGCCATGTCGAAAATCGACAGCGCCAGTTGCGTCACGCCCTCGTGGCCAAGCCGCATGAGCCGCCGTTGCGCGGCATCGTGCAGGGCCGGCATGTCGGCGAGCGTCACCTCGCGGTCCCGGAACGCCAGGGCCAGATCGTCCAGCACGGCCGGCACCAGCTTAAGCCCCAGTGGATGGAACATGAACGCACTGACGCGCCCGACCATGCCGCCGGCGCATTCGAGATCGACGAACAGGAAAGGTCCATGCGTGAAGGTGGCGAAGCTCGTCGCGAGTGGCCGCCGGAGCGGCACCATCGCCGCGCGCACTCGCACGCGCTCGATCCTGACCGTGGTCATGGGGGGCTCCTAGGTGCGCCGCGCCAGCGCTGTTATTAGGGCTTCATCGGCAGTGGCATGACCTTCACGCCGGGCGGGGGCACGCTCGCGTCCGGCACGAAGAAGTCGAGGGCGAGGGGGCTCGTCTTGTCGGCGCGATAGCCTTCGAAATCGGTAATGCCGCCGACATCGTGCAGCAACGTGTCGTCGATCAGGAAGCGGCCGGTGAAGTCGCGCGCGCTCTGGGTGAAAATCAGGTGTGCCGCATCGGCCAGGATGTCAGGCGTCCGGCTCATGCGCATCAGCTTGTCGCCGCCGAGCAGGTTGTTGACGGCGGCCGTCGCGATCGTGGTGCGCGGCCACAGCGCGTTGACCGCGATGCCGTCGGCCTTGAACTCGGCCGCCATGCCGAGCACGCACAAACTCATGCCGTACTTGGCGATCGAGTAGGCGACGTGATGCTGGAACCACTTCGGGTTCATGTCGAGCGGCGGCGACAGCATGAGAACGTGCGGGTTCGCACTCTTGCGCAGGTAGGGCAAACAGGCCTGGGTGGTGACGAACGTGCCGCGCGTATTGATCCCGAACATCAGATCGAAGCGTTTCGGATCGGTTTTGTCCGTCGGCGTCAGCGAGATGGCACTCGCATTGTTGACGCAGATGTCGATGCCGCCGAACTTTTCCGCGGTCTTGGCGGCGGCCTCGCGCACCTGATCCTCGAAGCGGATATCGCACTGGATCGGCAACGTCTTTCCGCCGGCCGCCTCGATCTCGGCTGCGGCAGAATGGATGGTGCCCGGCAGCTTCGGGTTGGGATCGGTGGTCTTGGCTGCGATGGCGACGTTGGCGCCGTCACGGGCTGCGCGCAAGGCAATTGCCAAGCCGATGCCGCGGCTGCCGCCCGACACGAACATCGTCTTGCCCTTCAAACTCGATCCGACTGCTGCCATGCCAAGGTCCTCCAGTCATCGTTTTTTTAGCGTTCCAAGCCCAGGTTAGGCGCAAGTGGCGCGGAAGCCAAAGGGAAAGCTCGTCCGATCCAACGTCTATTCCACACCACAGATTTCAATCGGTCATTTTACGGCTGCGCGCGCTTGAATGCATCCGATGTCGGGCGGCCGTTTTCGTTGGCAGCGCCGCGCCTTCGCGACAGCCCTGGCGTTACCGTCGGGGAGGCGCACTTGCGACACCGTACGGGCCGTCGAGTGCGCTGCCGCTCAGACGGTGGCCGCTTTGCAAAACGCCGCGTGGCCCTGCGTCAAAAATGACGGTAGACTGCGTGACGACCCGCGCCCCTCCCCTCGCTTGTCCCCGCCATCGCCGAGCCCGCCCATGACCCGTGACCGCCTACACTTTCTGCTGCTCAACCTCGGCCACTTTCTCGATCATCTGTTCACGCTGATTTTCGCCACCGTTGCCGCCCTCGCCCTGTCGCGCGAATGGGGCCTCGGCTACGGCGATCTGCTGGCCTACGCGGCGCCGGGCTTCTTCGCCTTCGGCGTCTTTGCGCTGCCGGCCGGCTGGCTCGCCGACAAGTGGAGCCGCGACGGCATGATGGTGGTATTCTTCATCGGCATCGGCATCGCTTCGATCGTCACGTCGTTCGCGGTGACGCCGCTGCAGGTCGGCATCGGTCTGTTCGTCATCGGCATGTTCGCTGCGATCTATCACCCGGTCGGCCTTGCCATCGTGGTCGAGAAATGGCGCGGCACCGGCATGCGGCTCGCGGTCAACGGCGTGTGGGGCAACCTCGGTGTCGCGAGTGCCGCCCTCATCACCGGCTACTTCATCGACCACGGCGGCTGGCGCATGGCATTCGTCGCGCCGGCCCTACTGTCGATTGCGGTCGGCATCGCCTATGCGATTTTGATGTGGGACGAGATCGCAGCCCCGCGCCCCGCTTCCAAGGCCGCCGGCGCTTCGGCTGCCCTCAGCGTCGACATGCGCGCACTTCTGTGGCGCATCTCGGTCGTTGTGTTCCTGACGACCGCGATTTCGAGCATCATCTTCCAGTCGACCACCTTTGCCTTGCCGAAGGTGTTTGCCGAGAAGCTCGCCGGCTTGCAACTCTCCGCCACCGTTATCGGGCAACTCGCTTTCGTGGTGTTCGCGCTCGCCTCGATTGGCCAGTTGATCGTCGGGCATTATCTCGACAGATTGGGCCCGCGCACCGTGTTCATGGTGGCGGCAGGATTGCAGTTGCTGTTCTTCGCGCTCATGCCGGGCTTGACCGACTGGCCGGCCCTGCTGTGCGCCATGGCCTTCATGCTGGCGGCGTTCGGGCAGATCCCGATCAACGACTACATGATCGGCCGCATGGCCCAGGGCGACATGCGCGCGCGCATCTACGGCGTGCGCTATGTGGTGAGTTTCACGGTGCTGGCGGCGGCGCTGCCGCTGATCGCCTTCATCTACGACCATTGGGGCTTCGATGCGCTGTTTCGCGTGCTGGCGGTGGCAGCGTTGCTGATCTTCGCGGTCGTCTCGCAGTTGCCAGCCCGCATGCCGGTGGCAGCCGTCGCCACGGTTGCGCGGTGAGATCGGGGGCAGCCGCCGACTTTGTCCACGAACCGTCGGGCGCATCAGCCGCCTTGCGTCAGGCGGCTTGTTCGGTGGGTGTATCGGCGCAATACGCAAGTGGGCTATTGCGCCTTACGGGCCGGTGCGATTCCCTACTCCCTCCCTTCCAAACTTATCCACGGTGGCGCGTGCTGTGTTATACTGAGTGGTTGCTAAGTATTTCTGTTGCGAGTTCTCTGGATCGGAAATTGAAATCAGATAAAAACGAATATATGCGAAATATACTGTTGACAGCGTGACATTGTTTCGCTATAAATACTGTATAACGCGAAAATTGTGTGACGGCTGTTTGCACAATCAGGGGCGGTTACCGATCTCCAACGTCGGTGCGTTGCTGACGTGCATCTGTCAAATCGGTAACTGTCCCCGACCTTCGCCCCCCAACCCACGGATCACCGACAGTGCCACCGCCCGCCAAACGTGCGGCCGCGACGCCGCGTGACTGGGCAGCCCTGCAGCGCGCCTATGAGGCTTGCCCACACGAGCACCTCGCCAGGCTCGCAGACGACAGCAACATCAAGCTGAAATCCTTGCGTGACTATGCGCGCAACTTCGGCTGGACGCGTCCTGTCGCGCCAGCGTCGCCCGGCTCGACGGTGCCGAAACGGCCGACGCCCGAGCCTGGGCCGTCGATCATTGCCGACGGCGAGACGCATGTCACGCAGGCAGCCCTCAATAGTCTCCTGCTGCGGTTGTTCCGGGCCATTGAAATCAAGCTGCAGCAACTGGAGTTGAGCATGAGTTCCAACAAGCCTCTGTCACCGGCCGATCACGAGCGCCAGTCGCGCGTGATCGGTTCCCTCACGAAGAACGTGGAGAAGGTGCATGAGCTCAGCCGCCCCCCTGAACGCAGCACCACCGACGACGCCAAGTCCCGCGTCGATGCCGGCTTCGAAGGCGCCGGCGACAACGCGGAACAACTCCGCCGCGAACTTGCGGCGCGCATTCAGCGCCTGCGCGAACGACCCGGCGAGTGAGGATGCTGCGCGTATCGAAAGTCTGCTCGCTGGAGTGCCAGAAGCCCAACTCGTCCAGGTGCTGGCCGACTGGCAGGTGTGGGCGCGCGACGATCAACTGCCGCCGCCGCTTGCGGATGCCGGCTGGCGCACGTGGCTGATTCTTGGCGGGCGGGGCGCCGGTAAGACGCGAACCGGCGCCGAGTGGGTGCGCTCCATGGCGCTCGGCGAGCCGCAAGTGACCGACCGGCCGGCACGACGCATCGCGCTGATCGCCGAGACCCATCACGATTGCCGCGCGGTCATGGTCGAGGGCGTGTCCGGCCTGCTGTCGGTGCATCGGCCAGGCGAACGGCCGCTCTATGAGCCCTCGAAGAACCAGATCATCTGGCCCAACGGCTCGATCGCCCAGCTGTTCTCGGGCGAAGATCCCGACGGCCTGCGCGGGCCCCAGTTCGATGCCGCCTGGTGCGATGAACTCGCCAAGTGGAAGCGGGCGACGGCGACGTGGGACATGCTGCAGTTCGCGCTGCGCCTCGGCACTTCGCCACGGCAGCTGGTGACGACGACGCCGCGCAACATTCCGTTGCTCGGCATGCTGATGGCCGACCCCATGACGGTGGTGACGCGCTCCGCCACGGTCGCCAATGCGGCGAACCTCGCGCCGTCCTTCCTCACCGAGATGCGGCGGCGCTATGCCGGCACCGCGCTCGGCCGCCAGGAACTGGATGGCGAGATCATCACCGAGGTGGCGGGCGCGCTGTGGCGGGCCGACTGGCTCGACGACCAGCGCGTCGCGACGGCGCCTGAACTGACGCGGGTGGTGGTGGCGCTCGACCCGCCGGTGACGGCGACGCAAACATCCGACGCCTGCGGCATCGTCGTCGCCGGCATCGGCGAGGATGGCCGCGGCTATGTGCTCGCCGACCGCACGGTGCAGGGCCGCCAGCCGAGCGAGTGGGCCAGGGCCGCGATCGCAGCCTTCCACGACTTCAAGGCCGACCGGCTGGTGGCGGAAGCCAACCAGGGCGGCGAGATGGTGGTGTCGGTGCTGCGCCAGGTCGATGCCACGGTGCCGATCACCAAGGTGCATGCGACGCGCGGCAAGTGGCTGCGCGCGGAGCCGGTGGCGGCGCTTTATGCCGAAGGGCGTGTGCTGCATGTCGGTACGTTCGCGGCGCTGGAAGCGCAGATGTGCGCTTTCGGTGGCCCGGGCGGGTCGGCGCGCAGCCCCGACCGCCTCGATGCCCTGGTGTGGGCGCTGACCGCGCTGCTGCTCGACCGCCCGTCGCGGCCAAGTGTGCGCATGATTTGAGGCAACTGCCGGATCGTAGGGCGCAATAGCCCGATCGCGTATTGCGCTGATGCACCCACCGAACAAGCGGCAGGCGCAACGCCGAGGGGGCTTATGCGCCCTACGAACAATGAACGGAGCGCGCCGACGCTGACTGGCACGGCGCCATCGAGGATCGCACAACATGCCACTCCCCAACGCCCGGCCCACGCGGCTGGTTGCGATGTCGCGCGCGCTCGCCCAGCTGTTCACCCGCGCCCCCCGGCCCGAGACCAAAGCCGGCGTGATGGCGACGGTCGTCAGGCTCGAAAGCCTCGGCCAGCCCCTGTGGAGCCAGCGTGACTACGCAGCCTTCGCCCGCGAGGGCATGACGCAGAACCCGGTGGTTTTTCGCAGTGTGCGCATGATCGCCGAGGCGGTCGCATCGGTGCCGCTGCTGCTCTACGATGGCGACAGCGAGATCGAACAGCATACGGTTCTCGATCTGCTGGCACGGCCAGCGCCCGGCCGCACGCGCGTCGATCTGATCGAGAGTATCGTCGGCTTCCTGCTGGTCGCGGGCAATGCCTACGTCGAGGCGGTGGCGATCGGCGATACGGTTCGCGAACTCTACACGCTGCGTCCCGACCGCATCCGCATCATGCCGGGCGCCGACGGCTATGCGGATGCTTACCGCTACGAGGTTGGCGGACAGTCGGTCGACATCGCTGGCGAAGTGGTGGCCGGCGTGCCGCGCATCCTGCATCTGCGGCAGTTCCATCCGCTCGATGATCACTATGGCTTGTCGCCAATCGAGGCGGCGGCAACCGCGATCGACATCCATAACGAGGCTTCGCGCTGGAACAAGGCGCTGCTCGACAATTCGACAAGGCCGTCCGGTGCGCTGGTGTACGGCACCGGCGAGAGCTTGCCGCCGGCCCAGTTCGAACGCCTCAAGCGCGAGCTGGAGGACAGTTTCCAGGGCGCGCGCAATGCCGGCCGCCCGCTGCTGCTCGAAGGCGGGCTCGATTGGAAGGCGATGAGCTTGTCGCCGCGCGACATGGATTTCATCGGCCTGAAGCAGATGGCCGCCCGCGAGATCGCGCTCAGTCTGGGCGTTCCGCCGCTGCTGCTCGGCGTTCCGGGTGACAACACGTACGCGAACTACGCCGAGGCCAACCGGACGTTCTGGCGGCAGACGGTGATCCCGCTGGCCGGCCGGCTGGCAGTGTCGTTGTCGCGCTGGCTGTTGGTCGGCGGCGACGTGGGCCTGGAGCTGCGCTGCAATCTCGATGATCTCGACGCGCTGAGCGCCGACCGCGAGGCGCTGTGGGCGAGGTTGGATGGCGCGAGCTTCTTGACCGACGACGAGAAGCGCGCAGCGGCAGGCTATGGGCCGGCTGCGGGGGCGGGTGGCGCGAAGTTCAATCCGTATCACGACAGCGCCGGCCGGTTCACGTTCGCGCCGGGTGGGGGTGTGAATCCTGACCACGAACCGACACCGCCACTGGGAACCCCCGACACTCCACCGGCAATCCCGGTCGCCGGGCGCCCACGCGGGGGCGGTCCGCCCAAATTGCCAACACCGGCAAAACCAACCGATGCTCAACCGCAATTCAAGAACCCCAAGCCAGGGCTGACCGGCAAGGAAGGCGCGAAGGACATCCCGTCGTGGGCACAAGGCCAGAGACCTTTGACAAACGAAAACGGCGAAGCATACGCTAAGCGCCTGCTCGATCAGAAATATGGGTCACGAGAGCACGAAAGAGGCCCAAACAGCGAATTCAATAAACTGAAAAAGTTTGGCGATAGAAACTTCGAATAGTGCCATCTCGCCGCTTGGCGATTTACGATGGAATGGTTGGCAACGTAAGGTATCAGTCATGACAGAGATATTTACCCTGCTGCATACAATTGTCCGGGATGGCGAAGAGGATCATAAAAAAATCGGCGTCTACGCCTCCGAGGAGTTGGCGAAGCAGGCCATGGAGCGAGTGAAGGGCAAACCGGGCTTCAGGGACCCGCGCGGATATTTCACGATCGACCCAAGCCTGCTCAATTTCGACTACTGGGCCGATGGCTTCGGCCCCGGCGATGACGACAATTAACGGGGTGCCGGTCACGACGGCGCTATCGGACTGGTGATAACGGCTGACGCGGGTCGGCTCGAACTGCGGCTCGCAACCTCGATGATCTCGACGCGCTGAGCGCCGACCGCGAGGCGCTGTGGGCGAGGTTGGATGGCGCGAGCTTCTTGACCGACGACGAGAAGCGCGCGGCAGCGGGATACGGGCCGGCTGAGGCGGGTGGCGCGAAGTTCAATCCGTATCACGACAGCGCCGGCCGGTTCACGTTCGCGCCGGGTGGGGGTGTTACGCCGGTTGCGGCGCCACCGCGCGGACCGAAAGGGCCGCCGGCCGCGCCGCCGTCCTCGCCACCCGCTCCCGCGCCGAAGCCGCCGCCTCCGGCCGCGACGACGCCGCCCAAATCACAGCCGGACTTCCTGGCGAAACGTCCAGGGCCAGGAAAGCTCACCGGCTCTTTTGACGGCTTGAAGCCAGCAGAACAGAACTTCGCGAAGGAGATGGTCGGGCTTGGCAAGAACGTCGAAGTCATTCCAACAGGTGCAGGTCGTACGGCCGACTTCAAGATTGATGGGAAGACCTATGAGTTGAAGACCGTGTCCGGGGTCCAGAAAACAGACACAGATGGATTGTCGAGTGCAATCTCAAGTCGTGTCATGGACGGACGAGGGCAGGCCGGGGACATCATCGTTGACGCGCGGCAGCAGCAAGGTATGACACGCGCCATCGGCGAGCGAGCGGCGGGGCGGGCATATGGAGCGGACAACGCCAGTGGAAAACGCGGAATAAAAAGCATTACCATACTGACGCCAGAAGGCGCAGTATCAACTATAAGGAACAATTGAAATGGTCCATAAGCCCACCAGGGAAGAGCTGTTTTCGCGAATCACGGAGCACTTGAAGTATCGCCAGGGGAGCCTGAGTTGCAAATTGTTGTGGAAGGGATATCTGGCGGCATTGATAGAATGGGGATTGCTAAACCCCGATGATCATTTCGAGTTGAATCAAATGATCGGCGGCGAAGGAGCGGACGAACTCAGGGAGATTTTCCTTGGGCACCCGGATTCTTAGCATTTCGACCAGCAGTCAGCATCCCGGTGCTGCTCGAAGGCGGGCTCGACTGGAAGGCGATGAGTTTGAGCCCCCGCGACATGGATTTCATCGGCCTGAAGCAGATGGCCGCCCGCGAGATCGCGCTCAGCCTGGGTGTGCCGCCGCTGCTGCTCGGCATTCCGGGTGACAGTACGTACGCGAACTACGCCGAGGCCAACCGCACGTTCTGGCGGCAGACGGTGATCCCGCTGGCCGGCCGGCTGGCAGTGTCGTTGTCGCGCTGGCTGTTGGTCGGCGGCGACGTGGGCCTGGAGCTGCGGTGCAACCTCGATGACCTCGACGCGCTGAGCGCCGACCGCGAGGCGCTGTGGGCGAGGTTGGATGGCGCGAGCTTCTTGACCGACGACGAGAAGCGCGCAGCGGCAGGCTATGGGCCGGCTGCGGGGGCGGGTGGCGCGAAGTTCAATCCGTATCACGACAGCGCCGGCCGGTTCACGTTCGCGCCGGGTGGGGGTGTGAATCCTGACCACGAACCGACACCGCCACTGGGAACCCCCGACACTCCACCGGCAATCCCGGTCGCCGGGCGCCCACGCGGGGGCGGTCCGCCCAAATTGCCAACACCGGCAAAACCAACCGATGCTCAACCGCAATTCAAGAACCCCAAGCCAGGGCTGACCGGCAAGGAAGGCGCGAAGGACATCCCGTCGTGGGCGCAAGGCCAGAGACCTTTGACAAACGAAAACGGCGAAGCATACGCTAAGCGCCTACTCGATCAGAAATATGGGTCAGGACAATGGAAAGATGGACCAACTAGTGTTCCGTCACTGACTCTGGATTCCCATGGCTTGGCAAATCAGGCAAGCTGTGGCCATGAAAACAGCGATCACAGTTACGGCGGAAGACCGGGCGCGGCTCGAGCGAGCGATTGCGGATCGCAACACGCCGGCCAAGGTCGTGTGGCGGGCGCGGATCGTGCTCGGCACGGCCGACGGCGAA
>JAKFWF010000040.1 GCA_021730785.1 Hyphomicrobiaceae bacterium
GCGCCATCTGGCGCTGGCGCTCATCCGCAAAACCGGCCTCTCGACGCCAGCCGCCCGCGAAGCCTTCGCCGCAGACCGCTCAGCTGCTGTCCAAGCCGTCACGAAAAGGAGTCTTTGAATGACCCTGGGTGAGCGCCCATGAATCGTGACGCTTGGTGACGGGGCATGTTATGATACAGCGATGACAAGGAGCATGATAATGACTTTGCCGATCCCCCTGATCACCAGCAGCCCCCAACGGATGGGCGGCACGCCGGTGTTCGCGGGAACGCGTGTGCCAGTCCAGACCCTGTTCGACTTCATCGAGCAGGGTGCTCCCCTGAGCGAGTTTCTGACGAGTTTTCCGAATGTGACACGGGAGCATGCCGTCGCCGTGCTTGAACTCGCCAAACAAAGTGCGATTGCGCAGGCCGCCAAAGCCGCCGCGGAATAGGACGTGCGAGGCGCCAGGTTGCGGATCCTGCTCGACAACTGCGTGCCGGTAGATTTTGCTACCCACCTGCGGGGGCAAGACGTGGCCACCGCAGTCGGCATGCAGTGGGCGCATCTGGACGACAATGACCTTCTAGACGCTATGGCTGGGCAGTTCGATGTTCTTGTCACAGTAGACAAGAACATCCCCTTTCAGCAGTCGTTGAACAACCGTCCCATCGCCATCAAAATACTTCACGCGCGCAGCAATCGGGTCGCAGAACTCGCACGGCTCGTCGCGAAACTACGACGGGTTCTGAGGAGCATTGGCCCAGGCGAGCTTCGAGAAATTTCATAACCAGCACGGGTCAGCAAACCTAAATTCTCCGTGGGGTGTTCAAGACCCACGCCGCCAAACCGTCAACATGACAGTGGTCACAGGCGGAATTGCCCCAGCGCCGCTAACGATAACTCCAATGAGGCTGCACGCTGTCATGGGGTCGTCATGGCGGCGGCCGTAGATTTGGTCGGCAGGTGAGCATCGATTTACCAAGTCCGTTGGCGAATTCGCAATCGCTTTCAGGTAGAACCAGCTCCATGAGTTCAAAGGTCGATTTACCGCCGCATCTGGCCGCCGCCGTCCAGCAGGAAACCAAGGGACAGCGCATAATCTGGATCGGGCAATCGAACGCCTCGCGGGCGTTTGCCATGGGCCTCGCAATCTGGCTGTTTGCCATTCCCTGGACGGTGTTCGCCGTCGGCTGGGAGACCGCGACCCTCTACATGTTCTTCGGCGCGCCCGCGCAGGCGGCCCAGTCCGAAGGTAAATTCCTGATGGGCATCTTCAGCATCGTGTTTCCAATCTTCGGATTGCCCTTCGTCCTGATCGGCCTCGGCATGTTGTCGACGCCATTCTGGAGCTGGCACACTGCGCGCAATACCGCGTCGGTGCTGACCGAAACCAATCTGATTTCAGTGTCGGCCTACCGACGAGGCACTCGAACGGTCGCCTCGAACGCCGTGTCGCAGTTCGTGTCGGTGACGCGCACCGAGCGGGCCGACGGGTCGGGCGACCTTTCAATCATGGCCGGCCAGGAGCGCGACAGCGACGGCGACTTGCGCGACAAGGCGCACACGCTCGTCGGCATCGCCAACGTCCGCGACGTCGAGCAGCGCCTGCGCGCCGCCATGGCCAATGTGGCCAGATGATCATGCCAGCCGCGCAGCCACCCCACCTCGCCGCCGCCATCGCCGAGGAGACGCGGGGCCACACCATCATCTGCATCGAACCGAGCGCACCGACTGCAGCCTTTCGCAGTGGCCTCTTGATGTGGATAATCGGCATCCCCTGGACGGTATTCACGGTCGCCTGGGAGGTCATGGCGATCAGCGCATCGACCGGCCTGTTCGGGAGCTGGGACAGCACGCCGCCGCTGTTTTTCAGGATCCTGTTTCCGCTCTGGGGCCTGCCGTTCATCGCAGTGGGCATGTACATGCTGACGACGCCTTTCCGCATGGCCCGGGAGGTGCGCAACACGGCGACCCTGTTGACGGATCGCGCCGTCATGACGGTCACCCAGTATCCGCACGGCCGGCGCACCATCAACTCGCAGGTGCTGTCGGCCATCATGTCGATCAAGCGCACGGAGTTGGCCGACGGCTCCGGCACCTTGGAATTGCTGACCGGACGCACTGTCGATGACAGCACGGAACGCGACATCAGCCGCACCTTCAAGGGCATCGCGGACGTCAGACACGTCGAAGACCAACTGCGCGCCGCGATAGCAAAGGCCACTCGATGATCCCCACGCGCGAACTTCCGCCCCACCTCGCGGACGCCGTGAAACGCGAAACGCGGGGCGAGGCGATCCACTGGGCGAGCGTGACCGAGTTCATGGACCCAGCCCTGGCTGCCCGCTGGGTGTGGCTGCTGGCCGTGCCGGCGACCGCCTATTATCTGCTCGACAGCTGGGACACCTTGCAGAAAGTACTCGCGGTCAACCCGGGCGCGAAGGGCGGCACAATGCGCCTCGCCGGCCGGATGGCCGATCTGGTGTTCACGTTGGCCGTGACGGCTGCCTGCATCGCCGCGCTGTTCACGCCGGTCTTTGTCAGGCGCCGCTACGGCAATGCCGCGCATGTGGTGACGGACCGCGCGCTGCTGGCGATCACCGCGACGCCCTTCGGCAGGGTCACGGTCGAATCGAGCCCGCTGCACTCGGTCTTGGCGTTCGACCGCACGCAAAACGCGGATGGCAGCGGCCAGCTCAAGATCAAGGTGAGCTTGCACCGCGCGAGCGATAACGCCGCATTCCTCAAGTTCTATACGCTGCACAAGATCTTAGCGTCCCGGCAGGTGGAAGACCTGATCAGGCAGTTGGCCGACGCCGCCCGCGCCAAGCCCTGAGAGCGGGCGACCGCCGTCGGATTATCGGTCGCCAGGGCAGCGCCAGACACGCTATGCTCGCTGTGTTGCACCTTGCCGGTCGCCCCAACCATGCTCACCTTGCGCCAGATCGAAGTCATCCGCGCCATCATGGTCACCGGCACCGTGGGGGGAGCCGCGCGCCTGCTCAACGTGTCTTCGCCCGGCATCAGTCGCGTCATGAAGCATGCCGAGAGCACGCTCGGCATGAAGCTGTTCAGCCGCCGCGCCGGCCGCTATGCGCCAACCCGCGAGGCGAACGACATCTTCGCCCAGATCAATGGCGTCTACGATAAGGTCGAGGACCTGGGCTTCGTCGTCGCCCGTCTGAAGCGCGGTACGGGAGCGGAACTGAAGATCGGCTCGGTGCCGAGCATTTCCGCCGTCATGGTGCCGCGCGCCATCGCCGACGTGCAGCGCCTGCAGCCCGGCTTGATGATCGAAATCGACATCCTGAAGCTCGAGGAGGCGATCGACTATCTGCTGCTCGGCAAGGGCGAAGCGGCCGCCATGAGCTACAAGCTCGACCATCCCCTGCTGCAGTTCGAACCACTCGCCACCGGACGCCTCAAGTGCATCGTGCCCGTGGGCCACCCCCTGGCCAGGTTCAAATGCGTGACCGCAGCCCAGATCGTCGCCCATCCGCTGATCGGCATCGACCCGAACGACCCCTATGGCCGCATCATGGCCGGCATCTTCAATCGCGGCGGGCTCACCTATGAGCTGAAAATCCGTGCCCGCTTCGGCTCCACCGTGTGTGCCCTCGTCACCAACAAGCTCGGCATCGCGGTGATCGACGAGTTCACGCTGGCCGGCGACAATTGGCCCGGCATCCGTGCGCTCGATATCGACGAAACGACGGCGTTCGAGACCTTCATCGCCTACCGCAAGGATGCGACGCTGTCGGGCGCGTGCGAGCAATTCATTGCCGCGTTGCGGGCGCACATGCAAGGCATGGCGCAGGCTCAGCTGCCGCCCGTGATCGCGCCGGCACGCGGCAGCAGAAAAGTAACTTCAGGTTAAGTTCTTCTGCTTCGTTTGTAATTGACGGCACTTTAGTGCCGGTCCAGATGTGGACGGTCAGGCGGTCGCGCGCACCAAGGGTCGGGATCACACCGAACGGGCGCGCGGCTTACAATATTTGGACCCAAGGGAGAAATCGCGCATGCTTCGTACCGTTTCGTTCGCGCTGGTCGCGGGCCTCGGCCTCGCCACGTCGGCCATGGCGCAGGACACGATCAAGATTCCAAACATCATCGAATTGTCGGGCGCCGGCGCCACCGTCGGCACGAACTGGAAGAACGGTTCGTCCATGGCCGTCGACGAGATCAATGCGGCGGGAGGCATCCTCGGCAAGAAGATCGAGATGGTGTTCATCGACAGCGCCTCCGACCCCGGCAAGGCCCGCGTCGGCATCCAGCGCGCGCTCGACGACACGCCGATCGCGATCTTCGGGCCGATCTACTCGGGCTCGGTCAGCGCCACGCTGAAGCTCACCGAAGAAGCGCAGGTGCCGCAGATCATCGGCGGGGAAGCCGCCAACCTCACCGCACAGGGCTCGAAGTACATCTTCCGCACCTCGTTCGGGCAGAACGTCTCGATGCCGAAGATCGCCAACTACCTGCGCGATGGCGTGAAGGCGAAGACGGTGGCCGTCGTCTACGTCAACAACGACTTCGGCAAGGGCGGCCGCAACGCCATTATCAAGGAACTCGAAGCGCGCCAAATCAAGGTGGTCGCCGACGTTTCGACGGAAGCCGGCCAGGCCGACTTCGCCGCCGACGTGGTAAAGGTCAAGGGCGCCAACGCCGACGCGGTGTTCGTCTACACCAACGAGGAAGAGAGCGCGCGCTTCCTGATCGAAGCCCGCAAGCAGGGCATCGACAAGCCGCTGATCGGCGAGACGACTTTGCTCGGCCAGAAAGTGATCGACCTAGCCAAGGACGCAGCCAACGGCGCCAAGGGCCACGTCGGCCTCACCGTCGATGCGGCGATCCCAGCCGTGCAGGAGTTCGGCCGGAAGTTCCAGGCCAAGTACAATTACAAGTCCGACCACAACGGCATGAAGGGCTACATCGCGCCCTACATGATCAAGGCGGCTGCCGAGAAGGCCGGCAAGCTCGACGCCAAGGCGATCGCCGACGCGCTGCGCGGGTTGACGATCACGCCCGACAAGACACCGGGCATCCTGATCGAGGCGACGTGGGATGAGACCGGCGAGATCGACCGGATTTCGTTCCTCGCCGAGATCAAGGACGGCAAGCAGATCATCACTGAGACCCTGCCGAAGCTGAAAAAGTAATTGGCTGCGACAGGCCGCCCGGGTGAGGGCTTCGACTGCGCGGCCCTCACCCGGCGAGCAAATGTTACAGCCGCCTGTCGTAGTGCGTATCGGAATACCCCCATGGCAGATTTCCTGCAGCTGCTGGTCGCGGGCCTTGCCACCGGCGCGATTTATGCGCTGGCGGCGATCGGCTTCACGCTGCTGTGGCAGACCTCGCAGACGATCAATTTTGCCCAAGGCGAGTTCGTCATGCTGCCGGCGTTCCTCGCGCTGATCGCGATGAATCTCGGCGCGCCGTTTCCCCTCGCAGCGCTGATCGCCATCCTGGGTGCGATGGTGATCCTCGGCCTCACGTTCAAGCTGGCGATCGTCGATCCGCTGATCAAGTCGGGTCCGCTGCCGCTGGTCATCTCCACGATCGGCGTCGGCCTGCTGCTGAAGGACGGCGTGAAGGAGTTCTACAGCGCCGAAGCGCAGCCCTTCCCCAAGGTATTCCCCGAGACGCCGTTCTCGCTCGGCGGCGCCAACTTCACCTACGCCCAGATCGCCGTGCTCGGCGTCGCCCTCGCCGTGATCATGGCGCTGAATTGGTTCCTCGCCGGCACCCGCACCGGCCGGCAGATGCAGGCGAGCGCGCAGAACCCGACGGTCGCCCGCATCCTCGGCATCAATGTCAACCGCATGATCTTCTACACCTTCCTGATCAATGCCATTCTGGCCGCCGTCGCCTCACTGCTGATCGCGCCCTCCCAGTTCGCCAAGTTCAGCCAGGGCGAGCAACTGGGGTTGGCGGCCTTCGTCGCGGCCATCGTCGGCGGCTTCAACCAGGTGCGCGGCGCGATCGTCGGCGGACTGGTGGTGGGCGTTGCCGACAACTTCGCACCGACCCTGCTGTCGGCGGCCGGCCTGTCGTCCGCCTATCGCCAGGCGCTGCCGCTGTTCCTGCTGGTGCTGATCATCCTGTTCCGCCCGCAAGGCCTCGTCGGGCGCAAGGAGGAGCGGGCCATATGACCATGAAGACGCTCGGCTCCGTTTTGCTGACGGCGATTCTGGCTGTCCTGATCCTGGCGCCAGCCGACCTGACCGGGCTTGGCCTGCCGTGGGGCGGCTTTCGCCGCTCCGACATCGACGTGCTGACCTTGTGGCTGATCACCGCGATCGCGGCCATGGGCGTCAATCTGATCGTCGGCTATGCCGGCCAGGAGACGCTGGCGCAGGCAGCCTTCCTCGGCATCGGCGCCTACCTGACCGCGCTGATGACCAAGGCCGGCTATCCGTTCGTCGCGGCCTTCCTTGCCTCCGGCCTCCTGTCGTTCGTCGTCGGCATCCTGCTCGGCTTCCCGGCGCTGCGCGTACAGAAGCATTATCTCGCCTTCGTCACGCTCGCCTTCACGGTGTTTGCCTGGCTGGTGTTTCGCAACGAGGAATGGCTGACCGGCGGCGTTACCGGCATCCAGAACATCCCCCGCCCGACCCTGTTCGGGTTCCGCAGCAAGCCGGCCCTCGTCTACTACTGGTTCGCGCTGGCGATGACCGTCGCCCTGGCGCTCGTGATGGCCTGGATCCTGCGCTCGCCCTGGGGCCGCGCCTTCACCGCACTGCGCGAAAACGCGATCCGCGCCGAAAGCCTCGGCGTCGACGTGCGCACCTACACCTTGCTGGCGTTCGCCATCGGTTCTGCCTACGGCGGCCTTGCCGGCGCGCTCTATGCGCCGTTCGTCGAGTTCATCGACCCCTCGCCGTTCGCGCTCGGGCCATCACTGCTGTTTTTGCTGATGGTCGTGGTCGGTGGCATGGGCACGCAGGCGGGTCCATTCATCGGCGCTGCGGTTGCGGTGCTGCTGCAGAACCGGCTCGAAATCCTGCAGTCCAGCAACCCGGCCTTCGCGCACCTGAGCTACCTGCTGGTCTACGCCATTCTCGTGATGGTGCTGATGGCCTTCTGCCCGACCGGCATCGTCGGGCTGTGGCAGCGCATCACCGCGCCGCGCCGCCGGCCCCATGCCGACGACAAGGGGCCAATCCTCGGCCAGGTGAAGTCATGACCACGGCCGACACAGGCGCAACCGTTCTCAAGGTGCAGAACATCGCCAAGTCGTTCGGCGGCGTGCATGCCGTGCGCGACGTGTCGTTCGAGGTGCGGGCCGGTGAAATCCTGGGCCTGATCGGCCCCAACGGCTCCGGCAAGACGACGCTGTTCAACTGCATCCTCGGCCAGCTGGAGCCGACGCGCGGCAAGGTCCTGGTCGGCGACAGTGACGTGACGGGCCTGCGCCCCTCGCAGCTGAACCGGCTCGGCGTCGGCCGCACCTTCCAGCTGTTGCAGGTGTTCCCGCAGCTGACGGTCACCGAAAACCTGATCCTCGCCGGGCAGGAGCACAAGGGCTCGCGCCTGTCGCGGCTGTTTGGGGCTGGCGATGCCGGCCTCACCGCCGATGCCGCCCGCATGGTCGAGTTCTTCCGCCTCGGCCACCTCGCGCACGAGAAGGCCGGCGGGCTGTCCTATGGCCAGCAGAAGCTGCTCGACTGCGCCATGGCCTTCATGGCCGGCCCCCGCCTGGTGCTGCTCGACGAGCCGGCCGGCGGCGTCAACCTGTCGATGCTGGCCAACCTGAAAGAGCGCCTGCAGGCGATCAACCGCGAGACCGGCGCCACGTTCGTGGTGATCGAGCACAACATGGAATTCGTCATGTCGCTGTGCACGCGCATCATCGTGCTGGCCGAAGGCGCGATCATCGCGCAAGGGTCGCCCGAGACCGTGCGCCGGGACCCGAAAGTCATCGAAGCCTATCTCGGGCATTGAGGATCAGCGATGGCCGACGACTTCATTCTGACCTTGCAGGACGTGGTGGGCGGCTACGGCCGCATGACGATCCTGAACGGCACCACCGCCCGCATCCGCCGCGCCGCGATCACCACCGTGATCGGCCCCAACGGCGCCGGCAAGTCGACCATGTTCAAGGCGATCTTCGGATTGCTGCCGGTGCGCAGCGGTCGCATGACGCTGGAGGGCCGCGATACGACGAACTTCACGCCGCGTCAGATGCTCGATGCCGGAGTGTCATTCGTGCCGCAAGGGCGCAACATCTTCGCCGAGTTGACCGTCCGCCATAACATGGAACTGGGCGGCGTTGCGCTCGCCGACCAATCAGGCTTGCCGCGCCGCATCGACGCGATGATGCAGCGCTTTCCGATCCTTGCCGAAAAGGCTGGTGCCCAGGCCGGAACACTGTCAGGGGGCCAGCAGAAGCTGCTGGAGGTGGCGCGCGGCCTGCTGCTCGAGCCCAAGCTGATGCTGATCGACGAGCCCTCGATCGGCCTGTCGCCGCTGATGGTGCAGGAGGTGTTCGGCATTCTCAAGGCGCTGCGCGACAGCGGGGTCACGATTTTGCTGATCGAGCAGAACGCCAAGCAGGCCTTGCAGCTGTCCGACTATGGCCTGGTGCTCGAACAGGGCCAGACGCGGATCGAAGACAAGGCCTCGACCATCCTCGCCGACCCGCGCATCGCCCAGTTGTTCCTCGGCGGCGGGCTGGCGCCAGCCGCGCAGTGAAACATGCGGCGCGACCACCCTTTCGCATGTTGAATGTGGCGCTTGCTCGCTAGGCGCACCGAGTGACTTCTGGTAGTTTCCGTCGGGGGACGGAGCGGCCGAGGGATCGAGTTACCGATGAGTGAGACGACGTTCTTCAAGACCGTGTTCACGCCCGATTACCGCGAGATGATTGCCGTGGCCCAGGCGTCCCGGCGCTATCACTTCACCTGGGGCCAGCGCAGCATCTGGACGCTTCTCCTGCTCATCTACGCGGCGACGATTTTCTCGATCTTTTACTTCGACCAAATCCTCATCGAGGCAAGCGAGCCGCACATCGGGCCGATTTTCTCGCCCTGGATGCCGATTTTGACAGCAGCCGTCGTCGGCATCTTCTATGTCTGGTATGTCTGTTATTTCTTAGCGGCACGTCTGAGCGGGCGCTGGCTACAGCAGCGCAGCCCGCCGCGCCAAGTTTCGCTCAATGCCGACGCCGAATACATCAGCTGGTACAGCGAGGACAGCGGCCTGTGGCTCAAGTGGGCGGCGATCGAGCGCATCTACGTGACGCCGATCGCGGTCGCCTTCCTGGTCGGCGGGGTCAGCCACTACGTGCCCAAGCGCAGCTTTCCGGACGAAGAAACACAGCGGCGCTTCGTGCGCGATGCGCTCGAGCGCATTCCAGAGACCGCCCGCCACCTCAGCAAGGAAGATCCGACGGTGCGGGCCGCGATTGCCTGATCGGGCTCGGCGGTGTAATCGGCCGCCATGACCTTGCGCATCATCTTTATGGGCTCGCCCGCCTTCGCTTGTCCAACGCTGGCCGAGATCATCGGCGCCGGCCACGATGTGGTGGCCGTCTACAGCCAGCCGCCGCGCCCGGCTGGCCGCGGGCAGGCCGAGCGGCCGCAACCGGTGCACAGGTTTGCCAGCGACACTGGCCTGACCGTGTTCACGCCGCTGACGCTGCGCGGGCCGGAAGCACTCGCACAGATGCAGGCGCACGGCGCCGATGTGGCCGTCGTCGTCGCCTATGGCCTGCTGCTGCCGCAGGCGATCCTCGAGGTACCCGCCCACGGCTGTCTCAATCTGCACGCATCGCTGTTGCCGCGCTGGCGCGGGGCAGCACCGATCCACCGCGCGATCATGGCCGGCGACCGCGACAGCGGCATCATGGTGATGCGGATGGAGGCAGGCCTCGACACCGGGCCGGTGTGTCTGTCCGAGCGCGTGGCGATCGACGCCGATATGACCACCGGTCAGTTGCATGACACGCTCGCCACGTTGGGCGGCAGCCTGATGGTGCGTGCGCTCGCTGCGCTCGAGCGCGGCAGCCTGACGTCGACGGCACAAGCAGCAGCAGGCATCACCTACGCCCGCAAGATCGACAAGGCCGAAACGCGGATCGATTTTGCGCAAGAGTGCGCCGACGTGCACAACCACATTCGCGGCCTGTCGCCGACACCCGCCGCCTGGTTGGAGGCCATTGGATCGGCTGGCCCAGAACGGATCAAGGTTCTGCGCTCGCAGCTCGTCACCGGAACAGGGCCAGCCGGCACGGTCCTCGACGATCACCTGACGGTCGCCTGCGGGCGCGGCGCCGTCCGCCTGATTGAACTCCAGCGCGCCGGCAAAAAGCCAATGGCTGCGGCCGAATTGCAGCGCGGATTTCCGCTGCCGGCAGGCTCTCGGCTTAACGCTATAGGTTAACCCTGCCCGGCGATTTGCCAGCGTACCGAAACGAAGCAGCGCTAACCTCGGGTCTGTCGTTTGGTCGATCTGCATCGTGGAGTTCCAGATGTCGCACTACCGCCTGCTCCTGGCCACCGCAGCCCTCATGGTCGCAGCCGCTGCCCCTGCCGCAACAGCCGATCCAGGCCTGGCCAAGGGCGATACGCGGCCCTATGCCGGCGCCAGTGTCACTGTGGAAAAAGGCGTGCGCGTCTATCGTCCACGTTCCATCGATGACCCGAAGGTGATCACTCCGGGCAAACGGACGCCTGCCAGTTTCACGCTCAACCGGTCGGGCGAGCGCGGCTTCAGTATCGGGACGAACAGCGGCAACGGCTCCCTCACCGGCAACAGCTTTGGAACCGGCGGCAACGGCTTCGCCAGTGGCGGCAATTTCAACGGCGGCAGTAACGGCCGCAGCTACGGCTTCGGCTACGGCTTTGGTCCGATCGGCCAGTTGCGCAATGGTGTGAAGCCGGGCAGCACCATCGGCCGCCGCGTCGCCGTGCGTCAATTCCGCAAGCCAGGCAAGCATCGCTGAGCCAATCCAATTCGACGGACGGTGGGAGCGCGAGGGGCGGCCGAAAATCGGCGGCCCCTTGCTGCTTTGTGCAGCGGGCAGCACCTCTGCTATGACGCGGGCACACCTTCAGGAACGAGCCGCACAAGCCGCCATGCCGCGCTACCGTATCACCCTCGAATATGATGGAACCCCGTTCGCTGGCTGGCAGTCGCAGCCGGGCCTTGCAACCGTGCAGGGCAGCATCGAAGCGGCCTTCCAGCGCTTCACCACCGAGACTGTCGATGTGCGCGCCGCCGGCCGCACCGATGCCGGCGTGCATGCCCTGGGCCAGGTCGCCCATGTCGACCTGCAGCGCAGCTGGGAGCCGCGTAAAATCCGCGAGGCTGTGAACTTCCACCTGCGCCCGCTGCCGATCTCCCTCCTCGCCTGCGAGGAAGCCGCGCCCGATTTCGAGGCGCGGTTCTCCGCGACCTCACGGCACTACCTGTTCCGCATCCTCAACCGGCGCGCCCATCCAGCCCTCGACGTGAACCGCGTGTGGCACGTCATGGCGCCGCTGGACGCTGATGCGATGCACACGGCCGCGCAGACTATTCTCGGCCGGCACGACTTTACGACATTTCGCGCCACGGCCTGCCAGGCCGCATCCCCCATGCGCACGCTCGATCGGCTGGTGGTGACACGGGTTGGCGATGAGGTCCGCATCGAGACATCGGCACGCGCATTCTTGCACAGCCAGGTGCGCTCCATGGCCGGCTGTTTGAAGATGGTCGGCGAAGGCAAATGGCGCGTCACCGATGTGCGCCGGGCGCTCGATGCCAGTGACCGGGCCGCCTGCGGTCCCGTGGCGCCGCCATCGGGACTCTATCTCGTTCGCGTCGGCTATCAGGTGGCGAGCGTGGCGCCTGGCACGGACGCGGCCGAAAACGAAGACGCGTGACGTTATCCGGTGGCACTGCAGCAGGTGAGCGCAGCACGTGCGTCTGCGTACGCAACTGGTGCCTACGGGCGGCACATGCACGGGCGCACTGTGGCTCAGAACTGGCGCGAGGCGCTGCGGTTTGACATAGTGGGGCAAAACCCACCGGAGTGACACGCATGCGCCGCCTGTATCGATGCTTCGCTGCCGCAGCCGGCTTGGCCGCGCTCACCGCCGCTGCCCGTGCCGAAGTCACCAACCGCGGCGAAATTCCTGCCCGCGTCGAAATCCATGCGGTCCCCACGGTGTGGATCACCGACCAGCAGTTCCTGACCGGCGACGACAAGGGTCGCGCCGTAACCATCGGGGCCGAATTGCGCATCGCGCAGAAGGCTGGCAAGTCGCCGCTCGTCATCCTCATGCATGGATCGGGCGGCATCGGCCCCAACGTGCCGTTCTGGACGCGCGAATTCAACCGCATCGGCATCTCGACGCTCACGCTCGATGGCATGAGCGGGCGCGGGCTGCAAGGCGTCGGCACCAACCAGGCCGTGCTCGGCCGCCTGAATCTTATCGTCGACATCTACCGCAGCCTGGAGATCGTGGCGAAGCACCCGCGGATCGACACCGGCAAGATCGCCCTCATGGGGTTCTCACGCGGCGGACAGGCGGCCCTCTATGCGTCGGTCGACCGCTTCCAGAAGCTGTGGAACAAGTCCGGAGTCACAATCGCGGCCTACATCCCCTTCTATCCCGACTGCGCCACGACCTACGCCGGCGACACGGCCGTTGCCAACCAGCCGATCCGCATTTTTCATGGCACGCCCGACACTTACAATCCGGTGGCAACCTGCAAGGCCTACGTCGCCCGCCTGAAGGCAGCCAAGCGCGATGTGGAGCTGACCGAGTTCCCCAACGCCCCCCACGGCTACGACAATCCGATCGGCGCCATTCCCGCAGCCCCCGCCGTCGACAATCAAACCGTTCGCGATTGCACCATCGAGGAGAGCGACGCCGGCAAGCTGATCAATGTGGCAACGCGTGAGCCGTTCACCTTCAAGGATGCCTGCGTCAAGCTCAACCCGCTGGTCGGCGCCGACCCCGAAGCTGCCGAGGCGACGCGCAAGGCGGTCACGGCGTTCCTGTCGGCAACCTTTGCGCTGAAGTGAGCTGTCGACACCGGGACAAATTTGCCACAGCGGCGCGCCGGCCGCTGATAGTGTCGTGATGTTGCCTTAGTGCAGCGGAATGTCGGATGATTGACCGTGCGCGTTCGTGCAACACCAGGGCACTCCCTTGTCGAAGCAAGCCATTCATCAGACCGGCCGCAACTGCCAGCTCTACCTCGTTGTTGAGACGGGGGCTGCAGTGCTTGAGCGGCTGAGCGCTGCGCTTGCAGCCGCCCCCGTCGCCAGCGTCCTGCTCAAGACGCACAATTCAGCCTCTGCCGATCCGGCCGCGCTGAAGGCCCTGGTCGAGGCATGCCAGAAGCGCGGCATTGCGACGTTGGTCAACGGTGACGCGGCACTGGCCCGCACCATGCGTGCCGACGGCGTGCATCTGCCGTGGTCACCGCAACTGATCGCCGATTATACCGAGGCGCGCGACATCCTGGGCAATCGCTACATGATCGGCGTCGAGATCGACCCTAAGTCCGAGGCGGCGCGGCACGAAGCGATGGAACTCGCAGAGGCCGGCGCCGACTACATCGGTTTTTCTGCCGGCACAGGCGCGGGCGAACTTGGCTCGCAATTCGATCTCGTCTCGTGGTGGGCCGAAATTTTCGAGGTGCCGTGTGTGGCATTCGATGTAATGGACGGCCCAGCCGCTGCCAGCTTCGCGGCGACTGGCGTCGAATTCATCGCCGTGCCGCTGGCCGCAGCCGTTGCGCCCGCCGACGGCGCGGCCCGGATGGCTGAAATCGCAGCCAGGGTCGGCGCCCGCGCGCTGCAGGAGCAGCCAACATGAAAGCCCTGCCTGCTGCCCGCCTTGCGCTTGCCGCGGCACTGTTGATCCACGCAACCGCCGGGAGCGTGGCGCAAACGAGTTCCTGGTCGTCGACCACGGACCCGGCAGTGCCAAAACCGCCCGGCCTCGCCAAGCCCCCGCCGTCCGCGGCGGCGAAGGCTGCCCGTACCGCGCCCCGGTCGGGCGATCCCCTGTCGCGGTTCCAGAAGGGGCCGATCGGCGCCCCGCTCGAGCGCGCGGGACCGAAGCCAACTGCCGAGGACGCCGCGTTCCTCGCCTTCGAACGCGGTGAATACCTGACCGCGCTGACGCTCGCCGGCGATCGTGCAGCACTCGGCGATGCGGGCGCCCACACGCTGATCGGGCGCATCTATGACGAGGGCCTGGGTGTCGACAGGAACGAGGTGACGGCGGCGCGCTGGTACCTGCAGGGCGCGGAACTGGGCGACGTCGAGGCGGCATTCTCGCTGGGCGTGATGCGGGCCCAGGGGCGCGGCGTGCAGAAGGATCTGGTGGGTGCTGGCGAGTTGTTCGAACGTGCGGCGCGCCAGCGCCATGCGCTCGCCAACTACAACCTCGCACTGCTGTTCCTGTCCGGCGTCGGCAAGCCAGAAAACCCGACCCGGGCCGCGCTGCATCTGGAATTCGCCGCGCAAAAGGGCGTGGCCGCCGCCCAATATGACTTGGCCACCCTTTATCAGAAGGGCCATGGCGTGAAGCCCGATGCCTTCGAAGCCTCGAATTGGTTGCGCCGCGCGGCCGACCAGGGCATGCCGGAGGCGGAGTACGACTACGCGATCCTGCTACTGAAGGGATATGCCATCAACGCCGACATGCCGCGCGCCATCGGCTACCTGCAGTCGGCGGCCAACAAGGGGGTGGCCGGCGCGCAGAACCGCCTGGCGCACGTCTATGCCCAGGGCCTTCGCGTGGCGCCCGATCTGATCGAGGCGGGCAAGTGGCGGCTGATCGCCCGCGACGCGCGGATCGCCGACGAAGTGCTCGATGCGCTGGTGGCGAAGCTCTCGCGCGCCGACCGCGAAAAGGCCGAGATCGCCGCCCAGGCATGGCGCGATCAGAATGCGCTGGATTTGATCAGGTAGGGGGCCAGCCGATCAGCTGTTCGAGCCGGTCCCTACCCGCGCGCGGGGCCTGCCGGGCGGGTTGGCAGTGTGCCCTGGGCTGGCTTTGGCAATTGATCGGCGGCGCGAACCGGCGTTGCTCCGTTGCCGTTACCCGCACGCGGGCGCTGCTTTTCCCTGGGCTGCTCTTCCCAACTGGCGCCATACCAGTCGTCGGTGCCCATCAGCCAGTGGCGGAAGCGGCTACGCTGCTCCTCGCGCTTGGCGGTCGTGCGCTGCAGGGTTTGCACATTCGTCTGCAGGGTCTCGAGCATCTGCAGGGGACGGGCCGCGCCACTCTCGATGGTGTCGAGCTTGGTGCCGAGCTGACCGAGTTCGGTGCCGCTGTCCAGGCGCCACTGATCCATCGAGGCGGCCAGCGTGTGCTGGTTGGAGTTCAGCTTGACGAGTTCGTCGTGCAGTTCGACCAGATCCTTGCCGTGTGCGGCATGCAGATCGAGCGTGCGCTGACCGAACATCTGCACCTGCTTTTCGAGGATCGCCAGTCGCTCGGCCAGCGGCTGGGCCACTTGCGCTGCGAATTCGCTCTGCTGGCGTTCGATCGACGCCGTGAACGACTGGAAACGCTCGCCGACGAACGACTGCATGCGCTCGGCTCCAGTGCCCTGCGCAGTGACCGTCTGCCCGAGCATCTTCACGTCGGCGGCAAGATTGGTCGCCAGCTGTGCCACCTGATTGCGCTGCGACACCATCGTATCCTCGATCGCGCGCAGGCGATCGGTCAGCTGCGTGGTGGTGCGTTCGGTGGCGCCCGAGCCGGCGTCCAGCTTGCGCTCGAACTGGGCGAAGCGGTCGGCAAAAGCAGTTGTGCCGCGGCCAGCGTCCGTGACGCGGGCCTCAATGGCGTTCAAGCGTTCGAACACGGGGCCGAGGTCGACCACGGGGCCGGGGCTGCGCGAACTTTGCAGCCGTTCGATCGCCGAAAGACGCTCGATGACAGGCGCCAGCGCCGCGCTCGTTGCCGCCGGCCGAAGTTGCTGGGCATGCTCGATCGCATCGAGGCGTTCGAGCACCGGCTGCAGGTTGACGGTCATGGCGGCCGCAGGCCTGGCCGCGATCTGGCGTTCAAGACCGGTCATGCGCTCGGCCAGCGTATTGAGGGTGCGCGCAACCGTGTCGAGGCTTTGCAGACGATCCGCCAAGGCGGCCGGCATGGCAGTTTCCCCACGGTCCGACGTAACCGCGGCTTCGAGCGCCTGCAGGCGCTCGCCGAGCACGGTCCAGCCGCGGGCGAGGTCGCCGAACTTGGCATCGACATTGCGTTCCAGGCTTGCCAGACGATCGGCCGTCTGCGGCATGGCGCCCGAGCTTTCGGAGCGGGCCGACATCACCATCTGCTCGATGCCGGCCAACCTGTCGTCGAGACCACCGCGCAGCCGCATCGTGCTGTCGGTGTGGCTGACGACATCGCGCTTCAACTCGCCGACCAGCTGGCTGAATGCCTTGCGTTCGGCCGACAGCTCGCCAGACAGTTCACGAATGGTGCGCTCGAGCTGATCGAGGCGCGAATTCTGCACCGCGTCCGTCATGGTGCTGCCGACCGGCGCCGCGGCCGGCGCCTCGGCTACATAATAGGCCTGCGGCGGCAGTTGCGCGGGGGCGGGCTCGGCCACATAGTAGCCGGGCGTAGGTGCTGGATAGTAGGCCTGCTGGGGCACGCGCACCCACTCGCGCGGCGGCTCTGCGGCGCGAACGTCGGCTGGCACATAGCGCGGGTCGACCTGATAGGCACCGCTCATCAGCGGCGGCAGGGGCTCCTGGCGTGACGCCTCGGGGAAGGGGCGCTGCTGCCAGCCGGGTGCATTGCGTTTCAGCATGACGAGACCTGGTTGTTCACGGTTCAGTTCGAAAAGGGCATGCAAGACATCGGCCACACTGACCGAGGCCCGGCGCAAGCGGGCGCGCTCGGCGGCAAAATTCAAGGCATCGGCCAGATCCTGGGAACGGCGCGGCGACAATCGTTCGTTGCCGCTGATCATTGCTTCGTCGGCCGCAATGAGGCTTGCCGTGTCATGGCGCAGGCCACCGGCATCGATGCCGAGCGCCACCAGTACCGACGCGCCGCCGCATCGATCCGTGTCATGGCGTTCAGCAGGTGCTGGAGGCCGACCTCGGGTGAGCGATGCGCAAGTGCCAGGTCGTAGGCGTGGTTGCAGCACGACAGCACGGCATCGTCGACCAGCAGGACGCCGCCACCACGCGCCTCATCGCCACCGCCCGTGTTGTAGAGGCCATCGACGGTGAAACGCCCCGTTCCAGCACCGCCGCGCAGGTGCTCGGCAGTGGACAGATTGAGATCGCGGCCCCTATAGCCCATCGTCCTTGCTCCAGCATCGGCGGCGCCAGAGGGCGACCGGCCGACCATCCACCACCAGGCGAACGGCGACGCATTCATCGGTACTCGTGTCGACCAAGCCATCCCCGCTGCCAGCACGCAATAACGCTGAAAATGCAGTGTTCGTCATGACTGTAGCCGCTTTCCATGCCGGCCGCGAGACAGGGCCACATCTGAAGCAAGTTTTGGTCAATGCCATGGCAGAGGCCGGGGAAAAACGCCAACTTCCGGTGCGAATCAACGCCGCTTTCCCCTTGAGAAAGCATCGAAAACGGTTAATCGACACTAAAGGAGCCGACCCGATGGCACCGGGCGTTGCAGCTCGGCACCCTCGTTGCGCGGGTTGTTGAGGCGCGGATCGACTTCGATCAGGTCCAGCAGATCATCGGGCGCCGGCCGCAGCAGCTGGTGCGCCGCTGCCACCCCGACCGCCCGGCAGTCGAGCCAGGCATCGAAATCGACCGGCTGGAGAATGGCCGGCATGCGATCATGGATGGTCCCGACGGTGCCGTTGGCGGCGACCGTCAAAATCGCCATGGTGTCGATTTCGCTGCCCTCCGCCCCGAGCCAGCTCTCGAACAGGCCGGCGAAGGCCATCGGGCCCCCGGCGCGCGGGCGGATCAAATGCGGGCGTTTGGCACCAACCGGTCCGCTCCACTCGTAAAAGCCGTCCGCCGGCACCAGGCAGCGCTTGTGCCGGAACGCGCCGCGAAACGAGGGTTTCTCAGGCGCCGTTTCGGCGCGCGCATTGATGAGCGTGGCGAACGTGCGCGGGTCCTTCACCCAGGGCGGGATAAGCCCCCAACGCACCAGTGTGAATGCCAGCGGCCCGCCCTCCAGGATACGCACCACGCCGACCGGCTGGGTCGGCGCGATGTTGTAGCGCGGCGGGAAGACGTGCGGGCTCTGATAGCGGAAATAGCTGCGGACCGCTTCCGGCGGTGACGTAAGGCTGTAACGCGAGCACATGCACGCCGACCTTGCCACTGTGCGACGATCGAGGATATGGCGAGTGCAATGCCCATCGCAAGTCCCCCAACCAGCCCGCCAGGCGGCCCGCCAGGTTCGGCTCACTGGCCCAAGGCCGGAGCCAGTTTTGCCCTGCTGCGCGGCGACAGCGTGCTGCTGGTCGAGCGCGCCAAGCCGCCGCGCGCCGGGCTGTGGAGCCTGCCTGGCGGCCACATCGAGCCGGGCGAGACTGCGGTTGCGGCAGCCGAGCGCGAACTACTGGAGGAAACGGGCCTCGCCGCCACCTGTGCCGGCCTCGTCGACATTCAGGATGTCATCATGCGCGATGCGGAGGGCAACCTGAAAGTGCATTATCTGCTGGCGGTGTTCTATGGCGTGTGGCAGTCGGGCGAGCCGCTGGCGGCGAGTGATGCCGGTGCGGCCCGCTTCGTTGCCCTGTCCGACTTGGACGCGTATCCATTGACGCCCGGCGCGAAGCGGCTCATTGCGCTGGCGCACACCAAGCTGCTGGCAGCCCGCTGATGGCCACGAATTGGCCCACGGCTGACTGCGCGCTGCGATCAGGAGTGGCGACGATGGCGCAGATGCATACCGTGACGAAGGGCTGGCGCGGCTGGACGACCGCACTTGCCGTGCTTGCAGTGACCTGTCTCGTCGCCCTGCCGCTGCCGCCCGTTCGCGCCGCCGACGGCAAGCCCTACGACGACAAACTGTTTCGACTGGCCGAGATCCTCGGCGCCGTGCACTACCTGCGCGAGTTGTGCGGCGCCAGCGATGGCCAGTTGTGGCGTGACCGCATGCGCGAACTCATGGATGCCGAGGGCTCGTCGGCGCTGCGCCGGGCGCGCATGACACGGACCTTCAACCAGGGCTATACGAGCTTCAGCCGCACTTACAAAACCTGCACCCCGTCGGCACAAGCGACAGTCGTGCGCTTCCTCACCGAAGGCACGCAGATCTCAGAAGGCCTGGTGAAGTCGGTTCCTTGACTGGGCTGGCAGCGTTCCATTCACCCTGAATTGCATTTGCATCCTGCGCGCTGGGTTCCCCGTGCTAGGTCTGCGTGCCCTATGGCCGGGCGGCAGTTGGGTTGGGGAACGACATGGAAATCCAGCAGTTGGCGAAGAGTTCCGACGCGAGCCTGAAGGCGCTCGGTATCATTCTCGAAGCCTGGGACGAGGGCGCGGATGCGGGCGTTGCGCCGGAACTGATGGCCTATGCCGCCCTCTTCACGGCACTCACCGATCTCGTCGGCTCCTACGGTGAAGGCGCGGTAGATACCCTGCTCAAAGGCCTGATCGGCCGCGTCGCCAGTGGCGAATTCAGCTTAGGCCGCACGGTCCAGTAACCCTCGTGTTCACCCGGCCGACAGCACGGCCAACTGCTTCAACACCACTTCGCCGATCAGCACCACGGCAAACACGCCAAGCAGCGCACCGGCGGCCTTGTTGATCTGGCTGAGGCGGTGGGCGTCGATTCTATGACGCATGCGGCCGATGAGATTGGCCAGAACGAACCACCACAGCAGGCCGCCCGCCATGACCGCTGCCACCATAGTCAGAGCATCGATGTAGCCCTTGACCTCGACGAACGTACTTACCGCGCCGAAGATCGCAAACAGCCCGAGCACGGCGCCAGGATTGGTGATGGTGAGAAAGAACGTTTGCGGAATATCCCAGGCGTAGTCCAGCAACGACGCTTCCTCGGCAGCAGCCAGGCGCGGATCGGCGGGTGGCGATGGCGTACGATAGAGCTTAACGGCAAACAGCAACAGGGCCATGCCGCCGACCGCCTGGATGCTGAGGCGCCAGGCCTTCACCGCACTCGATATATTGCCAACGCCGAGGGCTGCAAACAGCGCGATGAACCCGTCGCCCAGCACGGCACCGATGCCGGCCGCCATGCCACCGACCACGCCGCGCGAGATCGCCCTCTGGATGCACAGCACATTGACGGGACCAACCGGCGCCGATACCAGCACGCCGATGGCGATGCCAACCGGGATGATCAGTGGATTTGGGATCAACTGGATCATCGGGCCGCGGACATCCCGTCGCCGGTCACCCCGAAATCCGCTGGCAGTTTGCTGCACAACTGACGCAAGATACCGTGCGTCGAGGTCGAGGCCTTCATCACTGCCGGGGATTCCTGATGCTGACACGCGCTGCTAACCCAGCCAAACGTGCAACGCTATTGTTACTGATGGGTTTCGTCCTTGTCCATGTGGGCGCTGGCGAAGCAGTTGCACAAATCACGAAATCCAAAAAGCCAGCCGAAACGGCCACGGCCGCCAAGCTGTCGGCGAAAGCGAACAGCCTGCCGGCCGCCGTCGTCGAAATGCGTGAGGGGATCCTGGACGCCGTGCGATCGGGCCGGATCGAGGACCTGCAGGTGCCGATCGCCTGGAACGAACTACCGCCATCGTTTGCCACAGCGAAAGTGGAACATCCGATCGCCTATTGGAAACGGCTGTCGGCGGATGGCGAGGGACGCGAAATCCTGGCCGTTCTCGCCGATCTGTTCGAGGCCGGCCATGCGGTGGTGCCATCCGGGCGCGACGTCGAGAACAATCGCCTGTTCGTGTGGCCGCGCTTCGCCGAGCAGGCACTCGACACGTTGTCGCCCGAAGACGAGGTGCAACTCTATCGCCTCATCACCCCGGCTGAGTTCCGGGCCATGCGGGAGAAGAAGAAATGGACCGGGTGGCGCCTGACGATCGGTGCCGACGGCACCTGGCACTCTTTTCTCAAACAGGATTAGGAGCTTCTGGTAACCATCTTGCCAACCTGGACTTTCGAGTGAACCCGCGGTTAACTATGGCCAAGCGCTGGTTAAACATGTGGGGACCATAGAGATGAAGTTACTTATCGCCTGCACTGCCCTGATCGTTGTTGCCGCCACACCCGCGGCCGCCCAGGGGTTCAATCCCTTCGGCGATCTGTTTGCGGCGCCTGGCTACTTCTTCGATCCGCCGCCGCGGCCCGCACGACGTGCAAAGGCGACGACACCAGCACCTGTCCGCACGCCCGCCCTCCAGCGTACAGCTGCGCCGGACCGCGGCAACCAGCAACCCCGCCTCGCCTCGCTGACGGCCGCGCCGGCTTCCGCCGATGGCGGCCCACGGCCATCGATCTCTGGCTCAACGCCACCGCTCGTCCCCTTCGCCTCGGACTACAAGGCCGGCAGCATCGTGATCGATAGTGGCGGTCGCGCGCTGTACTACGTCGTATCCTCGACCCAGGCCTATCGCTATCCCGTTGCTGTCGGCCGCGAGGGCTTCGCCTGGACCGGCACCGAGCGCGTGTCGCGCAAGGCCGATTGGCCCGAATGGCGCCCGCCGGCCGAGATGCGCGAGCGCGTCGCCGGCCTGCCCGAAGTGATGAGCGGTGGCCTGCGCAATCCGCTCGGCGCCCGCGCGATCTACCTCGGCTCGACGCTCTATCGCATCCACGGCACCAACGACACGCGGTCGATCGGCAGCGCCAGTTCGTCCGGCTGCTTCCGCATGGCCAATGCCCACGTCGTCGACCTGGCGAACCGCGTATCGGTCGGTGCAACCGTTCACGTGGTCGGCCAGTTGCCGGCCAGTGTGTCGCGCGGCGTAGCGGAGGCCGAGCAGTCCGCGCGTGCGGCCAAGCCCGCTCGCCGCGGGTGAGCCGACGACCGCTCACCCCGCCTCGTGAAACCGCACCGGTTCGCCGGGAGCCGGCCCCAGGATCGCGCCGTCACGCATGACCTGGTGGCCGCGCACGAACGTCGCGACCGACCAGCCCTTGACCTTGACGCCGTCGTAGGGCGTCCAGCCGCAGCGGCTCGCCGCTTGCGCGTTGGTGATCGTCTCGGTGCGCGCGAGATCGACGATCGTCAGATCGGCATCGTAGCCGAGCGCGATGCGCCCCTTGCCCGCGAGCCCGAATAGCCGCTGGGGCCCGGCACTCGTCAGATCGACCAGTCGGGCAAGCGACAGCCGCCCGGCATTCACATGGTCGAGCATGATCGGCACAAAAGTCTGCACGCCGGTCATGCCTGAGTGCGAGGCTGGATAGGCGTGATCCTTTTCCTCGCGCGTGTGCGGCGCATGGTCGGAGCCAAGCACATCGACGACGCCCGCGTTGAGGGCTGCCCAGATCGCGGCCCGGTGACGCGCGTCGCGCACTGGCGGGTTCATCTGCGCGTAGGTTCCGAGGCGCTGATAGCAGTCCGGCGCTTCAAGGGTGAGATGGTGCGGCGTCACCTCGACGCTTGCCCAGGCACGATGATCCCCGAGAAATGCCATCTCTTCGGCCGTCGAGATGTGCAGGACGTGCACGCGGCGGCGGTGTTTCTCAGCGAGGCCGACGAGTTGCTTCGTTGCTATCAGCGCTGCTTCAGGATCGCGCCACACGGGGTGCGAAGCCGGATCGCCGGCCCTGCGTTCGCCCTGACGCGCAATCAGTCGTGCCTCATCCTCCGCATGAAATGCCGCGCGCCGGCTGATCCTGGCGATGATGCGATCGAGCGAAGGCGCGTCATCGACCAGCAGATCGCCGGTCGATGAGCCCATGAACACCTTGATCCCGGCCGAGCCTTCGAGACGCTCGAGCGCTGGAATTTCGTCGATGTTTTCGCGTGTGCCGCCGACGTAGAACGCGAAGTCGCAGAACATGCGGTGGCGAGCGGCCACGACCTTGGCAGCGAGCGTGGCAGCCGTTGTCGTCAGCGGCTTGGTGTTGGGCATCTCGAATACGGCCGTGACGCCACCGAGGACGGCTGCCCGACTACCGGTTTCGAGGTCTTCCTTGTGCGTCAGACCCGGCTCGCGGAAGTGCACCTGGGTGTCGATGACGCCCGGCAGCACGTGCAGTCCCCGCGCGTCGATCACCTCGGGCGCGGTGGCCGCGCTTAACTGCCCGAGCGCTGCGATGCGTCCGCCGGCGATAGCGATGTCGCGAACGCCCGCGCCATCATGATTGACCACGGTCGCGCCGCGCACCAGGAGGTCGAATGTCTCGGCCATGGTTCATCCCTTTCTATGTCTGGATGATCCATAGCGGCCTGTGCAGTCGGGCACAAATGCCGGCCGTCAGTTGGTCTTCGCCGCTGGCTGGCCGGCAGTTGCGATCGCTTTCTCAAGATCCTCGCGCTCCTCGCAGCCCGATGGGCAGAGCGTGACGAGCTTCGCCAAATTGGCCTTCGCCTTGTCGATCTGGCCCAGCTCGACGAACATCTCGCCCTGGTATTCGAGCGCGCCCTTGTGGTTGGCGTCGTAATCGAGCGCCTTGGCATAGAACGTCGCCGCCTGTTTCACATCGCCCGACTTGCGCAACGAAAAGCCCATCAGATTGTAGATGTCGGCGTGCTGGTGGGTGGCCAGCAGCGGCGTCAGATCGGCGATGGCGCCCTTGAAGTCCATCGCCTTGATCTTGGCGCGAGGCGCGGTGAGATCGGGCGCGTCCTTCGACACCACGGTGTCGAGTGCGAGGGCGGTGCCTGCGAGCAGCAAGGTGGCGCCCGTGACGAGGGCCGCAAATTTATTCCGGCTCATGATCATCTCCTGCAGAGTTGTCGTGGGATGTCAGACTCTATGGCCCGGCACCCCATCACATCAGACCATCACACTTTGTTGACGGTGAGGTCATAGCCGGCGCCGTCCTTGGCGATGGTGCCGGCGCCCGCAAACAGAAAGTGATAGCCGCTGATCTGGATCTTATCAGCGATCACCCTTCACGGCCGGCGGTTGCGCATTCGGTCGGCATCGTTGTCCCACATGAGAAAGTCGGGGCCAAGGGCTGCGATGTCGGGCGCGCCCATCTGGGTCATCACAAATGCGACTTCCTTGCGGATCATGTCGACGGCGTGCGTTGCGCCAGCCTGGCCGCCGGCCGCCACGCCATAGAGCGTCCAGCGGCCAACGAAGGCGAACTTGGCGCCCAAACTCAGCGCCGTGATGATGTCGGCGCCACGTCGGATGCCGCTGTCGAACATCACCGTTACCTTGTCGCCGACCGCATCGCGGATCGCCGGCAGGACCTCCAGCGGCGATGGCGCGCGGTCGAGCTGGCGGGCGCCGTGGTTCGAGATCATCAGGCCATCGACGCCGAGGGTGGCTGCCCGTGTCGCATCCGCCGGGTGCATGATGCCCTTCAGCACGAGGGTGCGCGGCCACAGCTTGCGGATGCGGATCACGTCGTCCCAGGTGAAGGCGCACGGGTGCTGCCCCGACATGAAGTCGAGGACTTCGTTCGGCGTGGCGCCGGGCGGGGCATACTTGACCCAGTTCGACGTGGTGAGGCCGGGCGAGCTGTAATACTCGGCGAGCCAGCCCGGGTGGGCGAGCGCTTCGACTTTGGCATAGAGCGACGGCTTCATGGGCCGGGCAAAGCCGTTGCGGCGGTTGCGCTCGCGATTTGAATGGCCTGGCACGTCTACGGTCAGGACCAGGGTCGACAAGCCTGCCCGCTCGGTGCGCATGACCATGTCGTCGGCAATCGCCCGGTCGCGCGCGTTGTAGAGCTGATACCAGCTGTGCGCGGGCGCAACCTCGGCCACCTCCTCGATGGTTGCCGTACTGGCGCCCGAGATGATGAACGGAATGTCGGCCGCGCGTGCCGCCTTCGCCAGCATGAGGTCGGCACCGGCGCGGAACAGGGCAGCCCCTCCAGTCGGCGCGATGCCGAACGGGTGCGCGTACGTGCGGCCGAACAGCGTCGTCGACTGGTCGGGCTTCATCGCATCGATGAGATAGCGCGGCACCAGACGGTGCTTTGCGAACGCCCGCTCGTTATGCGGCAAGCCGCCTTCGCCATCGACACCGCCCTCGATGAAGTCGAACGCGATTTTCGGCAGCCGGCGCTTGGCCGCACGCCTTAGATCGTCGAAATTGACTGCCGTCTCGATGCCCATCGCAGTGCCTGCCGCTCGTGATCCGACTATGGCTGGCAGACTTCAACGCTGCGCGGCCAAGGTCAATCGGCTTGCGCCGCACGGCCGCACTGCGAGGATGGTGGGTGTGGTGCAGCTGGAGTTAGCGACAAGCTGCCGTTTCATCTTTCGCGAAGAGTGTGCACTCGGCGCCCGCGTCGACAAATTTGCCACCGACTTGAAGCCTGCTGCGATCGTGCACTTGATTGCACGCCCCTTGCGCTCGTCATGCCCGATGTGGAACACGCGATCCTCGCCGGCGAGCTGGGGTTTCGCGCTGGCCACCCACGCGCCGCGCATCGCGGCCTCAAGACCGCGCCCGAGGTGCGTCGGGCTGCCGATGAAATAATCGATACTCACCCCGAGAGGGCGGCCGAGAAGGGCAACGCCGTAGTCGGGGAAATCGCGGTGCAAATACCATTGGCAGTATCCGAACGGGACGTCGTCGACTGCCGCGATCAGGCTGTGGCACGGGTGGTCAAGGGCCGTCCTTGGCGTAAACTTCTTGAGGACGTAGTCGAGCGACACGGCCTCCCGCATGTAGAAGGGGGAAAAGGTGTGGTTCGTTCATCCATGCGTGCAGTTGCTCGAGATCGTCGAGCCGCAGGGGCTGCACTGATACTTGCCGCATAGAGCCTGTCGTTCGATCCATAGGCCGAAGCCGCTGCTGCCGTTTGACCCGCGCAGTCTCCGTTGCCCCCGCCCTCAGCTCCCCGGCAGTCCGTGCGCTTCGGGGAAGAACAGATCTTTCCACGTCGCCGGCTTGACCTTGATGCTGCCAACACTGTGCATGAACTCCGCGTACTTCATGGAGTTCTCGGGCGCCATGGTCCATTTCACCTGGGGGCCGGTGGCGATCGCCAGAACCTTGTCGACAGGCAGCTTCGACTTCGTGCTCTCGATCCAGTGCTCGGCCGCCGGCCGGGCGTCCTTGTTCATCATCTCGGTTGCCTCCGTGAAGGCCGCCATCAGCGCCTTGTAGAGTGCGGGGTTCTTGTCGTGGAACTGCGTCGAGGTCCAGGCCATCGTGAACGTGTGCGGGCCGCCGAACACGTCGTAGGAGTTCAGAATCGTGCGCACGCCCTCCTTCTCCAGCTGCTGGGTCTGGTAGGGCGGCACGCTGAACACCGAGCCGACGTCGGTCGAGCCGGACAGCAGCGCAATGGTGCTGTCGGGCGGCGACATGCCAACCGTGATCGGATCGAGCTTGGCGAAGTTCGCCTGGCCCCATTTCTGTGCCGCCGCCATTTGCAGAATGATCGCCTGGATCGACACTTTCGGTGCCGGCACGGCGATCTTGTCCTTGTCGGTGAAATCCGCGATCGACTTGATTTCGGGCTTGTTGGTGTTGAGAAGAACGGGCTGCGAGGTGAACGCGGCAATCCCCTTCACCGGGTTCGGCGTGCCCTGCGTGCGCGCCCAGATGGTGAGCAGGCCCGGCACGCCGCCGGTCACGACATCGATCGAACCCGACAGCAGCGCGTCGTTCATGGCAGCGGGACTGTTGAATACGGACCAGGTGGTCTTGACCTCGGGGATGCCCTGCAGCTTCGCGTGCTTCTCCAGAAGATTGAACCGCTCGATCAGGTTGAACTGCAGGTAGCCCATGGAGAACTGCCGGGCGAAGCGGACTTCGGGGACTTGGGCCGAGGCGGTGGTGGCGAAGCCGGTGAGCAGCAGGATGGCCGCGAGAAACGCGCGCCGGGCGTCGGTTGGGTTAGGCCGCCTTTCGCGGCCGTAACCCAACATGGTCGAAACGCTCGCAAAGCGTTGGGTTACGCGCGGAATGGCCAGCGATATCCATGCAGCGCTGTCACGGGCCGCGCTGATCCAACCTATGGACCCTACGGCTCCCGGCCGTGCTTCGAACTTCATGGCGTCGTCCCTCTAATTGACTTGACGTTTCTCGCATCGACGACGGCCTTACGCAGGGCGTAGGTTGGGTTAGGCCGCCCTTCGCGGCCGTAACCCAACATGGTCGCAACGCTCGCAAAGTGTTGGGTTACGCGCGGAATGGCCAGCGGTATCCATGCAGCGCCGTCACGGGCCGCGCTAACCCAACCTACGGACCCTACGGATCCCGGCCGTGCTTCGAACTTCATGGCGTCGTCCCTCTATTTGACGTTTCTCGCATCGACGACGGCCTTACGCAGGGCGTAGCGTAGGTTGGGTTAGGCCGCCTTTCGCGGCCGTAACCCAACATGGTCGCAACGCTCGCAAAGCGTTGGGTTACGCGCGGAATGGCCAGCGATACCCATGCAGCGCTGTCACGGGCCGCGCTGATCCAACCTATGGACCCTACGGCTCCCGGCCGTGCTTCGAACTTCATGGCGTCGTCCCTCTAATTGACGTTTCTGTTGGTTGATCGCGCTCACGCAGCCAGCCGTGCATAGTCCTTCGTCGCCATAATCTGCACGCGGCGGATATAGCGCGGCTCGTCCGGGCGATAGTCGGGCACGGCGTTGTGGACGGTGCCGATGTTGTCCCACATGAGGACGTCGCCGGCGGTCCATTTGTGCGCGTGGAAATACTTGTCCTGCGCCTGGTGCGCGAACAGGTAGTCCAGGGTCTCAGCGCTTTCGGCCGCGTCCATGTCGTCGATCCACAGCGCGTAGCCGGGATTGCAATAGAGGATCTTGCGGCCGGTGATCGGATGCGTTGCGAAAATCGGCTGCTTGACGGGCGGCTTCTTGGCGCGTTGTTCCGCCGTCAACGGTGCGCGCGTCGAGCCGGGCTTCGCCCGCATCATGTCCCAGAACTTGACGAAGTCGTGGGTCGCGGTGCGCCCCTCGAGCCGCCGCTTCATGTCAGCCGGCAGGTCGTCATAGGCTGCGTGCATGTTGCGGAACTGGGTGTCGCCGAGCGGGCGGCAATCGCGCATCGGCACCTGAATGGCATATAGCAGGTTCGCCAATGCGATGTCGCGACTGTACGACATGTCGGTGTGCCAGCCCTGGCCTGCATCGCCGAGACCGGTCGGGCGGCCGTCGCGGGTGATGTTGGACAGGATCATCACTTCTGGGTGGCCGGGCTCATGGAACTGATTGGCGACGTTGATTTCAAGATCGCCGAACAGGCGCCCGAACGCCGCAAACGCCCCGGTTTCGAGGGTCTGGCGCGGAAAACACAGCACGCCGTGATGGCCTAGCGCCCGCAAAATCTTCTTGTAATCGGCATCGCTGACAGGCTTCGCCAGATCGAGGTCTTCGATCGACACGCCCAGGCTCTGCCCCGTCGGCACAATGCGCATAAGGTTTCCTCGTAGTTTTTTGCCAAGCCTAGCACCGGCCGTGTGGCCTCGGAAAGGTACGATTCGCGACAGTGGGCAGTTTGCCCGCCGTCCTCACCATGCGGACAACTGGCGCCTTCCACGCAGCCGCGACGCACCCTATGCTTCTATGAAACGTCCTGGACCGAGTGGAATCGAGACCCGCGCATGGCATTGGTGTTCCCTTTTTCGGCGATCGTCGGCCAGGACGAGATGAAGCTCGCGCTGATGATCGCAGCCGTCGACCAGAGCGTCGGTGGCGTGCTGGTGCTCGGCGACCGGGGCACCGGCAAGTCGACCGCCGTGCGCGCGCTCGCCGACCTGCTGCCGGCCATGAAGGCCAGCCTCGACTGCCGCTATAACTGCGATCCAGCGAGCGCCTGCGAGGATTGCCAGAAGCGCAAGGGCCGCGCCGCCAAATCGCACATGGTGCCGGTGCCGGTGGTCGACCTGCCGCTTGGCGCCACCGAAGACCGCGTGGTTGGCGCGCTCGACCTCGAACGGGCGCTGGCCGGCGGCGTCAAGGCGTTCGAACCGGGCTTGCTGGCACGTGCCAATCGCGGCTTCCTCTATATCGACGAGGTCAACCTGCTGGAAGACCACCTCGTCGACCTGCTGATCGACGTTGCCGCATCGGGCGAGAACGTGGTCGAGCGCGAGGGCCTGAGCGTGCGCCATCCGGCCCGCTTCGTGCTGGTCGGCAGCGGTAACCCCGAGGAAGGCGAATTGCGCCCGCAGTTGCTTGACCGGTTCGGGCTGTCGGTCGAAGTGCGCACGCCGACCGATCTCAAGACCCGCGTCGATGTCGTGCGCCGCCGCGACACGTTCGAGCGCGACCGAGCCGGCTTCATCGAAACCTGGAGGAGTGAAGACGAAAAGCTGCGCCGGCAGATCATCGCCGCGCGCAAGCGGCTGCCGGATGTCGCCGTCACCGACGCCGCGCTCGAACGGGCCGCCGCCTTGTGCATGAAGCTCGGCACCGATGGCCTGCGCGGCGAGCTGACGCTGATCCGCGCCGCCCGAGCGCTGGCAAGCCTCGAGGGCGACATGACGGTTGCCGACGCGCACCTGAAGCGCGTTGCGCCTCCCGCCCTGCGTCACCGGCTGCGCCGCAATCCGCTGGATGATGCCGGCTCGTCGGTGCGGGTCGAGCGGGCGATCGCGGAGCTGTTCGGCGCATGACCGTCTCGGACACCGCGCCATCGCCGGCCGCAGCCGATGCCGTTCTGGCGGCGGCGCTGCTCGCGATCGATCCGGCCGGGCTCGGCGGCATCCTGGTGCATGCCGGCGCAGGACCGGTCCGCGACCGCTGGCTCGACGGCGTGCGCCACCTGATGCCGGCCGACGCACCGTGGCGGCGCATGCCGGTCATGATCACCGACGACCGGCTGCTCGGCGGGCTTGATCTGGGCGCGACGCTGAACTTTGGCCGGACCGTGGCGCAACCGGGTCTGCTCGCCGATGTCGACGGGGGCACGCTGGTCATCGCCATGGCCGAGCGGCTGGCGGCGGCGACGGCGGCACGGATTACGGCGGCAATCGACACCGGCGTCGTCGCCGTCGAACGCGATGGCTTCGCCCTCAGCCAACCCGCCCGCTTCGGCATCATCGCCCTCGACGAGGCTGTGAGCGCGGACGAAGTCCCGCCCGCCGCCCTCGCCGACCGCCTTGCATTCCATCTCGATCTCACTGCACTTCGCCTGGCGCAGCTGCCGGCATTCGCGGTCGATCACGAAGAGCTTGCGGCCGCACGCGCGGCGCTGCCCGGCGTCGCCATTGCCGACGACATGATCGAAGCACTGTGCGCGACGGCGCTCGCGCTTGGCATATCCTCGTTGCGCGCCGTGCTGCTGGCAGTGCAGGTCGCCCGCGTGCACGCAGCCTTCGAGGGGCGCGGCGCGGTGGCCCAGGGCGATGCCGAGGCAGCCGGCAGATTGGTGTTCGCCTCGCGCGCCACCCAGTTGCCCGCAGCACAGGATCAGCCGCCACCGCCCGCCGAAACTCCGCCGCCACCCGATACTGAAACGCCGCCCGACGCTGATAGCCCCGATCAAGACCTCACCGACCGGCCGCTGGACGATGTCGTCCTCGCCGCGGCATTGGCAGCTCTTCCTGCCGACCTGCTGGCGACGCTGCGGCAGGGCACCCAGCGCCGCGGGCAAGCGCGCACGTCCGGCAAAGCCGGCATGGCCAGGCTGTCGCGCCAGCGCGGCCGGCCGGTCGGCGCAACGCGCGGCGATCCCCGTGCGGGCGCCCGCCTCAGCATCCTCGACACGCTGCGCGCCGCAGCCCCCTGGCAGACGATCCGGCGGCGCGAGCGGGCGCAGCAAAGGGGTCCCGCAATCGAGATCAGGCGCGATGACTTCCGCATCAAGCGCTTCAAGCATCGCAGCGAGACGACGACGATCTTCGTCGTCGATGCGTCGGGATCGGCAGCCCTCCACCGCCTGGCCGAAGCGAAGGGCGCGATCGAATTGCTGCTCGCCGACTGCTACGTGCGGCGCGACAATGTGGCGATGATCGCCTTCCGTGGCACGGCGGCCGAATTGCTGCTGCCGCCGACCCGCTCGCTGGTCAGGGCCAAGCGCAGTCTCGCCGGACTGCCGGGGGGCGGCGGCACGCCGCTCGCAGCCGCGATCGACGCGGCCACGGCACTGGCGAACGTCGTCAAGCGCCGTGACGAGACCCCGGTCGTCGTATTCCTCACCGACGGCCGCGCCAACGTCGGCCGGGACGGCACCGGTGGCCGCGCCAGGGCCGAGGAGGAAGCGTTCAACGCTGCCCGGCAGATGCGGGCTCTAGCTTTCAACACCCTGCTGGTCGACACGTCGCCGGCACCGACGCCGGTTGCACAGAAGCTCGCCGGCGAATTGGGCGCCCGCTACATTGCGCTGCCCTATGCCGACGCCCGCGGCATCTCGCGTGCGATCCAGTTGTCACAGCAGGGCGCAGCATGAACCAGCGGCTCGATTGGAACCGCGATGGCCACGACTGGCCCAACCGCGATGCGAGCCGGTTCGTCGCGGCCGGCGGCCTCGACTGGCATGTCCAGACCATGGGTAGCGGCCCCACGCTGCTGCTGCTGCACGGTACGGGTGCCTCGACCCACTCCTGGCGCGGGCTGCTGCCGCTGCTGGCGCGCGACTTCACAGTCGTCGCGCCCGACCTGCCCGGCCACGGCTTCACGACGTCACCGATCGCGAGCCGCCTGTCGTTGCCGGGCATGGCGGCCCTCACCGCCGAACTGCTGGCGAAGCTCGGCGTCGTGCCGGTGGCGAGCGTTGGCCATTCGGCGGGAGCCGCGATTTTGATCCGCATGAGCCTCGACCGGCAGCTGCCGCGACCGCAGTCGATCGTGTCGATCAACGGCGCGCTGTTCCCGTTCGAGGGTTTTGCCGGGCAATTCTTTTCGCCGATCGCAAAAGCCCTGGCCCTCAACCCGTTCGTGCCGCGCCTCCTCGCCTGGCGCGCCGGCAACCGACCGACGGTCACGCGTGTGCTGGCCGATACCGGCTCGAAAATCAGCCAGACCGAGCTCGACACCTATGCCCGCCTGTTCCAAAGCCCGGCCCACGTGGCAGCCGCGCTTGGCATGATGGCGAACTGGGATTTGAAGCCGCTGGTCGCCGATCTGCCGCACCTTGCCGCGACCCTCACACTGATCGCCGCCGGCAATGACCGCGCCGTGTCGTCGGACGATGCCTTTCGCGTACGCAAGCTCCTGCCCTCGGCCCATGTCGAGTACGTGCGCGGTCTCGGCCACCTCGCGCACGAGGAGGATCCAGGCCTGATCGCCGCACTCGTGCACGGCGTCATCAAACCATTCACCGACCGCCCCGAGGCCGCCCCACCATGACGCTGCCCACCGACCATCCCTATCGCCGCGATCTCAACGACGAGGTGCATGCCCGGCCGCCCGAGGCGCTGGCGGCACCGTTGCGCATCTCCTATCTCGCGCTGTTCAACGACAAGTCGCAGCGCGAAACCGAAGCACTGCCGATCCACGAACTGGCGGCCCGCTTCGGCCACCCGCCGCCGGCTCCACGCGCCAATCATTTCAGCGCGGATCTCGGTGCCTTCCGCGTGAAGTGGGAGCGGCACACGGAGTTCACACGCTACAAGTTCATACTGAAAGGGGTCGGTGACGACCCGTTCGCGGAACCAGCCATTGCGTCGGTGCCAGCGGACTGGCTGGCCAAACTGCCGGGCCAGATCATGGTGGCGGCGCACGTGGCGCTGGTACTGGCCCCGGCGAGGGCGTCGGACCCGGAGGCGTTGTCGGCCCGGCTGTTTGGCGGCAACACGCTCGTTGGATCATCGATCGCCGACGGTGCTGCCACCGCTTACACCGACTTTCGCGTGCACGCCGACAACTTTAGCCGCCTGCTGGTGCAGGACAACGGCTTGACGCCGCGCCAGGCCGGCCGCTCCATCCAGCGGCTGCTCGAGATCGACACCTACCGCATCATGGCACTGCTGACACTGCCGGTCGCTCGCGACCTGACCCCGTTTCTCGTGCGCTGCGAACGGGAATTGTCTGCCGTGACGACCGCTCTCGTGAGTGCCGGCGAAGCCGATGAGCCCGATCTGCTGAACCGGCTCACGCGACTTGAGGCCGAGATCGAAAGCCGGCACTCGGACAACTACAGCCGCTTCGGCGCGGCGAAGGCCTATTACGATCTGGTGCAGCGGCGCATCGAGGAACTGCGCGAGACACGGGTCGTTGGCCTGCAGAACTTCCAGGAATTCACCGAGCGCCGGCTGGCGCCCGCCATGAACACCTGCCGCGCCGTCGCCGAGCGCCAGGACGCGCTGTCGAAGCGCGTCGCGCAGACGACGCAGCTGCTGTCGACGCGCGTCGCGGTCGCCCGCGAGCAGCAGAACCAGAAGGTGCTCGAACAGATGAACAAGCGGGCGCGCCTGCAGCTGCGCCTGCAGGAAACCGTCGAAGGCCTGTCGGTCGCAGCCGTCACCTACTATGTCGTGGGCCTCGTCGGCTACGGCGCGAAGGCCCTGAAGGCCGCCGGCCGCGACATCAATCCCGATGTTTGGACCGGCATCAGCATTCCCGTGGTGGCGCTGCTGGTGGCGCTCGGCCTCAACAAGTTCCGCAAGGTGTTTCCGGGCTCGGCCGCGAAGGCCCGGAAGTCGGGATAGCGGAAGGGACGTGCCCCATGGCCGATGGTTCGCTGCTGGTGCTGCTCGAAATGCTGGTGCTGTTTGCGGCCTTCATCGGCTTCTGCCTGTGGCAGATCGTTTCACTGCGCCGGGAGAAGCGGACGCGTGGCAAGTAGCTGCCGCTTCCGCGCGGGCTGTTGCTTCGCCTACAGTTGAGGAAATGCATTGCTTTTTTTAAGGGAGGCGACGATGGCAACTTCAAGCTCGGTTCCAAGCTTTCTCGGACGCAGGGGGCCCTCGGGCCCGTCCGGCTCCGCCGACGAGATCGATTTCAAGATCTATGGCCAGGAGATGCAATTCGTCGAGATCGAGCTCGACCCCGGCGAAAGCGCAATCGCCGAAGCTGGCGCCATGATGTTCAAGGATGCGCCCGTTCACATGGACACGATCTTCGGCGACGGCTCGAAGCCCGACACTGGCTTCTTCGGCAAGATAGCGGCCGCCGGCCGGCGCATCTTGACCGGCGAAAGCCTGTTCATGACCCAGTTCACCCACACCGGCCAGGGCAAGGCCCACGTCTCGTTCGCCGCGCCCTATCCGGGCTCCATCATTCCCTTCAAGCTGACAGAACTCGGCGGCACGCTGATCGCGCAGAAGGACGCGTTTTTGTGCGCGGCAAAGGGGGTGTCGATCGGCATCCACTTCCAGCGCAAGATCATGACCGGCCTGTTCGGCGGCGAAGGCTTCATCATGCAGAAGCTCGAGGGCGACGGCTATGCCTTCGTGCACGTGGGCGGCTGCGTGGTGCAGCGCGATCTCGCCCCCGGCGAAATTCTGCACGTCGATACGGGTTGTGTCGCCGCCATGACTTCGAGCATCGAGTTCGACATCGTGCGTGCCGGCTCGGTCAAGTCCATGATCTTCGGCGGCGAGGGCGTGTTCTTTGCCACCCTGCAGGGTCCTGGAACGGTGTGGATCCAGAGCCTGCCGTTCTCGCGGCTGGCGGGACGGATCCTCGCCAACGTCGGCACCGGCAAGGAAGGCGGCTCGCTCCTCGGGAGCCTGACGGGCGGCGGCTCGATCATCGGCGACATATCGAGCGGCGACGGCGACTGAAGCTGAAACGAAGAATGGTGGTGAAGGGTTCCCTCACCACCATTCGAAACTCCCGTCGTACGACCTGACGACGTCATTCGATTTCAGAACGTAACCTTCGCCGTCGCAATGAACTTGCCGTCGCACTGGAACACCTGGCCCGTGCAGAAGTTGGTGGCAAAGCCGGCCGCATCGTTCTTGATGGTCGTATCCCAGTACCGGAAATCGAGCGAGAACCTGTCGTCAAAGCCCAAGCCAACGCCCGCGTTCCAGTACACGTAGCTGTCGCTGCCGTTGCCGACGAGCGCGCGATAGCTGGCGCTTTCACCCTGCTGGTAAGCAACGAGGCCGCTGATCGATGGCGTCACGATGCCGACCTTCGGCAGCACGTACTCGACCGTGCCTTCGAAGGTGAAGATGCGGCCGGTCTGGTTGGTCCCCTCGAGTGTGTAGAAGCCAAAGGCGCCGATCGTCAGCGCGTCGGTCGGCTTGTACTTGGCGCCGCCCTTGAACTCGAAATAATCGAGTTCCCGAAAGCCCGTGATGGCGACCCTGTCGTTGGCGCCGGGATACACATAACCGATGCCGCCAAAGTCGAATTCGAACTGACCGACGGGAAACCTCACGCCTGCATACAGATCGACCTCGGCATTCGCGACACCCGGCACATTCGTGGTAGCGGTAAAGTCCAGGCCCGATGCCCAGACGCCAGCATAGAACCACTTGTAAGTGAAATCGGCATTGCCTTGGACTGTTGGCTTGCGCGCGGTCTGCGAGAAACCACGGAAATTGTAGTCCGTGGTTACGCCGATCGCACCGGTAATGGTCCAGTCTTTCTTCGCTTCTTCGGCGCTGACAGCGCTGGCCATCCACGCGCCGCCAACGATCGTCAGAACCAGAAAATACAGGGCTGCCGTTGCCCGCCCCACCATCGTCGCCTGCATGATTGTTTCGCCCGCCCGTTCCTGAAGTGCCTCCTCGCTGAACTGAGTGGGTGGTTGGGTGGTCGGATGGCGGCTTGATCCTGTTGGCAGAGCGTCGGCCGTCGCGACGGGCGGCGGTCAAGGACGCGCACTGCACTTGCGCGCCCCTTGCGGGC
>JAKFWF010000008.1 GCA_021730785.1 Hyphomicrobiaceae bacterium
AGCGGACTTACGAAAAGGGCATCCGGATCAAGAAGGCCGAGATGAAGCTCCTCGACATTCGAGGCGACGCGTTCCATCCTGAATGGAACTACACGATCAGGCCGCGAACTGCGCAGAAAACGTAGCGGTTACCGTTGAGAGTGTCCTAAGTCTGTTGCTCCGCGCGATGCTTGGGGGCGGGCCTGGGATTTGCTACATAGGCCCGACGCACGAATCCCCAACCGGACCCGACCGTGGCCCTCACCCCCCGCCCCAGCGCCGATCCGAACGATCCCGACGCCCGCATAGCGCCCGATCCGTTCGCAGCCGTGCTGCCGGCGCTGGCGGCGCTTGGCGCCATCTCGTCGATCGCCGCCATCAACCGGGTGGCGCAGGAGAAAACCGTCTCCCGGCCCAAGGTCAAGCGCAAGTCGGGCATGGCGCTGCGCGATCTGGAGAGCTGCTGTCTCGGCCTCACCGAAGTGTTTCGCCGTTTCCAGAAGCATCCGAAGATTTTTGCCGGCGAGGGGGCGACCACGTCGCCCATGAAGTTCGGCGTGCACGGCCCGCGCATCGACGAGGATGGCGCCCGGCTCTACCGCGCGCTGATCAACGATACGGCGTCCATGCTCGTGCTCGCCTCGCAGAACGCCTACGACGTGATGGCAGCGATCGAGGATGGCGAAATCACCGCGCCCGAGGATCTCTATTTCGGCTTCGGCGAGGTACAGGAACGGCTCAACAAGCTGATCCAGACCCGCGCCTCGATCCGCGCGTGCGTCGATACCGGGCTCGACTCGGCCGAACGCCTGACGATCCTGGTGCGTGAATTGAAGCGCTACCGGGTCGAGTGAGGCGATGCCCAGGACCATCCTCGCGATTTCGAGCCAGGTGGCGCGCGGATCGGTCGGGCTGTCGGTCATCACGCCGGCCCTGCAGATGCTCGGGGCTACGGTGATCGCGCTGCCAACCGTCCTGCTGTCGAACCATCCGGGCCACGGCGCCTTTGCCGGCCGTCGCACGGAGGTCGATCTGCTCAGCCAGATGCGCCGCGCGCTCGACGACAACGGCTGGCTCGATACCATCGATACGGTTCTGTCGGGCTATCTGCCGAGCGCAGCGCACGTCGAGTTCGTGGCCGAAACCGTCGCGCTGGTGCGGCGAACGCGCCAAGCCTGCCGGTATATCTGCGATCCCGTGCTCGGCGACGATCCCAAGGGCCTGTACATCGAAGCCCCTGCCGCGGCCGCGATCCGCGACCGCCTGCTGGCGCTTGCCGACGTGGTACTGCCGAACCGGTTCGAGCTCGCCTGGCTCAGCGGCGGGCCTGCCGACACAGTGGCCGATGCCGTCGCGGCCGCCCGCCAGCTTGCGCCGCCGCAGGTGATCGCCACGTCGATTCCGACCGGCAGTGGATCGCTCGCCACGCTCGCCGTCACCCGCACCACGGCGGTTGCCTGCAGCGTCGAGCGACGTCGCGGCGTTGCCAACGGTACCGGCGATCTGCTGTCCGCCTTCATTGCCGGTGGCTGGTCGCTCGGCCGTGCGGTTGCCGCCATCGATGCGGTGATCACTGCCAGCGCCGGTCATGATGAGCTGCAGCTGGCACAATCCCGCGCCGCTTGGATCGAGACAGCGCCGCTTGCCGAAGTGCCGATCGATGGCAGGCTCTGACTGCTTCGTCGCCGGCGTCGATGGCTGCCGCGCGGGCTGGATCGTCGCCCTGCGCCGGCGCGATGACGCAACGACCACGACCGTGCAGCTGTGCGCGACGTTCGCCGACATTCTGGCGCTGCCGGAAGCCCCGCTCATGATCGCGATCGACATCCCGATCGGGCTTGCCGAACGCTTGGGTGTCGGCGGCCGTGCAGCCGACATCGAAGCCCGTAGCCGTCTGGGTGCGCGCCAGTCGGCCGTGTTCGCGATGCCAGCCCGTGCGGCAGTCATGGCAACCGACTACCGCCGCGCCTGCGACATCGCGCTTGCAACCTCCGATCCACCGCGCAAGGTTTCGAAGCAAGCGTTCTACCTGTTCCCGAAAATCCGTGAGGTCGATGCAGTTATGACGCCGGCACTGCAGGATCGCGTGGTCGAATGCCATCCCGAACTGGCGTTCTGGGCACTCAACGGCGAACGGCCGCTCGCGTTGCCAAAAAAGGTGCGATCGCAGCCCCATGCAGCCGGGCTTGAACTGCGGCGCGGTCTGCTGGCGGCGGCCGGCTATCGGCGCGAATTCCTGGATGCCCGACCGTTCAAGGCGAGCGAAGCTGGCGCCGACGATTTGCTCGATGCGATGGCCAACTCGTGGAGTGCGGCGCGGATTGCCCGCGGACAGGGTCGCCGGTTTCCGCTCGACCCAGTCCGCGACACGCGCGGCCTCAGGATGGAGATCTGGGGCTGACATCCCAAGCCACGCAGTACGACTGTTTTGCTACGGCTGCGCGTCCATCGGCTTGACCCCGACCGCAAAGCCTATAAACAGCTGCCAATCTCTCTGCTAAGCAGATGCGTCCTTCTCTCATAACGGGGCAGTACAGTGGCACGTCAATCGTTTCTATTCACCAGCGAATCGGTCTCCGAAGGTCACCCAGACAAGGTCGCCGACCAGATCTCGGACGCGATTCTGGACGCGTTTCTTGCCAATGATGAGAAGCTCGGCATCGCCGACAACAGTGCAATCAACACTCGGCTCGGGTGCGAGACGCTGGTGACGACCAACAAGGTTGTGATCGCCGGCGAGGGCCGCGGGCAGGCGCCCTTGTTCGAAAAATTCGCCAGCCACCAGTTCTCCGGCCAGAACGAGTGGGTCGTCAACCGCGAACTGCTGACCGAGATCGCCCGCGGCGTGATCAAGGACATCGGCTACAATCAAGTCGGCTTCTCGCACCGTGGCGCCGAAGTGGAAGTGCTGCTGCACGGCCAGTCGGCCGACATCGCCATGGGCGTCGACGAGAAGCAGGGCGAAGAAGGTGCCGGCGACCAGGGCATGATGTTCGGCTTCGCCTGCACGGACAGCGAGGCTTACGAGAAGAACTCGTTCATGCCGGCGCCGATCTTCTTTTCGCACAAGATCCTGAAGGTTCTCTCCGAGCAGCGCCGCTCGGGCAAGCTGGGCGACCTGCTGCCCGACGCCAAGAGCCAGGTGACGGTGCGCTATGAAGGCGGCAAGGCCATCGGCTGCGAAAAGGTCGTCGTTTCGACGCAGCACACCAAGGCCAACGGCAAGGGGAAGGATTACACGCCTGAAATGGTGCGCGAAATGATCGGCGACGCCGTCATATCAGCCCTGCCGAAGGGCTGGATGCCCAAGAGCGGCGCGGACTTCCTGGTCAATCCGACTGGCAACTTCGTCGTCGGTGGTCCCGATGGCGACTGCGGCCTCACGGGACGAAAGATCATCGTCGACACCTACGGCGGCTATGCCCCGCACGGTGGCGGCGCCTTCTCCGGCAAGGACCCGACCAAGGTCGACCGTTCGGCCGCCTACGCCGCACGCTACCTCGCAAAGAACGTGGTGGCAGCCGGCCTCGCCGACCGCTGCATGATCCAGGTCGCCTATGCGATCGGCCGGCCGGAGCCCATGTCGCTGCTCGTCGATACGCAGGGGACCAGCAAAAAGGGCGCGGACCTCGATGCGCAGCTGGAAAAGATCCTGGCGGAGCTGTTCCCGATGCGGCCGACCAACATCCGCCGCAAGCTGCAACTCAACAAGCCGATCTACAAGCGCACCGCCGCCTACGGCCATTTCGGCCGCGCACCGGATGCCGACGGTGGCTTCTCCTGGGAACGCGTCGACCTGGCCGAGGCGATCAAGAAGGCTGTCGGCTAAAGCATTGCGCAGACCTTTCCTGTGAACGGCCGCATCACGTGCGGCCGTTTGCGATTGCAGGCCATCGATGGGTAACGACGACGACAGCGTGCATGCGGCGATCCACGAACTGCGCTCGTTCGGACGGCGGAGCGGGCGCACGCTGAATGCGCGGCAGACGCGGCTGGTCGAAGATTTGCTGCCGAAAGTGCGGCTGCCGCTGCATTCGCCCTCGTCCGGTGCCGAGGAACTCGCCCGGGTGCTGGTGCCGGGCGCACAACGGGTGTGGCTCGAGATCGGCTTTGGCGGCGGCGAGCATCTGGTGGCCCAGGCGCGCAGTCACCCTGACGTCGCCTTCATCGGCTGCGAGCCGTTCATCGACGGCGTGGTGAAAGTGCTGTCGGCCATCGAAGATCAGGCGATCGCCAACATCCGCCTGTTCGACGACGACGCCCGCGATGTGGTGCGCTGGCTGCCGGCGGCCGCCATCGACCGCGCCTTCATTTTGTTTCCGGACCCGTGGCCGAAGACCCGGCATCGCAAGCGCCGGCTCGTGTCGGCACAGACGCTCGCTCTTCTGGCGCGTGTCATGCGGACCGGCGCCGAGTTGCGGGTCGCGACCGACATCGGCGACTATGCTCGCACCATCCTCGAAGCCGTACATAACCAGCGCGCCTTCCGATGGACGGCAACGGGTCCCCAGGACTGGCGCATTCAAGGCGACGACTGGCCGGTTACGCGCTACCAGCAAAAAGCCATCCGCGAGGGTCGCCGCAGTTATTTTTTGCGGTTCGTGCGGGACTGATATTGACCACGACGATTTTCCATTTATTGCGCGCAGACCACTCGAACGAGCAAGATTGCGACAAATAGACCTTGACCAGATAACAGGCGATTGCTACGCCAATGGTGCTCATGATCATCTCAACTTTGGGGTGGGTCCGAAAGGATCCGCTCTTTTTGTTTTAAGCTCCGGCGCAGCGTAAAGTTCAGGCGGAATGGACACTTCTGACAACCACGAAGACAGCTCGGCAATCGCGGATGAGCGCTTCATTCACGAGAGCGGACTTGCCGCCGGCATCGCCAGCCTCGTGGAGCCTGTGCTGGTCGATCTGGGCTTCCGGCTGGTCCGCGTCGCGCTCAGCGGCAAGGACAGCCAAACCCTGCAGATCATGGCGGAACGCGCCGACGGCACCATGACGGTGAGCGATTGCGAAACGGTGTCGCGCCAGCTGTCGCCGGTGCTCGATGCCTACGATCCGCTGCCGGGCGCCTACCGCCTGGAGATTTCCTCCCCCGGCATCGACCGGCCGCTGGTGCGGCCGTCCGATTTCGAGGACTGGTCCGGGTTCGAAGCCCGCATCGACCTTAAGCAGCCGGTCAACGGCCGCAAGCGGTTCAAGGGCATCCTCGAGGGGTTTGAAAATGGCGAAGTGCGCATCGAGTGCGAACTGGAAAAAGTCGGGACCCAGGTCCTCGGCATTCCGGTCGCGCTCATCGACACAGCGAAACTGATGCTCACCGACGATCTCATCCGCGAGACGTTGCGGCGGGCAAAGAAAGTGAAGGAGACGGGCATCGATCCCGCCTCCGATGCAGGTACGGCACAGGAATAGAAGGGCAAGGCCATGGCAGTCACGGGCGTCAGTGCAAACCGCTTGGAGCTTCTCCAGATCGCCGACTCGGTCGCGCGCGAGAAAACCATCGATCGCAAGATCGTGCTCGAGGCCATGGAAGATGCGATCCAGAAGGCGGCCAAGTCGCGCTACGGCGCGGAAAACGACATTCGCTGCGAGATCGACCCGAAGTCGGGCGAAACCCGACTGTCGCGCGTGATGGCGGTGGTCGAGGAGGTCGAGACGGAAGCGACGCAGATCACGCTCGCCGATGCCAAGCGCCGCAACCCGGACGCCAAGATCGGCGACTTCATCGCCGAGAGCCTCCCCCCCCTCGATTTCGGGCGTGTGGCCGCCCAGAACGCCAAGCAGGTCATCGTGCAGAAGGTGCGCGATGCGGAGCGCGAGCGCCAGTTCGGCGAATACAAGGACCGCATCGGCGAGATCATCAACGGTACGGTGAAGCGCGTCGAATACGGCAACGTCATCGTCGAGCTCGGCCGCGCCGAAGGCATCATCCGCCGCGACGAAATGATCCCGCGCGAGGTGCCCCGCTTGGGCGACCGCATCCGCTCCTACATCTACGACGTGCGGCGCGAGCCTCGTGGGCCGCAGATCTTCCTGTCGCGGGCGCGCCCCGAGTTCATGTCGAAGTTGTTCGCGATGGAAGTGCCCGAGATCTACGACAACGTGGTCGAGATCAAATCGGTCGCGCGCGATCCGGGCTCCCGCGCCAAAATCGCGGTGATCTCGAAGGACAGCTCGATCGATCCGGTCGGCGCCTGCGTCGGCATGCGCGGCGCCCGCGTGCAGGCGGTCGTCAACGAATTGCAGGGCGAGAAGGTCGACATCATCCAGTGGAACGCGGATGCGGCGACCTTCATCGTCAATGCGCTGGCACCGGCAGAAGTATCGAAGGTGGTGCTCGACGAGGACGCCTCCCGCATCGAAGTGGTGGTGCCGGAAGCGCAGCTGCCGCTCGCGATCGGGCGTCGCGGGCAGAACGTCCGTCTCGCGTCGCAGCTGACCGGCTGGGACATCGACATCTTGACCGAACAGGTCGAGAGCGAGCGCCGCCAGAAGGAATTCGCCGAGCGCTCCGCCATGTTCATGGAATGCCTCGACGTCGACGAGGTGATCGCCCAGCTGCTCGTCACCGAGGGCTTTGCCAGCGTCGAGGAAGTGGCCTCGGTCGAATCCTCTGAAGTCGCCCATATCGCCGGCTTCGATGAGAACACGGCCGCCGAAATTCAGACCCGCGCCCGCGAATATCTCGATAAGCAGGAAAAAGCGCGCGACGATCGCCGCCGTGAACTGGGCGTCGCCGATGAGCTGATCCAGGTGCCCGGCGTCACCACGGCGATGCTCGTCGCGTTCGGCGAGCACAAGGTCAAGACGCTTGAAGACCTCGCCGATTGCGCAACCGATGACCTGATCGGCTGGACCGAGCGCAAGAAGGAAAAGGATGCCGAACCGATCCGCCACAAGGGCTATTTGGACGGCTTCGACATCGATCGCGCGGGCGCCGAGGACCTGATCCTGTCGGCGCGCATTCTGGCCGGCTGGATCAAGCCCGAGGACCTCGTGCCGCCGGAGCCGGCCGCCGACGATGCGACACCGGCTGCTTGATCGACAATGGTGCGAGGGCCAGGACTAAGGTAAGGCATGACGACAGTGGCGGATCAGACGGCGGCAGAAGGCGTGCGCAAACGGGATAAGCCCAGTTTGCGCACCTGCATTGTCACGCGCGACGAACTGCCGCCCGCCGAACTCATCCGCTTCGTTGTGGCCCCCGACGGCACCATCACGCCGGATCTCGCCCGTAAGTTGCCGGGCCGCGGCGTGTGGGTGCGTTGCACGGCTGCCGATGTTGCGACAGCGGCCACCCGCAATGCGTTCGCGAAGAGCCTGAAACGGAAAGTGAACGTGGCGGTGGATCTGCCCGCGCTGGTGGAGCAGCTGATGGTTGCGCGGACGGTCCAGGCCTTGTCGCTTGCCAACAAGGCCGGACTGGTTGTCACCGGTTTTTCCAAGGTCGATGCCGAGGTCGGCCGTGGCGCCGTCATGATCGTCGTTCACGCTGCGGAAGCCGCGATCGACGGGTCGAACAAGCTCGACCGCAAGCATGTCGCAATCGCAACCGACCAGGGCCGCACAGTGCAAATCGTGAGGGAATTGACGATTGCGCAATTGGATTTGGCCACAGGCCGCGAAAATGTGGTACATGCTGCGCTGAGCGCGGGTGGCGCGACGACCAGGTTCTCTATTGAAGCTGAGCGCCTAGGCCGCTACCGGTTGCCGCAATCCTTGCCTGCACGTGTCGCTAAGGCGGAGTGATCCGCTGCACTTTCGGTATCGTGATGCGCCCGGTGAGCCGATCACCCGGGCCCATGTGGTGCTGATGCTACGAATGAGCGGATTGGTCCGGCATGTCGCACCGAGCGGCACCGCCGCTGGATCAAGCCAGCCGAGTATTGGGAAAACGGATCTGGTATGAGCGAACCGAAAGAAACCACTGACAAGACCGCGGCACCCGGCGCGCGCAAGCCGTTGAGCCTGGTCAGCCGTGTCGAGTCTGGCCATGTGCAGCAGAAGTTCAGCCACGGCCGCTCGAAGACGGTGGTGGTGGAAAAGAAGCGCTCACGGAACCTGAAGGACGGCGACGAGCCCGCCCCGCGACCGCCGGTCGTCACCGCGCCGTCGCGCGCACCATCCGGCCGCAGCACACCCCCGGCTGCCACGACACCGGCGACACCCGCAGCGGCCCGACCCGGCGCATTGCTGCGCACATTGTCGGAAGAAGAGCGCGTCGCACGGTCCAAGGCGCTGGCCGCCGCCCAGGAACGCAGCGTGCAGGAAGCCCGCGAGCGTGCCGAACGCGCGCGGCTGGAGGCCATCGAAACTGCGGCGCGTGAGGAGCGCAATGCCGCGGCGCTGGCTGAGGCGACGGCCAAGGGCGAACCCGCGCCCGAGCCGGAAGCTGCCCCCGCACCGGCCCCCGAGCCGGCGCCGGTTGTCGCCGAAGCGCCATCACCGACGCCTTCTGAGCCGGCGAACCCGGCGCCCCTCGCCAACGGTGCCGCGGCCGCGACGACCGCGGCGGCGCCGGCGGGCACGACTGGCGCACCAGAGGAAGCACCCGCACGCCCGGCCGGCATGACGCGGCCGATGATCGTGTCGCGCTCCGACCGGCCCAACGCGAAGCCGCCCGAAAGCCTCGTCAAAAAGGGCGAGACCGAAGTCGCACGCCGCCAGGGCAAGCTCGCCATGGTGCCGGAGCCGGACGACGACGACCGCGCCAAGAAGAAGGGCGGCAAGATTGTACGCAGCACGGTCGCCAAGCCCGGCACCGAAGAAGGCCGTGTGCGCGGCAAGCTGACCATCACCAACGCGTTCGACGAGCGCCAGCGGGAGCGCTCGCTCGCCTCCCTCAAGCGCAAACGCGAACGCGAGAAACTGAAGGCGATGGGCATCCCCCAGGCGCGCGACAAGGTCGTGCGCGAGGTGATCATCCCGGAAGCGATCACGATCCAGGAATTGTCGAACCGCATGACGGAGCGCGCCGTCGACCTCATCAAGGTGTTGATGAAGAGCGGCGAGATGCACAAGATCACCGACGTGATCGATGCCGACACCGCCGAGCTGCTGGTCGCCGAGTTCGGCCACACCGCCAAGCGCGTGACCGATGCCGACGTGCTGGAAGGCTTCATCGGCGCCAAGGACATCGATGACCACCTGGAACCGCGCGCGCCGGTCGTCACCATCATGGGCCACGTCGACCACGGCAAGACCTCGCTGCTGGACGCGATCCGCAAGGCCAACGTGGCGAGCGGCGAAGCCGGCGGCATCACGCAGCACATCGGCGCCTATCAGGTGCAGACGGCCGAGGGCCAGAAGATCACGTTCATCGATACGCCTGGCCACGAGGCGTTCACCGCAATGCGTGCCCGCGGCGCCAAGGTGACCGACATCGTCATCCTGGTGGTTGCAGCCGACGACGGCGTCATGCCGCAGACGGTGGAGGCGATCAATCATGCCAAGGCGGCCGGCGTGCCGATCATTGTTGCGATCAACAAAATCGACAAGCCCGATGCCGATCCAACGCGCGTGCGCACTGACCTCCTGCAGCACGAGATTGTCGTTGAAAGCCTGTCGGGCGACGTGCAGGACGTGCCCGTTTCGGCGCTGAAGCAGATGAACCTCGACAAGCTGCTCGAAGCGATCGCGCTGCAGGCCGAAGTGCTCGAACTGAAGGCCAATCCATTGCGCTCTGCCGAGGGCTTCGTGATCGAAGCCAAGCTGGAGCGCGGCCGCGGTCCCGTGGGCACGCTGCTCGTGCAACGTGGCACGCTGGAAGTGGGCGACATCGTCGTCGCCGGCATGGCCTGGGGTCGCGTTCGTGCCCTCCTCGACGACAAGGGCGTGCCGCTGGAAAATGCCGGGCCGTCGGTGCCGGTCGAAGTGCTCGGTTTCGACAGCGCGCCGGAAGCCGGCGACCAGTTCGCCGTGGTCGAGAGCGAGGCGCGCGCCCGCGAGATCACCGACTACCGCGTACGCAAGCGCCGCGAGACGTTGGGCTCGGCCGGTACGCCGCGCACGCTCGAACAGATGATGCAGTCGCTCAAGGATGCGGCTGGCCAGAAGGAATTCACGCTGCTCATCAAGGGCGACGTGCAGGGCTCGGTCGAAGCGATCATCGGTTCGCTGAAGAAGCTCGGCACCGACGAGGTGATGGCGCGCATCGTCCACACGGGCGTCGGCGGTATCACCGAGTCGGACGTGGCACTCGCCAATGCGTCGAAGGCGATCGTCATCGGATTCAATGTCCGCGCCAATACGCAGGCGAAGGCGGCCGCCGACATGCAGGGCATCGAAATCCGCTACTACAACATCATCTACGATCTCGTGGATGACGTGAAGGCTGCGATGTCGGGCCTGTTGGCACCGACGCTACGCGAGGTGTTCCTCGGCAACGCCACGATCAAGGAGGTGTTCAACATCACCAAGGTCGGCAAGGTCGCGGGGTGCCTCGTCACCGATGGCAAGCTGGAGCGCGGCGGCAAGGTGCGCCTGATCCGCGACAACGTGGTGATCCACGAAGGCACGTTGTCGATCCTGAAGCGCTTCAAGGACGATGTGAAGGAAGTGCCATCCGGCCAGGAGTGCGGCGCGAGCTTTGCCAACTACCAGGACATCCGCGCCGGCGACGTGATCGAGTGCTTCAACATCGAGACCATCAAGCGCAGTTTGTAAGGCGATGAGCGGAGGGTGATCATGGCCGGGGAGATGCTGCTGCCGAAGTTGGAGCGCATGGACCTGGCAACCTTCCACGCCTTTCGCAACGGCCGACCGGACGCGAGAAATGGGAGCTGGTCGATGGTTATCCGGTATGATGCCGCCGTCGGTGCTCGTGCGTCAGCGAATTTCTGGCGATCTTGAGCGGATGCTCAATGAATGTCTGGCCAGAAACAACCCACGTTAGAGGGCCGATCGGGAAATCGGCGTGCTGACACCGGACGACGACACCTGCAATCCCGAGCCGGATATGACCGTCATCGACCCCGTGGTCGAGATGGGCCAACTCTACACCGAGCGGTGCTACTTCGTCGCCGAGGTGCTGTCGGGCAGTGATACCGACTGGGTACTGAGCGCCAAGCTCGGCTACTACCAGAGGCACGACAACTGCCTGTCGGTGCTGTTCGTCAGGCAGGGCCGGATCGCCGCCGACTTCCATTGCCGCGCCGATGGCTGGGCCAAGGTCGAGCTGCTCGATTCCATGATGCACATCGACGTGCCCGGGATCGGCGATATCGGGCGGTTGGCTGACCCCTACCGGTTCACGCCCCTGACGTCGCCGGTACCTTGAGCGCCAGCGGTTCCTGGCCGTCAACTCCGCAACACATGCACGCGTATTCAGGCAGAGTTGTAAAAAACTCAGCTTTACGTTGGGCTTGCGCCCGCACGAACGAAGTGGCACACTGATATGCGTTTTTATTGAACATCGCACAGTGTTAGAACAATTTTCCACGTAACTGGGTGCCATCCCAGGTGCCCGTTTATTTTTGACGGAGCGTGTAATGCGTATCTCGCAATCAAGTAGCGCCGCACCAGCCCCGCAACCGCCCACACTCGGCGACAACTTGCGGTCCTGGTTTCGACTAGGGCGCCGCCAGTGGCTACCCGTCGCGACCTGCGGGATGATCGGGTTGTTCGCTGGAACGTATCAGCAGCAGTCGAAAGTACCCCTTTATACCGCCAAGACCACGCTCATCCTGGACACGCGCAAGGTCCGCGCCGTGCGCGATAATTCTGCCTTCGGGGATGAAGCCGGGAACTTCGACCAGCACATCTACACCCAGCTCGAAATGCTGCGGTCGGAAAAACTGGCTGCCCTCGTTCACGACAAGCTGCAGCCGCTTCTGGCATTCGACAACGGGCTGTCGTCGGAGCCGGCGCGCGCAGCGACGGGTACGCTGTTGGGTGCGCTCGCGCGGGCGCGCGCGGGTCTCCAGGACTTCGGTGTCGACCAAGCCCATGCGAGCATTCTGCCGTCGACCGACTTTCGCAAGCAACGGATCGGCAGTCTGTTGGGCGGTTTGAACTATCGCCGGGTCGGGCGCGGCCAACTCGTTGAGATTTTGTTCACGGGATACGATCCTGTAATGACCGCTGCAATCGCCAACGAGTTTGCCGAAACTCTGCTGACGGAGCAGTCGATGCGGTACCGTCAGGCAACGACGCGCGCCAGTGACTGGCTGGGCGCCCAGCTGGTCGACCTCAAGATCGCGATGGAGCAGGCCGACTTGGCCGTCCACAAATACAAGATCGACCAGAAGCTGGTGCTGTCAGGCGGACAGCCGGTCGACGAACAGCGGCTCATCAATGCGTTCAGCCAGTTGACCGCGATGCGCGGCGATGTGGAGCGGCTGGAAGCGCGACATGCGAAAATCAAGCAGATGGCCGCCAGTGGCCGGATGGAAGTCACGGTGGCTGAACTGCCAGGTGCCAGCCAGATCGAGCCGGCCCGCGCCGCCTATCTTGCGGCGAGCACTGCCGCAGCCGAACTCAAAAAACGGGTCGGAGCCGACCACGAAGCCGCGCAGAACGCCGCATCGAGCCTGCGTGACGCGGAAGCCCGCCTCAAGAGCGAACTTCGACGGCTGGTCGACATTTCCACCAATGAGATCGAGATCGCCAAGTCGCGCGAGGCCACCTTGTCGCGGCACTATCAGCTGCTGGTTGGGGAAAGCGGCACGACCGGCGAGGCCTTGGTCCGCCTGCGCGAGTTGGAGCGCAACAGTGAAATTCAACGCTCTTTGTACAGCGCGATGCTGCTGCGGCGCCACGAAGCGCTACAGCAGCAGGCCTTTCCCAACGAAGACATCCGCATCTTCGAAAAAGCCCAGCCGCCGAGCCAGCCTGACAGAGCGGCGAGCCTGCGGTATCTGCTGGGAAGCATGTTTGCCGGCCTGATGGCGGGCCTTGGCATTGCCGCCATGCGCGAAACCCTTGATGGCACGTTGCGGACCAAGCGTCAGGCCGATGCGGCGCTCGGATTGCCGAGCGCCCACTATCTGCCGATGCTGGGCGGCGGTGGCCCGCTGTCTGGTTCGCGCACCGCACGGAGCCAGCCGCAGGTGAAATTCCTGCGGCATGTACTTGATAAGCCCGGCACGGCCTTTGCGAACCGGCTGCTGGCGATCAAGGCCATGGCCGACGTTGCCATTCCGGGGCCAAGCAGGGTCGTCGGTGTCGTCTCGGCACTGCCAAGTGAAGGGACCACGACGGTTGCCAAGAACCTGGCGACGCTGATTGCGCAACAGGGTCATCGCACCTTGCTGGTCGACGGCAACGGGCGAAATCCAGCCCTTTCGAACTGGCTCGTGGACACCGTGCCTACTGGTTCGCATCTGGCGCATGAGAGCGAGTCGGGCCTCGACATTCTGTGCGGCGCCGACGGCGTCGAACTGGCCACCACCTTGGCAGCCGGGGGGGCGGGTTCGCGTGAGGCGGTGACCAATTGCCCCTACGACTATGTCATTATCGATCTGCCGGCGCTGGCCGAGGCGACCGATGCCGGCGCGTTCACGCGGCACGTGGATGGCTACCTGCTTGTCATCGAGTGGGGGAAGACCAAGACCGAAGCGGTCCAGGCGCTGCTGGCGGACCATCCCCATGTGCGCGCGGGCTGCCTTGGCGTTGCACTCACCAAGGTCGATATCGACAAGCTGTCGACCTTTGAGCCGGTCTGGACCGCTTATCGCAAGGCCTGAAGAAGGGAAAGTGGGCCAGAGATGGTGGAATGGAGAGTGCCGATCCGATCGGTCGGCCTCGCAAAGTCTCCAGTGCCGCGCCCGACTCCAGCAGCGCTTCGTTTATGCCGCTCAGCGGCCCGGCGCCCTGGTCGTTGCAATATCGCTGGCGATGCCGCCGATAGATCCTGTAATCAAGCGGACGAAGCCGAAGAATTTGTCGAGCTCGACCGAGTCAGCATTGGCCACGTAAATTATGTCCCGGTCGCGCATCGGGAACTGGCCCGCGGTAAAGAACACCGAAGGATCGCGGAAATTGGCGCGGTAGATGGTCGAAATGATTGCCATATCGGGTGAGAAATTTTTCAGTTTGACACCCAGGTGTTCCAGGCTCTCGCGTGATTCCAGCCGATAGAGATAAACGTGGCCGGCGTTGGCCCGGGTATCGAGCAGGCCACCGGCCTTGGCAACGGCTTCGCTGAGGTAAAGAACCGGGGCTTCGAAGGCAAATCCACCAGTTAGCCCGGTTGTTTGACCCGTCGAACCGGTTGGCCCGAACACCGAGAATTTTTGCACCTGGCGGTTGATATAGATCACGTCGCCCGGCTGAACGAAGATGTTTTCCTCCGGCCGGTCGAGCAGCACGGGAAAGTGCACCGTGCCACGCCTGTTGCCGCGATGCAGCGTGATGAAGACTTCATGACCCGGATACCTCAGTCCGGCCTTCGCGACGACATCAAGCATGCGCTCGCCGGACGCGCGGATGCGGGCGCGGAAATTGCTGCTCGCATCGCCGAACACCGCGACATCCGCAGACGATTGATCAGCGACCGAGACGATGACTTGCGGCTCGATGGCGCGGCTGGCGAGACGTGTTTCCACATCCCGCTGCACCTGATCAAGCGTTCGTCCCGACGCCTTGATCCGTCCGGCATAAGGGACCGAAATGAAACCCTTGTTGTCGACCGATTGGCCCGGCAGGCCGGTTGCCCCGCCAGGGCGCGAGCCCGGTGCGCCGCTGGAGAATAACCCACCGCCGGCCGCTTCGAATATAGTGATCTGAACGCCGTCGCCCACGCCCAGGCGGATCTCAGGTGCGCCACCACGCCCGGTTCCAAAACTGCGGTGCAGCACTCCCGGCCCGATCGGACCCACGCTTCCCAGAACCTTCTGGCTGATGTCGACAAGGACGTAATCTGTCACGATTTCGCGGTGACCAACTTCAACCTGGTCGCTGGCGCCGTGATCAATGGCGAACCGGCCCGGCCCGCTGGCGGACAGCTGCGCGCAACCCGTCAAAACGAGCGTTGCGGCAATCACGGTTAATGGACAAATGCGGCGCATCTAACGAAACTCAAGAACACCACTACAAAAAGTACGGCCCAGCAAGCGCCCGCAGGGTGGACGCCATCGGAGGCAAATACTAGCTGGCTCGGCGGCTGGAGTAAGCGGCGTTGCAGAAAACAGGTGTCAATTTATCATGAGTGTGACGACAAAGCCTCAAGCTGAAGACAACGATGACCCTTTCAACCGAAGAAAATTGAGGGACGGAGGTATTCGAATTCGGCCGCCCATTGTGTGGAATTGATGCGATCGTGCAGGGTATCAACTTGCTCCAATCGCGGCTCATGATCGAGGCGACCATGCAATTTCAGTTCAACTCAAAAAGATTATAACGCGCACATCGACACGCCGTATCGGGCGATATCGGGCCGCTGGCACGCCTGTGCGGTTCACGCCACGGCGGCTGCCCAGATCTTCCTGGACCGCTCAGCCCGGGCGCCGGATGATCTGACCTGTCGGCGTCGCGAACCCATCCATGGTTCGTGCGCGCTTGTTAAGCCACCAGCCATATTCCTCGCCCCACATCTCGAACCGCGTATTGAGCCCCAGTTCATGCGCCCAATGTAGCGGCAGGTTGGGATTGAACTGCGCCTGGCGGGCGATCGCGATGAGGTCGGCCTGCCCTTGCTGCAAGATCGCCTCGGCCTGGGACGCTTCGATAATGAGACCGACGGCCATGGTCGGGATATTCACCTCCGACCGCACGCGGGCCGCGTAGGGGACCTGGAATCCCAGCGCGCGACTGACCGGCCCCGCCGTCGCCGAGCCGGTCAGGCCCCCGGACGAGCAATCGACGATGTCGACACCGCGCGCCTTCAAGGCACGGGCAAAGACGATGGTGTCGTCCAGCTTCCACCCCTCGGCGGTGCCATCGACGGCGGAAACGCGGACAAACAGGGGCGTGGCCTCGGGAATTGCTGCACGCACCGCTTCGACGACTTCCAGCGGGAACCGCATGCGACCGAAAATGTCGCCGCCGTAGCGATCGGTGCGTGTGTTCGAGACCGGTGACAGGAATGTCGTCAGCAGATACCCATGCGCGGCGTGGACTTCGATAACCTCGAAGCCTGCCCGGATCGCGCGTCCAGCGGCTGCGGCAAACGCATCAACCAGGTTTTTGATTTCCGCGATCGACAACTGGTGGGGTGTCGGCCACTCGGGCGTGACGGGGGCCGTGGTGGGCCCGACCGGCTACCAGCGCTTGCGGCCGCGCGCCACGTCCGCATCAGACAGTGGCCCGTTCCCTTCCATCGCCGATTGCATGCTCGACTTGCGGCCGCCATGTGCCAGCTGGACCGCCGGCACCGCGCCTTCCTCCTTCATCAGCGCGATGAGCGGCCGATAACTTTCCACTTGGGCATCATTGTAAAGGCCCAGATCCATTTCAGTGATGAGGCCGCGCTCTTCTACCGCGGTCGCTTCGGTGAAGACCAGGCCAAAACCCCCGAGCGCGAACTTGCCCAGATGGGCGATATGGAACGTGCCGCACATGCCGTCCTTGGCGCGATAGTGCACCATTGGCGCCAGCACCAGACGGTTGGGCAGGGTTACGCCTCGAATGGTGAAAGGCTGGAACAGCAGCGGCGCCGTCGTCCCAGCGGTACTTGCATTGGCCATCGGATCCCCGTGTGAACAAGAAACAAGAATGGCGCCTATCGGGCCTTTTTCTTCGCCCTTTTGAGCGCACCCACCATGGTGCCGGCGCCATGCTCGGTGAACAATTCGAGCAGAACGCAGTGCGGCACCCGGCCATTGATGATGACGACGGCTTCGACGCCGGCCTCCACAACTTCGATGCACCCCTCGATCTTAGGGATCATGCCGCCGGTGATGGTGCCGTTGCGGATCAGCGCACGTGCTTCTTCGACGGTCAGTTCCGAAATCAGCTTCTTGTCCTTGTCCAGCACGCCCTCGACATCGGTCAGAAGCAGCAGGCGGGCAGCCTTCATGCGGGCGGCGAGCGCGCTCGCGAACGTGTCGGCATTGACATTCAGCGTCTCGCCCGTGCGACTGAGCGCAATCGGCGCGATCACCGGGATCAGGTCGGACTTCGAGATCACGTCGACAATGTGCGGGTTGACCTCGATCGGATCGCCGACGTAGCCGATGTCGACCGCCTGCATCAGGTTGCTTTCCGGGTCCGGCATCTGCGTAATTTGCTTGGCAATCATAAGGTTGGCGTCTTTGCCGCAAATGCCCACGGCCTTGCCGCCCTGCCGATTGATGGCCGACACGATCTCCTTGTTGATCGCCCCTGCCAGCACCATCTCGACGATCTCGACAGTCGGCTTGTCGGTCACCCGCAAGCCGTGCACGAACTCGGACTTCAGGTTGAGTTTGCGCAACATGGCCGCGATCTGCGGCCCGCCGCCGTGGACTACGATCGGATTGATGCCCGACTGCTTGAGATAGACGACATCCTGGGCAAACGCGTCCGCCAGGGCCTGATCACCCATGGCGTGACCGCCGAACTTGATCACGACGGTCTGTTCGTCATAGCGAATCAGGCTCGGCAGCGCTTCGGCCAGAATGCGCGCCTGGACCTGGGGCGAGATCGCTGTATGTTCGGCGCTCTTGGCCGCCTCGTCCTTTGCCGTCATCTTGACTACCCCTGCGCCTTCTGGACCTTGCCGCCGCCAGTTCATGTCCCGGCGCCGATTGCTGGAATGTTATAGCTGTTGAGACACATGCCTCAACGGAATTCCCTCACAATTCAGCCCTACAAGTACCCACAAGGCTGTGCGTATCAACTTTGTCTCATGCAAGTTGGGTGGTGCGCGCGCCGTGTTGTTGTAGAAGCCAGAGGGCTTGTACCATCAGAGCGCCGCGCAAGTTCCGGCCGGCGAAAAACACAGGCGCAGCGTGGTGCGCCGCGACGATGAGGAAAGGTATGTCGCAGTCCTTCGCCGAAGCATTGAGCTGGGTGCCCGTGTCGGCGACCCTCTCGGCGACGCTTGGGCGTGGCCATGACTATGCCAGTGCCCAGGGTCACCGTACGGTGACGCTTGAGCACCTGCTGCTGGCACTGGCCGATGATCCCGATGCGAACGTCGTGCTGCAGGCGTCCAGCATCGACATCGGCCGCCTGGTCGGCGATGCCTCCGAGCATCTGGGCCACCACGAGGATCGGATCCAGCCGGACGAGCCGAACGATCCGGGCGCCGACGAGGCCTTGGTCCGCATCCTCGACTATGCCGCGGCCGCCGCGCGCCAGAGCCGACGGCGCGAGATCAACGGCGCGATCGTGCTGGCGGCCATCGTCGGCGAAGCGCGTAGTGTTGCTGCCAGCATGCTGCAGGCGCAAGGACTGACTTTCGAAGGCGCAATTCGCGCGCTACAGCGGGCGCCGGTGGCCTCGCAGCGGGTCCTGCCAGCGCCCCAGGCGCCCTCGCAGACTGCGGCTCCGGTGGTACCGGTACAACCGGCCGTCGTCGATGCGCCAACCACGATCAACGGAGCAGCGACCCAGACCAACGAGCAGATTTTGGCGAGCGTGCGCCGCCGCATCGATGCCAATCGTGCAGCCGTCAAGCCCGCAACCGTTGCCCCGGCGCGCGAGCCCTATCCGCCGCCGCCCGTCGTGGCCCCGCAGCGGCCGCCGTGGGAAGAAAGACCGACGGTTGTCGTGCCTGTCGCGCCGATGCAGAGCGGCAGTCCGGTCGCGGAAGCAGCGCAACCTGCGGCGCCGGCTGAGCCGATCGCGCTTGCACCGCAGCCGGCCCCGACCATGGAGGCTGATACCGCTTCGGCGCAGGCTCTGGGCAGCGCCCCGGTGAACGCCATGCCGGCGCCCGCACCAGTGGAACCGGCGCCGGTCATGAGCATGGACAACGGGCCGCCGCCGCCACAGCAAATGCCAGCGCCACAGTTCAGCAATGGGTATCTCCAGCCCGATCCCGACCCTGGTTATGCGCCGCCGCACGCTCAGGCCTATGCGCCCGCACAACCGGCGGCAGCCAACGACATGCAGCGCCCCGACGCGACGCCGCGCACCCGCCCACCGCTCATCGACCAGCGCAGTGCAGACGTACCGCCGTCCCGGCGACCGCCGCCCTTGCCCGCCCACCTGCCATCGAGTGCAGCGCCGGGCGGGCCGATGCTGCAGGATCCATCCCAGCTTGGCCGGGCACAGCCACATGGGCCGATCGCTGAACCCCCGCCAAGCCCGCTGCGGCCGCGCCAGCTCGGCGCACCCATCGTGCCGCCCTCGTCGGTGCCCTGGCCCGCGCCCGTGCAGCCACAACCGGCCGCTCTCCCGCCTGGAATGGCGCCGGCGCCGCGCCCGCGCCCGCTGCATGAGCCGAATTTCTACGACGGCGGCATCGCCGGCGCTCCCTATCCCGAATTCGAAACGAACGCGCCGCGACCGACCAGCACCATGCCGGTGCCCGTGCAGCGCACCAAAGTGCCCAGGGTGCACGCGCCCAGTGCCGCGCCGATCGAGCCTGGCCAGTTGGTGGAAAAGATCCCGCGCACAATGCGGGTCGGGCGGGCGGAAACGGTCGAAGTGAGGATTGCGCGCGCCAGCATCAAGGCGGTCGGCGATGCTGCAGGCGGCGCACGGGACGCCCAGGTACCGGAGCAATTCGTGACCAAGGCTTTGTCGGTTCGCCTGCGCAGTGCCGATGGCGGGTTCTCGATCGAGCCAGGGTCAACCGAGACCCAATGGCTGGACAACAACAGCGCCATGAAGCCCGATGATTTTGCCAACTGGCGCTGGACCGTGACACCGCGCAAGGGCGGCAAGGGGCGCCTGCAGCTGGCGGTCACCGCCCGCACGATTTCGACGGATGGCCTGGCGGCCGACACCGCGATGCCGGAGCAGGTGTTCGATATCGCGGTCCGGGCAGACTACGGACGGCTGTTGCGCCGCGTTGCCGGCTGGGCCGCGCTGCTGCTGATCGGCGGCGCGCTGTCGAAGTTCGGCCAGAACGGCCTGGAAACGGTTGCCACCTTGTGGCGCGGGTTCGAGTGAGTTCGCGCTCAGGCTGGGCGGATCACCTGGGCGATGGTGGCGCGGACGAGGTCGATGCCGGCGCCGGTCTCGGCCGACGAGAGCAACAGGTCCGGGTAGGCCGCCGGTTCGGAGCGCAGCGCCTCGCTGGTACCAGCCATGACCCTGTCCAGCGCCGCAGGGCTGATCTTGTCGGCCTTAGTCAGGATCACCTGGAATGAAACGGCCGCCTCGTTCAACAGCTTGATGATGTCGCGATCGACGGTCTTGATGCCGTGGCGCGCGTCGATCAGCAGGAATACCCGCTTCAAAGGCACACGACCGCGCAGGTAATCTTTCACCAGCCCGGTCCAGGCGGCCACTTTGTCCTTCGGCGCCTTGGCAAAACCGTAGCCCGGCATGTCGACCAGATAGAACAGGCGGCCGGGGCCAAGATCGGGCGGCCGAAAGTAGTTGAGTTCCTGTGTGCGCCCCGGCGTATTCGATGTGCGGGCCAAAGTGCGCTGGCCGACGATCGCATTGATCAGGCTCGATTTTCCGACATTGGAGCGGCCGGCAAACGCGATTTCCGGGCGATCGCCGGGCGGCAGGAATTGCAGTTCGGGCACCCCACGCACGAACTGCCAGTCGCCGCCGAACAAGTGGGCGCCCTCGGCGATCAGTTCTGGCGTCAGTGAGGTCTCAGGTACAGTGTCCACCTCAAGCCTTCGGCTTGTCGCTGGGCTTGTCGCTGATCTTAGGTGCGACTGCCGGCGCAGCAGGCGGCGCCTTCGCCTTGCCGCCGTTGACATACTTGGCGAGGCCGATGTTTTCCAGCAGCGGGATATCGACGCCGTTGCGCTTCATGATCAGCGACTGCTGGAAAATCGACAGCAGGTTGTTCCAAGCCCAGTAGATCACGAGGCCGGCCGGGAACGTGCCCAGCATGAACGTGAACATCACCGGCATCCAATTGAACACCATCTGCTGCGTCGGGTCCGGCTGCTTCGGGTTGAGCTGCATCTGGACCCACATGGTGGCGCCCATGATCAGCGGCCAGACGCCGATCTGCAGGGCTTCTGGCACCGTGAACGGGAGCAGCCCGAACAGATTGAACAGGCTCGTTGGATCGGGCGCCGAAAGGTCGCGGATCCAGCCGATGAAGGGGGCGTGGCGCATGTCGATCGTGACGAACAAGACCTTGTAGAGCGCGAAGAACACCGGGATCTGCAACAGCACCGGCAGGCAGCCGGCCATCGGATTGATCTTTTCCTTCTGGTAGAGCCCCATCAGCTCTTTCTGCATGCCCACTTTGTCGTCCTTGTAGCGCTCCTTCAGGCGCTCCATCTCCGGCTGCAGCTTCTTCATCTTGGCCATCGACTCGTAGGACTTGTTGGCGAGCGGATAGAAAGCGCCCTTGACGATGACGGTGACCGCGAGGATCGCCCAGCCGAAGTTGCCAAGGATCGTAGACAGCCAGTTGATCATGTAGAACATCGGCTTGGTGATGAAGTAGAACCAGCCCCAGTCGATCATCAGGTCGAACTTGTTGATCTTGAGATCATCGGTGTAGGATTGGATCTGTTTCACGTCCTTGGCGCCGGCGAACAACCGGCCCTCGACGGTCTTCTTTTGGCCGGGCGGGATCACCTGGGCGCCGAGCAGATAGTCGGTCTGGAAACTCTCCTTGGCGGTGCCGACCTTCTTCTGGCCGCTGAAATTCGCCTTGAACGTCTCGCCCTGGTTCGGGATCAGGGCTGCGGCCCAGTACTTGTCGGTGAAGCCGAGCCAACCGTTGGCGGCCTTGTCGATGGTTTTGCCGCCGCCGTCCTTCAGCATGTCGGTATAGGCAAGCTCCTGCAGCCCGGCGTCGCCGACGAAGCCGAGCGGCCCCTCGTGCAAGAGGTAGTTGGCCTGCACGGTCGGCAGGCCGACCCTTTGGATCCGGGCATAGGGGTAGAGCGTGACCTCGGCGCCCGACGTGTTCTCGACCGTATCGGTGACCGTGAACATGTAGTTGGCGTCGACCGCGATCTGGCGCGCGAATTTCAGTCCCTGGCCGTTGTCCCACGAAAGCGCCAGGGGTTGTGCGGGCGTCAAGGCGCCGGGCTTGCCCTGGCTCCACAAGGTATCGCGATCGGGCAGCTTCTGTGTGGTGCCGCCGGCCCCGACCCAGCCATACTCGGCAAAGAACGGCTCGGGCGCATCCGACGGCGACAGCAGCTTCACGATCGGGCTGTCTGGCTTCACCGTCTCGCGGTACTTGGCGAGAGCGACATCGTCGATGCGCGCGCCTTTGAGCGCGATCGAGCCCTTGAGCAACGGCGTGTCGATCGCGACCCGGGGCGAAGTTGCCAACGCCTGCTCGCGGGTCAATGCTGCGGCTGGCGCGATGGCGCCGGGCACTGCAACTTGACCCGGTGCGCCAACCGCTGTGCCGCCGGGCGTTGCCGACGTCGACTGCGACTGGGCCTGCAGCCGCTTCAGCCGCTCCTGCTCATCCTTCATCTTCGGACCGGCGTAGAAATACTGCCAGCCGAACACGACCGCCATCGACAGCGTGATGGCGAGGATCAGGTTTTTCTGCTGTTCTGGGGGCTGTTGGTTTTGCATGATGGTCTCGGGCGGCTTTCCGCTGGTGGGCGCGCACGCGAGGCGTGCGGACCGGATGGGGTCTCGTGCGCACGACGCGGGCGTCGGTGTGATGGCGCCTATGTGCCGATTTTTGCGCTGCAGCGCCAGTGGCACCGCGTCACGCCCGCGAGAATTACTTCGATTTGGTTGCCCTTTTTTCTTGTCTCGGCTTGGCTGGCCTGCTGTGGACGCGCTCGAAGGCGGTCACGAGGTCGGCGACAAGTTGATCAAAGTCGCAGGTTCCAGCCGGTGCGCGGGCAATGACCACGTAGTCGAACCCAGGTTTAGCGTGCGGCGCGGCGATCTGCTGGAGGGCCGCCCGCAGCCGCCGCCGGATACGGTTGCGATCAACCGCGCCGCCCAGCTGTTTCGTCACAGTCAACCCGAAGCGGGCCAGTCCCGCATCGATCGGCATTGGTGATGTCCAGCCGGCGCGCGCCTTGGTTTCCACCACAAACGCTGCAGTCGACCAACGCAAGCCATTGCGAATGCGCAGGAATTCACTGCGCCGCTTGAGCATGACAAGTTTGGTTGCGGCGGTGACGGGCGCCGTCATGGACCCGCGGTGGCTCAGGCCGACAAGCGCTTGCGGCCCTTGGCGCGACGGCGGGCAAGCACGCGCAGACCGCCTACCGTTTCGCTGCGCTTGCGGAACCCGTGGCGGCGTTTGCGGACAAGCTTGCTCGGCTGATAGGTACGTTTCACGACACTCGTGGCTCCAGGTGTGGCCGTCGCGCGGGCGGCGCCCTCGACAGCATGAGATATGCGCATAAGCGCCAGCGCCGACCGTATGGTCTTCGCAGGCGCTCTCGCTTCAGGCCGCGACGTATAAGTTCGTGGTGGGGCGAAGTCAATTGCGCTCGAACGAGGGCGTCGCGCTCGTGACTTTGCTGCCGAACACGGCCAGCAGGCTGCCCCGCGCTTACTTCAGCGCGTCGAGCTTGGCGAGAAGCGCGGCGAGGCGGGCGTTGCCGCGGGCGGGCGGTTGCCACTGCACGTGGCTGACGGCGACGCCGCTCGCCGCGAGATCGGCCGCGAACCGCTCGAGCCCGAGGTTGATTACAGTTGGCGGGCCGGCCAGCAACGGCGTGCGCTGCTTGTCCATCTTGTCGGTCATGCTGCCACCTCGCCATAGACCGCATAGGCCGCGTCCACCGCCTTGCCGGCAGGTGCAGCATAACCGCTGCGGCGCAACACCGCTTCGAACGAGGCGAGGCAGCGCAGGATGTTTGGTTTCGCGCATACATAGCCCATGGTGCCGATTCGCCAGATCCGGCCGTGCAGCGGGCCAAACGACGTGCCGATCTCGATGCCGAAATCGTTGAGCATCTCAGCCCGCACCCGTTCGCTGTCCTTGATCAGCTTCGGGATGATGATGCCGGTGACGTTCGACATGCGGTGCGTGGGATCGCCGAACAGCGTCAGGTCCATGGCTTCGAGCCCGGCCCGCAACGCCTTCGACGCCAGCCGGTGGCGCGCGATGCCGGCTTCCAGCCCCTCTTCCAGCACGACGAGCGCACACTCGCGAGCCGCATAGAGCATGCTGGCCGCTTCCGTGTGATGGTTCAGGCGGCGCGGCGACCAATAGTCCATCAGCATGGCGAGGTCGAAATAGTTCGACTGGATGATCGGGCCATTGCCCTCGACCACGCCCGGCGCGCGGATGCCCTGCTCCACGTGCTTGCGGTGCTTGAGGATGTCGACGACGCGCTCGTTGAAGGTGATCGGCGCGATGCCGGGCGGACCCGACAGGCACTTCTGCAGGCCACTGGATGCGATGTCGATCTGCCAGTCGTCGGTCTCGAACACGTTGCCAGCCAGCGACGCCGTGCAATCGACATACAGGAGCGCATCATGGCGCCGGCAGATGGCGCCGATCTCGGCCAGCGGCTGCAGCATCGTCGCCGACGTATCGCCCTGGCAGATGGCGACAACCTTTGGCCTATGCTTCTTCACCAGATCCTCGATGCGATCGGGCGAAAACACGGTGCCCCATTCGATCTCCTCGGACACCACTTCGGCCCGGACACGCCGTGCAATCTCGACTTTCAGGTGGCCAAAGCGCCCAAAGATCGGCACCAGAACTTTGTCGCCCGGCGCCACGATCGATGCGAGACAGGCTTCGATGCCGGCCCGCGCCGTGCCGTCGATCATGAATGTTTGGGCATTGCCGGTGCGGAACACGCCGCAGTAGAGCGCCATGGACTGGTTCATGAGGGCGGTGAACTGCGGGTCGAACTGGCCCTGGATCGCCACCGACATGGCCCGCAGGACGCGCGGGTAGAGGTCGACCGGCCCTGGCCCCATCAGCAGGCGCGGCACAGGGTCGAGCTGGCGGAACAGCTCAGGCATCGCGGGCGGAGCAACGAACTTCGCGTCATAGGCTGTCATGGCGGCGTGGCTCCCGGGTAGCAGGTGCTGCAGAATGGGTATGCCCCAAGGCGCGCGGCGCTCGCAACTGTGGATGCACGCCCCGATCGCCGCAGCGATGCCCCATTTTGCGCACACGAAAAACATTCGAGTCGAGTGGCACTTTGGTGGCGCCGATTGGTCATGATAGCGGGCGGGGAAGCGGAATGTTCGGGTGGGGCCGAAAGAGTGATGGTTTTGATTGGCATACGCACGTGCGTACCACCATCAAGCTGCGGCGTGAGGACCGGCGCGCGCGATTTCTGGAGGCCCGTGAGGTTGCCGCCGACGGTATCAGGTATGCCGGCCGGGCAAGCGTAAGTGCCGGCAGCCATGGATTCGCGTCCGTGTGGAATGGCCTGCTGTCGGCCATCCAGATGCTGATCGAGGGCGCGGACGCAGGGAGGCGGAGAGTGGCTGTCGGGGCGAAGCGATCGATTGAGATGTCGGCCGGCGCCGCGCGCGGGCTCATCGACAGCTGGGGTCGCCGGCTGAGCCAGAGCTTGCTGTTGCCGATCTTCTTCGCCGTCGGCCTGGTCGCCCTGCATGCCGCCTTCACGCGCATTTCCAGCACGGATCGCAATGCGCGAATCGAGTTGATCATTACCGCCACTGTCGGTCTCGTGTGCCTTGCAGCTGCCCTGTTGCCCCTGCTGACCGGGCATGCGCGTTTCCCCCGTTTCGGCACTGGCCGCGCAGGGTTCGCGCTCCCGGCCTTTGGCGTGTCCAACTGGAGCGTCTGGCACAAGCGTATCGCCGGTGGTGCGGCGGCCGCTATCGTGGCCGCAGGCAGCATCTATGTCGCGGGTAAAGCCGCGCCGGTGACGTTCGCTAGCCTGGCAAGTTTCCGCCCCTTCAGCCTGCCCCCGGTCGAAGGCCGCGCCAGCGTGCTGGCCGGCGACGTCATCCGCATCAACACCACGACGATCCGGTTGGCCGGCATCGAAGCTCCCGAGAACGAGCAGAAGTGCACGAACGCGAACAAAAAGAAGTGGGCGTGCGGGGAAGCCGCGCGCGCCGCCCTGAGCCGACTGGTCAAGGGCCGGAAGGTGCGCTGCGACCTGTCCGGCACCGACGAGGCCGGCCGTGCTCTGGGCTCGTGCGACGCCATTGCCGGCGGCGCCAGCGTAAACCTCGCCGGTGCCCTGGTGAAAGAGGGTGCTGTCTTTGCCAACGGCGGGTTCTTTTCCAGTTTCAGCGCGTTCGAAGCTGACGCCCGCGACAAGAAGCTCGGACTTTGGCGCGGAGGCGACTCCGAGCGTCCATCTGACTATCGCGCGCGAATGTGGGAGATCGCCACCAAGGCCGCACCCGACGGTTGCCCGATCAAGGGTCAGGTGTCCGGCAACGAGAAGTCCTACGTTCTGCCGTGGCACCCCGACTACAGCGGCGTGCGCATCCGCACGTCGAAGGGCGAGCGCTGGTTCTGCTCGGAATCGGAAGCCCAGGCCGCCGGCTGGAAGGTCGCCGGCAAGTAGCTGCGCATCGCCATCGCTGTGACACGCTTCGGCCGTGCTCGCGCCAGCACTCGTGGGCATGGATGCTGCTCTCAGCAGCAACAAAAAGCGAGTAGCCTCGTGCGTTTGCGTCGCTTGTTAGGCTGCATTGCTGCCCTGGCTCACACCGCGACCAATGCGGTTGCGACCACATCCGGCGCGCCACGCGCACGAACCGACACCATCATCGTGCACGCGATCAGCGGGCCGCTGCAGGAATGCCCGCGCGGCAAGCTCGAGTTCTCCGGCGCGCCGGGCGATGCCAAGCGCTGGAAAACCTTCTTCGACCGCCACCCGTTCCTCGGCATCCACTATGTCGTCGATCGCGATGGTCGCGTCGAAGCGAGCACGCCGGAACACCGCAAGGCAAATCATGCCTTGGGCGCCAGCGAAAGTTCGATCGGTATCGAGATGGTGCACAACGGCGATGGCATCGAGCCATTCGGGCCGGCCCAGCTCGGTGCGTTGATCAAGCTGCTGCGCGACATCGCTAAGCGACACAACATCGCTGTCGATAACATCAAGGGCCATGCCGATGTCGACAGCCGCACCTTCAAGTGCGGGAGCCAAACCCACAAAGGCCGCATGGACCCCGGCGCGAACTTTCCATGGGCCGAAGTGCGCGCCGCGCTGCAAGGTCAGCCGGCGCCTGTTGCAGCGGCAGCGCCCATTCCGACGGCGTCAGCCACTGCGCTTCCTGCTGCAGTACCCGTCCTGCTGGAACCACCAAGGCTCGTGGAGCGAGGGCTCGTGCGGTAAATGAGCCAAAACGTGTTCATTCATCCCTGCGTCGCTGGTCCAGGAAGCTGCGCAATCGCGTGAGAAATGGCAATGCCGCCTTGAGTTCGGCGGCGCCAATCGCAGTTTCCAGCGCGCTCAGATCATGGGCGATCGCCTCGACCGCATCATCGCGGGCACGGCGCCCGGGCTCGGTAATGGCAACGCGCTTGCCACGCCCATCCTTCGGATCGGGCGCCATGGCCACGAAGCCCTTTGCTTCGAGCCGATGCAGCGTGCTCGACATGGTCGCCTTTGTCACCTGGATCGCCCCGGCAAGTTCCAGCGGGCTGCGATCGCCACCCAGACGCACAAAATGGTTCAGCACGATGAACTGCGGCAGTGTCAGCCCGTGCGGCATCGCGCGTTCGAACAGCGTGGTACCTAACTGATCGATGATACCGATTTCGTTCATCACGCGAAATGCAAGCGGGTCGCGCATCAAGTTCCCACCAAGCGGTTCTCCAGTGGCCACCGTGGCGTCCGGGCGACCGGGTTACCATATCCGAGCCGGGCGAGCATCTGTACACGCTGGCCGGGCTGGGCGCCAAACAGTTGATGTGCGCGCCCGAACATGGGCTCCATCTCCTTGAATTCCTGCAATGCCTGACTGATCGGATGGACGCCGAGCCCCTGTCGCGTCGCCTCAAGGTTCATGCGCACATAGGCGCGACCAGCGGCCAGTTGTTCGATCCGCGAGTTGGCGTTGGTTGTTATCCAGGAATAGGCCATGCCAGTGGCCATGATTGACCGATAGCGGTCCGTGCTGGTCTTGTTGGCCGTGGTACCGGGTTGGCCGATTTTCGCGCGCGACAACTGCCCCGCCAAGGCCAGGGTTTCCAGGAACGGGCCACCAATCGATATTCCGTCTGGGTTGGCCTCGATCTCAGCTCTGCCGATGCGCATCAGGTCGACGCTTTCGCGCCAGGTCCGCTCGGTCTGGAATTCGATCATCCAGGCGTCCCAGGACAGCTTGCGCGCTTCGCGGATCAGCGCGCCGTCGCGCGAGGCGCTGATCCGCGCACCGGTTGGCTGCTGTGCCGTCATGACGTCAAGTACGAATTGCGCGACCGGGCGCGCCGTATCGAACGGTTGTTTATTCGAGCGCCGGGTTGCAATCGCTGCAAACAATGGATCCTTCGGCGTCAGATTGTTGGCCACGAACCTCAGACGCGCAATCGGACGGCGATCGAGCCGCTCAGATGGTACGCCATCCGGAAAGGCCTCGACCTCCATCAGCACGCCACGCTCTGCCGCAGCAATACGGGCAACTTCGAGAAAACAACCGAAGCCGATGAGGATTTGCCGGTCAAAGGGGTCGGTTTCCGGCAGACGCCGCTCCAGGTCGCACGTGATCAGCGCCTCGTGGTCCCCGACGAGCCGGATTTGCCATGGCTGGCGATTGTGCGGATTGGGCGCAAGAATGGCGTGGCGGAACGCGTCGAGCCGGACATCCTTTGGCGGCGCGCTTGCGATGTCGTTCCAAGCCCGAAGGGCCCGTTCCGGTGTCCGCTTGGACCAAAACATCGAGCCGGTACCAACCAGTGCCAGACCGGCGCCACCGACAGCATAAAGTACACTCCGTCGAGAAAGCATCGCATTCACCTCCATGAAATATGATATCGTACTATATAGATCGATATCGAACTATGCAAGAAAAATGAAGCCGCACTCATTTCTACGTATTTCCTGCCGCCGTCATTACCGTGTCTCGGCCGCCGCTTCGCTCGCGGGGTGAAGCGAAGCGCAACGCTGCACCCGCCATAGCTTCGGTCGCATCGCAGCGCTGCACGGGCGGGCGCTTGACGCTCACCGGAACTTGGCGTCTCGTCGGGCGAAATTCCGTCCCCTTTCCAGCACGCCCCAGGAGCCCGCCATGCAGGACACGCCGACGAAGCTCAAATCATTCCAGACTTACATCGACGGCAAGTGGTGCAACGCCAAGTCCGGCAAGACGTTCAAGACCTACGATCCCTACTCCGGCGAAGCCTGGGCCGAGATCCCCGAGTGCGACGCGGCCGACGTCGATCTTGCCTGCAACGCAGCTGCCAAAGCCTTCGAAAGCGGCCCCTGGCCGGCCATGACGCAGACGGCCCGCGGGCGCCTGCTGCGCAAGATCGCAGGCCTCATCGAGCAGCACGGCGATTATCTCGCTCAGCTCGAAGTGCGCGACAACGGCAAGCTGATCTCGGAGATGCAGGCGCAGCTGCGCTACATGCCCGAGTGGTACTACTACTACGCCGGTCTCGCCGATAAGATCCAGGGCGCGGTGGTGCCGGTCGATAAGGCGGATCACTTCGCCTACATCCTGCGCGAACCGGTCGGCGTGTGCGCCATGGTCATCCCGTGGAACTCGCCGCTGCTGCTGGTGGCCTGGAAGCTCGCCCCCGCGCTCGCCACCGGCTGCACGGCAGTGATCAAGCCGTCGGAATATACGAGCGCGTCGCTGCTGGAATTCATGCGCCTCGTCATCGAGCCGGCAGGTGTGCCGGCCGGCGTGGTCAATGTCGTTACCGGCTATGGCGCGGCGGCCGGCGAACCGCTCGTCACGCATCCGAAGGTCGCCAAGGTCGCTTTCACTGGCGGCTCGGTGACCGGCGCGCGGGTGGCATCGTTAGCCGGACAGTCGTTCAAGAAGGTGTCACTCGAACTGGGCGGCAAGTCGCCCAACATCGTGTTCGACGACGCAATCATCGACGACGCGGTGAACGGTGCGATCTCTGGCATCTTCGCGGCCACCGGGCAGACCTGCGTCGCCGGCTCGCGCCTGCTCGTGCAGGAGAGCATCCACGATCGCTTCGTTGAGAAACTGCTGGCAGTTGCCAAGACCGCCAAGCTCGGCAACCCGCAGAGCTTCGACACTCAGGTCGGCCCGGTGACGACGCCACCGCAGTATCAGAAAATCCTCGGCTACATCGACATCGCAAAGGGCGAGGGTGCGAATTGCGTACTTGGCGGCGGACCGGCGACGGCAGCTGAGGGCGGCGGCAAGTATTTCGTCAAGCCGACCATTTTCACGGGCGTCGACAACAAGATGCGCATTGCCCAGGAGGAAGTGTTCGGCCCCGTGCTGTCGGTGATCAAGTTCAAGGATGAGGCGCACGCCGTCTCGATCGCCAACGATGTGATCTATGGCCTTGGCTCAGGCGTGTGGACGCAATCGGTCAATCGGGCGCTCGGCATGGCGAAGAAAATCCGCGCCGGCACGGTGTGGGTCAACACGTATCGGGCGGTGAGCTTCACGATGCCTTTCGGCGGTTATAAGTCGTCAGGGCTTGGCCGCGAGAACGGTATGGATGCGATCAACGAATACCTGCACACCAAGAGCGTGTGGGTGAACACCGCAACCGGCGGCGGCGGCAATCCGTTCGTCATGAAGACCAGCGCTTCGTGAGTTGTCGCTGCCGACACGCGTTCCGCGTGCCGGCCGGCAGCGACGGCGTTCCATCGCGGGCGGCCAGCTCCGCGCGGCGGAGTCGCCCGCGACCACCAACAACGCCGCACACAAACGAAAAGCCCGCAGCCGGGGGGAGGCTGCGGGCGGCGTAGTGCCTCGAGGGGGGGGAATAGTCGGGACGGCACTACGCTGATCACTGTATAGTTTTGTGGGCAAGATTGCAAGCAAAATAGAGAATCAAATATTCCAAAACGCGGCAATTCAAGTCATGAAGAGTATTTTCCTATATCCTTCCCATTGAGTCAGGACTGAGGCGCTTTAACCATGGCGGGCAAGACATTAGCCCAGCGAACTGGCGCCACCGGTTGAATGTGTCCGTCAAGACACGTCGCGCTCTTCGGGCATCACAACGTGTTTTATGCACGCGTCCCCCCGCAAAATCGCAAGGCTGACCGCTCGGCCGATCGCCGCATGATCGAGCAGCCGCGACACATCGTCGACGCCAGTAACCGCCTCGCCATCGAGGGCGAGGATGATGTCTCCGACCTGTAGTCCACCAACATCAGCCGGGCTGCCCGTCTGCAGCTCCCGGATGCGCACCGCACTCGTCTGCAAAACTCCGGCACGGTCGGCCAGTCGTCGCGGCAGGGGGATCTGTTCGGCGGCGACACCGATGCGGGCTCGCCGCACACGGCCATGGCGCAACACCTGAGTCAGAACGTGCAGGGCGGTGTTGGCCGCGACCGAAAAACAAATGCCTTGCGCGCCGGCGATCATCGCCGTGTTTATGCCGATCACCTCGCCGGCGGAACTGACGAGTGGCCCGCCCGAGTTCCCGGGGTTCAAGGCGGCATCGGTCTGGATCACATCGCCAATCAGACGGCCGTTCTGTGCACGCAGCGACCGTCCAACCGCGCTGACGATGCCAGCCGTCACCGTCGACTCGAACCCCAGCGGGTTGCCGATCGCAATCGCAATCTGGCCGGGCCGGACGGCTTTCGAGTTGGCCAGGGCCGCGACCGGCAGGGTCTCGGTCGTCTCGCCGCGCAGCACGGCAAGATCGCTATCGGGATCGCGACCGAGAACGCGCGCCTTGAAGTTGCGACCGTCGGCGACGCCGAGGCTGATCTCGGCAGCCCCCTCGATCACGTGATTGTTGGTCAGCACGAGGCCGTCGGGAGAGACGATGACGCCACTGCCGGTGCCTTGCGCCTGCCGTCCGCCGCGATTGCCGCGGACCTGGACGTGGACCACCGCCGGCGATACGCGCTCCACCACGTCGACCACGGCAGCCGAATAGGCATCGAGGAGGTGCCGGTCGGCAGCGGTTGCGCCGGCCGCAGAACGCGCATTGCGATTGGCGGCATCGAATGTGGTCATGCCTGTCTCAATCCGATGTGGTCGCAGCGACATCTCTATCCTCGCATCCTAGACCATGTTGTGATGTGGTGCCGGGAAATGGTGTCGTCGATGCTCCGTGTCGAGGACCCGGCCGCGATCAAACTTACGGGATCAGTTCCATGAGCGAAGACGTGATCATCCGCATCGAGGGCGCGGCTGGACGTATCACGCTGAACCGGCCGCAGGCGCTCAATGCCCTGACCTATCCCATGGTCATGGCAATCGGCGCCGCGCTGGCCGCATGGTCGAGCGACCCGGCGGTCGCCCTCGTCGTCCTCGACGGCGCCGGCGATCGCGGCCTGTGCGCGGGCGGCGACGTGCTGTCGTTGCACGACAGTTACCGGGCCGGACCCGAATTCGCGCGGCGCTTCTGGGCCGACGAATATCGGCTCAACGACGCGATCGCGCGCTATCCCAAGCCCTATGTTGCGCTGATGGACGGGATCGTGATGGGCGGCGGCATCGGCCTGTCGGCGCACGCGTCGCACCGCGTGGTCACCGAACGCTCGATGCTGGCAATGCCCGAGACGGGCATCGGCCTCATCCCCGATGTGGGCGGAACGTGGCTGCTGGCGCGCGCGCCCGACAATACCGGCATCTATCTGGGATTGTCGGGGGCGCGCATGACGGCGGCCGATGCTCTGTTTGCGGGTTTCGCCGATGTGTGCGTCCCGGTTGCGCAATTGCCAGACTTGATTGCAGCATTGACCGCTGTGCCCAATGCCCGGCCCGGGGATGTCATCGCATCGCTCGCCCAGGAGACACCGCCCGGCGATCTGCAGGCTCGATCGAAGGAGATTGCGCACCTATTTGGCGGCGCCAGTGTGGAAGCCATCCTGGCGGCGCTGGCGAGAGATGGTGATCCGTGGGCGAATAAAACCATCGCCGGGCTGAAGACGAAGTCGCCCACAGCGCTCAAGGTGACGCTCGCCGCCCTGCGCGCCGCCCGCAGGTTGCCTTCGCTCGCCGCTGCCCTCGATATGGAATACCGCATTGTGAGCCGGCTGTTCGAGGACGGCGAGTTCAACGAGGGAGTGCGTGCGCTGCTGGTCGACAAGGACCGGGCGCCCAAGTGGCGGCGCGCGACACTCGAAGCGGTATCCGACGCCGACATCGGGCGACTGATGGCCCCGCTGCCGGTCGGCGAAGGGCTTGGGCATGCAGGCTGACAGTGCGGCTGCGACGGGCAAGAGCGGCACGACGTGCGGGGTCCAGGCCAGCTGCGACCACACGCTGTCGGGCGCCGCGTTCGTGCGGCTGCTGGGCGGGATCGAGCGACTGTCGGCGGAGCAGGTCGACCTCGGCTACCGGTCGGCCAATCTGGGCTGCGGCATCACCTATCAGTTCGCCAACGGGATCTCGATCTACGGCCAGTTGCTGTACACACGCCGCCTCTACGACGCAGGGCGATCGCGTTTTGGCAGTCTGGTATTCCCTCTCCCCCTGCGCTGCGCTTGCAGGGGGAGAGGGGAAGTAGGCCATACGCGATCGCCCTGCCCCCATGAGGCTACCGGATTCACACATGTCGGTTGCAGGGGCCGTGTGAGCCGAGATTTGGCCGAACAAGAGCTGGGCCAAATCTCGGGCGTTTTCGTCACGGCCGCGGAGGCGGCCGTCCACGACAAGCTTCAACCCCATGGTGTTTGAGGAGACTCCAGGCTCCTGTCTCGCGCTGTCATTTGCCCAAGCACCGAACTTGCGGACCGTTGTCGTGGAGGACCGCCTCCGCGGCCAAGACGAGAAGGTGGAGCGCATGATCCGCACAGCTATGTTTTTAAGTTGCTGCAATTCCTGGGTAATTCGAACGCCGAATCACTTGTGTGAATGCGGTAGCCCATGAGGGCTACGATCCGCTGTTCGACAGCAAGCGCTCGCCCTGACGGTTTCGAAAAACTTCTGACGGTGGCGAGCCCGCGGTATGAGTGGCTCGTCGGTGAAAGTACTGTGAAAGTCGCCATTTTTTGCTGCGCAATCCAAGATGACGGCACGCGGAAAACCCGTTAGCCTCGGTCCCATTGAAATAAGTACCGACCAATTTCACCGAGTTGCTTTTGACAACAACGCTCGCCGTTGCGGGCCAGAATTTGGAGCTAAGCAATGATTGCAGTATCGCGCCGCGATCGCGCGCTGGCCACGGCCATTGTGTCCGTTGGCGGCGTTGTCCGACTGGCTCGGGCCTTGGGATTGCGCCAGCCGACGGTGAGCGGCTGGACCCGGGTGCCAGCACATCACGTCCTTCAGGTCGAGGCGATTTCCGGCATCAGCCGGCGCAAACTGCGGCCAGACCTGTATGACGTCCCCGAGCGGTCGACCATCAGACCGCAGGTGGCGCTCCGCTAGGCTGCACTGCAACGGCAACATAGCGGCTGAGTGCTGCACTATTTTTGTCCACTCGCTCGCCATGGCCGCACACAGTTGCGACTGTGCACGTTGTTGCAGTGATCGCTGCGTGATACGTCGTGACCTGCTCTGATAGGTCCGGCCGGTTGCACCATGAACGTCGAACTGCTGACTGCGCTCATCGGCTTCGCGTTCGTGATGTCGATCACGCCGGGGCCCAATACCATGATGCTGCTGGCCTCGGGCGTGAATCACGGGTTCCGCGCGACCGTGCCGTTGATCGTCGGGGTCTGCGTCGGCGTCCTTGTCATGCTGCTGGCTGTGGGACTTGGGGTCGGCCAGCTGTTTGCGCGCCTGCCCTGGCTGTATACTGCACTGAAGCTGTTCAGCGTCGTCTATTTGCTGTGGCTGTCGTGGAAAATCGCGACCGCCAGCCCAGCCAGCTCCATTGGCGAAGGTGCGCCGCGAGTCTTCACGTTCGCTGAGGGCGTCGGCTTGCAATGGGTCAATCCGAAGGCCTGGACCCTGTGCCTGACTGTTGCAACCGCTTATACGCTTCCCGATCAATATGCAGCGAGCATGTTGGCGGCCGCGCTGGTCTTTGCCGCAGTCAACGTCCCGAGTGTCATTGTCTGGGCGCTGTTCGGCGTCAGCTTGCGGCGCTTCTTGCAGGACCCAGTGCGCGTGCGCCTGTTCAACGGTGCGATGGCGCTGGCCCTCGTTGCCTCGCTGTCGCCCCTGGTGCTGGAATTGGCGCGGGCCGCGAAACTGCTCTAGTGTTCCGACTCAGTCGCTTGGTTCCCGCCCTTGATGGCATCGAGTTTATCGAGGGCGCGCCGCTCCTTTCGCAAAATGAGCGCGGCGGACTTGGTCCACACGAAGGGCTTCGGGCTGGCGTTGT
>JAKFWF010000007.1 GCA_021730785.1 Hyphomicrobiaceae bacterium
TGACCGACGTGCTGACCAAGCTCGTCAACCTGTGGCCGGCGTCCCGGATCGAAGAACTGATGCCCTGGGCCTACGTCAAAAAGCCCGCCTGAGACCAAGTCCAGGTGGGGCGGCTGGCCCGCTTACGATACTTACGCTCCGTGCGGAGCGGGTGCGCGCTGCGATGTGTCTCGGGGCAGGGAAGGGGGGGCGCATGACCATTCAATTTGTCCCAGCAGAACGGGCATCGCGAAAGACGAGCCCGTGCCTCGGATCAACCGGGAATTTTGTGCCCTGTCCTCGGGTTGCGCACCTGCAGGTTCCGGCCGCTGCGGCATCATGGGGCCCAGTGGCGAGCGCCTTCGCGACACTTGGGGATGGGCCTGGTTGCTCAGTTCTACTCAGCTCAGTCATACCCAGAAAATTGAATGGCTCTCGTCCGTCCCCTCTCGAACCGTCCTCTGCTAATCGCTAAGGCCTGTCGCTTCCCCGCTCTTATACCCTCGGGCAAAACTCTTGATCTGAATGAGGTCAAGAGTTTTGCGTCCGGCGCTCGCGCCGGCGGCCCTTGGCCGCTCGGCCAGCGGATAAGGAAAAAGGTCATGTGTTCCGCTGGCCGGTATCACTCCGCCTTCATCACGAAGCAGTCGATGGCGGCGCGGCGCAACTCGAGACAAGTGCTTGCTGCACGCTTCGCATCGAAGCCAGCGAATCGCGCGCGGTAGAGCAGGCGGTTTTCCTTCTGCACCGGTGCCGTGACGGGCCGGGCAGCGGTCAGCAAGGTGCTGGCGCGTGTCTGCGTTTCCTTCAGGATGCGCTCAGCTTCGCCGGCGGATGCATAGGCGCCGATTTGAATATGGAAATCGCCGTCAACAGCAGAGGTGGCCGATGCAACTTGTGCATTCGGTCCCCGCAAGCGCGACAGCGTACTGTCGGCCTGTGCGAAGGCGCGCTGTGGCGGGTCCGAGGGCAATGCTAGGGACGGTTGGGGTACGGCGCTCGAGCGGTTGAGGCTCTGTGCCTGGGCTTGCAACGTCGACGGCGCTGCGCCGCGTTGGATGTTTGTCGGGGGGGCTGCGGCTGGTGGGGCTGGCGGCGCTGCCTGGAGTGCCGGACGTGCGACCGGCGCCGACTCGGGCACGAATGACGCTGGTTCAGGTGAGCTGCGGGCAAAGGTCGCAATCGGCAGGCTCCGCGGCTCTGGTGCCTCTGCGGCAGCTGGCCCCGGTGGTGCGATCGAGCGGATCCGGGCTGCGACCATCACGGTTCGGACGCGCGCGATCTCGATTGTTGCCACGGGTGGTTCGTCGGCTGCCGGTTCGACTACTTGTGCGGCAACCGCTGCGGCTTGCTGGGGGCGCAGTGCAGGTGGCGGCGCGACCGGCGAGGGCGCAGGGGCAGCGCCTGCCACAGGTGCTGCCGTGTTCGACCTGGCGGCCTTGGCCACGCGCTGCGCCGGCGCCACATGTTGCGGCGCAGGCTTCGCACGGGCCACGAAACTGGCGGCCGGCCGACGCGTCTTCTTCGTCGATGCCTTGAGCAGGGCACGGGTGAGGATCAGCCGCATCGTGGCGTTGCGTGTGCCAGCGGTTGCGCCGCCGAACACCGCGGCCACCAGATGCTTGTCGCCGCGGCGCAGCGAAGTCACGAGATTGAAGCCCGATACCCGCGTGTAGCCGGTTTTAATGCCATCGATGCCTTCGAAGGCGCCAAGCAGCGTATTGTGATTGCGCATGGTGGCGCCGTTGTAGGTGAAGGCGCGCGTGGCAAACAGTGGATAGTACTTCGGGAAATCGTCCTGCAGGCGCAAGGCCAGCGTGAGCATGTCGCGGGCCGTCGTCACCTGCCGGCTGTCGGGCAGGCCGGACGCATTGCGGAACGTGGTATTGCGCATGCCGACGGCGCGAGCCTTTTCGGTCATGAGTTCGGCGAAATGCTGTTCGGAGCCACCGATCGCCTCGGCCAGCACGATCGCCATGTCGTTGGCGGACTTGGTGATCAGCGCCTTCACGGCATCCAACACCGCGATCTGCTCGCCGGGTTCCAGATCGAGCTTGGTCGGCTGGGCGGCGGCGGCTTCCTGCGACACCTTGAGTTTGGTCGTTGGCGTCAGGCGGCCGGCCTCGATCATTTCAAAGACCATATAGAGGGTCATCATCTTGGTGAGGGACGCGGGAAATCGTGCCTCGTCGGCCGCCTCCGCCAGCAACGTCTCGCCGGTATTGCCGTCGATGACCATGGCCGCATGACGCGCGGCGGCCAGCGCCGGCGTCAGGCAAGCGAAGGTTGCCATGGCGGCGACAACGGCCGCAGCCGTACGGCGCGCGAGTATGACACTGCGCGCCCACATGCCGGTTGAAATGACGCTCGTTCCCATTCAAATCCCATGTCGCGCGCGGCACCAGACGTCACCGCCGAACGAACCCCTTTGCGTCGTCATGAACCGGCGTCGCGACCGATTTGCGGCAGCTTTGCGGTATCCTCGTGCTGCCACCGGCGACGTGTGCCGGCAACAGGAAACAGTGTTACCACTTCGCTCCTAGAGCGCGGTAAATCCGCATGGTTAGGGAACAACTAATTGGAAACCAAAGCGAGGCAGGCAGTGCATTGAATGGCGGTGCTGCGTCGCGGCGTTACCGAATGATTACCAAAATGTTGATGGGTCGCTTCGATGGCCGATGTGAAATTAAGCAACATTTGAAAGTGTTGGCGGAACCGACGCGCAGATCGGTGTTGAACAAAAATCTGCGCCCAAAGCCTATAAACTAAGGAAAATGCAGGGGTTCAGACACGACTTTGCATGCTCGCAAAGGCGGCGTTCGGTCGAACGACGCTTGAATCCACGACAATTCAATAAAATTGCAAGGCCCTGTTTCATGAGCGCTTAGAACGGCATTCGTACCTTATTCACGGTTGCAAATGCGCACAGTGGGAGGAACACACGTGGCAGATATTTTGATTGATCCGAATAGTGTTGAGCCGACGCTTGGAATTACCGTGACGGCGACGCCGGCCGCCGATCTGATCCGCGGAAGCCTGGGTCACGACTGGCTCAGTGGTCAAGGTGGCGATGATATCATCCTTGGCTTGCAGGGCAACGATACGATCTATGGCCGCACCGGCGCCGATGGCCTTACCGGCGGCTCCGGCGACGACAGCTTGTTTGACGGCAAGGGGGTCGACGTTCTCAGAGGTGGCGAGGGCAACGATCTGCTCGTTGCGAACTCCGGCGATGACGCGTTGTCGGGTGGCAAGGGCAGTGACGTGCTGTTCGGCGGTACCGACGGCGACACGATCTTTGGCAACTCGGGCGACGATCTGCTGTTCGGCGGCAAGGGCAACGATGTGCTTTTTGGCGGCACCGGCAACGATCAACTGGCCGGCGGCACGGGCGATGATACGTTGAACGGCGGCAAGGGCGATGATCAGCTCGCAGGCGGTGCCGGCAACGACCAGTTGAACGGCGGATCGGGCAACGACAACCTCGTCGGCGCGTCGGGCAACGACATTCTGATTGCCGGCTCGGGCAACGATACGCTCGACGGCGGCGTTGGCAACGACGTCCTGAAGGGCGAGAGCGGCGATGATGTCCTGACCGGCGGCCGTGGTGCCGACACCTTCGACTTCTCGAAAGCCTCGAAGGGCAATGACACCATCACCGACTTCGAAGTCGGCCAGGATCACATAAACTTTGCCGGTCGTGGTCTTGACATCACCAATCTCGCAATCGCGGAAGTGGATGGCCACGCCGTGATATCGATTGGCGGAGCGCAGATCTCGTTGCTGGGCGTGCACGCCGCCGATGTCACGCAAGACTATTTCGTGTTCTGAGATACTGCCTGGACGTTTCAGGAGCCCCGACGCCCTGTGTCTGAGATGACCCTCAGCACAGGGCGTTGTTTTGTCAGTCCGCCGTACCGAGTAGGCGCGCGAGGCCCTGGAAGAACGCATCCGGACCCCAATAGCCGGTGATGCGGCCGGCCTCCTGCCCGCGCCGCATGAGGACAACTGTCGGCACCAGGGTGACGGACGCTGAAAGTTTCAGCTGGTCGGCTGCCGGATCGTTCAGATCGACGAAGCGGATCGGTGCTTCTGCGGCTCGTTTCGAGAGCTGGTAGCGCGGCAGCACATCGCGGCGAAACACGGCGCAGTAGGTGCAGTTGGGCGCTTCCAAGACGATCAGTTCCTGCGTCGTGGCTGCGGCATTGGCGGTGGCCTGGTCGCGCGCGGCGCGGCCGTCGCTCGAGCCGAGAGAAGCGAACACAACCAGGGCGAGGGCGGCACTCAGCGTACGGGCGCGCACGGCACAGGCTCCTTGGAGCTGGCAACCGCAGGACGATACTCCTGCCACCCTAAAGTAGGCTGCAGATCGCCCCGTGCCCAGGTGCAGTCTTGCGCAGCGGTTAACGTGTGCACCGCAGTGGCACGAGTGCTGGCCAAGTGGCGGAGCTCAAAGCGGCGAGCCGCCCCGCAGGCTCGCAAGGAAGAAGGCGGCGCCCAGGATCATGACCAGTGCCGAGCCGCCGATCGCCGCCGTGCGCTGGATCGTGCTGGCCCACACACTGTCGGCACCACCGGCGACGCGGGCTGCAAGCTCGCGCGAGCCGACCGCCAGCGCGGCCAGTGCCGACACGGTGAGAGCGGTGCCGATCGCCATGGTGAAGGTTGCCAGGATGCCGGCCCAGATCATGCCGAGGCCAAGGCTCAGGATCAACACCCCGATGGCACCGGTGCAGGGCCGGATGCCGATCGAGAAGGCCAGTGCCCAGGCGTGCGACCAGTTCCACGTCCCTCCGAGCTGGGCCGGCGTCGCCATGTGGGTGTGGCCGCAATGTTCGTCGTGCACGTGGGCCTTGTCGTGCGCATGCGTGCATGCAGGGCCATGCTGGTGTGCATGAGCGTGATCATGTCCGTGACCATGATCATGTGCGTGGGCCGCCGGAGCATGCGCAGTGTGCCCGTGCTGGTCGTGTCCGTGGTCGTGCCGGGATCTCTTCGTGTCCAGCTGCCGCCACAGCAGCCACGCGCCAAGTGCTGCGATCAATGCCCAGCTCACCGTTTCGAGCCAGGCTTCGGTCGCTCTCAGCTGGATGCTCGTCGCCTTGAGGACCAGCGACAGGATGCCGACGAGACCAATGGCCGACAAGGCCTGGATGAGGGCTGCCATGAACGATAGCAGGATGCCGCGGCGCACCGTGCGCTCGTTGGCCAGCGCATAGGACGAGATCACGAACTTGCCGTGGCCGGGCCCTACCGCGTGCAGCACGCCATAAAGAAAGCTGATGAAGGCGAGAGCGAGTGCGGCGTTCGCCGAACCGGCTGCCTTCAGTTGCTGCACGGCCTGGGTCATGCCGCGGGTCATCTCGCGCTGGCCATCGAGGATGAAGTTCCATAGGCTGTCGATCGGGCCGGGTGCCAACCGCATCGCCACATACCCAACCCCGGCCATGCCGGCGACAATGGCCGCCAGGATCGCAAAGCGGCCGGCAGCGCTGCGCTCCTGCCGCGATGCGTGAGTTGATGTGGACATCGTAATCTCAGCTCCCTTAGGTATGCCTTGGCATACTCGGTCATGGTTTCTTGCAAGAAACACTGACGGCCTTCGCGACGCTCAGTCCGAATTGCACGCCACCGGCCTGCTGGAAGAACGCTTCTCCCAGGCGTTGCACGTCGGCGGCATCATCTTTGGGCAGGCCAACCGTGGCTTTGCAGCCCTCCGGCGCGCCCGCCCCGATCGTGGCACCCTTGTTCGAGTCGAGGTCGAACCAGATCCAGAATTGCGGATCGGTGACAGCGTACTCGAAGCCTTCAACTGCTGCTGGTACGGGTTGCTTGAACGGCAAGACGAAATCCAGGATCAGCACCTTGGAGGTCTCCAGGCCAGCAGATTTCGCGCCGCCGGTCAGGCTGCCGACGAGCTTCGACCAGAAGCCGGCAGGGGGGTGCGGGGCCGCCGCCGGGTCGGGTTTGCGTGCCGGCCCCGGCGGAGCGGCGACCGCCACGTGCTCGAACCAGAAGTCTTTCGGCACTTCGAAGGCAATGCGCTGTTCGCCGATGCGGGCGGTGGTGAAGTAGTTGAGTTGGCCGAGGCCGTCGATGTTGACCTTGGCGAGTTCGGACAATTCGTTGCGGTCGAGATTGCCATCGCCATTGGCATCGAGGCCTTCGATCGCCATGGCGGTATAGAACTCATCAAACGCCCAGCGCTGGCGTAGGCCGGTGATGGCACCCTTGTCGTAGACCACGGTGGTCTCGACCGTAACGTAGACGTGGGGATGAGCGAGGGCCGCGGGCGCATGGCCAAGGGCTGCCGCCAGCAGGAAGATGAGGGCACCGAGCGTCAATCGATGGTTCATAGGGGGGCGCGTCCGTTAGCAGCACTTCAGCGCGGGGCCGATCCCCGCGAAGAGCAACTGACAAGGTGGCAGAGGTTTAGCGTCTAATGTGGTCCGTTCCAAGTCCGCCCTATGGCCGCTGAAAAAGCGGCTGATGTGGAACCTTATGCTTTCCGAAGCCGGTTTTGAAGGGGGATTGGTCTTGGGGTTGCACGGGTGCCTTGCTTCAGGCGGCCAGGAGGTTGGGCAGTTTGGCGAGATTGTAGGCGGCCATCGCCAGCGTGAACTGGGCGCGCACGCGGGCGATCCCGCGCAGCATGGTTTTGCGGATCGGGCCAATCGTCTTGCCCCAACCGAACGCTTCTTCGATCTGCTTGCGTTTCCTCTGGCTCACGGCGTAGCCGGGGTGCCGCGTCGTCCGGCCATCGATGGCTGAACCTTTCACTTTGGCCGCGATGTGCGGCGTCACGCACATGGTCCTCAAGTCCGCGACAAAGCCGGCGTCGTCGTAGCCCTTGTCGGCACCGAGCGTCAGCCGCCGGGTCGAGCCGGGATCGACCCGATGCAGCATCGCGATCGCCGCAGACCGTTCGCCGTAGCCGTCGGCGTGCGTCATCTCGGCCTCGACCGCAAAGCCGTTACGGTTTTCCATCAGCGCATGCCCCATGAAGCAGAGTTGAGCGGACTTGCCGCGGCCTTTTCGAAACAGCCGCGCGTCGGGATCGGTGATTGAGGCGTGCGTTGCATTCGACCAGGCGTGATCGCGGAAATCGTGTTCGACGTTGCGGCCGATGACGTCTGATGCAGGTGCGGTTGAAGCCGTGCTTGGCGTTGTCTGTGTCATGTCACCTGCTCCGTCTGCTCTGTCAGTTCGATCCGTGCCGCTTGAGTTTTTCGACTTGGGAGGCGGTGGCGGCGGATCGTCGGACGGCGGGGGCGTTGTGGCCGTCGCCACCTTCGGCTTGAAACTCTTGAACGAGGCCCACGCCTCGACCAACGTCCCGTCGACGGAGAAATGGTCATCCGATAGCAGCGGCGCGACTTTCTCGTGCGCCAGGATCGCCGCCATCAGCTTGCGTGCGATGTCGGTCGTCAGCAGCCGGTCGCGGTTCTTGGAAAACACCGTCGGCACCCACACCGGCTCATCGATGGCAAGCCCGACGAACCAGCGGAACAGCAGATTGTACTCCAGCTGCTCCATCAGCTGGCGCTCGGAGCGGATCGAAAACAGAATCTGGATCAGCGCCGCGCGCAGTAGCCGTTCCGGCGCGATCGAGGGGCGACCATCGCCCGCGTAAAGTCGGTTGAAATCCGCATCGAGACGGGTGAGGGCCGTATCGACCACGGCCTTGATCTTGCGCAGCGGATGCCGCGCCGGTACCCGGTCTTCGAGGTTCACGTAGCTGAACAGCGAGCCGTTCTGCTCATCCGATCCGCGCATGCTGCCCCCTCGACGTGGAGACTGAACGGAATCATATTCGCCAAACGGCGTCGAGTGGTGAGTTTTTCAGCGGCCTGCTAGAAATACTGGGTCGAACAATCGATGCGTGTGCGCGGCAATCCTCCGCCCCTCCGGGGCGGATTGGAATGAACCGACCCTCCCACGGGTTCCGCTGCGCTTCACCCGTGGCTACAGGCCTCGGCCCCTTCGGGGCCATTTCTGATCCCGGTGTCCAACGGGACAGTTACCGATTTCCAACGGGGACAGTCACCGATTTCTACCACCATGCCGCAATCTTGCAGAATTCCGCCGATCGGTGACTGTCCCCGATCCCCGATCGCGCCGCCTCTTACCTTGCGAGCCCCGGCAGCCACAGCGTGATCGCGGGCAGGTAGGTCACCAGCATCAGCACGACGAACATCACGATGTAGAACGGCCAGATCGAGCGGGTCACCTGCTCGATCGTCACTTTACCGATGGCACAGCCGACGAACAGCACCGAGCCGACCGGCGGCGTCAGCAGGCCGATCCCCAGGTTTACGATCATGATGATGCCGAAGTGAACGGGATCGACGCCGAGCTTGTTGATGATGGGGAGCAAAATCGGCGTGCAGATCAAAATCAGCGGCGCCATGTCCATCAGGCAGCCGAGGATCAGCAGCATGATGTTGATCATGAAAAGGATGACGTACTTGTTGTCGGATAGCGTCAGAAAGAACGCCGTGACCTTGGCCGGCACCTGCATCAGCGCGACGATGTAGCCGAAGGCTGAGGCGAAGGCGATCAGGATCATGACCATCGAGACGGTCTTGACCACGCGGTGCAGCAGCAGCGGCAGATCGCGCCACTTGTAGTCCTTGTAGACCAGCATGGTGACCAGGAACGAATACATGCAGGCGACGGCCGCCGACTCGGTCGCGGTGAACACGCCGGTCAGAATGCCGCCCAGGATGATGATCATGGTGCCGAGGCCCCACATCGCCTCGACCGTGATCTTGACGGCCTCGCCGAACGCCACCGGCTTGCCCTTAGGATAGCCCTCCCGGTACGAGACGATCAGCACGTAGATCGACAGCGCGAGCCCGAGCAGCAGTCCCGGCAGCACGCCGCCGAGGAACAAACTCGCGACCGAAATGCCGCCGCCCGCCGCCATCGAGTAGATCACCATGTTGTGGCTCGGCGGAATGAGGATCGCCTGCAGTGAACCCGAGATCGTGACGTTGACGGCGAAGATGCGCGGATAGCCCTCCTTCACCATCTGCGGGATCAGCACCGAGCCGATCGACGACGTATCCGCGACCGATGAACCCGAGATGCCGGCAAAGAACGTGGACGCCACGATGTTGACGAGGGCCAGGCCGCCGCGCACGAAGCCGACCAGCACGTTGGCGAAGGCGACGAGGCGGCGCGCCATGCCGCCCTCGGCCATGATCGCACCCGCCAGCACGAAGAACGGAATCGCCAGCAGCGAGAACTTGGCGATGCCGTCCGACACCTTGATCATCACCGCTTCATGCGGGATGCCGATCCAGAAGGCGCCGAACAGGGCGGCCATGCCCATGGCGTAGGCAATCGGAGCGCCGATGAACACGAACACGAAGAAGGCGATGATGAGAACGAGGGCGTCCATGGCAGTTCAATCTCGATGGCAGGAAACGTTGCGCCGTATCACTCGGCGCTGATCGGCTCGCGGTAGACGATGCTGTCGGGCGGGGGATGGCCGATCCACAGCTTCTCGACGATGAAGAGTAGCGTGATCAGGCCACTGAGCGGAATCGGCAGGTAGGTGATGCCGACTGAGAGGAACGGGAATTCAGGTACGCTCTGGAACCAGACCTTGCTGGCCAGTTGCAGCCCATAGACCATCATGAACAGGCAGATGCCGACCATGCAGGCATCGACCAGCCAGACGAGCGCACGTTGCGCGGAGGCCGGCACCGCGTCGACCAGAAAGCGCACCGAGATATGCGCGTTGGCCCGATAGCAGGCTGCCCCGCCGAGGAACGAGAACACCACCATCAGCAACACCGACAGCGGCTCGGGCCAGGCGGCTGCCGCGTTCAGTACGTAGCGGGTGAACACGCCGTAGGGGATGATCAGTGTCATGATCACCATGGCGATCGCCGAGATGACGATGCAGGCGATGTAGACGACATCCATCGCGCGGCGAAAGGCGGAGGGCATGGCGGGAGGGCTCCGGGAAGGCTGGCGAACAGGCAAAATGTCCTGCAACGATTTTGCGACGCTGCTGAAACGCCCGCCACTGTCATCCCGGCATTCATTGCCGGGACCAATCGTGCCGTGCTCGCGAAGCCAGAGCATGTGGCACCATGGATCCCGGGGACAAGCCCCGGGATGACACCTGTGTTGTGGCGGGCCGGCACGGATGGGTCGACCGCTCGGGGACTTACTTCACGTCCTGGATGCGCTTGACGAGGGCGGCGTACTTCGCGCCGTACTTGTCCCACACCGGCTTCACCGCATCCTGGAACGGCTTCTTGTCGGCGAACTTGACGATCTCGATACCGGCCGCCTTGATCTTCGCCAGCGCCTCGTCTTCGGCCTTGTACCAGAGCGCGCGCTGCTCCTTTTGCGCCTCGCGGCCGAACTTGGTGACGAGGGCCTGGTCGTCCTTCGACAATCCGTCCCAGCTCTTTTTCGAGAACACCAAGATCTCCGGGATGATCAGGTGCTCGGTCTGCGAAATGAACTTCGCCACCTGGAAGTGGTTCTGGGCGATGTAGGTGGGGAAGTTGTTCTCTGCGCCGTCGACGACGCCCGTCTGCATGGCGTTGTAGACTTGGTCGAAGCCCATGGCGATGCCATTGCCGCCGAGCGCGTTCATGGTGTCGACGAACAGCGGGTTGCCGATCATGCGGATCTTGAGGCCCTTCAGATCATCGAGGCTCTTGATCGCGCGCTTGGCATTGTACACGTTGCGGGAGCCGGCGTTCATCCAGCACAGCCCGATGAGCCCGGTCTTCTCGTTGCCGGTGATCTTGGCCAGCAATTCGTCGCCGATCGCGCTGTCGATCACCTTTTCCATGTGGCTGCTGTCGCGGAACACGAATGGCATGTTGAAGACGTTGACTTCGTCCACGACGGGGCCAACCGCACCGACCGAGACGCGGGCGAACTGTAGGGCGCCGACCTGGGCCTGCTCGATCATTTCCTTTTCGCCGCCAAGCTGCGCCGAGGGGAACATCTGGATCGAGATGCGCCCTGAGGTAGCGGCTTCGAGCTTCTTGCCCATGGCCTCCACCGCAGCCACCGTCGGATAGCCGAGCGGATGCACGTCGGACGCTTTCAGGACGGCTTTTGCTTGTGCTGCCGCGGGCGATGCGAGCCCGAGGCTGGTCACCGCCGCGCCGGCCGCACCGAGTTTCAGAAAATCACGCCGCTTCATCTCAGATTTCATAAAGTCTCCTCCTTCGCTGGCCCTCTCTGCGGAGGGCGTTCGGCATGAGCATAGAACACAAGAACGTGAGCAGGCCAGCGGGGAATTGAGAGTTGAGGGGCAGATCCTTACTCGGTGAAGACCTTGTCGCGGCTGCGGCTGATGGCAGGCAACGCCGCCACCACCACGATCGCCAACGCCAGCAGCAAGAACGCCAAGGAAAGTGGACTTTCCAGGAACGTCATGAAACTCCCGCGCGAGTAGCGCAGCGCGGTGCGTACTTTCTCCTCCATCAACCGGCCGAGCACGAAGCCGAGCAGCAGGGGTGCCGGCTCGAAGCCGAGCTTCAGCAGGACGTAGCCGAACAGCCCAAAGCCCGCCACCAGCAGCACATCGGCGGTTGAATTGTTCACCGCATAGATGCCGATGCAGCAGAACAACACGATGGCTGGAAACAGCAGCCGGTAGGGCACCCTCAACAGCCGCACCCACATGCCGATCAGCGGCAGGTTGATGACGAGCAGCATCAGATTGCCGATCCACATGGAAACGATCAGGCCCCAGAACAGATCGGGCTTCTTGGTCATGATCTGCGGGCCGGGGGTGATCCCGTGCACGGTCATCGCGCCGACCATCAGCGCCATCACCGCGTTCGGCGGAATGCCGAGCGTGAGCAGCGGGACGAAGGCGGTCTGGGCGCCGGCGTTGTTGGCCGCTTCCGGACCCGCGACCCCCTCGATCGCACCGCGGCCGAAGCGCGAGGGGTCCTTTGCGAGCTTTTTTTCCGCCGCATAGGATGCGAACGGCCCCAGGACCGCGCCATTGCCCGGCAGCAGTCCCAGGACCGACCCGATCAGCGTGCCGCGCGCAATCGGCCAGGCGGACTGGCGCATGTCGTTGCGGTTCGGCAGCAGGCGACCGATCGCACCGCGCACCACGCTGCGCGTCTCCGGCGCCTCCAGATTCTTGATGATTTCGGCGAAGCCGAAGATGCCCATGGCGACCACGGCGAAGTCGAAGCCTTCTTTCAATTCGACGAGGCCGAAGGTCAGACGGTCCTGGGCGGTCTCGAAGTCGGAGCCGACGGTCGACAGCAGGATGCCGGCGAAGATCATGGCGATCGCCTTCAGCAGGGAGCCGCGGGCAAGAACGACCGCGAACATCAAGCCGAGGATCATCAGCGAGCAGTACTCGGCCGGGCCGAACAGCAGCGCCATTCTGGTCAGCGGAATGGCTAGGGCGGCAATGATTACCGTTGCGACACAGCCCGCCACGAACGAGCCGATGGCGGCGATGCCGAGGGCGACGCCGGCGCGCCCCTGCTTCGCCATCTGGAAGCCGTCGAGCACGGTGACGACCGAGGTCGCCTCACCCGGGATGTTGACCAGGATCGCCGTAGTCGAGCCGCCATACTGGGCGCCGTAATAGATGCCGGCCAGCATAATCAGGCCGCCGACCGGTTCGAGGCCGTAGGTCAGCGGCATCAGTATGGCGATGGTGGCGATCGGCCCGACGCCCGGTAGCACGCCGATCAGCGTGCCAACAAGGCAGCCGACGAAGCACAGGATGAGATTGATCGGGATCGGGATTGCGAAGGGCAGGCCGGTCGCGATCGCGGGCAACCACACGATCTTCCAGACCGTGGCAAAGCCGAGCGCTAAGTTGGCATAGAGGTCCATCATGGCAGCAAGCGGGCCCCGTTCAGTAGCCGAGCGCCCATGGCGCGATCGGGATCGGCAGGCGCAGCAGGAAGCGGAACAGGAAGACGCACAGGCCGGTCAGGCCGGCGGCAAAAATCAGGATTTCGTGCGCGCGCGTCTGCGGGTCGGCAAGTGCGGCAAGCGTCACGGCGAGCGGTCCGGCGACGGCGAGGCCGAGCGGCGGCAACCGCAACGGGCCCAGATCGAAGCCGCGCAACGTCAAGCCGAAAGCCATCACCGCGCCGAGGATGCAGACGAGCCCGCGCAGCGGCCAGGCACCGAGGCCGGGTCCCGGTGTCACGAACCCGAGCGCAATGAGGGCGATGCCGCTGAGCGCGACCAGGACTGCGACCGCGCGCGGCACCATGCCGGCGCCGAACTCCGCCAGGGTGCCGATGTCGACGCCGGCCGCGCCGAAAAATCCAATTCCACCCAAGACCAGCAGCAGGAGCCCGGCGGCGAGGTTCTGCGGCGATCTGATCAGGCGCGATTCCGGCGGCGTCGTCTCGTGTTGGACATCGTCTGCAGCCACGCGTTCCCCCTGTCGTTGGCCTGATCCGCCTCGGCCGCCACTGGTATCACGTAGCACCGGCACGGACGAGGCGGTTATGCCACAGAACGCGGCGGAAAGGCGTCATGCGTCCACCGCGGCGTCGTGTGCAGGTTTGCAAGCTCGCCGCCTCACCGCATGAAGTGCAATTTCCGGAACCGGCCGCGGAACCGCTTCGTGTCCTCGGCCACGGCTTCGGGCGCGTCGTTGCCGGTAAGCGCGCGGGCGATCAGACTGGCAAGCTCCGGCATGTCGGCTGGGCCCATGCCGAAGCGCACGATTTCCGGCGTGCCAAGGCGCAGTCCATTCGTATCGCCGTCGATGGCAGCGATCGGCAGGCCGATGCCGCAGGAGAGGATGTTGGCCAGCCGCAGCCGCTTCGCCGCCTGATGGCCGCCGCCGAACCGGGTGGCTTCGACGGCGACCTGATGCGAGGCGGTGGCACCCCGCGCGGTCTTGAACACCGGCAGGCCGCGCTGCTCGAGGCAGGCTGCAAGTGCGGCCGCCGTTTCGGCCATGCAGGCGGCATAGGCCCGGCCGTGCACTTTCCAGTCGAGCAGGGTGATCGCGAGTGCTGCCGTCTTGCCGGCATCGAAGTTGGCGGTGAGGCCCGGATAGGCAATGACGTCGATGCGTTCGATGAGCGCTGCGTCGTTGCTGACGATCAGCCCGCCGGCCGGCCCGCCGAGGCTCTTGTAGGTGCTCATCGACATGAGGTGCGCGCCCTCCGCCAGCGGCTGCTGCCAGGCGCGGCCGGCGATCATGCCGGACATGTGGGCCGCGTCATACAGCACCTTGGCGCCGACCGCGTCGGCGATGCGGCGGATGTCGGCCACCGGGTGCGGGCTGAGGTTCAAGCTGCCGCCGATCGTGATCAGCTTCGGGCGCACCTTTTGGGCAAGGGTCTGCAACCGGTCGAGGTCGACGGTGAAGTTCGTCGCATCGACCGGCGCTTCGTGGATGACGACACCATAGAGCCCGGCCGCGCCCGCCTTGTGGTGCGTGACGTGCCCGCCGATCGAGGCGGGCGGTGCGATGATGGCGTCGCCGGGCTTGGCGCAGGCCATGAAGCAATAGAGGTTGGCGAGCGCGCCCGACCCGACGCGGATCTCGGCATACTTCGCGCCGAACACCTCGGCTGCCAGTTCGGCCGCGATGATTTCGATCTTCTCGATGGCTTCCAGGCCCATTTCGTATTTATCGCCAGGATAGCCGAGCGAGGGGCGGTGGCCGAGACCGGCGCCAAGCGCTGCCTCGGCCTTCGGGTTCATCACATTGGTCGCCGGATTGAGATTGACGCAGTCGACCTCGTGGATCTGCCGGTTCTCCGCGATCAACGCATCGAGAACGGCCGCGGTCGCATCCGCCGAACGGCGGGCCGTGTCGCTGGCGATGGCCTGTATGTAGGTTTCACAGGCTCCAGGCACCCAGGGACGTGGCTCAAGTGTTGCGCGCGGCATTGTCTCGGGCATGGGCGGTCTCGTAGGCTGGCGCGGACACAGAGGGGCTTTCGCATGCGCATCCTCCACGCCCGTGACTATTCCGTCCAGCCCTGGAAGAACGGCGGCGGCGTGACGACGCAGATCGCCGTGTGGCCGATGGGCGCCGCCATCGACACCTTCGATTGGCGCATCAGCATGGCGCGCGTCGAGGCGGCTGGGCCGTTCTCGCGGTTTGCCGGCATCGACCGCTCGCTCGGGCTGCTGGCGGGCGGCAGTTTGGTCTTGCGCATCGACACGCGTGGCGAGGTCGCGCTGCGACCCGGCGACCACCCGGCGGTATTTCCCGGCGATGTGGCGGTCGACGCGCTGTTGCCGGCGGGGCCGATCCTCGATCTCAACGTGATGACACGGCGCGGCCGCTGGCGGCATCAGCTGTCCCGTAGCACAGCGCGGCCGGGAAAGTTCGAGGTGCGGGCCAACGCCGACGTGACGATTGCCGTCGTCGCCGAGGGCCATGGCACCATCGGCGACGAGGTCGTTGCGCAGGGCGATGCGCTGCACTTTGAGGCGCCCTCCACCGCGACCCTGACCCTCGACGGCAGTGCCACGATCTGGATCGCCGAGCTGTGGCGGCACCAGGTTTGACGGCTGCGCGTTTGTCAAAGGCGCGCGCTCGGTGCAAAGCTCGCTGACGACGAGACAGATCCACCCATGCGAGGCACCCCATGAAAGCAGCAGTGATCGGCGCGAACGGTTTTGAAATCGGCGAAGTGGCGAAACCGGTTCCGGGCCCGTCGCAGGTGCTGGTTCGCGTGCGGGCGAGCGGCCTCAACCGTGCCGACCTGATCGTGGCGTCGGGCCGTATGCACGGCAATCACGGTGGGCCGGGGACCATCGTCGGGCTCGAGTTCGCCGGCGAGGTGGAGGCGGTCGGGCGTGATGTGCCGACCGGCATCAAAGCCGGCGACCGGGTGATGTGCTCGGGGTCCGCCGGTTACGCCGAGTATGCGGTTACCGACTGGGGCCGGGTGGCGCGCATTCCAGCCAACAACATGTCGTTCACGCAGGCAGCGACCCTGCCGATCGCGCTGCAGACCATGCACGATGCCATCGTCACCAACGGCCGGTTGAAAGCCGGCGAGAGCATCCTGATCCAGGGTGCCAGTACCGGCGTTGGCCTGATGGGGCTGCAGATCGCCAAGCTGATGGGCGCCGGGCTCGTCATGGGTTCGTCGACCAATGCCGGCCGCCGCGCGCGTCTTGCCGAGTTCGGTGCCGACCTGGCCATCGATTCATCCGATGCCGGCTGGGCCGATCAGGTGATCTCTGCGACCGGCGGCCGGGGTGTCGACCTCATCGTCGACCAGATCTCGGCCAGCGTCGCCAATGCCAACATGAAGGCCGCCGCCGTCCGTGGCCGCATCGTCAATGTCGGCCGGCTCGGCGGCACCGAGGGCAAATTCGATTTCGACCTGCACGCCATGAAGCGCATCGACTACATCGGCGTGACGTTCCGCACGCGCTCGGTCGAGGAGGTGCGCGAGATCAACCGGCGCATGCAAGCTGATCTGTGGCCGGCCGTCGAAGCGGGCAAACTCAGCCTGCCGCTCGATCGCACATTCCCGTTCACCGAGGCAGCGGCCGCGCTTGCGCACATGAAGGCGAACGCGCATTTCGGCAAGATCGTGCTGGTGCAGTGAGATGCGCTCCATGGCCCGCAGCCACACGGTCTGAAACGGTTGGCTAACTGTGCGGTGTTGTCGACGACCCGGATTACGGGTTTATTCAGACGTTCCGCAGAAAGATGGTAAGCGTTTCATGGGAGGATGCCCGATGCTGCGACCCCTCGCCTTGTGCCTGCTGCTGACGTTCGCTCCGATCACGAGTGCGGTTGCGCAGTCCTCTGTCCAGCCGTCCTGCTCGGGCCGCGACATGCTGGCCGAGATGCACGCGCAAGCCCCCGAGGTGCATGCGCGGCTGGCCGGGGCCGCGGCGCAGGTCATTAATACCGAGGCGATGTTGTGGCGCGTGGAGAAAGCCGGCGTCGCACCCTCCCACCTGATGGGAACCGTTCATGTGACCGACGAACGTGTGACGCGATGGTCGCCGCGCGTGACGGCAGCGCTTGCCGGTGCCAAGTCGATGGCGCTCGAAGTTGCGGATCTGTCGCCGGCGGCGATGGCAGCGGCAATCGGCAAGTCCGTGCCGCTGCTGTTCTACACCGACGGTCGCCAATTGCGCAGTGTGCTGTCGCCAGAGCAGTTCGCCAAGGCGTCGGCCAGTATCGCGAAGGCTGGATTGCCGGCCGAGGCGGCGGGCCAGATCAAGCCCTGGTTCGTTTTCATGCTGCTCGCGGTCTCGGAGTGTGAGGCTGGCCGGCAGGCGGCCGGCAAGCCGCCGCTCGATGCGTTGCTGCAAAACGAGGGGCTACGGCGCGGCATCCCGGTGATCGGGCTCGAGACGCTCGAAGGCCAGATCGCACAAATGGCCGCGATCCCCGAAGCCCAGCAGGTCGCGATGTTGAAGGCGACCCTGCACTTTGCCGATCGCACCGCCGACCAGATGGAGACCATTCTGCAGCTCTACCTGAAGCGCCAGCTCGGCTACACCCTGCCCTTCCAATACGAACTGGCCCGCCAGGCCGGCGTCGAGCCGAGCGCCTTCCAGTCCTTCGAACGCGATTTGATCGACAAGCGCAATGTCGGCATGGTGGCCGCCTCCCGGCCGCTACTCGACAAGGGCGGCGCCTTCATCGCGGTCGGTGCCATGCACCTCGTCGGCAAAAGCGGCCTTGTCGAGCAGTTACGGCAGGCGGGCTACATCGTGTCGGCGGTCGAGTGACGCTCGCCGCTCAGGCAACCGGTACCAGCGCGTAGCCGGCGCCGTCCTTGGCGATCGTGCCGGCGCCCGGCATGCCCCAGTGGTAGCCGGTGCAGACGATTTTGTCGGCGATGGCACGATCGAGCGTGCGGCGACGGGTCGCCTCCGCCATCGGGGCATCCTGGTCGAACATCACGTGCCAACCCGGATTGGCCATGTTGATAGCCGGTACGTTGGTCACGTCGGCCAGTACTAAGAGCTGAGCCGTGCCGGACCCCATCAGATAGCTGGTGTGGCCGGGGCTGTGGCCATAGGTCGGCAGTGCGCGGACCCCTGGCACCGGCTCCTTGTCGGCCGCGAGCTGGGTCAAGTTCTTCCAACCCGGCATGGTGGCCTGGACGCGCTTGGCGATGCCCTGCCGGCCTTCAGGCAGCCGGCTGAGCACCGACGGGTCAGACCAGAATTTGTATTCCATTTCGGATACCACGATTTCCGCGTTGCCATAGACCTGGGCATTGTCCTTGGTCATGAGGCCATAGATGTGATCGGGATGGAAATGCGAGACGACGATCGCCGAAATGCTGGCGGGGTCGATCCCGGCTGCCTTCATGTTGTCGGTCAGGGCGCCGCTGCCAGGCGGACCGCCGACGCCATTGCCGGAGTCGAACATGACGGTGCGGCCGCCTATTTTCACGATCGTGACCGTGTAGGCGTTTGAAATCTTGTCGTCGGGCAGGTTGGCCTTGCGCAGGGCAGTCTTCATGTCATCGATCGAGGCATTGTTGACAAAGCCCGCGTTGTGCTCGCGCGTAATGGCGCCGTCGAACACCGTCGTCACCTCGATGTCACCGACCTTGAACTTGTGGAATTTCAGGCCGGCGGGATTGAGCGGCGACTTGTCGGTGCCTTGGGCCAGGGCCGAGGGAATGATTTCGAGCGGCTTGGCAAGACCAAAGGCCGCACCAGCGGTCGCGGCGGATAAGACGAAGTTGCGGCGTGTGAAGTTCAGCATGGGTTCCTCCTGGGACGATGAACGTGCGGTTGACTGTCGAGGGTCGTGAAAGCGTGCAATCCTCAACGGGCAGCGTCGGACGCCACTAGGACGCCGAACGCCGATGGGCTTCTACGCCCCCTGCCCGGTTGGCTTGGGTCCGCGCCGCACCGGAGTGATCCCGCGGCCAGCGAATGTCTCGTAGCGCGGCAGCTCATCATGTGCATCAAACCAGGCAATCTGCTCGTTCACATAAGCGTGCCCGGTTGGTGGCCATTGCGAGGGGTCGGCGAGCGTGCCGTGGAACAGGTGTACCTCGCCCGGCCAGCGGTGTCCCGCGTAGGCCATCGGCGAACCGCAGCGACCGCAAAAATACCGCTTCACGCCGGGCGAACTCTCAAACAGTGCAGGTTCGCCCTGTAGATAGCGGAACTGCTCGATCTTGACGCCGATGTAGGTTGCCACCGCCGAGGACACGGCCCGCCGGCAGCTCCGGCAGTGGCAGTGCATGACCCATTTGGGCTTGCCTTCGAACTCATAACGGATGGTGCCGCACTGGCAGTGGCCGGTAGTCAACTCTCGTTTGCTCGACTGCGACATCAGGCACACTCCCTTCTACGATCGGACAGCTCGAGCCTAACCCAGTTCCGGGACGATGGGCAGCCCCGGCCGGTGTCATTGGCCCCTTGTCACTGGCCCGTGTCGCCCGCCGCTCCAGCGGGACCGCCGCGGTTCAGCGTGGATAAATCTGCAAACTGCTTAAGAGTTTAGGCAATCCCTAAACCCTCGGTTCAGCAGTATCACTTATGCTGACTTCAGAGCGTCCGCCTACTTTGAACCGGCATCAGAGGTCACCAATGTCCCTTGCCACCAGGCCCTTGCGCGCCAGCTGGACAGAAGTCCTGGCTCCCCGCAAGGCCAATTCGCTGCTCGGCGTCGTTGGCGCAACGAGCGACGACAATCGGCGCTGGGCGCAGCGGCGTTCGAGTTCGACGGCCGCCACACTGTTCGGCGAAGCGTTTGGCGAGCCGGTGTCGTGCCTGGTGCTGGACACGTCTTCAACCGGCGCCCGGATCAAGCCGCACTTCCCACGCGGCGGGCGCTTCCAGAGCAGCAAGGACATGCCAAAGTCCTTTACGATGCTCTTCACCATCGATCGTATGGCGGTCGACTGCAAGGTTGCCTGGTGCCGCGGCGATGAAATCGGCCTGAAGTTCATTTCACCAGCCCGCAGCCTGCCAAAGCCGCCGGCCCGGCCCAAGCACCCAGGCAAGGGCAAGGGCAAACGCTGAAGCAGCGCTGCTCTGGCATTTGAATGGTTGCCAGGCATGTGGGTGGCGGCTTCAGCCGGTCAGCTTCGCCATAGTGGCTTCGTCGATATCGATGTTGGAAAACACGTTCTGCACGTCGTCGTCATCGTCGAGTGCGCCGAGCAACTTGAAAACGGTTCGCGCCGCATCTTCGTCGACCCGGGTTGTCAGCGTCGGTTTCCAGATGACCTTCGTCGAGTGGGCTTCGCCCAACTTCTCTTCAAGTGCAGACGCAACCGTTCCCAGGCTGTCGAAGCCGCACACAACTGTGTGACCGTCGGCATCGCTCGTGCAGTCGTCAGCGCCGGCGTCGATGGCGGCTTCTAGGATGGCATCGGCCGAGCCGGCCTTGGCCGAATACACGATCTCGCCGACATGGGCGAACATATGGGCAACCGAGCCCGTCGATCCGAGATTGCCGCCATATTTGGTGAACAGCGCGCGCACCGCGCCGCCGGTGCGATTGCGATTGTCGCTCAAGGCTTCAATGATCACCGCGACGCCGCCCGTCGCATAGCCCTCATAGCGGATGATCTCGAACGCATCGCCCTCGCCGCCTGATGCCTTCTTAATGGCGCGCTCGATATTGTCCTTCGGCATGTTCTCGACGCGTGCGGCCTGCACTGCGAGCCGCAGCCTGGCGTTCATGGCCGGGTCGGGAAGTCCGGTCTTGGCTGCAACCGTGATTTCGCGCGCCAGTTTGCTGAATAGCTTCGACTTGACCGCATCCTGGCGGCCCTTGCGATGCATGATGTTCTTGAATTGCGAATGTCCGGCCATGGTCTTGATCCAGCTGTCGCACCGCTGCCATTGGCGGTTTCGTCATGTTCGACGGTTATAAATCAGCCCGAGCGCGGAAATCCACTGCTCCGCTGCGGCTTCACTGTAACAGGTGGCGCTGCAACGAGAAATTCTATCTTGTGGAAAGTCGACGAAGCAGTAATGCTCGGCCCAATTGCTCTTGGCCCAGGAGCCAACATCAAGGTCTTCAATCAGCCGGAGACCGATCGCAGCGAGGATGGCAGCAGAGCCCCGATTGGGTTCTGGCAGCTCCCCTCGGCGGTAGGAACTGCCGCGAGGCAGCCGTTCAAATCTCTCTCTCGATCCATGTGAGCGGCTCGGTCGGTGCCAAGACACCACCGAGCCGCACCGGTAGTATGGACCGCGCCAGGCCGGTCGCATCGTCGATGTCGATTGCGGTGCCACACAACGTGGCTGGACCGTCGGCGGGCGTGAACCGCTCATTGGGGATGCGCGTCAGGAAGCGGTGAACAGGTTCGCCGGCCGCCATGCCGAGCACCGAGTCGTAGTCGCCGGTCATCCCGACATCCGACATGAATGCGGTGCCGCCGCGCAGCACCCGGTTATCTGAAGTTGGTGCGTGGGTGTGCGTGCCGACGACCGCCGTCACGCGCGAATCGAGAAAGTGGCCGAGTGCCTGCTTCTCGCTGGTCGCCTCGGCGTGGAAATCGACGAAGATTGCGTCGGCACCGACCTTCAGCTTGCAGGCGGTGATCTCGGCGTCGATGGCGCGGAACGGGCAATCCATTTCGCTCATGAACACCCGGCCGAGCGCATTGATCACCAGGACTTCGGCGCCGTTGCATGCCTTGTACAACCCGGCGCCACGACCGGGCGTGCCCTTTGGCAGATTGAGCGGGCGCACCAGCTGCGGCTGCCGGCCGATGAAGACGAGCGCGTCCTTCTGGTCGAACGCGTGATTGCCGAGCGTGACACAGTCGGCGCCGGCTTCCAGGAATTCGCCGAGGATTGCTTCCGTGATGCCAAAGCCGCCGGCCGCATTCTCACCGTTGACGACGACGAAGTCCAAGGCGTACTGCCGGCGCAAGCGGGGGAGGTATTCCAGCAGAACCTTGCGGCCCGATCGGCCGACAACATCGCCAACAAACAACAGTCGCATCAGGGGTCCATTGCGCAAGAACAGCCGTCGCGCACCCGGTGTGCGAAACGGACCATGGTGTACTTGAACCGCGGAACCGGCTGGCGCAACCGCAAAGTGCGAACGTGGTGAGGCAGGTTGTGCAGGCGAGGTTCGAATCCAGCCAACCGTCAAGTGCGCTGCCACCTTGCCAATTGCACACGGGCAGCGGATGTTGAAAGCCACCCCAACGCACAATAGGCCCGTGCCTCATGAAATCCCGCCACGATTTTCTTTCGGCTTCGACGCGCCCGACGGCTGCCGGGCAATATCCGGCCACGCGCCCGCGCCGCACGCGCCAGGCGGGCTGGACGCGCCGGCTGGTGGCCGAAAACACGCTCACGCCCGCCGACCTGATCTGGCCGCTGTTCGTGATGGACGGCGACAACAAGCGCACCGAGATCGCGTCGATGCCGGGCGTCCAACGGCTGTCGGTTGACCGCATCGTGGCCGCCGCCGAGGAAGCCGTCAGTCTCGGCATCCCGGTGATCGCGCTGTTTCCGTTCACCGACCCGAAAAAGCGCAGTGACGACGGCGCCGAGGCACTCAATCCGGACAACCTCGTGTGCCGGGCGACGCGAGCCGTGCGCAAGGCCGGCCTCGATATCGGCATCCTGCTCGACGTGGCGCTCGACCCTTACACCACGCACGCTCACGACGGTTTGCTGCGCGGCGACAAGATCCTCAACGACGAGTCGGTGGATGTGCTGGTGCAGCAGTCGCTGATCCAGGCCGATGCCGGTTGCGACATCATCGCGCCATCCGACATGATGGACGGCCGCATCGGCGCGATCCGCGCGGCGCTCGAGGCGAAGGGCCATACCGACACCTTGATCATGGCCTACGCAGCAAAATACGCGTCGGCCTTCTACGGTCCGTTCCGCGACGCACTGGGATCGAATCTGAAGGGCGACAAGCGCACCTACCAGATGGACGGCGCCAATACCGATGAAGCCCTGCGCGAGGTGGCGCTCGATCTGGCCGAGGGCGCCGACATGGTGATGGTCAAGCCCGGCATGCCCTATCTCGACGTGGTGCGCCGGGTGTCGGAAACGTTTGCGGTGCCCACCTTCGCCTATCAGGTGTCGGGCGAGTACGCGATGCTGAAGGCCGCCGCCGAACGCGGCTGGCTCGACGGCGACAAGGTGATGATGGAAAGTCTGATGTCCTTCAAGCGCGCCGGCGCGGCTGGCATTTTGACCTATTTCGCGCCAACTGCGGCACGCCTCATGCGGGCCAACGGATAAACCCTGCGATGCCCTTGCAAGGACCAAAGCGGGTCACCTATCATCGTGCGCGTGGGACCGGGTCAGCCGGCACCGGGATGGGCACGGGCGCGCCATGACCGAGCATCAGAAGAACTTCCCCGAATTCTACGTCACCGCGCCGCAAAGATGCCCGTATCTGCCGGGCAGGTTCGAACGCAAACTGTTCACGCACCTGACCCAGGACAAGCCGGCCGCGCTCGTCGACAGTCTGCTGAAGGGCGGGTTCCGACGCAGCCAGAACATCGCCTACATGCCCTATTGCGACGGCTGCCAGGCCTGCATATCGGTGCGCGTGCCGGTCGATGAATTCGTCGCGACGCGCTCGTTCCGGCGCGTCATCGCGCGTAATCGCGATCTCGCCGTCCGGCGCGTGCAGGCGCGGCCGACCTCGGAGCAATACGGACTGTTCCGTGACTACATCGACAGCCGTCACAACGACGGCGGCATGGCCGACATGAGCGTGCTCGACTACGCGATGATGGTCGAGGACACCATGGTCGACACCTTCGTCACCGAGTACCGCCTGCGACCCGAACATGCCCTCGAGCGCGGCATCGAGAGCGGCCCGCTGATTGGCGTCATGCTGTGCGACCGCCTGTCGGACGGCATCTCGCTCGTCTACAGCTTCTACGACATTGCCGCCCGGGACCGCTCACTCGGCACGCACATGATCGTCGATCATGTGGCCCATGCCCGCGCGCTCGGATTGCCTTATCTCTACCTCGGCTATTGGATTCACGGCTCGGCCAAGATGGCCTACAAAGAGCGCTATCAGCCGCAGGAGCGCCTTGGTCCCAATGGCTGGGTGCGAGTGTGAAGCTGGCACCCTAGTTCCGGAACACCCGTGTGATCCAGTTGTCGTCGTCGACCCGGCGGCGTGGTGCGGGTGGCGCTGTCGCGATCGGCGGCAGGGGAGGGAGGACAGCGGCCGGCTGCTGTAACACCGGTTGGCCGGGCGCTGGCCGCGCTGCTCCAGTCGGCGAGGCTTCGATGGCGGCCAGCGGCCACGTCACTGCCCGCTTGGCCAGAGGGTTCGCCGCCACTGCGATCAACCGCTGGCTGGCTTCTCGGGTCGCCAGCACGTCATAGGCCGCGATCGAGGTGGCCGATGTGTCCGGCACGATATGCACGACGCGGAAGCCGCGGGCCTTGAGGTCGCTCAGCAGCCCGTTCAGGGCATGCGCGGTCGACGACTGGATATCGTGGAATAGGATGATGCCCTTCTTCTTGGCGGTCACCTGCGCGATGATGGCCTTGTGCACCTCGGCCGGATTGAGCGTCTTGTAATCGTAGGCATCGGCATCGATCGAGATGTTGGCGATGTCGCGCGACTGCAAATGCGTCATCATCGCGCGACTGTCGGCGAGATAGGGAAAGCGGAAAAACGGCGCGATCGGCTGACCGGCGGCGCGCTGTACGCCGCTGAACCCCAGCTCGATCTCGTCCTTGGCGCGCACGGCGCCGATGGTGCGCAGATTGGCGTGGCTCCAGGTGTGGGTGCCGATCGTGTGGCCGCGCCGTGCGATGTCTTTGACGATGCGCGGCTCGGCCAGTGCTCGCGATCCAACCATAAAGAAGGTGGCCTTGGTGCAGTGCGCGTCCAGAGTCTTGATGATCTGCGGCGTGAATATGCTCGATGGACCATCGTCGAACGTGAGCACGACTTCGCCGTCGGCGAGGAAGTCGTTGTCCTGATACTGCTGCCGGCCAAAGCGGGGACCACCGGCCGTCTTGATCTCCGCGGTGCGGGCAACGCCGATGGCATTCGGCGCACACTTGCCGGCCGCCGCTGCCGTCGCGACCACCCGGCTGGGAGCTGCCGTCTGCGTCAGACCCGGAGCCGCAATCAGTGCGACGGCGGCCAGTCCGAGCAGGCCCCTTCCGAGCCAACGCCTTGCGAAGGTTGCTTCACGCGTGGTCAAAACCAAGATCCTCAACACATTCGATTGTCGAATTGACGCCTGCACCATAGTGATTGAAATGGCGATGGCGAGGCGGGCAAGTGGTTTTTTTACCCGAGTGTCGTTGCGGCAGCACGCGATTCCATCGTACCTGGAGGCGCCAGCAGGTGGTTTTGCCGCAATTTAACGTTAGTCACAAAATGTTGGTAACGAGCCGGACCCCGGCTCTCCCTTACCCCTAGTCGCAGCAAATATCCGGTGCGCCTGCCGCACCGCAGGGACCAGCGTTGGCATGCGCGATGGGATGACCAGTGAAGCCGAAGGCGGGATCGACGCCATCCAGGGGCGCGCCCGTGCGGTCGGCGCGGCGATCGCCGATGGCGATTTGACGGCAGCGGTCGGCTTCGTCACGGGCATGCCGGCGCCCGATCTCGCCGACGTCATCGAACTGCTCACCCCGGAAGCGCGCGTCCGCCTGATCGAGGCCCAGGGTACGACCTTCGACTTCGAGGTGCTGTCCGAGCTCGATCCGAGCGTGCGCGATCAGCTGACCGAAGCCCTGCCGAACGAGTTGCTGGCGCGGGCCGTCAACGCGCTCGACAGTGACGATGCCGCCTACGTGATCGAGCATCTCGACGCCGACGACCGCCGCGAGATCCTGTCCCAGCTGCCGACCGTCGATCGGGCGGCGCTCGAGCGCAACCTCGACTATCCCGAGGAGACCGCCGGTCGCCTGATGCAGGCCGAGTTCGTCGCCGTCGCCCCCTATTGGACGGTGGGCTATCTGATCGACACCATGCGCGAGGCGGCCCCGGATGCCTTGCCCCAGACCTTCACCGAGTTCTTCGTCGTCGATCCGAGCTTCAAAGTGCTAGGCGCGGTCGACATCTCGCGCCTGCTGCGGACGAAGCGGCACGTGAAGATCGAGGAAATCATGAACCGGGACCGCACGGTCGTGCTTGCGACCGCCGACCAGACCGAAGTTGCCCGCCAGTTCCGCCGCTACGACCTGATGTCGGCGCCCGTGGTCGACGCCAACCAGCGTCTCGTCGGTGTCGTCACCGTCGACGACGTGGTCGAAGTGATCGACGAGGAGGCCGAGCACGAAATGAAGGCGCTGGGCGGCGTCGGTGACGAGCGCTTGTCCGACAGCTTGCGCCAAATCGCGCCGAACCGGTTTTCCTGGCTGTTCGTCAACCTGCTGACAGCGATCCTCGCCTCGGCCGTCATCAAGGTGTTCGACGCCACGATCGAGCACATGGTCGCGCTCGCCGTGCTGATGCCGATCGTCGCCTCGATGGGCGGCAATGCCGGTACGCAGACGATGACGGTTGCCGTGCGGGCACTGGCAACCGGGGAACTCGGTGCTGCCAACGTGGTGCGAGTGGTCGTGCGCGAGACGGCGGTCGGGCTGTTCAACGGCGTCATGTTTGCGACCCTGATGGCGGTCGTGGTGCTGCTCTACTACGGCTCGGGAAAGCTCGGCGGCGTCATCGCCGGCGCCATGATCATCAACATGCTGGCGGCTGCCCTTGCCGGCATCTTCGTGCCGCTCGCGCTCGACCGCTACGGCTTCGATCCGGCCGTGTCGTCGACCGTGTTCGTGACGACCGTCACCGACGTCGTTGGCTTCTTTGCATTTTTGGGCCTCGCCTCGCTGTGGCTGATGTGATGTAGAGTGTCGGCTGTATTGGTCCAATCATATGGGGAAAGCCCATGCGCCGCATCCTGGTCACGCTCGTCCTGCTCGCAATGTCTACCGTGTCGGCCACGGCGAAGGTCACCACGACCGGCGTCGTCGGTGGCGGCAGTCTGCCGCTTGCCGATGTACTCGAGATCGCCAAGCCCTATCCGAACCTGATCCTGCAGGTGCGTTTGCAACTGGTGCGGGCGAACCTGAAGCGCGATCAGGTGGTGTGTGCGGCGCGCCGGTTTGGTCCCGAGTGGCCGGCACTCGGCGGTGGCAGGCTTGCCCCTTACGAGTGTGCGATCGGGAAGCGCACGCTGGTCGTCACGGCGACGCAGATCTACTTCGACCGCAACGGCCGCAAGGTCAGCGCCAGCGATGCCGACCTGGCCCGCAAGGCCGCCCGCCTGAAGGAGAACGGCCTCACCTGGTCTTGGAAATAGCGTAGCCGAGTTGATCTGGAGAACGCAGATGCATACCGTCCGGGCGCTGAGCCCCAAGGACAAGGCCGCCTGGCTACCGCTGTTCAAGGGCTACATCGAATTCTACAAGTCGAGTGTCTCGGACGAGATCATGGAGACCACATGGCAGCGCCTGATGTCAGGTGCCGAGGGCTGCCACATCGGACTCGTGGTGGTCGATGGCGCTGACCGTCCGTTCGGCCTCGCCCACGTCCTGTTCCATCGCTCGACCTGGTCGCCGACCTGGTACTGTTATCTGGAGGATCTGTTCGTCGAACCGACGGCGCGGGCCAAGGGCGCCGGTCGCGCGTTGATCGTGGCGACCTACGCCGAGGCCGACAAACGCGGCTGCACCCGCACCTACTGGTCGACCCAGGAGTTCAATTATCGCGCCCGCGGCCTCTACGACAGCATCGCGACCAAGAGCCCGTTTCTGCAGTACCGGCGGTAAGTCCGTCGCTTACTGTTTCTGGTCCATGCGCGGCAGCAGCGCGCAGGTGGCGGCGGCGATCATCCAGGCGGCGGGCACGATCAGCCACATCCAGCCATAGTCGGCGGCCAATGCCGCATCCCAGTCGCCGTGCCAGGTCCTGCTGACTTTCACAGTGCCGAAGTGCTGGGCGATGAAGAGATCGGAACCAACGAGCAAGCCCGTGGCAAGGATCAGCGCCCAAGCGCTGGCCTGGACCCGGTCGCCCATGTCGAACAGGGCTGACTTCGGCGCGTCCGGCTTCCGTTTCGGCAGGGTCTTTGGCGTTTGATCATCGTCATACATGAGGATTTTGTAGGCCCCATGCTTTGAGATCAGGTTAAAGTCGGTGCAACAGATTTAGAAATCCAACGGCAGGATCGCAACGGACGCGCCGGCTGGGACGGCAGGCGCCCCGACCGGCCGCACGATCAGGCAGTCAGCGGCGGCCAGCGGCGACAGCAGGGAACTGTCTTGCGAGCGGACCGGGCGGGCAGCCCGTGCACCCGATTTTGCCGACTCCAGGGTTGCCCGCATATAGTGGGTGCGCGGTCCGTTGGCCTCGAGATCGACTGCTGTAACCGCAGTGGCAGTGCTGGTCGCGGCCGCCGCCAACCCGCTCAACTTCTCGATGAGCGGAACAAGGAAGACCCGCGCACAGATCAGCGCCGATACGGGATTGCCGGGCAGGCCGACCACGGCCATGGGGCCAAGGCGGCCATACAACATGGGCTTGCCCGGCCGCATGGCGATCTTCCAGAAATCGAGGGTCATGCCGCGCGCTGCGAGCACGGGGGCGATCAGATCGTGGTCGCCGACGCTCGCGCCGCCGATCGTCACCAGCAGGTCGCAGCCTGTTGCCCGGTCGATGTGCGCATCGAGCGAGGCGCGCGTATCGGCGGCAATTCCGAGGAAGCGGGGGTCTGCACCGGCTGCTCGCAGCACAGCTGCGACGCCATAGGGGTTCGAGCAGACGATCTGGTCCGGCGGCGGCCTGGTGCCCGGAAGAGCGAGTTCGTCGCCCGACGCCAGGATCGCAACAATCGGCTTACGGTGAACCGGCAGCACGGCGTGTCCCATGGCGGCGGCCAGTGTGATCTGCCGTGCCGCGAGCTTGACGCCAGCCTTCAGGAGGATTGCGCCTTCGCTGAAATCACCACCCCGACGGCGGATGTGGGCAGCATCAGGAGCGCCGTCGCGCACGGTGATGACGTTGCCCTCGGCCGTGCAATCTTCCTGGATGACGATGGCATCGGCGCCAGCGGGCAGCGGCGCGCCGGTGAAGATGCGGGCCGCCTCGCCGACACCGACCCGGCCAGCAAAGCCGCGCCCTGCGGCTGCCTCGCCGACGACCTGCAGCCGCGCCGGCAACGTCGCGACATCAGCCGCCCTGACCGCATAACCATCCATCGCGCTCGCATCGAACGGCGGCTGTGTGAGCGTTGCGGCCAACGGCTGGCTCAAAACCCGGCCGGCGGCCTCGAGCAGCGTGACGTGCTCCGAGCCAAGCGCGGCCGCGTCCGCCAGCAGGCGTGCGAGGGCCTCCTCCACGGGCAGCAGCGCCATGACGTCACCCTTCGGTCGGTGTGGCGCGATACGTGCCCGACCGGCCGCCGGTTTTTTCCAGCAACCGGATGTCACGGATCACCATGGCCTTATCGGCGGCCTTCAGCATGTCGTAGATGGTAAGGGCTGCAATCGACACGGCGGTCAGCGCTTCCATTTCGACGCCGGTCTGGCCCGCGACCTTGACCTCAGCCGCAATGTGGATGCCGGGCGGTGTTTGCGAGGGCGTAAACTCCACGGTCGCTTTAGTGATCGCTAAGGGATGGCACAACGGGATCAGTGTGTGCGTGTGCTTTGCCGCCATGATGCCGGCGATGCGCGCGGTCGCCAGCACATCGCCTTTCTTTGCTGTTCCGCTCTCGACGAGCGCCAGGGTCTCGGCCGCCATGGCGACGAAGCCCTCCGCGCGCGCGGTGCGGCTGGTGACGGCCTTGTCCGACACGTCGACCATGTGCGCTTCGCCACGGTCGTTGAGGTGCGAGAGCTTGCTCATGGTGCCGGCTCCAACAGTGCGCGCGTCGCGGCCGTGACGTCGGCCTGCCGCATCAGGCTTTCGCCCACCAGGAACGCCCCCACGCCGACCGTGCCGAGGCGTGCGAGGTCGGCCGGCGTGAAGATGCCGCTCTCGCCGATGACGATGCGGTCCTTCGGTACCCGCGGCGCAAGGGCTTCGGTGGTGGCGAGCGAGACCTCGAAGGTCTTCAGGTTGCGATTGTTGATGCCGATCATGCGGCAATCGAGCGCCAATGCCCGGTCCAGTTCGGCTACGTCGTGCACCTCGGCAATGGCATCCATATTCCAGTCGCGGGCAGCGCTCGCGAGGTCGTGGGCGGTCGCATCGTCGATCTGTGCCAGGATGATCAGAATGCAGTCGGCGCCCCAGGCGCGGGCTTGCGCCACCTGATAGGTATCGAGCATGAAATCCTTGCGCAGCGCCGGTAGGCTGCACGCGGCGCGCGCCTCGGTGAGAAAATGCGGCGCACCCTGGAAAGAGGGAGTGTCGGTGAGCACCGAGAGACAGGTGGCGCCGCCCGCGGCATAGGCCCGAGCCAACTCCTGAGGATCGAAATCGGCGCGGATCAAGCCCTTCGAGGGCGACGCCTTCTTGATCTCGGCAATGAGCGCTGGCTGCCTGGCTGCAAGCCTGGCCGCGACGGCTTTGGCAAACGGGCGGAGCGGGCCCGCTGCCTCGGCTCGCTTGCGCAATTGGGCGAGTGGCACAGCTGCCTTGGCGGCTGCTATCTCGGCGCGCTTGTAGACCGTGATCTTGTCAAGAATGTCACTCATGGTCTCGATATACGCGGGTGCAGGCAGACGGGGAAGGGGCGCTGGATAACGGGTATCGGTGCCTGCGTCGACCAAAGCGACGGCCGGATCTTTGTTGAGGAGGATATGAACCCGATTGACGTGCGACAATGCCCGCGTAACATTGAACGAAGTTCATGAACTGCAGAAGGCGCCACCATGCCACGCTCCTGGTCCTATGCGAGCCGCCTTGCCAGCGACCTCGACCGGTGGCGCGCCGCCGGCTTCATCACCGAGGTTGGGCAACGGCAAATCCTGGCCGACATGTCCACGCGCGCCAGCAGGTTCAGCCTGCCAGGGACGCTAGCGGTGTTGGGCGCGGTTCTGATCGGGTTCTCGGCCATGAGTTTCGTGGCGGCGAATTGGAGCGGGATGTCGAAACTCGCGCGGCTGCTGGTTCTGGCCGCTGGCATGTGGAGTGCCTATGGCACGGCCGCCGTGCTGTTCGCGCGGCAGCTGCCGATGTTCGGGCATGCCGCCGTGTTGGGCGGGGCATCGATCTTCGGTGCGGCGATCATGTTGGTCGCGCAGATGTATCACATGGACGGCAATCCGCCGGACGCCGTGCTGTTGTGGGCGGCCGGCGCGCTCGCTGCCGGCATCGGATTTGCCTCAGGTCCGGTGCTGGGTCTGGCGATGGCACTGGTCGGCCTGTGGAGCGGCTGGGAGATGCTGCTGACAAGCGGTGTGCACTGGGCATTCCTGCTGGCGTGGGCCGCCGTCGCTGGAACATTCCTATGGCTGCGCTGGCGGCCAGGACTGCATCTGTCGGCACTGACACTGGCCGGCTGGATCGTCGCCTTGGCGTGGAAACTGCCACAGGGACCCCATTCGTGGCTGGTTGCGGCCATCGGCTTTGCCATTGCTGTCCTGGCGGTTGCAAGTAGCTTGGGGCTCGCCGATGCCCTGTCAGGTCGGGTCGGTAGAATTGCGCCGACGGCCACGAACTACGGACTGCTGCTGGGCTTCACCGGCCTGATGATGATGCAAACGGAAGGTGCTAGAACGGTCGGCCAGTCGCTGGGGTACGCCCTGGTGATGCTGGCGATCGTGCTCGGCGTCATTGCCTGGGCCATGCGGAGTGATAACCGTCCGGCGCTTTGGGTGGCCTATGGCGCTTTCTCCGCTGAAATCCTGCTGCTCTATTTCCGCACGCTTGGCACCTTGTTGAACACCTCGCTGTTCTTCGCGGTGGCTGGCCTGCTTGTCATCGCCCTGTCGACGGTCGCATTCCGCCTGCTCAAGCGCGATCAAGCCCTCGTCGATGGAGTCCGACCATGATGTTGCCATCCCGCAAATGGCTGATCGCAGCCCTCGCGGTTGCCGGCCTGCAGACCGCCGCGATCGGCCACATGGTGTGGGACCGGGTCCAGCTGCTGCGCAGCGGTCGCCAGATCGTGCTGCCGATCGTGCCGGTCGATCCGCGCTCCCTGTTCCGCGGCGACTACGTGATCTTGAGCTATGAGGCATCGAGAGTACCCGCGCGGCTCATTCCGGCGGACGTGAAGTCCGCTGCACCGCAGTGGTTCTATGTCACGTTCGAGCAGAAAGGCGAGGCATGGCAGCTTGCCGGGGTATCTGGCGTGGCGCCTTCGCCGACCGCCACGACCATTTCGATCAGGGCGCGCACGCTGCACGGGTGGCACGAGATCAGAGTTCCACAAGCTGCGGGCGCGGCAGCCCCAATCGAAGGAGACCTGAACATCCGGTATGGCATCGAGAGCTATTTCGTACCGGAGGGAAAAGGACCGGCGCTCGAGCAGACCGCACGTGATGGAAAACTTGCCGCCCTCATCGCCGTTGATGCACGCGGCAATGCGGCCATCAAGGGCCTCATGATCGACGGCCGACGCGTGTACGACGAGCCGCTGCTGTGACTTGCGGAAATTGCGGGTGGCGGGAAGGCGCCGGCTTCGCCTAAGTTGCCGCCCGTGCGCTGCACAGCGCCCTCACAGGGAGACAACCACCATGCCGATCATCCGCCACGAGCCTTCGAAGATCCTGTCCAAGGTCGTCGAGGCCAACAACTTCGTCTACACCGCTGGCGTCGTGCCAGAGGATCTGAGCAAGGATGTCAAAGGTCAGACTGCCGACGTCCTGAAGGAGATCGACCGGCTGCTGAAGCTGTGCGGCACCGACAAGTCGCATGTCATCTCGGCCACCATCTGGGTGCCCGACATCCGTTTGCGCGAGCAGATGAACGAAGCCTGGAATGCCTGGACCGAGGGTAAGAACCTGCCCGGCCGTGCCTGCATCGAAGCAAAACTCGCCGATCCGCGCATCCTGGTCGAGATCGCTGTGATCGCCGCGAAGTAAAGGGGTGGATGGTTACAGACAGCCCCGGGTTGTAACCATCCGCCGCCTCACACGTCCGGCTGTTCGCCCGTGCCGGGCGCGCCGCCTTCGAAGGCGTCGTCCGGCTGGAACGTCTCCAGTTCGATCTTCTCGTCCTTGATGAGGGTGACGTCCTCGCCGCGGGCCTGGCGCTCGGCTTCGTCCGCCGAGCGGGCGACGTTGACCTGGATCTTGACGGTGACCTCGGGGTGCAGCGCGACGCGCGTGCCGTGCAGGCCGAGCGTCTTGATCGGCTGGTCGAGGATCACCTGGCGGCGGTCGACCGTGAAGCCGCCCGTGGTGACGGCCTCGGCGATGTCGCGGGTTGAAACCGAGCCGTAGAGCTGGCCGGTGTCGCCGGCCTGGCGGATGGTGGTGAAGATCTTGTCTTCGAGTTTGGCGGCGACCGCCTCGGCTTCTTTCTTGAGCGACAGGTTCTCAGCTTCGAGCTGCACGCGCTTTGTTTCGAACTGGGCTTGGTTGGCGCTCGTCGCCCGCAGCGCCTTGCCCTCGGGCAGCAGGAAGTTGCGGGCAAAGCCGTCCTTGACCTTGACGACATCGCCCATCTGGCCGAGGCGGCCGATGCGCTGGAGAAGAATGACTTGCATGGAAGAACTCCTTGTGTGGGGTGATGGCTTGGTTGGTGTGGTTCAGGTGGACGGCGGACCTTGCGGCGGTTGCGTCCGGCGCAGGGGCAGGGGCAGGAAAGGTTCGGCAAGCGCGAGGAGTGCGAGGGCTGGTCCAGCCAGGGCAATGAAGGGAACCAGCACCGCGTAGACCCCGGCAAGATAGAACGGTCGCAGGCTCTGTCCGCGGGTCGCATGATGGATAATGGCCAGACCGACGAACATGAATGCCAGGAGCAGGGCCCCCATCAGCCCAGCGGCGATCAATCCGGCGAAGCCCGGTAGAAACGAGCCACCGAGCGCGGCTGCAAGCGCAATCGGCGCGGGTGGAGGCAGGCGCAACGCGGCCAGATCGGGCCAGGGCCGCACCAGTCGGTTGGATCGCGCCACCACATGTGCCGCCAGCCACAGGTTGAGGATGGCGACCGCAAGCCATGTGGTGGCGAGCGAAACCGTGAATACACTGACCATCAGTTCGGTCAGTCTGGCAGTTTGTACCGGGTCGAGCGCATCGGGAATACCGACCGGACCAGGTGCACCCACTGGCCGTTTCAGCATGCGTTCGATTGTGCCGCCCAGCAACTTGCGCAAGTCGTCCATATCGGCAGCTGAACTGACGAGCGCCACTGCAGCCAGCGAACTGGCGATCAGGGCGGCCAGCACGACGATGCGGCCAAGGGGATACCACTCGGTCTGCGCCACGCCGCCAGCGCTACTGACATCACGATTGAGCAGGCAGTAGTAGGAGAGCACGGCAGTCGGGGCGCCGATCGACAGGGCGTGAAACAGGATCCCGCGGACGTTGCCGATCACGCCGATGGAACAGGCGCCGACTATGGCGGCCACGGCGGCAGCCCGCCAGCCCCAACCCAGGCCAGCGACGGCGACCGGCATGGGTGACAGGAAAAACAGCACCAGCAGGCCGAGCAGTGTCCCGGTCGACGCCGACGCAAACAGCATCGCCGACACGAATCCGGCGCCGAGGCCGATGGGGAGGTAGGTTTGCATGATCCACGCTGTCCCGCCGAAGAGCGGTTAGGGGCAGGCCCAAACGACCTGCTCCAACACTTCAATTGTCGCTGGCGGTATTTTGGTTGTCGCTGGCGACCCCGCTTCGCGGAGCCGGCCGCCAGCGACGGAAGACTGGTCCTACTTCAAGACGTAGGGCAGCAGGCCGAGGAACCGGCAGCGCTTGATCGCCTTCGACAGCTCGCGCTGCTTCTTGGCCGACACCGCGGTGATGCGGCTGGGCACGATCTTGCCGCGTTCGGACACATAGCGGCCGAGCGTGCGCACGTCCTTGTAGTCGATCTTGGGTGCCGCATCGCCCGAGAACGGGCAAGTCTTGCGCCGCCGATGGAACGGACGGCGGGCCGGGATCTGTTGGATTTCGTCAGCCATGGTCAGCCCTCCGAGCCGGGTGTGGAACCGCCGCCGTCACGGGGCGGGCGTGGCGTGCGCGGACGGTCATCGCCGCCTTCGCGCGGTGGCCGGGCGCGGAATGTCGAGCCGCCTTCGCTGCTGGCACCAGCACCCCCGCCGCCACCTTCGCGGCCGCGATAGCCGCCGCCCCCACCGCCACCTGCGCCGGCGCCGCCACGGAAGCCGCCGCGATCACCACCGCCGCCACCGCCGCGGAACCCGCCGCGG
>JAKFWF010000012.1 GCA_021730785.1 Hyphomicrobiaceae bacterium
GTTCCCTCCCTCCCCCCTTGAGGGGGAGGGCCGGGGTGGGGGGTACTTTGTTCGACAGTGGTTGTGGCGACCACCCCCCCCATCTGATGCGGCAAGTTCGAATTTTCCCGTAGTGGGAATATTCGAGCCGCATCTTCCTCCCCCTCAAGGGGGGAGGAGAAGGGCTGGCGCGGTGCTGCGTCGCGGGCGGCCGGCTCCCCGACAGGGGGGGCGCCCGCGACCACGGGAGCGAATACTGGCGTAATGACTGTGATGTCCGGCAGGTGCGTGCCGCCGTTATAGGGCGCGTTCAACATATAGACGTCGCCTGGCTGCATTTGCCCCTTGTTCATCGCGATGATCGTTTCGACCGACTTGTCCATGGAGCCCAGATGCACCGGCATGTGCGGCGCGTTGGCGACGAGCGCGCCGGTCGCATCAAACACCGCGCAGGAGAAGTCCAGCCGCTCCTTGATGTTGACCGACTGGGCGGTGTTGCGCAGCGCTTCGCCCATCTGCTCGGCGATTGACATGAACAGGTTGTTGAACACCTCCAGCAGCATGGGATCGGCCTTGGCACCGAGCCGTTCCTTCGCGCGCGCCATCGCACGCCGCAGGACGAGATGGTTCTTATGGCTGACTTCCAGGTTCCAGCCGGGCTCGATGGCGACTGTCTGGTGCGGCTCGATGACGAGCGCCGGGCCGATGATCTTGTGACCGGGTTTGAGCGCGTCGCGGAAGTACACCGGAGCGTCGTGCCAGGCGTTGCCGGAGAAAAAGCGCGTTTTGGCTATGGCGTCCGGGCTGCCCTTGCCCGTCAACGGCAAGTCGGGTTCGAGGATGCTGGCGCCACCGCCCTGCGCTTCGACTTCAAGGGTCGCGGCAAACACGCGCTTCTCCGGCGACACGAACCCGTAGCGGCGTCGGTGCTCGGCCTCGAACACGGCGCGCATGGTCTCGACGGAGTCGAGGGCGACGGGCAGCGCGTTGTCGGTGCCATCGTAGCGCACGTGAATGCGGGTGGTGGTCGCCGCCTGGTCAGAGCCGACGCCCTGCGCCTCGATCTGGGCGAGGGCCGCCTTCGCCAACGCGCCGGATTGCGTCTTGAGCCGCGCCAGCGTTGCGGCATCGAGCGGCGCTTCGACGCTCTCCTCGCGGCTCGCGCGGATGTTGGCCAGCCCCATGCCGTAGGCTGACAGCAGGCCGGACAGCGGATGCAGCAGCACGGTTTCCATGCCGAGGGTGTCGGCAATCAAACAGGCGTGCTGGCCGCCGGCCGAGCCGAAGCACTGCAGCGCGTACTCGGTGACGTCGTAGCCCTGCTGCACCGAGATCTTCTTGATGGCGTTCGCCATGTTCTCCACCGCGATGCGGATGAAGCCATCGGCCACCTGCTCAGGACTGCGCGGTGCGCCGGTGTCGGCTGCGATACGGGCGGCCATCTCGGCGAAGGCGGTGCGCGCTGCGGCCTCGTCGAGCGGCTGGTTGCGCCCCGATCCGAAGATCTTCGGAAAGAACGCCGCCTGCAGCTTGCCGACCATCACGTTGGCATCCGCCACGGTGAGCGGGCCGCCGCGGCGGTAGCATTTCGGACCGGGATTGGAGCCGGCGCTCTCGGGGCCGGCGCGGAAGCGGTTGCCGTCGTAGAACAATATCGAGCCGCCGCCGGCCGCGACCGTGTGAATGCGCATCATCGGCACGCGCATGCGCACGCCGGCCACTTCCGTTTCGAAGCTGCGTTCGTAGTCGCCGGCAAAGTGCGACACGTCGGTCGAGGTGCCGCCCATGTCGAAGCCGATGACCTTGTCGAAGCCGGCGATCTTGGCGGTTTCCGCCATCCCAACGATGCCGCCGGCCGGTCCCGACAGGATCGCATCGCGGCCGAGGAACAGATCGGCGGAGGTCAGCCCGCCGGACGACGCCATGAACATGACTCTTACTTCGGCGCCGGGCGACTCTCCTACGGAGAGCCGGCCACCCGTCGCGGAGCTGCCGAGTGCCCCTGCCACTTTATCCACATACCGCCGCAAGATCGGCGACAGGTAGGCGTCGGCGATCGTGGTGTCGCCGCGGCCGACGATCTTGATCAGCGGTGACACGTCGTGGCTGGCGGCCACGTAGTCGAAGCCGAGTTCAGTCGCCAACGCGGCAGCCGCTTTTTCGTGCGCTGGAAACGCATAGGCGTGCATGAAGGCGAACGCGACGGACTTGATGCCATCGGCCAGTGCCGCCCTCAGGTCAGCCGTCAACGCGGCTTCATCGAGCGCCTGTTCGATGGTGCCGTCCGCCCGCACGCGCTCCCCTGCCTCCACAACGCGCGTATACAACATCTCCGGCTTGATGATTTGCTTGGCAAAGATGTCGGGGCGCGCCTGATAGCCGATTTCGATCTGGTCCTTGAGGCCGCGCGTGATGACCAGCAGCGTCTTCTCGCCCTTGCGCTCCAGCAGCGCGTTGGTTGCGACCGTGGTGCCCATCTTGACGGTTTCGATTTTGTGCGCAGGGATCGCCGCGGTCGAGGCGACCCCCAGAAACTGGCGGATGCCTTCGAGTGCCGCATCGTCATAGACGCCGGGGTTTTCCGACAGCACCTTGCGGGCCAGGATTTCGCCCGACGGCGTGCGCGCGACCACGTCGGTGAAGGTGCCGCCACGGTCGATCCAGAAGTTCCACTTGGCCTCGGGCGCTGCCTTGGAGAAAGCGGCCATGGGGGTGATCCTCGCGGCTGAGTGTGGGCGTCAGCAAAAGTCGCGCATGGAATAAAAAACGTCAACATTATATTGACAAATTATTTTTATCGACCCACCCTTGCCATTGACTTCCCTCCCGCCCGGGCATGTCTGCAATGGCAGTTGAGCGACCACGACGGCTCGGTTCCGCCGCGCCCAAGACCACGGGGCGCACGGTCAGGGCCGCGCCCGGCACCACACTGGCCGGCCGCAGTGATGTCGGTCCGATCGTGTCATCGGCGCACCTGGCGGCCGGCGCGCTACCCGGCCTGTCGGAAGTCGAATTCGGCCTGTCGCTCGCCGTCCATGCCTTCCACCGCTGGATGATCCGCTGCATGGCCGCGGCCGGCGTGCCCGATCTTTCGCCGATCGAAATCCTGGTGCTGCACAGCGTGCGCCATCGTGAGCGGCCAAAGAAGCTCGCCGACCTTTGCCTGGTGCTCGGCATCGAGGATACGCACGTCATCACCTATGCCGTGAAGAAGCTCGTGGCCGCGGGCCTTGTCATCTCGACCAAGGCCGGCAAGGAGAAACTGATCGCTGCGACCGTGGTCGGTGCGGCTGCCTGCGATCGCTATCATGCAATCCGGGAGCGGCTGCTGGTGCACGGGGTGAACTCAACCGGCCTGCCCGATCCGACGCTTTCGGAATTGGGCTCGCTGCTGCGGGCACTGTCGGGGCATTACGATCAGGCGGCGCGGGCGGCGGCAAGTCTGTAAGCTGGTGGGGGAAGCGGGGAGATTTTATGCGCAGGTTTCTTGATGGACTGTATCGGTGGTCGGGCTATGCCGCGGCGGTCTGCCTGGTGATCATCTTCGCGATCATGCTGGTCATGGCGGTCGGCCGGCAGTTCAATCTCAACATTCCCTCGGGCGACGATTTTGCCGCCTGGGCCATGGCCGCGATGGCGTTCCTTGGCATGGCGCACACCTTCAAGCGCGGCGAGATGATCCGCGTCGGGCTGCTGCTCGAGCGCCTGTCGGGTCGCACGCGGCAGTTTTTCGAAGCGCTTGCCCTCATCGTCGCGCTGTCGTTCCTGCTGTTCTTTTCCTGGCACGCCTTCCGCTTCGTGCGTGACTCATACCTGCTGCATGACATGTCGAATGGCGTCGTCGCGGTGCCGCTGTGGATCCCGCAACTGTTCTTCTTCGCCGGGCTCGCGGTTCTGACCATCGCGGTCGCCGACGAACTGGTGCATGTGCTCAAAGGCAACCGGCCGACCTTCGAGAGGGACCCGCCCAAGACCACGGAAGAGCTGCTGGCGCGCGTTGCCGAAGGCGGGGGTGTCTGACATGTTTGCAGCCCTCGACCTGCCCACGCTCTCGATTGTCCTGCTCGGCGCCCTGCTCGTCATCCTGGCCTCCGGCGTGTGGATTGCGATCGGCCTCGGCCTCGTCGGCCTGCTCGCCATGATCCTCACCACCAACGTGCCGATCGGCACGGTGCTCGCAACCAAGGTGTGGGATTCGGCCGCCAGTTGGCAGATCGCAGCCCTGCCGCTGTTCATCTGGATGGGCGAGATCCTGTTCCGCACGCGGCTGTCGGAGGAGATGTTCCGCGGGCTTGCACCCTGGCTGCAATGGCTGCCGGGCCGGCTGCTGCATGTGAATGTGCTCGGCTGCGGGATCTTTGCCACCATGTCGGGCTCGTCGGCCGCGACCTGCGCCACGATCGGCAAGATCGCGCTGCCCGAGCTCGAAAAGCGCGGCTACGACCAGGGCATGGCGCTGGGCTCGCTCGCCGGCTCCGGCACGCTCGGCCTGCTGATCCCGCCGTCGATCCCGATGGTGGTGTACGCGGTCACCGCCAACGTCTCGGTGCTGAAGGTGTTCCTCGGCGGGTTCCTGCCCGGCCTGCTCGTGATGGGCCTGTACTCGGGCTACATCATCTTGTGGTCACTGCTGAACCCCGGCAAGACGCCGCCGCGCGATCCGGTGATGTCGTTTGCGGCCAAGATGCAGCAGTCGAAAAAGCTGATCCCTTGTCTCATGCTGATCGCCCTCGTGTTCCTGTCGCTGGTGCTGGGATTTGCCACCGCCACCGAGTGCGCAGCCTTCGGCGTGATCGGCGCGCTGATCCTGGCCTGGTGGAGCGGCACGCTCGACTGGGCGGGCTTCACCGACAGCGTCATGAGCGCGACGCGGCTCACCTGCATGATCATGCTGATTTTGGCGGGCGCCGCCTTCTGCACGGCGGCCATGGCCTACACCGGCATTCCAGCCGCACTCGCCGAATGGGTCGACGGGCAGAATTTATCGCGCCACAAGCTCGTCCTGGCGCTGACCATCATGTACATCATCCTCGGCTGCCTGATCGACGGCATCTCGATGATCGTGCTCACAGCCGTGATCGTGCTGCCGATGGTGGAGAAGGCGGGCTTCGACCTCGTGTGGTTCGGCGTCTATCTCATCATCCACGTGGAGATGGCGCAGATCACGCCGCCGGTCGGTTTCAACCTGTTCGTGCTGCAGAACATGAGCGGGCGCGATACCTTCACCGTTGCCAAAGCGGCGTTTCCGTTCTTTCTTCTGCTCAACCTGGCAGTGGTGATCATCACTGCCTTCCCCGAGATCGTCACCGCGATCCCCTATTGGGTGTTTCCCGAAGTCGCCGTGAAGAAGTAGTCTTGCCACACGAACGTGTTTCAACAGGAGGGTAATGTCCATGCATCGCCGCAATTTCGTCGCCGGAGTGGCGCTCGCAGCCGCCATGGCTGCCGCACCTGCCAGCGCCCAGACCAAATGGAATTTGCCGGCCGCCTACGCCACCAGCAACTACCACACCGAAAACCTCGTGCAGTTCGCCAAGGACGTGGAGGCGGCAACCGGCGGCAAGCTGCTGATCACGGTGCATGGCAACGCCTCGCTGTTCAAGGCGCCCGAGATCAAGCGCGCGGTCGCGACCGGCCAGGCCCAGATCGGTGAAGTGCTGACCTCGATCCACGAGAACGAGGACGCCATTTTCGGCATCGACGTCGTGCCGTTCCTGGCGACGAGCTTTGCCGATGCCCGCAAGCTCGATAAGGCCTCGCGCCCGGCCATCGCCAAGAAGCTCGAAGCCCAGGGCCTGATGCTGCTGATGGCGGTGCCGTGGGGGCCGCAGGGCATCTATGCCAAGCAGGAGTTGAACAAGGTCGAGGACCTGAAGGGCATCAAGTTCCGCTCCTATAACGCCGGCACTGCGCGCATCGCGGAACTCGCCGGCGCCCAGGCCGTGACGATCCAGGCGGCGGAGTTGCCGCAGGCACTGGCCACCGGCGTCGTCACCTCGTTCATCTCGTCCGGTTCGACCGGCTACGACACCAAGGTGTGGGAGAGCTTGACCCACTGGTACGACACCCAGGCCTGGATCCCCAAGAACATCACGTTCGTGAACAAGGCCGCTTTCGATGCCTTGCCCAAGGACCAGCAGGAGGCGCTCGTCAAGACCGCCGCAGCCGCCGAAGCACGCGGCTGGAAGATCGCCGAGGAGAAGGCCGGCTGGTACATCGCCGAGCTGAAAGCCAAAGGCATGAAAGTGCTGCCGCCGTCGCCGGAACTTGCAGGCGGCCTGAAGAAGTTCGGCGAGGATCTGACCGCCGGTTGGCTCAAGAAGTCGGGGGCCGACGGCCAAGCCATCGTCGATGCCTATAGGAAGTTGTAAGCGGCACGCTGCGCGTCACTTCACCTTCAGCATGTTGCGGAGCGCGAGGCCGAACAGGAAGATCATGATCGCCGAGACCAGTTTCTGCAGCGCGCTTGCCACCGACACCGCCGAGGGCAGGATCGCCACCGGATTGTCGCCGTAGCGCTCGACGCCGTAGAGACAGCCGTAGGTGCGGTGCGCCGCGTCCGACCCGCCGTCGAGGATGATGAAGGCGTTGCGGAATGCCAGATGCAGGGCTTCCGTCACCGCGTTGGTCTTTTCGGCGATGGCCGAGGTGAGGCCGGTGACCACGATCGCCGGTTCGGCCTTGCCGTCCGCCTTCGGAATGTGCCGAATCTCCGTTCGCGTGGTACAGCCGGTGCCCTGGCGCCAGGCATCGAGGCTGTCGTTGCCGTAGGTCTCGATGGTGCGCAGCAGGGTCGGCGGCTGGCTCTTGTGGTGCTTCTCTGCGATCTCCGGCATCTGGCTGAGGCAGTAGACGGCGGTGATGAGCGCGGCCGCCAGCCACACCACCAGCGGCCGCAGTATCGACCGGCCGAAGTCGGAGAACATCTGGTAGGCCATGCCGAACCAGAAGCGGAAGAAGCCGTTCCAGGCACTGGCGCGCCAGGGGATGACGGGAAGCCATAGGAGGGGGAAGGCTGCGAGGCCACGTAGCCAATGGTCCTGGGCCCACTTCTGCCAAGCCGCCCGTGCACGTCCCGCCACCACCGGCTCCAGCGGCAGCGGCCAGTCGTTGGTGAACCGCGCCGAACGCACTTCGCCGGCAAAGAACTGCTGCTCGCGGTCGCCGTCGTGGCCCTGGATGGCCAGCCGCTTCAAGGCCCGATAGCGGGCCGGCCGGTCGCCGTCGCCATAAAAAAACCGCTTGACAAGCCCAACGACTACGCGAATTGGAAAACTCCAGAAGCGCCCCGGCTCGACAAACCCCCAGCGGAAGTGCGAATTGTCGAGCCGGGGCGCTTCTGCGAAATTGGCCTGGATGAAATCCGGCACCTGCGCGAACACCGCATTGGCCAACGAAAAGGCGCGGGTGGATTTGATGGCGGTGAAGTTGGCCGCCTTCTCGAACCGCGCATCAGCGTAGGTCGTGAACCCCTCGAAGGTGGCCTGCCCGAACCCCGCGTCGCCCGAGAACGTCGCGCTGTTGAACCACGCGTAGCCCGAGAACGTCGCGCTGGTGAACCTCGCGTTGCCCGAGAACGTCGCGCTGTCGAACCCCGCGTCGCCCGAGAACGTCGCGCTGGTGAACCACGCGTAGCCCGAGAACGTCGCGCTGGTGAACCTCGCGTTGCCCGAGAACGTCGCGCTGTCGAACCCCGCGTCGCCCGAGAACGTCGCGCTGGTGAACCCCGCGTTGCCCGAGAACGTCGCGCTGTCGAACCTCGCGTCGCCCGAGAACGTCGCGCTGTCGAACCTCGCGTCGCCCGAGAACGTCGCGCTGCCGAACCACGCGTCGCCCGAGAACGTCGCGCTGTCGAACCACGCGTCGCCCGAGAACGTCGCGCTGTCGAACCCCGCGTCGCCCGAGAACGTCGCGCTGCCGAACCACGCGGTGCCCGAGAACGTCGCGCTGGTGAACCCCGCGTAGCCCGAGAACGTCGCGCTGGTGAACCCCGCGTAGCCCGAGAACGTCGCGCTGTTGAACCACGCGTAGCCCGAGAACGTCGCGCTGGTGAACCTCGCGTTGCCCGAGAACGTCGCGCTGTCGAACCCCGCGTCGCCCGAGAACGTCGCGCTGGTGAACCCCGCGTCGCCCGAGAACGTCGCGCTGGTGAACCACGCGTAGCCCGGAAACACCCAGCCGCCAAAATCCACCGGCTGCTCGAACGTGTGCGGTTGTCGGGACGTTGAGAACTCGACGCTGGCAGCTGCCATCCAGACCTTGGTCGCGTCGTTGCCGGGCTCGAGGTCGCCGAAGACATCCCGTGTGGCCGCCCACGCCCACGCCCCCGCCGCCTCCAGCCGGCGGCGCTCGGCCAGCATGCCTTCCGCCCACGCGTTCCACGCGTCCCGGCCTTGCGCGAACAGCGCGTGCGTCTCTTCGCGGTTCATGAAAATCCCCGAAATAAATCGTCACCTCAGATGTGCTACGGGCGGCGCCGTTGCACAAGGGGCGAGCCCGCGATGAACTTGGCCGAACCCATCGCCGTAGGGCGCAATAGCCCAATTGCGTATTGCGCCGGCCACAGGCTCATGGCCAGCGCCCTCCCCCCTCGCGTTCCCGGATGCCACGCACCGGTGGCGGGGCGTTCATGCGTTTCCCCTCGCCGTTGGTCGACTTACCGCCCCTTGGCGGCCCGGCCGAGGCGGTCGTTGATGGCGCAGCCAAGCCCGTGGGCTGGGATCGGCATGACGGCGATACGAGCGAGGCCGGTCGCATCGAGTGCGCGCAGGTGGGCAAACAGATTGGCCGCCGCCTCGATCAGGTCGCCGCGCGCACTCAAGTTGAGCACCGGCCCGGACGTCGCGTGCGGGACCGGTCCGAACGCGAGCAGGCCTTCTCCGGGTTCAGCCGAACTGGCATCGAGCCGCAGCCGCGCGCGCGGCGCGTAGTGGCGCTCGAGCTGGCCCGGCGACAGGGGTTGAGCGCCGCCCTCGAAGGCACGGGCCGTGCGCTGACCAATGACGGCATCGATCTGTTCCGCTGTGATCGCGCCCGGCCGCAACAGCGTCACGCGGTCCTGCTCGACCGCTGCGACCGTGCTTTCGAGGCCGACCTGCGTCGCCCCGCCATCGAGGATCATGGCGACGTCTGCGCCGAGATCAGCCGCCACGTGCGCGGCGAGTGTCGGGCTCACATGGCCCGAGCGGTTGGCCGAGGGCGCGGCAACCGGGACGCCCGCGCGCCGCAGCAGCTCGCGCGCGACGGCGTGCGAGGGCACGCGCATGGCCACCGTATCGAGGCCGGCCGTCACGAGATCGCTGATCGCGCTGCTGGCACTGCGGCGCAGCACCAGGGTGAGCGGACCCGGCCAGAAGGCAGCAGCCAGGCGATGGGCCATGGCGTCCATCACGGCGTGGCGCTCGACGGCTGCAACATCGGCCACGTGCGCGATCAGAGGATTGAAGCGCGGCCGGCCCTTGGCGGCAAAGATCGCAGCCACCGCCGCGCCGTTGGTCGCGTCGGCGCCGAGGCCGTAGACCGTCTCGGTCGGAAACGCGACCAGGCGGCCAGCGCGCAGATGTTTTGCGGCGTCGCTCACTGCCTGATCGGTCGCTGCCACCACGGCCACGGGGAGGCCCTTTCTAAGTTGACGTTTACGTTAGGGGGTCTTTCCCGCGTGCCCATGACCGACTAAGGTCGTAGACAACCAAGGAAGACAGCAAAGTTTGCCACAGGAGGTGCCCCATGACCTACCGTCCACCCGTAGACGACATCATGTTCGCGCTCAAGACGGCGGTCGATCTACCGGGGCTGATCGAACGGGGCATCTATGCGGGGCTCGACGAGGAGACGGTGCGGGCCGTGGTCGAGGAAGCCGGCAAGTTCGGCGCCGAAGTGCTCGATCCGCTGAACTGGACCGGCGACCAGTCGCGGTCGATGGTCAAGGACGGTGTCGTCTCGACGCCGGCCGGCTGGAAGGACGCCTACAAAGCATTCGCCGCCGGCGGCTGGAGTGCCCTGCCCTGCCCCGAGGAGTTCGGCGGCCAGGGGCTGCCCGGCACGGTCGCAATGGCAGCCTGCGAGATCTGGAACTCGGCCAACCTCGCCTTCGGCTTGTGTCCGCTGCTGACCCAAGGCGCGATCGATGCGCTGGCAGCCCACGGCTCGGACGAGTTGAAAGCGATCTTCCTGCCACGGATGGTTTCCGGCGAGTGGACCGGCACCATGAACCTGACCGAGCCGCACGCCGGCTCCGACCTCGGCGAACTGCGCACCAAGGCGATCCCCCAGGGCGACGGCAGCTATAAGATTACCGGCACCAAGATCTTCATCACCTACGGCGAGCACGAACTGACCGACAACATCATCCACATGGTGCTCGCCCGCACGCCCGATGCACCTGCCGGCACCAAGGGCATTTCCCTCTTTCTGGTGCCGAAGTGGATGGTCAATGCGGACGGCAGTCGTGGCGCGCGCAACGACGTGATCTGCGCCGGCGTCGAGCACAAGTTGGGCATCCACGCGTCGCCCACCTGCACCATGAAGTTCGGCGAGACAGGCGGCGCCATCGGCTACCTGGTCGGCGAGGAGAACCGCGGCCTGATGACCATGTTCATCATGATGAACGCCGCCCGCCTGGCGGTTGGCGTCCAAGGGGTGGCGATCGCCGAGCGGGCGACACAGCGGGCCATCGCCTACGCCAACGATCGCCGCCAGGGGCGCCCGCCCGGCGCCAGCGGCTCCGGCATGCGGCCGATCATCGAACATGCCGATACCCGGCGCTCGATCATGACCATGAAGGCCATGACCCAGGCGGCGCGCGCCATCTGCCTCGTCACCGCCCGCGAGATCGACATCTCGCATCGGGCAGGTACGGAGGGTGAACGGGCCGCCGCCCAGGCCAAAGCCGCGCTATTGACGCCGATCGCCAAGGCGTTTTCGACCGACATCGGCTGCGAAGTCGCCTCCATGGGCGTTCAGATCCACGGCGGCATGGGCTTCGTCGAGGAGACCGGCGCCGCGCAATACTATCGCGATGCCCGCATCCTGCCGATCTACGAAGGCACCAACGGCATCCAGGCAATCGACCTCGTCACCCGCAAATTGCCGCTCGCCGGCGGCAAGGTGATGGAGGCCTACCTCGCCGAACTGAAGGCCACCGCCGACGCCGTCCGCGCCTCGAACCAGCCCGCGTTCGGGCGCATGGGCGAGCGTCTCGGCGATGCGGTCGCGGAACTGGCACGGGCAACGGTGTGGATGGGCAAGGCGCTTAGCACCAACCCGAACGCAGCACTGGCCGGGGCGACGCCGTACCTGCGCCTGTTCGGTCTTGCAGCCGGCGGACATTATCTGGCGCGTGGTGCATTGGCAGCGGTTCGTGACGGGGGCGAGACCAACCACGTCGCACTCGCCCGCTTCTTTGCCGAGAACCTGTGCGTGCAGGCCTCGGGCCTCGCGGCGGCCGTGACCGAGGGCGCGGAGACAATTCTCGAGGTCACGCCGCTGAAGCTGTCCGCATGATGTGGTAGCATCCGACACCTCTCGCTGTTCGGAGATCGATTATGGCGGAACGGACCATCATGCTGACCGGCGACCTCGAAGCCTTCGTCGACGCGCAGATCAAGAGCGGCGCCTTTGCCACGGCGGAAGATGTCGTTCGTGCGGGCTTTGCTGCGCTGAAGGTGGGCGCCGCCGTAGTGGCCGCCGAAGAAGAATGCTGGTCCATGTCGGGCGAGCTTCTGACTATTGAAAAGTTGAAGGCCGGGATCGCCGAGGGGCTGGCCGACCTCGAAGCTGGCCGCGTTCACGTCTATACCAAGCCCGGTGAGCTCGCGGCAGATATCATTCGACGGGGGAGGCGGCGATCACAAGCAAGAAAGCGAGCAGCCGAAGCAAAAAGCTCATCATAAGCCACAAGGCCCGCCGCGATCTCGATGAGTTGTACGATTGGATTGAGGATCGAGATGGCGATGTTGCTGCCGCACACGTCATCGCGATGCTGGATGATCGCATGAAGCGACTTGCCGTCGTCGGTCATCCCGGCGCCCCTCGTGACCGGTTGGCCAAAGGCCTGCGCAGCGCCAACCACAAGAGTTTCATGATCTTTTTTTACGCAACCGCCACGGAACTCCGCGTCGTGCACATCGTCCGCGCCGCGCGCGATCTGCGCATGCTGGATTACGCCGACGAGTCCGACGACACTTGCGACTGAGCTGTCCTCATTCAATCGACTGACCGCTGGAGCCCCGACATGGCCGACCTCGACATTTCCATCCGCGACCGCATCCAGATCATCCGCTTCACGCGCCCCGACAAGAAAAACGCGCTGAAGTCGACGATGTACACGGCAATGACCGACGCGCTCGTCGCCGGCGATGCTTCGCCCAACGTCGTCGCCCACGTGTTCGTTGGATCGGGCGGTATTTTCAGCGCGGGCAATGACATCGCCGAATTCATCGAGCGGGCGACGGGGCAAACGAGCCTCAGCACCCAGGTCCTTGGCTTCATCCGCTATCTGCCGCTGATCCGGAAGCCCGTGATTGCCGCCGTCGACGGCCTGGCGGTCGGCGTCGGCACCACGATGCTACTGCATTGTGATCTCGTCTACGCGAGCCCGACCGCCAGTCTGCGCACGCCCTTCCTCGATCTCGGCCTGGTGCCGGAAGCAGGCTCGAGTTTATTGGCGCCACTGCGCATGGGTTATGCCCGCGCCTTCGAACTGCTGGTGCTGGGTGAAGCGTTCTCGGCCGAACGGGCGAGGGAAGCTGGCATCGTCAATGCGGTCGTCCCGGCCGATCAGCTGGAGGCAACAGCATTGAAAGCCGCTGCACGCCTTGCCGCCAAGGCACCTGAGGCGCTCAGCCTGTCCCGCCGCCTGATGCGAGGCGACACGTCAGCGATCGTCGCGCGCATCGACGAGGAAGCCCAGATCTTCGGCGAGCGCCTGTCTAGCCCGGAAGCGCGCGAAGCGTTTGCAGCCTTCATGGAAAAGCGCGCGCCCAACTTCCGCAAGGCCTGACGTCCAAGCCCAAGACCAAGTTCACCGATCAGTCAGTATTTGATCGAGGTATGCAGGGTCAGGACGGTGGCGTCCCTGATCGGCCCACCGGCCGGATCATTCGGGTTGGCGACATTGCCACCGGGATGGAAGATCCGCTGCAAATCGAGGTCGATCTGCAGTCCGGGAATGACCTGCGCCTGGTAGTTCACCTCGAACACGGCTTCGAAGTCGCGCACGAGGCCGCCGCCGTTGAAGCGCGCGGCGTCGCGGTCAAATCGGCGGGCGTCGCCGGAGATTTTGGCGTAGGCCCCGCCGAAGGCCAGAACGTCGTCCGGCCGGTTCGGGATCATACCGGCAAAGGCGATGCCGCCGTCGAAGTACAGATCGACCAGATTGCGATCGGACGGGCTCGCCGAGCCGCGGAAGAACACGCCGATGCCCTTGTCGGGTTCACCGCTGGCCGGCCGCCAGATCTGCTGGTCGATGACGCCGTAGATGCCTGAATTGCCGCGGCGCCGGGCCGCGATCCCGCTACTGTCGGGATCGGCGAGCGAGCGGCCGATCGTGTCCAGGCGCTGGTCGTCGAACCGGCCAAGGTGCCCCCAAGCGCCGAGCTTCAAGCTGCCGGCAAGGCCGGGGACGCCCTTGTCCTGGTTGTAGCGATACTGCGCTTCGCCGAAAATCAGCGCCGAGTCGCTGAATCGGAAGCTCAGCCCATCAGAATTGCGTGCCTGCGGATCGCCGGCCCCGGGGCCGGTCGGATCGCCATTGTAGAGGCCGATCAGGAACGACAAATTCTTGTCGGGATCAACCTTCACGCGCACGCCCGGCGTCGCCAGCGGATAGGCCGGCCCCCCGCTCGGCTGGTTGACGGCGACGATGGTTGGGTAGCCGAACGTCGAGTTGATGAACTGGGACGCATAGCTCGATGTTGCAAACTCGGTGTCGGCCGCCAGTTGCCCGACACGCACGGTGGCCTTGTCCGCAAACAGCTTCTGCTCCAGCCACAACTCGGACAGGCGCGTCGAGGGCAGGGCCTCGATGAAGCTTGCGGTATGCAGGTTGCCCAGATTGCGCAGACTGAGACCTTGGCCATGGATCTGGAACGCGTTGGCGTGGAGGGTCAGGCCCTTCCAATTGATGAACTTTTCCAGATCGACATCGACCAGTGCCTCGAAGCGGCCGATGTAGATGCTGCTCTGTCGGGTGCCGCCGGACGTATTGCCCTGCCACTGGCCGACGTAGTTCAGCCCGACGGTAATGCCACGTTCAGCCAGCGCCTTGCGATACCCGAGCGGATCGCCATTCTGCGGCAGGCTGGTCGCGATCGACGGATCCGGGATGCCGTTGCTGTTCGGTGCGTCCTGGGCACCGGCAGTGAGGCTGAGCAGGTTGCTGGCTAGAAGAAGCGCTGCGCCAGCGATGCCACGCCTGATCTAAATCAACGGCATGAGCCAGCCTCACTCCCAGTTGCGGTGGCGCTCCGGCGTGGCTGCCGCCACCCCAACTCATCCTTTTACCTATGAGTGTTCTCACCGCGGATAAAGCAGATTTCAGCCCACCTCCCCCCAATCCGCATGTTGATTTGACCAAAAGGCAACACTTGAGCCGTGCCGGTGCAGCGGCAGCATTGGCCGTTTCAAGGGCAAGTCAGCGTTGGCTGCAAACCCATTGACGCTAATCGATAGGGATCGGGTCGAGCCGATGTGCAGCGGCTCGGCCAGATCCTCCCGTCTCGTCATGACCGCGGAGGCGGTCATCCACGACAATGGGCAGCAAGGGCAGTATCCGCGTCGGTTGAACAAGTGGCATCAAATGCACCACGAACACCGCGCCAGCGGAGGTTTGCCATGGAAGACCGCCTACGCGGTCTTGACGAAAAAACGCGAGGGTTTGCACGCCATCCAGCATGGAAACCTTCGCTGAAACGCCGAGATTGATGCGGAATGTTGCCTGTCGACTACGTCAGCAACCCCTCGCCCCAGCCCTCACGTCTCGCGGAAGGCTTTCGAGGCGACGTCGCCGAGCGGCTTCAGGAAGTAGCTCAGAATCGAGCGCGATACGGTCTCGATATAGACCTCGGCCGGCATGCCGGGCTTCAGGACATGGGCAGTCCCGAGCTTTTTCAGCTCCTCGACCGATACCTCGATCTGCACCGTGAAGTACGTCCGGTTCTGGGCATCGGTGATTTGCGCTGCCGAGATATTGCTCACCTTGCCCTCGAGCTTCGGCGTCTCCTTCGCGTTGAACGCTGTGAAGCGCAGGCTGGACGTTTGACCGAAATGGATCTTGTTGATGTCCTGGGGCTGCACCTGGGCCTCGACGATCAGCCGCTCGCCCTCGGGGACGATCTGCAGGATGGTGGTCGCGGGCTGGATCACGCCGCCCTCGGTGTGGGCAGCAAGCGCGTGCACGCGGCCGGTGCGCGGCGAGCGGATTTCGGTGCGGTCGAGCTTGTCGGCCAGCTGGGTACGGTTTTCTTCCTGCTCGGCCAGGATCGCCTGCACTTTTTTCAGTTCGTCGACGATCGCCTGGGTCGCTTCCTTGTCGCTTTGCAGAAGTTTCAGCTCGGCCTCGGCCAGTGCTGCCCCGGAGCGTGTGATGTCGTTCGTGAGACGCCCCACTTCGCCTTCCAACCGGGCAACGTCGCGCTGTAGGCCGCCATAGCGCTGCTGATTGGCGAAGCCCTTCTCGAACAACGGCTTCACATTCGCCAGTTCCTGCATGGAAAGATCAAGTTCGCGGATGCGCGACTTGAGCTGCGCCTGGGTACCGGCGCGATCAGCCCTGAGTTGGTCGACGCGCTCGCGCAGCACCGACAGTTCGCCGAGGTGGGCGGCGCGCCGCGCCTCGAATAGACGCTTCTGGGTGTCGATGATCTTGGCGAGGCCGGGTTCGGAGGCGGCTGCCAGAACTTCCGGTGGGAACGTGATCTGATCCTTGCCGTCGCGCTCGGCAAACAGGCGGGCCTGCTGCACCAACTGGTCGTTGACGCGGCCGCGCACGACGGCGAGGTTGGCGCGGGCCGCGGTATCTTCGAGGCGCACCAGCACGTCGCCTTGCGCCACCCGGTCGCCGTTGCGCACCAGGATCTTCGCGACGATGCCGCCGTCCAGGTGCTGCACCGATTTGTAGTTGCTCTCGACCGTCACCGTGCCGGTCGCAACCACCGCGCCGCTGATCGAGATGAGCGCGGCGGCGGCGAACAGGCCGCCGAGCAGCCAGAATACCGTGCGGTTGCCGATGGTGATCCATTTATCGGTCGCGTGCCAGTCGGCGACGGCAACCGCGGCTGCGTCCTGCTGCCGCTTGGCGCCGGACACCTTGGCGGACTGGTTCAGCTTATGGGCCTGGGACACGGGTGATACTCGTCTGACTGGGGACAACTAGCTGGCGGCGGCGACTTTGGCGGCGTGTGCGGCGGGCTTTGGTTGCGCTGCGGGGGCGGCCGGCTGGCCCTGGAACATCTTCATGACTTCGTTGCGCGGCCCGAACGCCTTCTGGATGCCACGGTCGATGTAGAGCAGCGTGTCGGCCTTGCCGATCGCCTGCACGCGGTGTGATACGAGGATCACGGCTTGGCCCCTTTGGCGCATGCCGTCGATGGCGGCAGCGAGCGCCTCGTCGCCGAGCCGGTCGAGGTTCGAGTTGGGCTCGTCCAGCACGACGAGTGCGGGGAAGCCGAACAGCGCGCGGGCGAGGCCGATGCGCTGGCGCTGGCCGGCCGAGAGGTGCGTGCCATAGCTGCCGAGCTGGCTGTCGTAGCCCTGGGGCAGTGCAAGGATCATATCGTGCGCATGGGCCATCTGGGCGGCCGCGATCACATCGGCATCGTCGGCATCGTCGCGGAAGCAGCAGATGTTTTCCTTCACGGTGCCAGCGAACAGCTCGACGTCCTGGGGCAGGTAGCCGAGGTGCTGGCCCAAATCCTCCTGCGACCACTGGTCGATCGAGGCGCCGTCGAGTTTGATGGTGCCGCCGAACGGCGGCCACAGGCCAACGAGCGTGCGAGCGAGCGTGGACTTGCCGGAAGCCGAGGGGCCGATCACGGCCAGCATCTGGCCGGGATGCACCTCGAAGTTCAGGTTCGACAGGATCAAGGTGCGCGTGTCGGGGGCTGCGACCCGCAGGTTTGCGACCTCGACCAGGCCCTTGGGCTTCGGCAACGCGGTCTTGGCTGGGGCGTCCGGCTCCTTGCGCAGCAACTCGTCGAGCTTGCGGAAGCTGTCCTTGGCCTTGAGGAACGAGCGCCAGTGGCCGATCGCCTGCTCGACGGGGGCCAGCGCGCGGCCGAAGATGATGGTGCCGGCGATGATCGCACCCGCCGAGATCTCGCCCTTGACGGCGAGCGCGGCACCGACTGCCAGCATCAGCGACTGCCACAGCAGGCGCAGCGTCTTCGACACGGACGACATAGTGCCGAGCCGGTCTGCGGCGATGATCTGCCAGGCGAGCGCCTCGCCGTTCGCCTGCTGCCAGCGCGTGCGGTAGGCACCTAGCATGCCCATGGCTGTGATCGCCTCGGCGTTGCGCTGGCCGGTTTCGGCGAGTTCGAGGCTGCGGGCGGAGGCCTTGTTGGCCTGGCCGAGCGGCTGGCGGCTGGTTGCTTCACTCAGCCACGCAACGATCATCAGCAGCACTGCGCCGACGACGGCTGTGACCCCGAGAACCCAGTGCGCGAGGAAGATCACCAGGATGTAGACTGGTGTCCACGGCGCATCGAAGAACGTCAGCGGGCCTGGGCCGGCGATGAACTGGCGCAGGTTGTCGAGTTCGCGCAGCGCCTGCAGCGAGTTGCCCTGGCCGGTGAGGCTGCGCTTCAAGGATGCCTGGAAAATGCGGTCGCCAAGCCGGTTGTCGACCTCGACGCCAATGCGCACGATGACGCGGGTGCGCACCATCTCGAGGAAGCCGATGATGGCATAGAGGCCGGCGGTGATGGCGGCGAGGCCGATCAGCGTCGGCATGCTGCCCGAGGTGAGGACGCGGTCGTAGACCTGCAGCATGAACAGCGGCCCGGACAACATCAAGATGTTGATCACGAAGCTGAAGATGCCGGTGGCGATGAACGCGCGCTTGCTGGCGCGAATGGCCGCGATGATCTCGCCTTCGCCGGCCTTGGGCGCGAGTTTGGTTTTTGGCGGCAGGATGGGCGACGGCGGCGCGACGTCGCCACCGGCAAGTTTGGTCACCCGTTCGGCGAGGCTCGGTTGGCCGGCCGGATCGACAGGCGCCACGGCAGGTGTCGCCGCTTCGGACCGATGGGTTGGCTGCGTCGCTGCCACGGCCGCGAGTTTCGTCGGCATGGCGACGACCTGAGCTGCCGGTGTCGCCCCATCCTCGAGGCGACGGACCTTGATCCCGGGCCCCGGGTTGGCCAGCAGTTCCTCGAGACGGCGGACGGCCGCGTTCATGCGTTCAGCGGTGGGATCGAGCGGTTCTTCGACCACGGCATCCACGGCAGGCTCGACACCGAGATCCTCCCCGCTCTTGTCAGGGGCCACCAGCTTTGGCTCACGCGTCACGACGGCACCCCGAACAGTCAAGCCAAGGGGCGCACGGCAACCCTGCGCCCACTAGTGCCGGCGACTGTGTGCCGAAGTCGGTGATTTTTCGATTAAGAACGGCGCGTGTCGGCTGAACTACACGGTTAAGTCACAATCAAATCCAATCGCATTAATCATTCCTTAGTCCTTACGGTGTGAATTACGGTTAACGCATTGTAGCGTTGTCGTGCCAAAGTCAGGAGTACCGAGTATGCGTTGGAAGAAGTTGGCCTGGACCCTTGCTCTGCTGTTCACGTTTGGACTTGCCGGCCTGCTGCCGGCCGCTGCCACCGACCTGCTGCACAAACCTGTCCCCGCCGGCTATGGGCAGGAACGCGTGATCAATCATTACGTCTATTATCCGCGTTACAAGCACGTCTATCGCATCAACGGCGCAACCGATCCCTATGCCTACCAGCCGGAGAAACGCGGCTATTACCCGTTCTACAATTCCGGCTACTGGCGTCCCGCCCACGAGGTTCGGGGCAAGCAGCGTCCGCAGCTCACCTTGCCGAAATACCATCAGGCCTGGGGCCAGACCCGGCACGACGTCCACCCGCAGGTGCCGTCGAACCGCCATTGGCATCTCAATCCGTTCCACTGGTGAGCTGTGCCCGCCACGGCCAGCATTTGCCATGAGCAAAAGTTGCGCGGCAGGTTGTGATTTTCCCGTTCATGCCACATTCATATGGTGAGCAGCTAATGGTGCGTCGAGATCAGTCGTGCCACTGCTGCTCATGCTCTGTGCTGCCGAAACCAATCGCGCCGGCGGCACGTAACTCACACAGTTCAATCGCAACCACGGGAGCAAAACCCATGTTCAAGAAGATCACGACGACCGCAATGGCCGCCGTCATGGCCATCGGTCTTGGCCTCTCGGCCGTTTCTACCTCGGCGGAGGCCGGTCGCGGCGCCCGCACCGGCGCCATCATCGGCCTCGGCGTTCTCGGCGCGCTCGCCATCGGCGCCGCGGCTGCCAACGCCGGTCCGCGTACCTATTACCGCAGCGGTTGCTACCGCGTTGCCGGCTCCTGCTACTTCAAGGAAGGCAGCTGCTACATCAACCGCTACGGCGAGGAAGTCTGCCGCCGCGGCTATCGCGTCTGCGAGCCGAGCCGCACGGTGTGCGACTGAGGCCCGAGCAGGCGACGATTTGAACAGACCCACAGGGGCGGTGCCGAGATGGTATCGCCCCTGTGTCGTTTTGCGAGTTCAATAGAGCATCGCGACATGATCACCGATCGCCATGGCAGCGGTCAGTCCGGGACTCTCGATGCCAAACAGCATGACAAGACCGTCATGGCCGTGCACTTGCGGGCCGTCGACCCGGAAATCCGGCACCGCTTCCCCTTCGCGATAGAGCTTCGGGCGGATGCCCGTGTAGTCGGCGTGGATCGACGTGGGATCGAGGTCTGGATAGTAGGTCTTGATGAAGCCGATGAATTTCGCCAGTTTCGATGCGTCGAAGCTGTAGTCGATGGTCGCAATCCACTCGATATCGGGGCCGAACTTGCAGCGGCCGCCCAGATCGACGGTCGCATGTAGGCCGAGCCAGGCGCCCTGCGGCATCGGATAGATGTGCCGCTGGAACGGGGATCGGCCTTCGAGCGCGTAGTACTGGCCCTTGGCGTAATGGGTCTCGGGCGGCACGTAGCCTTTAGCAAAGTCGATCATCCGGGCAAGGCGGCTGCTCTGTAGTCCGGCAGCCAGGACCAGCCGGGTGCACGTGATGGTCGCCGCGGCTTCACCGCCGACGTCGAGCGCGAAGCTGCCATCGGGGCGCACCGCGATGGCTTCAATCGGACTGTTCAGCACCACCTGCGCACCGTGCGCTTCGGCATGGCCTTGCAATGCCAGCATGAAGCCGTGACTGTCGACCAGCCCGGTCGACGGCGACAGCAGGGCCGCGACACAGGCGACCGCCGGCTCGAGCGTGCGGGCTTGCCGGCCGGTCAGCCGCACCAGATCATCGACCCCGTTGGCGGCGGCCGTGGCGGCCAGCGCATCCAGCTTGGGCAGCTGATCCTCGGATGTGGCGACCAGCAACTTCTCGCAGCGTGCGTGCGCGACGCCGTTTTCGGCGCAGAACCGGTAGAGCTGCTGTTTGCCGGCAACGCACCACCGGGCCCGCCGGCTGCCGGTTGGATAGTAGATGCCGGCGTGGATCACTTCGCTGTTGCGCGAGGAAATTTCCGAACCGATCAGGCCGTGCTGCTCGATCACCAGCACATCCTGGCCCTTCATCGCCAGCGCGCGCGCGATCGCGAGGCCGACGACGCCGGCGCCCACGATGATCGTCTCGATGTCGGCCGTCATGGTGCGTTTCCGTGGCAGCGCCGGGCAAGCGGGCGCGAGTTTTGACCCTGTGGTGACACGAATTGGCGCAACTCGCCACTGCCGGCCCGCCGCAACTGTTGACAGGGACAATGTAGCACTTGAAGTGAACATACAAAGAACATATTATGTGTGCAAGTGGTGTTGGGAGGCTTGCCAGTGAGTTTCAAGTTTCTGCATACGGCCGACTGGCATATTGGCCGAGCCTTCGGCGGCTTCGCGCCGGACACGGCTGCGATCCTGAAGCGGGCACGGTTGACCGTGGTCGATCGTCTTGCCGCCGCGGCACGGGGCGTGGGGGCGGGCCATGTCGTCGTTTGCGGCGATGTGTTCGACGGGCCGGGCCTGCCCGACCGGGTCCTTGCCGAAGCATTGGCCAAGCTCAACAGCCACCCTGACGTGAGGTGGCATCTGCTGCCCGGCAACCACGATCCGGCTTCGACGGACGGCATCTGGCATCGCTTGGTGCGCTTCGGACTGCCGGCCAATGTGGAGCCATTGCTCGAAGGGCGGCCGAAGGCGCTTAACCCCGGCGTGTCGCTGTTGCCGGCGCCACTGCAGTCGAAATCGTCAGTTGCCGATCCGACCGCGTGGATGGATGCAGCGCCATCCGCGCCGGGCGTCATCCGGATCGGCGTTGCCCACGGCGCAACGCAGGGCTTCGGCGGGAGTTCGTCGCTAGAAGGTGGCATCGATGCGCGGCGCCGGTCGAGTGCCGGCCTCGATTATCTGGCGCTGGGCGACTGGCACGGCAAGCGGCAGATCGCAGACGGCGTCTGGTATTCCGGTACGCCCGAGCCCGATCAGTTCCCTGATAACGAACCGGGCTTTGCGCTCGTTGTCGAGCTTACTGGTGTCGGTGCTGCACCGCGTGTCACCGCCGTTGCAACCGCAGCGCACGTCTGGATAAAGCTTAGCGTGCGCCCCGCAACAGCCATCGATCTGTCCCTGGTGGAACAAGTGCTGGCCGAACTCGGGCCCCGACGCGGCGACGCGTTGCTGGAGCTGACGCTGCACGGCATCGTTTCGCTCGATGGCGATGCCGACATCAGCGCACGATTGGCCGCGATCGAGCCTGGATTGCTCCACCTGCGCTGCCGTCGCAACGAACTCGTGGTCGATGCCGGCGTTGAAGATCTCGCCGAGATCACCGATCCGAACGTCGCTGCGGTTGCGCGCCAGCTGCTGGCGCTGCGGGTCGATCCGACCGAGGCCGACGTCGCGGCAGGGGCACTGCGGCGCCTGTTCCAGCTCAATCGCGCAGCCGCGGGGGTTGCGTCGTGAAACTTCGCGCCATTCGCTTGCAGGAGGTCGGGCATTTCCGAACCGGTGTGGCGCTCGAAGGCCTGTCGGGCCGGTTCGATGTCATTGCCGGTCCCAATGAGATGGGCAAATCGACGATCTTTCGCGCCCTCGATGTCGCCTTCCGCTGGCCCCATGACTCCGAGCGCACGGTTGCCAAGGATCTCGAGCCAAACACGGGCGGCGCGCCGCTCATCGAAGTGGAGTTCGAGGCGGCCGGCACGCTGTGGCGCTTGCGCAAACGCTATCTCGCGCAGAAGTCTGCCGAGTTGCTGGATCTGGGTGGTGCGATGCGCCTGCTGCGGGGCAGTGATGCGGAAGCCAAGCTCGCGTCGCTGCTCGCCGGCCGCCTCGACCGCAAGCCGCTGCTCAGCCTGCTGTGGGTCGGGCAGCAGCAAAGCCTGAATTTGCCCGATCTGGCGAACAACGACGTGGCCGGCGGTGTCGGCCGTTTGATCGAAGATGCGATTGCGGACGCAGCAGGCCAGGGCACGGCGCGGCGCGTGCGGGCCGCGGTCGCCCTGGCGCTGAAGGGGCTGGTGAGCAAAGTCAATCGGAAGCCTGCGGCCAATACCGCTTACAAGGCCGCTGTTGATGCGCGCGATCGGGCCCATGCCGAGCTGGAGCGTGCCACCGCCGCAGCCCAAGCTGCCGCAACGCGCCTCGTGCAGTTGAAGGGGCTGCACGCCAGGGCAGCCGTGCTCAACGCGCCGGAGGCCGTTGCCGCGCGGGAACGCGCCCTGGCCGATTTGCGCATGCGGCACGAGGACGCCCGTCGCACCGATGAAGCCGTCAAGCGTGCGGACCTCGATGTCGCGGCCAAGGCGGCCGCGCGCGATAGGATCGCAGCCGACCTTGGTGCGATGCGTGTCGCGATCGAGGAGGCGCGCCGGCTGCAGTCGCGCTTCGCCGAGCTGTCGGCGGAACTGACCACAGCTGCCGCCGCGCGCACCGAAACAGCGGCGGCACTCGCTGATCTGCAGGCGCAAATGGCGCACGTTCGCGCCCGGGCGGCCGAGCTGCAAGCCTTGCTCGGTGCCCATGACCGGGCCGCTCGGCAGCGCGCTGCCGCCGATGCCGCAGCCGACCTGGCGCGCCGGCTCGACGGTATCCGCAGCACCCAGCAGCGCAACGCCGCAATTGATCGTGAACTGCGCGAGGAAGCCGTCACGCCGGAAATCTTGGTGTCTCTGCGCAGTCTCCAGGGCGAGATCGACCGGCAGGAGGCGCGGCTGGCGGCAGGCTTGCCGCGCGTGCGCATCGACTACGCCGCGGGTGCGGTCGGTCGGATCAGCAGTGCCGGCATGCCGATCGGCGCGAGTGGTGAGCTTGCCCCGGCCCAAACCCTTGTCCTCGACATTGCAGGCGTCGGCCGCATCACCGTTGCCGCGCCTGCGGCGGCAGCGGCCGAAGATCAAGTGAGCGCGCTGGCCGCCGCACGGCAGGCGATGCACGCCACCCTGGATGCGATCAAGGCCGAGGGCATCGCTGCAGCCGAAACCCGCCTGCAGGCGCGGCAGAAGCTCAGTGCCGAACGGCATGCGTTGCTGCATCGCATGCGCGACGATGCACCCGATGGCATCGCGGCCCTGGAGCAACGACTGGACCTGGCAATGGCAGATGCCGCGGCATCTGGTCCAGAGGAGCCCGTGCCGACGCAATCGCGTGAGGTTCTGGTTCTGGACCTGGCAACAGTCAGTGCAGCGCTGAACTCACAGGAGACTGCCGAGCACACGATGCAGGCTGCGGTCCTCGAGGCATCGACGCGGCATGCGCGGCTCGACTCCGAGTTCGAAGCGACCAGGGCGCGATTGCGCGAGGTCGAGGCGGTGTTGCCAGCGCCGGTGGAACGCAGTTCCACCCTCGAAGGGCTCGCGAAGCAGCAGGACGAAACCGAGGCGGCGCTGAATGCCGCTCTGCGCGAGCGCAGCGCCTGGGTCGGGGGGCAAGTGACGCCGGCGGCGCGGGCTGAGCTCGCAGCGAGCATCACTACCGCCGAACGGGCGGGGCTCGATTTCGAGCGTCAGCGCCAGCAGATCGCGCTCGACCAGAAGGGCGTGCAGAGCGCCCTCGAGCGCGACCGCCAGGATGGCGTCGAGGCAGCCGCGACGGAGGCAGCGGCGGCCTTCGAGGAAGCGGAGGCTCGTGTCTCAGCCTTCAGGCGCGAGGTCGATGAACTGCTGCTGCTGGAGCGCCTGCTCGATGCCGAGGCCGCCGGGTCCCGGCAGCGACAGCTTGCGCCGGTGGTGACACGGCTGCAGGCCTATGCCCGCGAGGTCGTGCCGGGCGCGACGTTCGAACTTGGCGAGGCACTCCGGGTCACCGGCCTCGTGCGTGGGGGGCAGGCGATCATGGCCGACCGGCTGAGCGGCGGCACGGAGGAGCAGATTCAGATCCTCGTACGCCTCGCCTATGCGCGGCTGCTCGCCGACCGTGGCGACCCGCTGCCAGTTCTACTCGACGACGCACTGGTTTATGCCGACGAAAGCCGCCATCTGACGATGCTGTCGACGCTGGCGATGGCGGCCACCCAGCATCAGGTGATCATGCTGACGTGCCATCCCGAGCGGCTGCGGCACCTCGGGCCGGACTGTGTGCCAACCAGAATCGAGGTGACGTCCTGGACGCCGAATACCTGAAATCGCTGCGCGGATTCCAGGTTGGCAAATGATCAGCCATGTGCGGTTAGGCGGCTCAGCCCGGAAGGGGGATCGAACCGTTGGCCACTTCCGGTCGGGCAATGCCGGCGGTCGGGTCTTCCGACCGGCGCGACTTGCCCTCGAAGAAGGCGCCCTGCTCGATGGCCAGCGTCTGATGATAGATATCGCCATCGACGTGGCTCGACGACTGCAACATCACCTTGCGGCCGCGGATCGAGCCCATCACGTGGCCGCGAACGACCACTTCCTCGGCCACGATGCTGCCGGTGATCTTGGCCTTCTCGCCGACCATCACGTGGCTGGCGTGCATGTCGCCCTGGACCTCGCCTTCCACGTGCACTTCGCCTTTCGAGACGAGGTTGCCGAGGATCGTCAAGTCGGGTCCGATCACGGATGCCACCGACTTTTCAGCCATGCGGGCCGGGGCTGCGGTTGCCGGGCGGACGCCACCGACTTGTGGGAGCGCAGGGGGGGATGCGGTCGCAGCAATACTCATTGGGCCACTCTCTGTTCCAGTTTTCTTTGTCGTGAAGTTCGACAGCATGGACGCTTACTCTCCGGGATACGCATGCTCTGTATCGAAATTATCACCGTCGTGAGGGTGCCCCGCACGCCGTACCTGCAAGCTTCCTTTACGCGTGAGCCCCCCTGTTGCCTAGATCCAGGAAGCAACCCTTGGAAGGAAATTTGAACGGTATGATAACGTTTGATCTGCGATAGAAGTAACAAGTGTTTCTCTCTGGTTGCGCAAGTCGGCGCTGCATTGAGCTATCGCGGTGCGCCAAAGGCCGTCAGCGGCTTGTAGAAGCCTGGCGTCAGTCCAGCCTCTGCGCGGGCACGATCATTGAAGGGTGGCCGCACCGGACCACGGAAATTCTCGCGCACCAGGCGGTGGAACGTCGGCTCGATCGGCAGCCGGCGCTCGAGACAGAGGTGGCGGAACCATTTGATGCCAAACGCCACATGCCGTTTTTCGTCACGGTAAATGATCGCGATGATCTTGGCCGACGCGCTGTCGCCGGCAGCATCCAAGTTGCGGATCATGGCCGGCGTGACGTCGAGCCCGCGTGCTTCGAGCACCAGGGGCACGACGGCCAGCCGTGCCAGCAGGTCGTGTCCGGTCGCCTGCGCTGCTTGCCAGAGCCCGTCGTGGGCTGGTTGGTCGCCATAGGCGCCGCCAAGTTCGGCAAGGCGCCGTGCCAGCAGGTCGAAATGCTTGGCTTCTTCCAGGCCGACCTGCACCCAGTTGTCGAAGAACGGTCGCGGCATCGGTTCGTGGGCGAAGCGGCCGATCAGGTCCCAGGTCATGTCAACGGCATTGAGCTCGATGTGCGCAAGGGCATGCAGCAGGGCAAAGCGGCCCTTTTCGCCGCCCGTCGAGCGGCGCGGCATATTACGCGGCAGCATCAGTTCGGGCTTTGCCGGCCGCCCAGGTCGATCAGGCATGCCTTGCGATCGGCTCAAGGTGCCAACGGCAAGGCTGCCGCCGAACCAGGCCTTGGCCGTTGCCTTGGCCAGTGCCACTTTGTGGATCAGGTCGGGAGTTGCCACAATGTCACAGGCAGCGCTGGCCAGATCGCGCAAGGGTGCCGTCTCGCATGGCCCTGCCCGCTCTGCCATTGCCATTGTCAGCCCTTCGACGCTTTGACGGCCGCCAGCACCTCGGCGGCGTGGCCAGGCACCTTAACCTTGCGCCAGCTCTGGGCCACTTTACCTTTCTTGTCGATCAGGAAGGTCGAGCGCTCGACGCCCATGTACTTTTTTCCATACATGGATTTTTCCACCCAGACGCCGTAGGCCGTGGCCGCAGCCTTTGCCTCGTCGGCGGCGAGGCGCACTGCAAGGCCATGTTTTTTCACGAACTTCTGGTGGCTGACGACGCTGTCAGGTGAAATGCCGATTACTTCGGTGTCAGCTGCCTTGAAATCGTCGATCAGAGCGGTGAAGTCGCGCGCCTCGGTGGTGCAGCCCGAAGTGTCGTCCTTGGGATAGAAGAATAGCACCACACGCCGGCCCTTCAGCTTCGATAATTTCAGCACATTTCCGTCATCGCCCGGGAGTTCGAAATCTGGCGCGTCGTTGCCGTCTTCGACCATTGTCAGGAGCCTTTCTTTTGACGTTTTTCAGCTTGCTTGTGGCGTGATACGTGTAACGTCCGATTTTGGTTGTGTCGCCTGGGGCAAACTGGGAGGCAGCCTCGGGCGTGGCACGGGCCTCGCATGGGCAATTGGGCGAGACAATAGAGCGACCTGGGGCACCGCCCGCGGGTCAGGAGGATATCGAGACTGTGAACGGTATCCGTTCGGATCAGCCTACGCGGCCGCCGAAGCGGGGGCGCGCCAAGCGGCCGCGACCGGCGGAGCGCGTCGAAGGCGCGGGCCTCGTGACGGCCGTGGTCCGCCCTGTTTGGCTGCTGGTAAAATGCCTGCTCCCCGTCGTCATACTGTCAGCGCTCGCCGCGGCGATCCTCTACGTGCGCCTTGCCAATGGACCGATTTCGCTGGCCTTTCTCGCCGGCCCCATCAGCCGCAGCATCGCCGCCGAGTTGCCCGGAGTCGCGGTGCTGATCGAGGACACCCAGGTGCACCTGACCACGGCGGGCGCGCTCGAATTCCGTATGCGCAATGTGCGCTTCAACGATGCCGACGGCGCACCGATGGCGATCGCCCCCCTGGCGGCGGTCGGCATGAGTACCCGCGCCCTGTGGTCTGGCCGTCTGGCGCCTGAGAAGGTGGTGTTGATCGAGCCTCGCATGCTCGTTGTCTATTCCGAGACAACGGGATTGAGCCTCAGTTTCTCCAAATCACCGGCTGACAGCGCGGCAGCGGCCACCGCAGGCAGTTCCACCGTCGCTGCAGCGCCGCCTGACGACGCAAACGTCTCGCAGCAGATCGACCTCGGGCGGTTGATTGCGGAAACCGGGCAGCGGGCGCGGCGCGGTTCGGATGCCGCAGCCTACCTGAGCGAGATCGGCGTGCGCAACGCCACGATCTTCCTCGACCGCTCCGGCCAGCAAACCGTCTGGACGGTGGTGGAAGGCAAAGTTGAACTCGAGCACAAGAAGCGCCGCAGCACGGTGACGGGCAACCTGTCCGTTGCCAGCACCACCGGTCCGTGGAACCTGGCGTTCAAGATCGAGGAAGTCGAAAAGGCGAGTTCGGTAGTGCTGGAGGCTTCGCTGCGTGATCTGGTGCCGCGCGGCATGTCCACGCTGGTGCCTGAGCTTGCGCTGCTCGAGTTGATCGATGCGCCAACAAGCGGTCAGGCTCGCATCGACTTGAAGCCTGATGGCGGCGTGATCGGCGCGGTCCTGCAGCTCGATGTCGGCCGTGGTGCCCTGGTCATTGCCGGCGCCGACGCCCCGCCCATGGACATCGAAAGCGGCCAACTCAATGTGCGCTACGATGCGGCGGGACGGCAAATCTTAGTGGAGCCGTCCACCCTGAACTGGAGTCAGGGGCGCGTGAAGGTTGGCGGCGTGATCAGGGCCGCCGAACAATCGGGGGGCAAGCCGCACTGGTTGATCGATTTGAAGAGCATCGAAGGGCAACTGGCGGGCGGCGAGTATGGGGGTGTCCCGGTCAGCCTCGCTGAGGCCTCGCTGCAAGGCCGGCTGGAGCCGGAGGCCGGCAGGCTCGCGATCACCCAGGCACGGCTGCGGGCGGGCGGAGCGCTGGTGGAAGCGACGGGCGAAGTCGTCACGTTGACCGGGCGGCAGTCCGTTCGTGTCGAGGGGCGCATCGGTCCGGCGGCCGGTGAGGTCTTGAAGACGCTGTGGCCGCGCTTTCTGGCCCCGTCCGCACGCAGCTGGATCGGCCGTCAGATGACGAAGGGCCGCATTACCGGCGGCTCGTTCAAGGTAGTGACAGGCGGTGCCGGCAGCGACGTCGCGGCCACGAGCGCCGATCGGCGCTTGTCGTTGACCTTGGAAGTGGCCGATGTCGCAGTCGCTCCAGCGCGCGGCATCGCCCCGATCGAAACGCCTCGGGTGTTGGTGCGGATCGAAGGCGAGGCGATGGAAGTCACATTGCCCGACACCGCAGTTACCCAGGTGTCCCCGGGGCGTCGTTTGACCCTCAAGGGGGGACGGTTCACCGCGGTCGATCTGTTCGGCGACCGCGTGCCGGGCGAAATCGCTTTCCGCGTGCAAGGTCCGCTCGTCGCGGCGGTCGATTTTCTCGAACAGGAGCGGCTCGGGATCGGCCAACTCGGCCTGCCGGGCGATGGCCTCGACGGCAAAATCGACGGCCAGTTCAAGATCGGTCTGCCGCTGACGTCGAAACTCGAGACCTCCGACATCAAGATCGACGGCCGGGTAAAGATCACCGATGGCAGGGCGAAGCAGGTCATCGGCCCCCATGACGTGCAGAGCGCCACGATCACGGTCGATGTCGGCGATGGTTCGGTCAACGCGTCCGGCCAGATGCTGGTCGGCGGGGTCGGCGCGAAGTTGAGCTTCCAGCGCATCTTTGGTGCCGCGGACGACAGGCAGCCGCCGCTGCGGCTGACCGCGAACCTCGACGCGGCAGATCGCACGCAGCTCGGACTCGACATCAACCACGTGGTGAGCGGCGACATCCCGGTCGATGTGACGGTGACGCGCGGTGCGAAGTCGGAAGAGCTGGTGCGGGTGCGCGCCGATCTGACCGGCACCGAACTCAACATCGAGCCGATTGCCTGGCGCAAGGCACCCGGCCGTCTGGCGATTTTGGAATTCGAAGTCCAGCGCGGCGCCAAGGGCACGCGCTCGGAACTGCAGAACTTCAAAGTGGTCGGCGACGACATTGCCATCGACGGCGCCATGACCCTCGACGCCAAGGGGCGGCTCAGCGAATTCCAGTTTCCGAATTTTGCGCTGACCCTGGTGTCGCGGGTCGATCTGCAGGGCACGCTGCGCAACGATCAGATCTGGGACATCAAGGCCAAAGGCCAGTACTGGGACGGCCGCGACTTCTTCAAGCGGCTGTTTGCCGTGGGACAGGCACCGGACAGGGCAGTGCCCGCGAAAAAAGATCAGGCGGGCGTCGACCTGAAGGCCGAATTCGAGACGATCCAGGGGCACGGTGATATTGCCCTCAAGGGACTGCGGCTGCAGATGTCACGGCGGGGCGACAAGTTGACCGCGTTGCTCGCGCGCGGCAATGTGGAGGGCGGCAAACCGATCGAGGTTGCGCTGCAACAGACCGCAGCCGATCCGCGCAAACTCGTGGTGCAGACCGACGACGCCGGCCAGGCGTTCCGCATGATCGGCTTTTACCCCAACATGCAGGGCGGCGAGATGCGCCTCGACGTCAATCTCGATGGCAAGGGGGCTGCCGAGAAGACCGGGATGCTCGACGTGCGGCGGTTCGCCATTCTGGGCGATCCCATCCTGACCGAAGTGCTGCAGACGTCCGGGGGCGACATCACGCGCGAGGGCAGCGCGAGCACGAGCAGCCCGCGGCGGCGCGGCAAGGTCGAGCGCGAGCGGATCGATTTCACCGAGATGCAACTGCCGTTTTCGGTCGGTTACAATCAATTCGTGCTGGAAAAGGATTCACAGCTCCGCGGTCCCCTGCTCGGTGTGCTGCTGCGCGGCAAGGTCGATTTCAAGACCCAACACCTCGATGTGGTTGGCACGTACTCGCCGCTGCAGGGTGTCAATTCACTGCCCGGCGTGATCCCGGGTGCTGGACAGGTGCTGGCGGGCTCCCGCGGCGAGGGCGTGGTTGGCATCACGTTCTGGGCGAGCGGACCAATTTCGAAGCCTGAGGTGCTGGTCAATCCGCTGTCGACCATTCTGCCGGGTGCGTTCCGCGGGTTGGCGGAGTTGGGTCCGACCAATTTCCGCGTGATCCCGCGCGACGAGAAGCCGGCTGTGGAAAAGCCGAAGGCAAAGCTGCCGCAGGCGCCCGGCGCCGGCCAGTCCTATCGCCAGGGCGGGACAACGGGCGCCACCAAGGCGCCTGAGCCGGATATTTCCAGCTCCTGGAGCACGGGCGTCGAGACCCGCAAGAAAGCGCCCGCGCCGTAGCCTGTTGCGTCGTCAAACCGGCCGCAACAGCACGTGCTTCTTCTTGCCGAGCGACAGCTTGATCACGCCGTCGCGGCCAATGTCGCTCGACCGCAACTTAGCCTTTTCCTCGGTGACGACCGTATCGTTGACGCGCAAGCCACCACCCGCCACCTGCCGGCGGGCTTCGCCGTTCGACTTGACGAGGCCGGCCGTGACAAATGCGGCCAATACACCAAGTTCGTTCTGGATGTCCGACAACGGCACCTCGATGGTGGGCAGGTCGGTCGCAAGCGTGCCATCCTCGAAGGTTTTCTGCGCCGTGGCGGCCGCCGCGTCGGCCTTCGCCAGGCCGTGCACGAGAGCGGTCGCTTCCGTAGCGAGGATCTTCTTCGCCTCGTTGATCTCGGCGCCCTGTAGCGCGGCCAGTCGCTGGATCTCGCCCATGGGCAGGGTCGTGAACAGGCGCAGGAAGCGGCCGACGTCGGCATCCTCGGTGTTGCGCCAGAACTGCCAGTAGTCGTAGGCGGACAACTGCGCCTCGTTTAGCCACACGGCACCGGCCGCCGTCTTGCCCATCTTGGCGCCAGACGAGGTCGTCAGCAGCGGGCAGGTTAGCGCATACAACTGATGCGTGCCCATGCGCCGGCCAAGGTCGATGCCGGTGACGATGTTGCCCCACTGGTCGGAGCCGCCCATCTGCACGTTACAACCGTGGCGCCGCGCCAGTTCCACAAAATCGTAGGCCTGCAGCAGCATGTAATTGAACTCGATGAAGGAGAGCTCCTGCTCGCGCTCGAGGCGCATGCGGGCGCTGTCCATGGTGAGCATGCGGTTGACCGAGAAATGGCGGCCCACGTCGCGCAGGAACTCGATGTAGTTGAGCGGCGCCAGCCACTCGGCATTGTCGATCATGACCGCGTCGGTCTTGGCAGTTCCAAATTTCAGAAAGTGAGTGAATACGGTCTTGATGCCGTCCTTGTTGGCATCGATCTCGGCGATCGTGCGGATCGCGCGGGTCTCGTCCTTGCCGGATGGATCGCCGACGCGGGTGGTTCCGCCCCCCATCAGCGCGATCGGCTTATTGCCGGTCGCCTGCAGCCAATGCAGCATCATGATCGAGATGAGCGAGCCCACGTGCAGCGACGGCGCCGTGCAGTCGTAGCCGACATAGGCCACGGCCTCGCCCTTGGCGGCGAGGGCATCGAGGCCCGCCATGTCGGAGCCCTGGTGAATGAAGCCGCGCTCTGTCAGGATGCGCAGGAAGTCGGATTTCAATGTGGTCATGGCACACGCGCCGCACGGGCAGCGCCTCTGTCGGTTGATCGGGCAATCGAGGGACGGGACCATGCACGGCAACGCAAGAGAGGGCAAGCATGGCTGACGGCTCTGCTCCAGGCTATAGGCGCGCAATCGGCCTGATGAGCGGCACCTCGCTCGACGGCATAGATATCGCGCTCGTCGAGACGGATGGCGCCTCGAGCGTGCGGCGCGGCGCGGCGGCGACGGTTGCCTATCCAGCCGAGTTCCGGGTGAAACTGGTGCAAGTGATCCAAGACGCAAAGTGCCTGGCGACGCGCACCGAGCGGCCAGGTTCACTTGCTGCCGTCGAGCGCGAGCTGACCGAGCGGCATGCCGAGGTCGTCACCCGCTTCATGGGTCAGCATGGGCTGCAACCGTCGGCGATCGACGTCATCGGATTTCATGGCCAGACGGTCCTGCACCGGCCGGCTGACCAATTGACCGTACAACTCGGCGACGGCGCACTGCTGGCGAGCCTCACCGGCATCGACGTGGTGCACGATCTGCGCGCCGCCGACTGCGCGGCCGGTGGCCAGGGCGCGCCACTGGTGCCGGTCTATCACCGCGCGCTGGTTGGCAAGCTGCCGCAGCGGCCGGTGGCGGTGGTCAATATCGGCGGCGTCGCCAATGTGACCTACATCGGCAGCGATGGCGGCTTGATCGCCTTCGACACCGGTCCGGGCAATGCGCTGATCGACGACTGGATGCTCAAGCACGCCGGCCAGAGCCACGATCACGACGGTGCAACCGCCGCCCGCGGACAGGTGAAGGGGGATATGGCGCGCTTCTATCTTAGTCATTCCTACTTCGGGCAGTTGCCGCCCAAGTCGCTCGACCGCAACGCGTTCTTTGCCGATCTGGTGGAGGGGCTGTCGCTCGAGGATGGCGCGGCCACGTTGACCGCGTTCACGGCCCTGTCGCTGGCGCGCGCCCGCGAGCACTTCCCGCAGGAGCCGCAGCTGTGGATCATCTGTGGCGGGGGTCGGCGCAACAAGACGATCATGAGCGCGCTCGCGGCCGAAGTGCAGAACGCGGTGGTGCCGGCCGAAGCCGTCGGCCTCGACGGCGATGCGATCGAGGCGGAGGCGTGGGGCTATCTGGCGGTGCGGTCACTGATGAAGTTGCCGATTTCATTCCCTGGCACGACCGGCGTCGCAAAACCCATGACCGGCGGCGTCCTGGCGCGCGCGAAAGGCTGAGAGCCCCATGTCGACCTATCTGTTGAAGTTCGTGATATTCGGCATGATCGTGCTGTTTGGCGCGGTTGCGATGTTTCTCGGGATCATCGTCGGTTATGCAGCGTTGCAGAGCGGCGAGCTGACGCTCACGGCAGGCAGGGTCAGCACCACCGTCGCGCGCGCGCTCGACCCTGGCGGTTTCTGGCGCAGTTTTGGCCTTGCCAGCGCGTTGCCGGTCATCGGCGGCTTTATCGCCGTCGTTGTCGGCCGCCGTGGCATCGGTCGGCTGTGAGCAGGTTTCGGGGGAATAATAATGGCCGCCATCGACACCGTCATTTTCGACGTGGGCAACGTGCTGATCCGCTGGGACATGTATGCCTTGTTCCGGGACTACTTCGAGACCGATGCGGCGATCGCAGCGTTCCTCGAGGAGACGGGGTTGCCGGCTGAAAACATCGAGTTCGACCGCGGCAAACCGTTTGCGGTTGGAGTGGCCGAACTGTCGGCTCGGTTTCCCCATCACGCCCGCGCCCTGCACGCATTCGACACGCGCTGGACCAACTGCCTCGGCGGCGCGATCGACGGGACCGTCGCTGTGTTACGCGATCTGCAGCGTGCCGGCGTCACGACGCACGCGATCACCAACTTCAGTGCCGAGAAGTTCCCCGTCGCTTGCCGGCTGTTCCCCTTCCTGTTGACGTTCGAGGAAACGATCGTGTCTGGATCAGTGAAGCTGCTGAAGCCCGATCCGGCCATTTTCAAGCTGCTGCTCGACCGTCGCAACATCGCGCCCGCCAGCGCTGTGTTCATCGACGATTCGGCTGCCAACATTGTAACCGCACGGGCGCTCGGCCTGCACGCGGTTCACGTAACGGCCGGGACCGACGTTCGCGCAAGTTTGCAGGCGCTGGGCGTCAGGGGAGTGTGAGGTTCCGCGCCACTCCCAATCCCGCCGGGTGATTCAAAGAACCGCACCTGATCTGGGGTGACAAGGCGGGCCAATCAGAGTCTGTAGCTTGGCCACCATCTTGGAGGTGGCGAGATGACCCGTACGTTGATCGACGCTCTGAAAGAGGTG
>JAKFWF010000021.1 GCA_021730785.1 Hyphomicrobiaceae bacterium
CTGCATTCCCGGCCGCGCGGTTCAACACCATCGTCCGCAGCCATTGGGCCGTCGAAAATAGCCTGCACTGGGTTCTCGACGTCACGATGAACGAGGACCAGTTGCGCAATCGACTTGACCACGGCCCCGAGAACCTCGCCATGCTGCGCCATCTCGCCCTCAACGTCGCCAAGCTAGAGCCCTCGAAAGGCTCAATGCGCGGCAAACTCAAGCGGGCCGGCTGGAACAACAGCTACCTGCTCGAACTGCTGGCCCAGTTCAAACGAACCGAAGTGCGATAGCCCTGCCTCTCACAGGGGAATGTTATCGTGCTTCTTCCAGGGATTGGTGACTTCCTTGCCGCGCAGCATGTTGAGTGCGCGCGCCAGCCGCCGCCGTGTATTGCGCGGCAGGATCACCTCGTCGATATAGCCGCGTTCGGCGGCGATGAAGGGGTTGGCGAAGCGCTCCTTGTAATCGGCGATGCGCTTTTCGAGTTTTTCAGGATCAGCCAATTCCGAGCGATAGAGGATCTCGGCCGCCCCCTTGGCTCCCATCACCGCGATTTCGGCCGACGGCCAGGCGTAGTTCACATCGCCGCGAATGTGCTTCGAACTCATGACGTCATAGGCGCCGCCATAGGCCTTGCGGGTGATCAAGGTCACCTTCGGCACGGTCGCCTCGGCATAGGCGAACAGCAGCTTGGCGCCGTGCTTGATGAGGCCGCCATACTCCTGTGCGGTTCCGGGCAGAAAGCCCGGCACATCGACGAACGTGACGATCGGGATCTCGAAGCAGTCGCAGAAGCGCACGAAGCGTGCAGCCTTGCGCGAGGCGTCGCTGTCGAGCACGCCGGCCAGGATCATCGGCTGGTTGGCGACGATGCCGATCGTGCGTCCCTCGATGCGCGCGAAGCCGGTGACGATGTTCTTCGCGAACTGGTCCTGAATCTCGAAGAAGTCGGCTTCGTCGACGACCTTCAGGATCAGCTCCTTGATGTCGTAGGGCTTGTTCGGGTTGTCGGGGATCAAGGTGTCGAGTGACAGCTCCACCCGATCGGCCGGATCGCGGGTCGGCAACACCGGCACGCCGCTCTTGTTGTTGAGGGGCAGGAAGTCCATCAGTCGGCGCATCTGCAGCAGCGCTTCGAGGTCGTTCTCGTAGGCCCGGTCGGCGATCGACGAACGGGTGGTGTGCACCTTGGCGCCGCCGAGTTCCTCCGCGGTCACTGTCTCGTTGGTGACGGTCTTCACCACATCCGGGCCGGTGACGAACATGTAGCTCGTATCGCGCACCATGAAGATGAAGTCGGTCATGGCCGGTGAATACACATCGCCCCCGGCACACGGCCCCATGATGACGCTGATCTGCGGCACCACGCCTGAGGTCAGCGTGTTGCGCAGGAACACTTCGCCATAGCCGCCGAGGGCCGCCACGCCTTCCTGGATGCGCGCGCCGCCGGCATCGAACAGCCCGATGATGGGGCAGCGGTTCTGCAGCGCCATGTCCTGGATCTTGGTGATCTTGCGGGCGTGCGCCTCCGACAGCGAGCCGCCGAACACCGTGAAATCCTTGGCGAACACGTAGACGGTGCGGCCGTTGATGGTGCCCCAGCCGGTGACGACGCCGTCGCCGGGGACCTTGGTCTTTTCCATGCCGAAGTCGGTCGACCGGTGCTCGACGAACATGTCGAACTCCTCGAACGAGTTCTCGTCCATCAGCAGATCGATGCGTTCGCGCGCGGTCAGTTTGCCCTTGCCATGCTGCGCGTCGATGCGCGGTTGCCCGCCGCCGAGGCGGGCAATGTCGCGCCGCCGCTCCAATTCCGCGATGATGTCTTTCATGGTGTGCCCGCTGCCGAACGTGTCAATCTGCTGACACAAGCGCATAGCACGCGGGCGTGAGCGTGCAAGCACCCACAGCAGTGGGAGGTTTACGCCGGCACTTGTTGCTCGGGCAATGCAGCGCCAACCACTCAGGTCGAGCCGCTTTCGCCGTCCTTCTTGGGCGCCATGGCGGTGCCGGTGACATCGTCAGGGCCGAAACGGTCCTTGGCGAACTGGCCGAGGAACACCGCCGCCGTCATGGCGACCGCAATCAGGATCACCAGGAACCACATGAGCCCGCGCGGAATCAGTTTTTCAGCCGCCATGGCGCTGAGCGTGAGCGCCAGGGTGAAGAAGCTGATGGTCTTGATCAGGTCGAGGGCGAACAGAATGCGATGGCGCGCCGGCGACGGTTTGCCCTGCTTGACCGCCGATCACCGGTGCCACCACGACAGCAGCGCGACCAGCACACCCGCAATGACGCCCGCGATCAGGCTGTCGCGACCGAAATTCACCCACCAGTCGTTCATGACGTTGTCCTTGAACTTGAGACCCTCGTGCCGCAATGGCCCGGGGAGAACCTAGTGACTTGTCTCAATTAAAGAGACGGGCAGTTGCATTTTCATGCGAGCGCTGATTCTTGCCCTGTCGGGTCGAACCGACAAGGGACAACCACCGTGGCCAATAAGAAATTCGTGGTCAAGCTCGATGCTGGTGAGCGGGCGCGGCTGGGCGAGTTGATCGCCAAGGGCAAGACGGCTGCGAAAACGGAACTGAAGGCGCGCATGCTGCTCAAGGCCGATCGAGCGATGCTGGCGAGGGCTGGTCGGACGAGACGATCTGCAAGGCGCTCGACACCAATGTCACCATGGTCGAGCGTGTGCGGGTCAAGCTCGTCGAGGAGGGACTGGATGCGGTGTTCACGCGAAAGAAGCGCGAAACGCCGCCGATTGTGCCGGCGGCCCGCCATAATACGGTGTGTCGAGCGCTAAAAAAACGACCTCAAGCCGCACCTGAGCAAATACTGGGTCATTCCGCCCAAGGAGAATGCCGCCTTCGTCGCCGCGATGGAGAACGTGCTCGACGTTTATCATCGCCCGCACGATCCGGCCCGGCGAGCCGGCGTGTTACGACTACGAGTACGAACGCAATGGTACGGCGAACATGTTCATGCTGTTCGCGCCGCTCGAGGGCTTCCGCCATGTCGAGGTGACCGAGCGGCGCACGGCGGTCGATTACGCCCGCATCCCGGACGCCGAGACCTTGAAGCGCGAGGTCGCCGCATGGCAGCGCCGACACAATACCCTCAACGCCAAGGCCAATTGGCGCTTCACAACCGCCAACGCCCGTATCAAGCTCAAGAGCTTGCACCGGGCGCTTTAGGAGAGTTGGGCCACTAGGCAGCGCGACCGGCGGTCTCGGCGAGTTGCTGCAGGCTTGGGTGGATGCGCGGGCTCTCGCGCTTGAGGAAGCCCAGCAGCAGCTTTTCGGTTGGCGTGATGCGACCATCGCGGCCGATGCGGTCGACGAGCCAGGTGGCTTCGGTCTCGGTCACTGCCTCATTGGTGATGATCTCGATGCGCTGGCGCTCCAGACGGGCCAGGGCGCGCTCTTCCGAGTTCTGCTGATCATAGCTAGAGAACATGCGGCCGAGGAAGGTGCCAAGCGAGAGATCGCCGCTGGACTGCAGCCATCGCTCCTGGCGTAGCGCTTCTTCCCGGGTCGGGACCTTGTAGCCGGAGGCTGCCATCATGACGCTCGCCACCGCCTTGACGAACAACTCCTGCCACTCGGGTACTTGGGGGCCATTGGCAGTCGCATCTTCGATGTCGAACAGAACTTCGGCTTCACGGCGGGTGATCGCCGCATTGCCGTCGCCGCCGAACGCATAGAGGATGCGGCGCAGCAGGGTGACTTCCTCGACCGTGATCTGGCCAGCAGTCAGGCGCGCACCGGAACGCAGGGGGCCGCTGCCTTCGATCACCGCGAATTTCACCTGCTCGAGCGCAAAACTGACGAGGCTCTCCGGCGACCAGCGTGCCCGTTCCAGGATGTTGACCAGCAGCTCGAGTTCGGTCGGACTGTCGACCCGCCCGTCACGGCCAATGCGTTCGATCAGCCAGGCGGCGTTCGCGGCCGTCACATAGCCCTGCGGCGGCAGTTCGTTGACGACGAAATCGGTGATCGCTTCAATGAACAGCGGCGACCAGGCGGGGTCCTGGATGCGGGTGCTTTCATTGATCCTGACGAGGTTTTCGACATCGTTCGCATCAATGGCCGGCTTGCCGAAGAGCGTGCGTCGCAGCTTGATGACGTCGCTGTCCTTGATGGTTCCGCGGGCGCAGATTTCGTCGATCGAGAGGGTGGTGACGAGGCTCATGGGGCGACTGCCTGTGTGCTGATGTGCGATGTCGTGTGTCTTCACACTAGGTAGAGCCCGTTAACCGGGTCCTAATGGACGTATCACGCCGGTCATGCGTTGCAGTTTGGCATCACAAGCGACTGTCCCGGGCGCGAGCATCGCTCTTGTGACCGCAGGCTTGATCGCGTTAAGTCGGGGACGTCCGGTGGGTAGCGTCGGACCCTTGGGGGATGCTGAGTGCCGGTGCCCGGTTCATCGTGGCAGGACGAATTCGCGCGCGCGCAGGCGACGCGCTGCGTCAACGTCGTGTGCATGAAGTGGGGCACGCGCTATGGCGCGCACTGGGTCAATCGCCTCTATGGGATGGTGGTGCGCAACACCTCGTGGACGGTGCGCTTCGTGTGCCTGACGGACGATGCGGCCGGCATCCGGCCTGAAGTCGAGATCAAGCCATTGCCCGAGGTGCGGTTCGATGCGAGCCTGGGTCGCTATTGGCCCAAGCTCGGTCTCATGCAGGCAAATCTCGGCGGGCCTATTAAACCCCTCGAAGGTTTGAGTTTGTTCCTTGACCTCGACCTCGTCATCATCGGCAACCTCGATCCGTTTTTCTCTTATCCCGGCCGGTTTCTGATCATTCGCGAGTGGAAAGACCCGCACTTGGGTTACGGCAATTCGTCCGTGGTGCGCTGGTGCATCGGCCATGAGGCTGCAGTCCTCGACCGGTTCTATGCAACGCCGCCCGAGGTGATCCGCGATACCTATGCGTCGAAGGAGCAGAATTTTCTGACCAAGGCCGTGGACGAGGTCGCGTTCTGGCCACCAGAATGGTGCACTCCCTTCAGCCACGCCTGCCTGCCGCGCAACCGGATCAAGCGGTTTTTTGCAACGCCACAGCCGCCTGCAGATGGACGCATTCTGGTGTTCTTCGGCTCGATCACACCGGAAAGCGCCATGCGTGGCGAACATGAGATCAAGAAGCGCGTCGGGCAGGGCTGGCGGCTCAACCTGACGAAACGGCGGTTTGGCCCGGCGGGCTGGATTGCCAACCATTGGCGCGAATAGGAGACGTAGGGCCGTGGCGACCATGGATATTGACATGCAGGCTGCACCAGTCATCGGCGAGTTGCCGGACGAGGTCTTGTGGCTCGATGGCGGCCAGCGCTACTGCGTCTGCGCATTCTACACGCCCAACTATCTGCCGCAGATCCTCTCTTTGAAGGCGTCGGTCGAGGCGCTCGGCATCAACCACTATTTCAAATGCTACCAGCCGCGCGGTGGCTGGGAGGCCAATACGCGGATCAAGGCGGATTTCGTCGCCCATGCGCTGACCCGCGTGCCAGACCACGACGTCGCCTACCTCGATGCCGACAGCGTCGTGCGCAAACCGTTGGTGCTGTTCGATCAACCGACCGCCGACGTGACGATCCTGTTTCACCACCGCAAGAAATATAAGCTTGAAATCCTGCGCATTGCGGCCGGCACGCTGCTGGTGCGCAACACGCCGGGGGGGCGAGCGTTCGCCGCTGCGTGGGCGGCTGAAGCGGCCAAGGCTGCACCAATCGACGTCGACGAGGACCTGATCTACCGCCTGATGCCGACGCTTGGTGGTGTCTCCTACGCCGCATTGCCGCGCAGCTACTACAAGATCTTTGATTCAGGGGGCACCGTGCAGCCCGTGATCGAGCATTTCCAGGCGAGCCGCGGGCAGTTCAAGGTGCGCAAGACCCGACGCCGCATCCGCCAGATCGGCACCATCGTCGGCGGCGTTGTGCTGGCGCTGCTCGTGTGGTGGGTCGCGACCCATCTCAGAATCAGCTGGCGCTGACGCGACCGACACGCGGCGGCTCGCTCAGCTGGAGGGTCTTCGCGGTCCGCTCAACGTTGCGGAACACGCGCAGGAAATTGCGCCCCGCGATCTTGGCGATCGCGCCATCGCTCCAGCCACGGCGCACGAGTTCGGCCAGCAGATCGGGGAACTTCGACACGTCTTCGAGGCCGTCCGGCACCGCGCCGCCGAAGAAGTCCGAGCCGATGCCGATGTGGTCGATGCCGGCCCGCTGCACCATGTAGTCGATGTGGTCGCACAGCTGTTCGAGCGTCGCACGCGGTGCCGGCCCCACCTTGGCCGCCTGCCGCTCGTTCCAGCCGGCGCGGTCGGCGTCGGGCGGCGCCTTGCCGTGCGGATCGGTGAGCGGGCGCTGCCAGTCGCGTAAGGCTTGCGAAATGAACGCCGGCACGAACGTGACCATGGCCATGCCGCCGTTGGTCTTCAGGCGGTCGAGGACGCTGTCGGGCACATTGCGCGGATGATTGCAGAGCGTGAACGCATTCATGTGGCTGAGCAGTACGGGCGCGCGGGACACGTCGAGAACCGCATGCTGGGCTGCGTGCGAGGTGTGGGCGCAATCGACGATCAGGCCGAGACGGTTCATCTCCAGCACCACGTCGCGGCCGAATCCGGTGATGCCGCCGTGGCGCGCCACATCGGTCGAGCTGTCGACCCAGTCGAGCGTTTCGTTGTGGCAGAGCGTCATCAGGCGCACACCGGCCGCGTACCATACCCGCAGCGGCGCGAGGCTGTTTTCGAGACCAACCCCGCTCTCGACGGTGACGAAGGAGGCGATCAGCCCCGCGCGCTTGGCACGGGCGACGTCGCTCGCACGGGTCGCCGGCAGGAACACGTCGGGGTGCGCGCGGGCGATTTCGAGGGCGACATCGATCTGCTCCAGCGTGACGAGACCTGGCTTTGCCACCTGGGTCGGCACGAAAGCTGCCCACCACTGCGCGGTGAGCCGGCCCTTCTTCAGCCGAGCGATGTCGGTGTCATAGCCTTGGTGTGCGCGGTTGAGATCGAAGGCGCGCACGTCGCAATTGCTGTGCCGGCGGATCGTGTAGGGCAGGTCGTTGTGGCCGTCGATCAGCGGCACCTTGTCGAGGATGCGGTGCACGTGGGCGAGTGCATCGGCTTTGCTCAGTCTTGCCATGGGTCGAAAGCCGCTCCCTCAGGTGCCGTGTGACCGGCTCAGGCCGACCGATTTGGCGCCCAACCCGCGAACGTGACCGCATGAACGGTCGCTAAATTCATCGTTCAGGCATGGTTCAATGCGCCTCTGGCATGGTCATAACACTTTCAATGCCTGACCACATTATCAAAAACCAGAAACAGGAAACGTGTCATGACGAGCGCAACGTCCACACAGCGAACCATCACTGCCGTAACGATTGCCGGATTGACGCTGGCTGCGAGTGCCGGCGGGGCTTTGGCCTACGGCGAAAAGCGCATCGATGAAGAGCAGGCGCGCGAGCGGGCGCGCATCGAACAGGGCCGCTATAGTGGCGAGCTGACTCGCCGCGAATATCGCGATCTGCAGGCCGAGCAGCGGGCCATCCAGGATCTCGAGAACCGTGCGAAGGCCGACGGCCACGTCTCGAAGCGCGAGTACCGCGCAATCCATGAGGCGCAGCAGAACGCATCGCGGCACATTCGTGAAGAACGCACCGACGGGCAGGTGTCCTGGTATCGCCGGTGGCTCTACAATCACCGTTAGTGACCGCACGACAGCATTCCCTTGAGGGATGCTCGGCCACTCCCGCCTGGCAGGTCGGAGTGGCCGAATGTCATCGCGGCGGTGATGTGCGCCGGCGCCGCGGTGCACTCGGCAGTGTGCTGGGCAGGCCGGCTGGAGCGCGGTTCAGCTGAACCAGCGCTTTTTTTTGGGCTTTGCCGGCGGTTCGGCTTTGCGCGCCATTTGTGGTGGCGGTGACTGCCAGCTCGCCTCGACATCCTGCTCGCGGCTCATGCGGCGCTGGATCATGAGTTCCGACATCGGCACGGTGAACGCGTAGCGGCCGTGCCGGGTGCGATAGATCAGGCCGCGTTCGGCAAGCGCCAGCAGCATCTGGTTGGCGACCGGACCACCGAATTCGGCGCTGGCGCCCGGCTGCTCGAGAATGTCACCGGCCGAGAAGTCGGCCGAGCGGGCATTTTGCCTGCTGGCGATCAGCGACAGGAACTCGCGCTGCCGGTCGGACGTGCGATTCCAGCGTGCCGCGAACAGGCCGGCATCGAGACGATCGAGCGTGCTCGGCGAGGGGAACTGGTCGGTGGCGAGCGTGCCGCCGTTCTCCAGCAGCTGCTCGACGAGTTCGCTGCCGAAGAACTGGATCAGGTAGGGGTAGCCGCCGGTCAGTTCACATACCTTGTTCAACAGGCTGTCCGAGGCGTGCAGCGGTGGCATCAGTGCTGCCAGCGGTGTGGTGAGGGCGGCCCAGGTGTCTTCGCGGCTCAGGCGATCAAGCGTCATGACGCGGAACATGCGCTCGGTGTAGGTGCGGGTCGCGGTCAGGGCGTCGAACACGTGGGGCAGGCCCGATAGAATGAGCAGGCAGGGGGAGAACCCCTCGCCGCGCTGCATGGCCGCCACCGACTCGATCAGCATCGACATCGGGAATTCGTTGTGATCAGCGCGGTCCGACAGGCACTGCGCCTCGTCGTAGGCGAGCACGATGCCACCGAGCCGCGCCTTCTGCACGAACGACGTGACACGCGTGAGGACGGCCTTCAGGCGGTCGCTCGGCAGTCCGGGCGCCTGCTCGTATTGCGCCTTCAAGGCATCGTAGGCCAGCGCGTCGCCTTCGGTCTGCTGCATGCGATCGAGACGGTGCTTCAGGCTCGACGTCGGCTCGGCCCCTTCGGTCATGGGCTCGCTGAGCTTCTTGGCGATGGCGGCAGCGAGGTCGGTCAGGATGCGCAGCGCCAAGCGTTCCTCGGTCAGGGCCGCCGATTCCGACAGATCATTACCAACCCACAGCCAGTCGTTGTGCTCGGCCATGTGCCGCATGTGGCGAAGCAGCACTGTCTTGCCGACGCCGCGCAAGCCGGTGATCAGCACGTTCTCGGTGACCGGCTGCTGATGCAGCATGCGCTTGAAGAAGCGCTGCTCATCGAGCCGTCCGGCGAGGAACGGCGGCAGATGCCCGGCGCCGGGACGATAGGGGTTCTCGATGAGTTTGCGACGTTCCATGACGGCTTGCCTTTCCGGGCGCATGCAAAGTACGATCAACAGCGTTGCCGCCGCGTGCGGCCCGCGTGCTGGACCGCATGTCTTCTCAGTTTCGTCCGGCCAGTACGGTCGGTGCCCAATCGGGCTGCGCGTGCCGAATGCGAATGCCGAGCACATAGATGTAGCCCGGTTCCCGCTGGGGTGCTGCGACCGGAGTGATCGGAATTACCGTCGGTGCGGCCGGCAATGGGTGCGAGGCAGGCGCTGCACCCAGCGCAAAAGGTTGCGCGGCAACGACCGATGGTGTCGCAGTGTTTGCGCCCGTTTCGGGCGTCGGTGCAGCAGCCAGGCTGCGCTCGATCGGTCGTTTCACCAGGACCGGTGCGGCCGTGACAGTAACGGTGCCGGCGCTGAACGCGTTGTCGGGGCGCGCTGTCGGTGCAGCCGTCGCAATCTGACGCTGCTTCGCAGCTGTGCGTCGCGGGCCTGCCAGATCGGCCGCTGCCAGCTCGCCGGTGATTGCAGCGTGCGCGGCCCCTGCCGCGTCCGACGCGGTGCGCTGGCCGGGCGACAGTGCGTCTGCCTGCGGGTCCAGCCGAACAATTTTCGAGCCGACCGGTTTGGCGGGCTGGTTCTCATTGAGGGGGGCAGGACGCTGCGGCGATACCGGAGCCGTTCGTGTCTGCTTGGCTTCGGGCGGCGCCAGGCGTTCGACTTTCACAGGTGTCTCGCCTGCGGCAGGAGTGGGCGGCGACAGGATCTGACCCAGATTTGAGGTCGCCGTGCCCCAACGGTGGAGAGGCCCCTGGAGGCGCACGTCGCTGCTGGTGGTGTCGGCCAGCCCCTGGCCCAAGGACCACAGACCCGTCGGCCGTTCGCCCGGACCGTTGATCGTCGTCAGACGTGCCGAAGCGTGGTTTGAAAAATCGAAGAACGAGAACAGGGCGGCTGCTGCAACAATCGACGCGCAGGTCGCAATGGTCGACGTGCGGGCGAGCACTGGGCGCGGGTGACGCTTCGATTTTGCAGCCGTCGCCGCCTTGGCGAGCTTGCCCCCCTTCGACTTGCCTTTGCCGAGGCTGGGTGCAGCTGTCCCTGCGATCGGTACGTTGGAGGCGACAGCCTCGACCGGCAGGGCTGGCAGGTGGTCGGGTGCAATGTTTGCTTCTTCGCTCGCGGATACGGCGTGCGCCCGCTGGCGGCGCGACTGTTCTTCGACATCGGCCATCAGCGCGGCGAACGCGGCGCCCGCAACCTGAGGCGGTGTGAACTGCGCCGACGGCGCGTCGAGGCGCACCGCCGCAGTGTCTTCGAACGGCAGGGTCACTGCCCGCGGGCTCACAGGTGCCGGCTGCTGCAACTCAACAAATGTATGTGCCGTGAGGGCAGCAGCCTTCGGCCTCTCCGGCAGCGCGGCGACTGGTGCGGTCGCCAGCGCCGGCTTGGCGATGCTTGCCTTGGCCGGTTCGAAGTCTGCGATGTCACGGAATAGGTTTTTCAGGTTTGTCATGGGTGCTCCGCAGCGGGGGCAAGGTGTCCGTTGCCAGATTGAGGGGTGAATTACCGCAGCCGTTGTTTGTCGGCGGGTGCATGGCTGCGGCGGCGAGTGCGTCGGAGAGGCGTCCTGTGTTCAACTTTCGTTACTGGTCCTTGAAGGGCGACCAGGATGGTTGGTCCGAAGGCGTCCCGGTCGATCTGGCCGGTCGCGGCTCGGGTGGCTTTGCCCGTTGATTCGGCGGCTCGATGGCCGCTGGCTTCGGCGCAAGCGGTGGATTGACGGACTTGCTGGCACCCAGCGCCATGCGGCGTTCAGGCTGAGTGTCGAGTTTCGATTTGGCGGTGCTTGGCTTGCGTTGTGCAGCCGCGGCGTTCTCTTCTTCTTCAGCCTCTTGCTGGGTGACTTCCGCAGCACGGCGTCGGGCCGCCTCCTGGGCACGCGCCTTCTGAGCAGCCTTCTCGACAGCGTCCCGCGTTGGTTCCTGTGTGACGCGCGCCGGGGTGGCGGCGCGCGCGACGGCCGGCTGCTTGATCTCAATCTCGGCAGCCGTCTGCGAGAGTATTTCGCCATTCGGCTGCAGGATTGCGAGCTTGACTATGAACCGCCCCTGGGCGTCGGCAGGGAAAACCAGCCGTTGCTCGCCGAGATCGGCGAGCTTGAAGCTCCATAGTCCAGCTACGGAGCTGGCCCCCACGATTGGCGCGACGCCGCCTGGCAGGCCAGCAACCAGCACCAAGGTGTCGCTGGACGCGGTGCCAGCGGTGGCCAGGGTGAAGGGAAGGGTCGCTTCACCGTTGGCCATGATCTCCATGCTGAGTCGTGGCATCAGCGTGGCGACGTCAGGCTGACCATCGCGGAACGTTATGATGCTGTTGTCGCGTGGCTTTGGCGGCGCATCGCCTGCCAGAAGGCCAGCCAGGTTTTCGGCCGCCGCATTGCGCGCCGGCGGCAGGACGATCGACTCCATGCTGTGCAGCGAAGCAAAGCGTGCAGCCCCGGCGGGCAGTGGACGCGATCGAGGCTGGTCGGTGCCGGAGTGACCGTTCTGGACCCCACTGCGCGTCGACTTGATGCTGTCGGTCACGTCTGCGAGCGTCGTGCCGGACAGCAGGCTCATCCCGGCAATGCCGAGCAGCCCGACCGTGGCCAGGCCCAGAATGCTGAGGACGGCGAAACTGCTACGCGAACCCTGCGGCTCATGCGAAATTGTGCGAGCCAGGCTGAGAAGGTGGCGCTTTTCATCCAGGTTGTCCCAGGCGGCGTAACCTTGGGCCGTATCGGGCGCAATCTGGAGTGTAGATTGTGGCAAATCTGCAACTGTGTGTGGCACGGCATGCCCGCCGTTGCCATCAAGACCGAAGAATACTGACTCGGGTGCCGCGATCAGGTGGGGATCGATTTGTGGCATAAATGGGGCATGCGTTTCGACCGCATCCGTGTACCCGTCAGCCGCTCCGGGATGCTGTCCGTCGCCATCCTGCTCGGTGGCCCACAGCGCAACCTGGATGTCGGCCAGGCGCTCGATGAGTTGGCGCCGCCAATCATCGCCCCCGTCCGAATCCGCAAGCGGATCCGTGACTTGTCGTTTCACAAACATGCTGCCCTCAACGCTACGTACTCAGTCCCGGTTGCATCCGCATCACGCTTCCAGAACGGTCGCTTAGGTTTACACCAACACGCTAGACGTGATCCGCATCACCCATGGCGTTAACCTTCGCAAGTGCCGAAGTGGGTTCAGATTGTGGCCAAACTGGGGCACCAAAATAGAGCCGCCGGCAGGAGAAAATCGCATATGACTCAGCGCAATCAGTGAACGTCAATCAATATTAGGAGTCGAGTTTCTTTTTAACAACTAATTCATTGAAATAAAGCGATAAAATGCCAAAGTGAAGACTGGAGTGGATTAAAGATTTAGCGGCACCATCCGAACGAGTGGCCGCCCTTGATGCAATCCATCTGCGCCTGAAAAGCACCGAAAGGGGTGGCGGCACCGGCCTTCGATGCCTCAGGTGCGGTTTGTGTGAGACCTCATAAATGCTCTGAAATATATATGTTAAACAATAATATGTGCAACTTGCTCTAGATTGTGAACGATTGTCATTTTCTGCAACTCTGCTGGCAGCGGCTCCACTGCTGTTTGCACGTCGAAACATGCGATATTTGGCTTTAAAATGCGAAAAAATGAGAACGCATCGTTCGATTGTGAACTGAATGCGGAAATGCGACACAATTCGTGTCAATGACTGATTGTCGTTCAATTAACCACAAAGTGTTCTTCTACTCCCGCTTTGAAGTTGCACCTGGGTGCCAAAATGCCCGTTGGCGGGCGGTTTGCGGCGGCTAGCCTCTCGCCTGGATGTGCGGCACGGCAGGCGCCGTCACCCCTCCTGGCCCCCCATCACCAGGGGCGTGTCACCCGCAGTGTATGCTGTGGATAACCTTCGTGACCGGTCGTGGGCGCAAGCACCGTTCCTCGAATGTGGTGCAGCACTGGCAGCAGTCGGCCTACTGCAGGGAGTAAAAATACGCGTCAAGGTAGAAAACGCACAATTACGGCGCGCAATTCCACTGTACGTTCAATCGAAAGAACTTCGAATGATCCGGCCAACACTCGCCTACGCCGTACTTGCCTTCTCAACCACCTTTGCCACGGGACAAACGAGCACGCCTGGCATCGACGGCCGCCAGGCCAACCAGGAGCAGCGCGTTCACAGGGCGTAGGCTCGGTTCAGCTGACCCCGCGCGAGACGTTCAAGCTTGAGCAGGGCTAGGCCCGGGTGCAGAACCTGGTAACGAAGGCTAAGGCGCACAGGGGCGTCAACAATCGCGAGCGCGCACGGATCAACCAGGCGCAGAACGTACAATGCCGCCGCATCTACAACAAAAAGCACAGCAGATCGTGACCATATACCGGCCAGCGGAACATCTGCCTCTTTGCCTTATCCGCTGGTCGAGCGGCCAAGAGCCGTAGGCCACGAGCGCTCGGCACGTAAAAGTCTTGACCTCCTTCAGGTCACGACTTTTGCAAGACGGTATTTGCGGGGGCGTCGCGGCCTGGTCATCGACGGCTGCCGCCGCCGGCCCTGCGAACCAAGTCAACCGCGCCGGCCTTGCGGGCGAAATGGCGCGCCCTGGGTGAGTCCGATGCCATCAAAGCCCCGTCCGACTGTCTCAACGTGGCGCGCAACGCGAACATCAATTGCGACCGACGTCACGCCGGCCCATCGCGCTGACGCTAATGACGGGCAGGTAGCGCAAGGGGCTGCATATGAAGGTGAGGGAGCGGGTTGGAGCGTGCCGGCGGCGATCGTGCCGCGATGGGCAGACATTCGTCAGGCGAGTTGGCGCAACATCGCGGCGTCAAGAGGCTGGACACGCAATATTTGGGTGCACGCCAGCGTGGCACGACGGGTGCACGCGCAGGCCCCGGTGAGGCTGGCTGCGAAGTCGAGGTCGACTACGGCGATGCCGGTTGCCGACTGCAAGTCCTGCGCGCGGTGGTACAAATCGTCTGCCGACAGCGCGTCTGCGCCGCCCCCCCGGATGCCGAGTTCGGCGAGCGCTGCTGCCAGGGACTGCCGTCGCGCCTTGGCGAATGCCTCGATCCTGGTCCAGGCTTGTAACGGCGTTGCCGGCGGACAGGCGCCAAGTGCCGCCGCGCTCGCCAGCAGGCGAGCGAGCAACGCGGGCGGCATGCGCACGCCCGCCGGTCGCCGCACCTCGATGTCGACGCCGATGTCGAGGCCGTTCGCGAGGCCGATCAGCAAAAAAGCGCCGCTGTCGGAAAGACTGAAATCGATCGGTGATGGCATGGGAATGCGCGGCCGCCCGCTCGGGTCCGCGCCGAACGGCTGTCGCATCAGATCAAGATCACAACGACGTTCGAGCAAGAGCCGCAGGGCCGTCCGGCCAGCACGCCAGGCGATTGCCTGCTGCGGGTCCGTCATGGCGCCGGCCCGACCAATCTCGTCGTGCGCGAGGCGCGGCTTGGCGCCTTCGATTTCTCCCAGCGTCGCCGCGGCGGCATCTCGATCGAGGAGCCACAGTTCAATGGCGCCTGCCGCGATGCTGGTCATTTCGCGGTGCGTTTGGATGCACTACTGCCAACGGGCTCGCCGCGCAGAATACGGCGGCAATCCTCGAGGTCGACCAGCAGTGCTTTCAGTCGCGCCAGATGCTCGCGTGCGTTGAATGCGCTCGGCGCGGTGACCACCTGACCAGCGGCAATAGGTTCCTTGCCAGCCAGCGGCAGCAGCGGCGGCGTGCGCGGCTTGCGTCCAACCTGTGCCGGCTTGCCGGGCACTTTCGCTGCGCTGGTGGACTCATGGACACGGCCACCTTGCCAGCAGGATTTTACGAATTCGAGGCCCTGTTCGCGCAGCAGCTTCTGCACGCCCTTGATCGTGTAGCCCTCACGATGCAGCAAGAAGCGGATGCCGCGCAGCAAGTCGAGATCATCGGGGCGGTAATAGCGCCGGCCGCCGCCGCGCTTCATCGGACGGACCTGCGGGAACTTGTTTTCCCAGAAGCGCAGGACGTGCTTTTGCACGTCGAGTTCATCTGCGACCTCGCTGATCGTCCGGAATGCGTCGAGTGCCTTGGTCATCTGCATGCTTCAATCATGTCGTTGCCCCGCACATAGTATGCAGGAGCGACGCTACCGGATTCGTAGGTGTACTTTAACCATGACGCTTGTGGCACCGCGATGGCCTGTGGATGACGCTCTACAGACGCCCTGCGACAGGTGCTTCGCGCGCCTGGCGATGCCGGCTCGAGTGCTACTCGGCCGCCTTGCGCCGCGACAGCCCGGCGTTGATCCGGCCCTTCATGATGTTGCTCGGTCGGAACACGAGAACACGCCGCGGCGTGATGGGCACTTCCTGACCGGTCTTGGGATTGCGGCCGATGCGCTGCCCCTTGGCGCGGATGCCGAACGAGCCGAACGACGACAACTTCACCTGCTCGCCATCGGCCAGCGCGTTCGATATCTCGGCCAGCACGAGTTCGACCAGTTCCTGCGATTCATTGCGTGGCAATCCGATCTGTTCGACCACCGCTTCGGCCAGATCGGCACGCGTCAAAGTTTTTCCGCCCATGGCTCACCCAAGCCTCCAAACGCCCCGCATCATTCGGCGGATGGTAACTGACACACGCCGCACCGGTCAACGAGTGTTACGCTCCAAGCAGCTGAAATCTAGAGAGGATTTGTAGCGTTGCTGGGGCGCCCCGTCGCGGTCTGGGTCGCCCGGTAGATCCGCGCCAGCCGCGGCGGTGAAACGCCCGCTTGCCAAGCCGCTAGGATGAATGCGTTGCGCAGTTGGCAGCGCAGGACGCCGACGCGCTCAAAGCGGCGGGCCGAGGTGGTGACCGAGGCCCGTACTTTGACGAACCGACCAACGCGCTTCAGCCGTCTGCGCAGGTCGACATCCTCCAGCAGCGGCCAGTCCGCGAGGCCGCCCGCGTCTGCCAGTGCGCTGCGCCGCATGAAGAAAGCCTGGTCGCCGAACGACGTCAACTCGGTTTCGAAACGGGTAAACCAGGACCAGAACGCCAGGCTCCAGCGTTCATTGTCGAAGCGGAGACGGAAACAGCCTCCTGAAACGCTGGCATCGGCAAGGGCTGCCCGGATGTGGGGATGCGCATCGGCCGGCAATATGGTATCGGCATGCAGCAGGATGATGATCGGCGCCGTGGTCACGGCCACTCCGGCCTTGAGCTGGGAGCCGCGGCCAAGTGGTGCTGCAATCACGCGAACGCGGTCGAAAGCTGTTGCGATGGCACAGGTCTCATCCCCGCTGCCGCCGTCGCTCACCACCACTTCGGCCGGCGACAATGGTGCGAGCGCGGCCAGGCACTGTCTGATCGCACGCGCTTCATTCAGGGTCGGAATGACGATCGCAATGCCGTACCCGTTCCCCTCGCCGTCATCTGGTGCCACGCAAGACCTCCTCGCGCAGGCTGCGCAGGGTCTTTGGTACATCATTGCTGATCGCGGCGCGGATCATGAAGCCCGGAACGACGGTTTCCTTGCCGACACGCGCAGCATAGCGCAGGCGGGTCGCAGCCCCTCCTCGCAGTGCCTCGAGCGTCCAGTCGCCTTCCAGAATGTCGATATCTCCCTCCACGCGCTGGAACGAAATCGATTGGTCGATCACGTAGGCCGACCGGAACACGCTGCGCACTGCCGGGAATAGCGCTATCCAGGACACCCTATGTTCGCGCACGTCCCATAGGCCCTTCGGATCGCGTTGCAGGATCCGGCAGCTGACGAGACCGCCTATGAATTTGGGAGCACGTGCACAGTCGAGCATGGTCGCCCACACGCGCGAAGGTGCGGCCGCAATTTCGATGGCGGCAACGATGCGGGCGACCGAAGGCTGGGCGTCCGGTTCCACGGAAATCAGCACTTCGCCATCGGCGAGACGTGCCTGCTCGGCCGGTCCGATCGTCTGACCGCTGGCGGGCAGAATAGCGATCAGGGCAAAACACATCGCCAGGAGCAAGGTGCCCGTCGCCGTTGGCAAATTGACATCACGCATCCGTCATGAGTCACTGGTGGATCGATTGAGCGCCATTGAACTTTTCGTGACATTCACTGGCGATTGCGGAAGCGCAAGCTGCGGGCAGTTTTTTACCACCGCGCGAGGACCGCCCCCCAGGTGAAGCCACCGCCCATGGCTTCCATCAACACGAGATTGCCTTCCTTCACGCGGTGTTCTTCGAAGGCCTGGTTGAGGGCGAGCGGGATCGAGGCGGCCGATGTATTGCCATGCCGTTTCAAGGTCATCATGATCTTGTCGCGATCGACGCCGAGCTTGCGCGCGATGCCCTCCAGAATGCGCGCATTCGCCTGGTGCGGCACGAACAGGTCGATCTCGGATGCGGCATAGCCCGACAGAACCAAGGTCTCCTCGATCACGCCGGAAATCTTCTGCACGGCATGGCGAAACACTTCTCGGCCGTTCATGCGCAAGTGGCCGACCGTTTTGGTCGAGCCGGGGCCGCCATCGACATAGAGCAGATCTTCGTAGCGCCCGTCCGAGCGGATGCGGGTGGCGAGAATGCCGCGATCCTCCCGCCCGCCGGTCTGCGGCTGCGCTTCGAGCACGACTGCGCCGGCCCCGTCGCCGAACAGCACGCAGGTGCCGCGGTCGGTCCAGTCGAGAATGCGTGAGAAGGTTTCAGCTCCGATCACGAGCGCGCGGTGGAACTGGCCGGTCCGCAGCAGCGCTTCCGCTGTGGTGAGGGCATAGATGAAGCCCGAGCACACGGCCTGCACGTCGAACGCGGCACCTTTCGTCACGCCGAGCGCCGCCTGGATCTTGACGGCCGTTGCCGGGAACGTGCGGTCGGGCGTGGCGGTCGCGCAGATCACCAGATCGATCTCGACCGGATCGATGCCGGCGCGCACCAGAGCCTGACGGGCGGCGGCGATGCCAAGATCAGAGGTCAACTCGCCGTCGGCTGCGATATGGCGCGACTTGATGCCGGTGCGCTCGGTGATCCAATCGTCGGTCGTGTCGACCAGCTTGGCGAGGTCGTCGTTGGTCATGATGCGCTTCGGCAGATGCGCCCCGACGCCACGGATCACGGATCGAATGACAGCCAAAGTAACCCCTCTTAGGCTTAGGATTTCTGTTTGCGGTGCACCACCCCCCAGTGGCGTCCGCTCAAGTTAAGGTGCCGGCACCAGGTCATTCCGTTGCTATCGCGGTGAGTTTGCCTTGGAATGCTGCGAGGTCGGCGGTCAAGCGAGTGACGATGCCAGCCCCGGCCATGTCGTAGCCGAGATCGATCGCGCTCGCAAAGCCAAGCGCATCGGCGCCGCCGTGGCTCTTGATCGCGATGCCGTTCAGCCCGAGGAACGTCCCGCCATTGGCGCGGCGTGGGTCCATCTTCTGTTTCAGAACTTTGAAACCGCCGCGGGCGAGCATGGCGCCCAGTTTCGACATCAACGAACGGGTCATCGCCGCCTTCAGATAATGGCTGATCTGCTTGGCCGTGCCCTCCGCGGTCTTCAGTGCGATGTTGCCGGCAAAGCCCTCCACCACCACCACGTCGACGATGCCCTGGCCGATCTGGTCGCCCTCGACGAAGCCACGATAGTCGATCGGCAGGCCGGGGGTATCCTTCAGCCAGCTGTGAGCCTGACGCACTTCCTCGGCGCCCTTGATTTCCTCGACGCCGACGTTGAGCAGGCCGACGCTCGGGTTCTCGACATGAAACAGCGCCCGCGCCATGGCCGCGCCCATCATCGCGAAGTGGCACAACTGGCGTGCGTCCGCGCCGATGTTGGCACCGACATCGAGCACGATGCACTCGCTCTTGATCGTTGGCCAGAGCGCTGCGATTGCCGGCCGCTCGATGCCGTTCATCGGTCGCAGAACGAGCTTGGCGAGCACCATCAGGGCGCCGGTGTTGCCGGCCGACACGGCGACGTCGCACCGGCCATCGCGCACCGCTTCGAGTGCGAGCCACATGCTGGAGCCCTTGCCCCGGCGCATGGCCTGGCTCGGCTTGTCGGTCATCTGGATTGCGAGGTCGGTGTGGATCACTTCGGATCGGGCAGCGAGGCCCGCGTGTCTGGCCAGAACCGGGTTGATCCGGGCCTGGTCGCCGAACAGCTGGAACGACAGTTCGGGATGGCGCACCAGCGAGAGGGCGGCGCCCGGCACGACGATCTCCGGGCCGTGGTCGCCACCCATGGCATCAAGGGCGATCTTGCATGCAGCTGCCATCGACTTCATCCTACGATCATCATGCCGTGCGGGAGCAGGGAGTGGGCAGCGTTCACGTGGCGTCTCGTCATGTCGTGCCGTTCATGGGTCGCGGTCAGACCGGTTCAGGAACCAGCAAACAGTGATGCCGTTGCATTAAACCCAGAGTAGCAGCCGATGCTACATCAATCGATGACTTATGCCGATGACAGTGCGGCTGCTGTTCCAGACTGGGCTCGTCCAGGCCTGTTGTCGCATCACTCTTTCTTTTTCAGCTTGGCGAGAGCCGCGAACGGGTGCACGGCCGCCTTGGCCGCTTCCGACTCGGCCCAGCCCAGCATTGCTCCAGCTTTGCGGGGGTACGGATCGAGCCCGCTGGCGAGGCACTCGTAGACCAGCCGGCCGATGCCGATGTGGCCCTGCTCGATCGCCTCGGCACCATCCGGGGCTTCCGGATCGAGCCATGCGTCATCGTCCTTGGCGGGCGCCGCGCCGATCTCGTCCTTCGGCCGGAACTCGACGTCGATCGCCTCGGCGATCTGGTTTTCGACCGGCTCCAGCGACACCACGCACGCTTGCACCACGGATGCGGTGAGCTGCCCTTTGACCTGGTAACGGCCCTGGCGCAGCGGTTTGACCCGCAGCTTGCAGCCGAGCGCGGTGCAATCGAGCAGGTCGAGCGCCTTGGCGACGGCTGCACGTTCCGACGCGGTGGCCGTGCGCGTGAAACTGACGCCGTTCTGGGGCACTTCGGTCACAGCGATCGTCCAGTCGGTCTCGATGGGCATGTTTGGCACTCACGCGAAAGGGGGGAACGACAGGGTGCCGGCGGTCAGAGCCTCCCACGTCTGGGCGTTGAGATGGGGCGCGGCCCGACGCATGAAGGCTGCAAGGCGCGCCGGCTGGCCGCTATCGCCAGCAACGTAAACATAGCGCGCGAGCAAGTCCGTCAAGGCCCTGTCGTCGGGCGCCGCAACCGCTCCCCGATAGGCGGCGAGGTGCTCCTGCAGGGCGGCGGCTGCCTTCTTGACCCGGCGCGGCACCACCGTATCACCGATGCCGATTTCGCGCATGTTGTCGTCCATGTCGGTCATGAACGCCTCCAGCAGGGCGCGCGCCACCTCCTGCCCACGGTCGCCTTCGAGGCGGATGCGCTCGAGGGCGAGGAACATATGAACGCCGATCAGGCCGAACCGTCCCTCCATGGTATCGGGGACACCACCCGCCAGATAAAACGACGTTTCGCGCGCATGCGTCACGATCGAGCCATAAAGCCCTGCTGCGGTCTGGCCTGGGGCTGACTGCGATCTGAGCCAAGACAGCACTGGGGAGACCTCGGTGGTTGGCGGGCTGCGGATGGCAGGCTAAGTTGCGGAATGGTTTAGTTGCGGAAAGAGTGCAGCGTCGGCGTTGCAAATGCTACCATGACGATCCTAGGTCAAGGGGCGCGGCCTGAAAGCGATTCGATAGCGAGAGCATGATCACGATGAGCGCGAAACCAGTTTCGCCTTCCAGCAGAACCCGCCGGGTTGCCGCCAGTGTGGCGGCGGCAGGCCTCATTATCGGCGTCGCCGGGTGTTCCTCGACCGTCACGCGCCACGGCCATCTGTTCCAGGACAATGACCTGCAGCAGATCCAGCCAGGCATGAGCGCCGAGCAGGTCAAGCTGTCGCTCGGCACGCCGACCACCACGTCGAGCGTGGGGGCCGGCAACGCCTTCTACTACATGTCTTCGACCAAGAAGGAGACCGCGTTCCTCGCGCCGAAGGAGACGGACCGGCAAGTGGTGGCGGTGTACTTCAACAAGGTCGGTGCGGTGGAACGGGTCGCGAACTACGGCATCAAGGACGGCAAGGTGTTCGACACCATCAGCCGCACGACGCCATCCGCAAACACCAACGACGACGGCATCATCAAGTCGTTGTTCCGCAACCTCGGCCGCAGAGGCAGCATCTTCGGCGATGGTTGATCGGGTGAGGGCTGGCAGGCGTGTGAGGAACATGCGCCACTCCGCGCACCCCTTCACGCCAGTCCATTCAAATCCTCGAGCGTCAGGTTGCCGGGCACGATGGTGATCGGCACCGGGAACGTGCCGGCGGTCTTGCCGGTCGCCAGCATGGACACCAGTGGGCCTGGACCCTTGCTGTCGGCCGATGCGCCGAGGATCAAGATGCCGATGTCCTGATCATCCTCGATCAGCTTGACGATCTCTTCCGCGGTCTTGCCCTCGCGGATCACCTCGTCCTTGACGCAATCGTCGAAGCCGGCGAGGCCGAGCTTGCGCCGGAAAAGGCGGAACAGGGCCTTCGCCTTGTTGGTCTCCTCCTCCAGATGCACCTGCCGCACGCCGACCCAGTGCTGGTAGTCCTGGGGCTCGATCACATACAGCAGGGCAATGGTGCCGGCGGAGCGGCGAATGCGGATTGCCGCGAAATACAGGGCGGCCTCGGCCTCGGGGCTTTCATCGACGACCACCAGATACTTGCGCTGGTGGCCGGGCGCATAGACCATTCGTTTGTTCATCGTCGGCATGTGTCGACGTTGGCATGTGTTCGTGGTTCCGGCAACGGGGGAACCGCCCGCGGTCCGCGCGCCAAGACAGTGCGTCTCGCCGGCTGAACATTGTGCTCAACCGCCGACGAAACCGACGATGTCCTTGGTCTCGCGATAGATCGGTGTTGCCAGCCGACGCGCGCGCTCCGCGCCGTTCGCCAGAATGCGGTCCATTTCGGCTGGATCGGCGACGAGGCGGCGCATGGCGTCGCCAATGGGCGCCAGCTTGGCGACGCACAGATCAGCGAGCGCCGGCTTGAAGGTCGAAAACGTCGCCCCGCCGAATTCGGACAGCACCGCATCCTTGGTCTTGCCCGAGAGTGCCGCAAAAATGCCGACCAGATTGTCGGCCTCCGGGCGGGTACTGAGGCCCGCGACTTCGCTCGGCAAGGCTTCAGGGTCAGTCTTCGCCTTCCTGATCTTGGTGGCGATCGTGTCGGCATCATCAGTGAGATTGATGCGCGACATGTCGGAGGCGTCCGACTTCGACATCTTCTTGGTGCCATCGCGCAAACTCATGACGCGCGTGGCAGGCCCGGTGATGACCGGCTCCGGCTGGGGGAAGAAAATGCCACTGCTGTGCCCGGCAGCTGCAATCTCGGCTTTGAAATCGTTGTTGAATTTGGCCGCGATATCGCGGGCCAGTTCCAGATGCTGCTTCTGGTCGTCGCCCACGGGCACGTGCGTCGCGCGGTACAGCAAGATGTCGGCCGCCATCAGTACAGGGTAGTCGTAAAGCCCGACGGACGCGCGCTCCTTCTCCTTGCCGGCCTTGTCCTTGAACTGGGTCATGCGGTCGAGCCAGCCGAGGCGGGCGACGCAGTTGAAGATCCAGCCCAACTGGGCGTGCTCGGCCACTTGGGACTGGTTGAACAGGATGCTCTTGGTCGGGTCGATGCCGCAGGCGATGTAGGCGGCCGCCACCTCCCTGGTCGATGCCTTCAGGGTTGCCGGGTCCTGCCACATCGTGATCGCGTGCATGTCGACCACGCAGTAGATGCACTCGTAGTCGTCCTGCATGCGCACCCAGTTCACCATGGCTCCCAGATAGTTGCCGAGGGTGAGGTTGCCGGAGGGCTGCATGCCGGAAAACACGCGGCCGGAATAAGCATGGGCAGGAAGTACCATGGGAAGACGGATCCTTAGCTGCGCCTGCTGGCGCGATACGTGGCGAGCCTTATGAACCGAGTGCACCGGCGCGCGCAAGCCGAAGGCCAAAGCGCATGCGCGGACGATGCTGGTGTGCTAACGGCAGTCCGGCTCGGCAGTGTTCGGGCATCGAACGGGGATTGCCATGACTGCGCCGCCCGCACCTGCCACCCGCGCCGAGCTGTTCGCCCACCTCGATCAACTCGGCATCGTGACGCGCACCGTCGAGCATGCGGCCGTGTTCACGGTTGAGGAAAGCGATCGCCTGCACCGCGAGATCGACGGCGCACACACGAAGAACCTGTTTCTGAAGGACGCCAAGGATCGCTTGTTCCTGGTGGTCGCCGAAGCCCACGCCCGCATCGACATGAAAGCGCTGCACAAGGTGCTTGGCTGCGCGCGGCTCAGCTTCGGCAAGGCCGAGCTGCTGCTGGAGGTCCTGGGTGTGACGCCTGGCTCTGTCACCGCGTTCAGCGCCCTCAATGATCGCGCGGGGCGTGTTACCGTGGTGGTTGATGCAACTTTGATGGCATCTGACATCATCAACTGCCATCCGCTGGTCAACACGGCGACGACGTCGATCAAGCGCGATGATCTCGTGCGCTTTCTTCGTGCGACCGACCATGCGCCGCGGATCGAGCACCTGCCGGCCACCTGAAGCGGCAGATATGCGCAAGGTTGCTGTCGCGCTCCGCCGACTTGTGGGCTAACGTTGCTTCGAACGACACCATGCGAACCGAGGTCGAGCGGGGCGGCGCAGCTGCACGCTCGGCCATCGGGCCGCCAGCACAGCCACTGAGGAGCACTGGATAGTCATGCGCGATATCACACCGGCAGCAGGGGCAACGGCTGGCGGCGAACTGATCAAGGACACGACCACAGCTGCCTTCATGAAGGATGTGATCGAGGCATCGCGGCAGGTTCCGGTGCTGGTCGACTTCTGGGCTGACTGGTGCGGCCCCTGCAAGCAGCTGACGCCCGTCATCGAAAAAGTCGTGCGCGGCTATGGCGGCAAGGTGCGACTGGTGAAGATGAACATCGACCAGCATCCGACCATTCCCGGTCAGCTCGGCGTGCAGAAACTGCCGACCGTCATGGCGTTCCGAGAGGGGCGCCCCATCGACGGCTTCATGGGGGTGCAACCGGAGAGCGCGATCAAAGCGTTCATCGATCGGCTGGTCGGTGACGATGCGGCCGGCGATCTGGCGGCAGCACTGGCGGCAGGTGACGAGGCCTACGGCACCGGCGATCTGCAGGGTGCGGCCGAGATCTACGCCTCGATACTAGAGGAAAACCGCGAGGAGCCCGGCGCTCTGGCTGGTCTCGCCCGCTGCTACCTGAAGACCGGCGATATTGCGCGTGCCGAACAGACGATCGGCCTGGTGCCGCCGGACAAGCGCAAGGCGGCGCCCGTCGTGGCGGTGTTGGCGGCAATCGAGCTAGCCCGCAAGGCAGAAGGTGCCGGCGATACGGCTGAACTGGAAGCCAAGGTCGCGGCCAACCCGACCGACCATAAGGCACGCATCGATCTCGCGGCGGCGCTTGCCGCACGCGGCCAGCACGCGGCTGCCGTCGACCATCTGCTCGAAAGCTTCCGCCGCGATCGCAATTGGGACGAGCAGGCCGCGCGCAAGCAACTCGTCCAGCTGTTCGAGGCCTGGGGGCCGAAGGACGCAGCCACGATCGATGGCCGACGCCGCCTCTCGTCCCTGCTGTTTTCTTGAGCATCGATTTCGCCGGGAGATGCCATTTGGTCCCACTCGATCGCTACCGACGCCCATCCGACTTGCCAGGGCAAATCCCGGTGTTCCCCCTGCGCGGCGTCATCCTGCTGCCGCGGGCGACTTTGCCGCTCAATCTGTTCGAGCTGCGCTACCTCGCCATGATCGAGGATGTGATTGCAGGCGCGCGCATTATCGGCATCATCCAGCCGGAGCGGGCGGCGGGCGACGAGGAAAGCCCGTCGAGCAAGGTCACGGGGTTGCGCCGGGTCGGCTGCGCCGGCCGCGTCACCGCCTTCCAGGAACTCGACGATGGCCGCATCGTGATCACACTGACCGGCATCTGCCGCTTCAGTGTGGCGCGCGAAGTGGAGACCCTCAAGCCCTATCGGCTGTGCGCCGTCGACTACTCGGCCCACGCCGGCGACTTCAAGCATGGGGCGGGCGAGGACGATGTCGACCGTGAACAGCTGCTCCGCGTGCTGAAGCGCTATCTCGATACGCACCAGTTCCGCGCCGACTGGAAGGCAATCGGCAATGCGCCGAGCGAGCACCTGGTGAACTCCTTGTCGATCATCAGTCCCTATGGCGCCGAAGAGAAGCAGGCGTTGCTAGAAGCGGCCGACCTCAAGACGCGGGCCGAAGTCCTGGTGGCGCTCGCGGAAATGGAAATGGCGGCCGGCGACGGTGGTGCCGGCTCCACGATGCAGTAAGCGGCCGTGCCGCGAATGGTGGGAGATTGCGATGTCAACATCCGCCAGTGATGGAGCGAGCGGCGGCGGCGACCCGGCTGAACCTGCGAACGAGAGTTCCGGCAAGACGGATCGCCGACTCATCGAGTTCCTGGTTTGTCCCGTCACCAAGGGACCCCTGGTGCTGGACACCACGCGCCATGAATTGGTCAGCAAGCGAGCCAACCTCGCCTACCCGATCCGCAGCGGCGTGCCCCTGCTGACGGTCGACTCGGCCCGCCCGCTCGACGGGGACTGATCCGCTTACGACGCACCAAAATTGTCCCTGCCCGCTCTGCCGACTTCCACGCGCGACCGGAAGTCGGCAGGGTTTGGGCCAGCGTAAGATATTAATACGGACAATCCATATACGGAGTAAAAAATTTTTACTTTGCGCACGGCAATCCCGTTGCTCCGCGCAACTGCATATTAGCACTTTGAAGTAACGCCAATTTCTGCCTCACCGGCGTTTGATTTTGAACAGTCTGCCGGTGTGGAAACTACTCAATTTAAGCAACGCGAAGCATGAAATGGTTAATTTTTTAGTTGATGTAAAATGCAAGCTGTGAGATTTTTTCCGTATTAAGGTAATGCGATAAAGCAGCAGTACGTGGGGGTCCAGTAATGACCGAAAAATGCAATAATCGACGCGCTCGCGCGTCGACGGCGAAGCTTTGTCAAAATTCAATTGTCAGTGATCGACGCCAGTTACTTTGGGGTGCGTCGGCGTTGCTTGCAACGGCGACAGTGCCGAGCGGTGTCACGGCCCAGTCCAAAGTGGATGCGTCGGCAACACCTGCGGGCAAATCGACGGCTGCCGCCGAGCCCGGCGCCAAGAACCAGGAGAATTTCGTCAAGGACATCCGGCGGCTGCAGAACCTCAACGCGACCAACCAGGGTGGCCAATACTGGCGCTACCGAACCCTGGTGACGCCGATCGAGGACTTTTTCATCCGCAATGAATATCCAACGCCGCGGGCGGCGCGTGACCCGCGTGTCGATCCCCGGTTTTGGAGCTTGAAAATTCATGGCGATGCCGTGGAGCGGGAACTCAGTATCTCCTACGAAGATCTCCTGAAGATGCCGTCGCGTACCATCATGAGCACCATGGAATGCGCCGGCAATGGCCGCAGCCTGTTCTGGGAACAGCAACACATGGTGGCGCAGCCCGCCAAGGTCGGCGGGACGGGCTGGGGCCTCGGCGGTGTCGCCCAGGCCGAATGGGAATACGTGCCCATGAGCCATATCCTGGGCTTCGTCGGCCTCAAGAAGAACGCCAAGGCGGCGCTGTTCTGGTCGGGCATCGATGGCCGGGAGCCGGGCCAGGCGTCGGACACGGGGCGGCCGGTGCCGATCGAGATGCTCAAGCTGCGGGGCGACTCGGTCGGCCTGGCTTTCCGTATGAATGGGGTGGATCTGCCCGCCGACCATGGTGCGCCGGTACGGGCGATCGTGCCGGGCTGGTGCGGGGCGGCTTCGACCAAGTGGCTGACGGAAATCAAGATCGCGAGCCACGACTTCTGGGTACGCTTGAACAGCACCGCGCACGTTATGATTGGGCCGGACTATCCGCCGCCGGTGCCAAAGCAGGGCGATGAATTCCGGTTCGTGAAGCCCGACCAGGTGCGTGGACAGGCCGTCACCTGGTCGCCGCCGCGGTCGTTGCTGACGGTGCCGCTCGTGCTCGAGCGACAGCCGAAGCTGCCGCACAACTATCCGCTGCAGGCCGGCGAAAAGCCAATGCTGCGTGCCGCAGCGCAAACCATGCGCGGCTATGCCTGGGCGCCGCAGCATGGGGTCAAGAAGGTCGAAGTAAGAATCGACGGCAGCGCCTGGCAGGCGGTGAAACTGATCGATCCGCCGCTCAACCACTACAGCTGGCGACGCTTCGAATTCGACTGGGCGCCGGCGCCGGGCGAGCATGTCATCGAAACCCGCACCACGGACTTGAGCGGCCGGCAGCAGCCGGTGACGGTGCCGTTCAACGAGGGCGGATTTGACTTCTGGGCGGTTCCGAAATTCGCCGTGCGGGTCGCATAGCGTGGCCTGCGATGATCCAGGCTCGCTGGTTTCGGCTGTGACGGCGTAGCCGTCCCGGTGCGCCTGGTTTGGCGCCGAAGGTTGCCGATAGGAGCGCCCCGCATCGGCAGTCGCTGCGCGGCGCGCGTGTCCGCCCCTGGTGTTCGCGCTATTGTGGGCCTATGTGTGCGCTCTGGATTCGACTGGCCCGACCGCACGAGCACCCCATGACCGAACGCAGCAAATGGCAGGACAAGCACGCACCCAGTCTCGCCGAGTTCGAGCTGATGGCGGCGGCGGCATGGGATCGCCTGCCCGGTGCCTTCCGCAAGATGTGCGGTGACCTCATCATTCGCGTCGAGGACTTCGCCATCGACGAAACTCTTGATGAACTCGGCATCGAAAGCCCGTTCGATCTGATGGGCCTCTATCAAGGCGTCAGTCTTGACAAGAAGAGCGTGTCCGACGTCACGCGCGAGCCCGACATGGTGTTCCTCTACCGCCGCGCCATTCTCGATTACTGGGCCGACGGCGACGAAACGCTGGGCGAGATCGTCACCCATGTATTGGTGCACGAAATCGGCCATCATTTCGGCTTCACCGATGCGGATATGGAAGAGATTGAAGGATCGGTCACAGGCTGAACCAGGGCACACGAGCGCGTGACCACTGCCAATCGCCCGGGGATTTTGCTGGAGTGGCAGTTGCAATCATCAAGCGATCGCGCGATGATTAGGCCGGGTGTACGGAGATGCGGTGCCGGTGATCAAGCGTCGTTCAGTTGGGCTCCAGCGGCAAGCGCATGCCGTTTTCGCGTGGCTCGCGTTGGCCGCATGCGGCGTCGCGTTGTCAGCATTCGGCGGAGTTGATGGCCGAGCCCGTGCCGAAGGCCCGCCCACGGCCGAGGAGTATCTGGCGCACGTGGGCGGCGACGCGAAATTGATCCCGCCGGGCAAGCTCACGTTCGACAATAAGCGGGCGCTGAGCTGTGGACAGCGGCCGACCGTACTTGATGGCCAGTTGGACGATTTCGGCGCCGCCTACCCAGGCTTCCTGATCCTCAATCCGAAACTGATGGCCAAGGTGTCGCTGCCGGTGAAGATGTGGATATTTTCGCACGAGTGCGGGCACCAGTTCCGCGGTCCCGATGAAGAAACGGCCGACTGCTTCGCCGTGCAGCGCGGCCGGCGCGAGGGCTGGTTGAGCACCGAGGGTCTCGATGAAGTCTGCCGCTTTATATCGCCGGCCAAGGGTGACAGCATGCATTTCTCGGGCGTGAACCGCTGTGATGCCATGCGCAAGTGCTACGCCGATCCGATCGTGCGCTGATCGCCGGCAAGCTGTCGGAGCGCACTTGACCGGGCGTGCTGCTGCCGGCATGAGTTGGCGCCCGACCACACACAGCCGCCCCCATTCGAGGATCCGATGCAGAAGTTCGACAAGATCACGAGCGTCGCCGCGCCCCTGCCGATGATCAACATCGACACCGACAAGATCATCCCGAAAAACTACTTGAAGACGATCAAGCGCACGGGGCTCGGCAAGGCGCTGTTTGCCGAGATCCGCTACGATGAGGCCGGCAACGAGAAACCAGACTTCGTCCTCAATAAGCCGGCCTACCGCCGGGCGCAGATCCTGGTGGCTGGGGAAAACTTCGGCTGCGGGTCGAGCCGCGAGCATGCGCCGTGGGCACTCCTCGATTTCGGCATCCGCTGCGTGATCTCGACGAGCTTCGCCGACATCTTCTACAACAACTGCTTCAAGAACGGCATTCTGCCGATCAAAGTGACGCCGGAGCAGCTCGAAAAACTGATGGATGATGCCAACCGCGGCGCCAATGCGACGTTGAGCGTGGATCTTGCCGCCCAGGAGATTCGCGGCCCCGATGGCGGCGTGATCAAGTTCGACATCGATGCGCACCGCAAGCACTGCCTGCTCGAGGGGCTCGATGACATCGGGCTGACGATGGAGAAGGACAAGAGCATCGCCGCATTCGAAGCGAAGGCTGCTACCGCCCGCCCCTGGGCCTGAGGTCTCGAGCCTGCGGGGACGAGAGGCTGGCATCAAAGTGCCAACGCCGGATGATCGAGCACAGCATTGCCCCATTAGCTCAGGCGTTTTGGGGGAACCGGCCCACGTGCGGCTCGTCCACACGCGCGTGCCGTGCAGGGACTGCCGGCGCGACGCCGATTGCAGTGTCCGAGCCGGTCACCGGGCTCGCGTCGGCTGCGTGCCCGATCGCCGCCGAAACGGCGACGAGAAGGTGCGCCCTGGCGAGGCAGATCGTGAACTTGACAAGCCGAACAGCCGGCTCCAAAAACTGCCTGTCCCTCGGACGGGGCCGTAGCTCAGATGGGAGAGCGCTGCAATCGCACTGCAGAGGTCAGGGGTTCGATTCCCCTCGGCTCCACCAATATAATCAAGCACTTACACGAGAACCTCAAGCTAACGAACCTTGCCTAGCGAACGCATAGCAAACAGCGGCGTTGGGGTTGGTGAAAATTATTGTCGGCCGCTGTCGGCGCTTCCGTCGACGTGTTGCTTCAGACTTTCCGGTTCTGACGATGTTTCAAGGCGTGGCTGGCGGCTGCGCCTAGACAAGCCATATAGGCTGGCAGTCGTCCCAGATGGGACGCGTCGAACCCACTTGCGGTATTTATGAACTGAGGCGAAGCGCTCCAAGGCGGGCCGCACGTCGATTGTGCCAGCGCCGATGACTCGGGTACAAGCGGGCAGGGATTGACGAAGGGATTCGCCACTTTTGACACCGCAGGAATTCACGTCCAAGTGGAGCGATAGCGTGCTCAAGGAGCGCGCGGGCGCACAGGAGCATTTCATCGACCTGTGCCGCATGCTTGGCGAGAAAACGCCAGCGGAGGCCGATCCAACTGGCGAGTGGTACGCCTTCGAGAAGGGCGCCATGAAGACCGGAGGCGGCGACGGATGGGCGGACGTGTGGAAACGCGGCTGCTTCGCCTGGGAGTACAAAGGCAAAGGCAAAGGCAAAGGCAAAGGCAAAGACCTTGGGGCTGCGCTGAAGCAGCTCAAGCTGTACCAGGGTGCTCTCGACAACCCGCCGCTGCTGATCGTCTCCGACATGGAGAAGATCGAGATTCATACGGCCTGGACCAACATGGTTCAGGAGAAGCAAGTTTTCACGTTCGACGATTTGATCGATGGCCGGCGCCGTGCCGCGCTCAAGAAGGCGTTTTCCGAGACAGCTGTCGAAGACCTGAAGCCCGGCAAGAAGCGAGCGGACCTCACCGCCGACGTGGCCAAGGAGTTCGTCACGTTGGCGCAGAACCTGCGTGAACGCGGCCACCCAGCCGACAAGGTCGCACACTTCGTTAATCGGATGGTTTTCTGCATGTTCGCGGAAGACGTGGACCTTCTGCCGGACAAGCTGTTCAAGCGTATGCTGGAAGCGAGCGTCGACGACCCCGGCAGCTTCGTCGACAACGCCCAAAAGTTGTTCGCCGCAATGGCGAAGCCTAATGGCAAGCTGGATTTCCGGCGGATCGAGTGGTTCAACGGTGGGCTTTTCGACGATGATAACGGGCTCCCCGCTGTTTCAAGTGGGTCGCTTGAGGTCGAGTTTGCCGGCGACGAGATAGGTGATGGCGGTGAGGTTGCGGAGCGTGCGGTAGCCGCGGGCCTTGGCCTTGGCGGCCTGGACGAGGGAGTTGATGCCCTCGATGAGGCCGTTGGCAATGCGGCTGTCGAACCAGGCGAGGATACCGTCGG
>JAKFWF010000053.1 GCA_021730785.1 Hyphomicrobiaceae bacterium
TTCGCCGTCGGCCGTGCCGAGCACGATCCGCGCCCGCCACACGACCTTGGCCGGCGTGTTGCGATCCGCAATCGCTCGCTCGAGCCGCGCCCGGTCTTCCGCCGTAACTGTGATCGCTGTTTTCATGGCCACAGCTTGCCTGATTTGCCAAGCCATGGGAATCCAGAGTCAGTGACGGAACACTAGGCTGCGCCCGAGCGGGCTGCACCTTGGCGTCCCGGGGTCGCTCCGCGCCTCATGCACATACCCGAACTGCCCGACCCGACCCGAAAGAGCTCTCGCGGCCCATGCAGCATCCCCCGGGGACGACTGGCACTACGACCACGCCGACTGAATCGGCACGCAGTGCGCTGCTGGGCGCTGCTGCGTTCCTCGGTTTGTTCGTGGCCGAGCGGATGTACTTCCAGGCGGCACAACAAACTGCCCACGAACGCCTGGTTGACGCCCACCGCGCCGCCGACACCATTGCCTTGGCCGACGAACGGCTGACCATGTCGGCGCACATGGTGGCCGCGACCGGCGAACAACGCTGGATCAAACGCTATGAAGCCAACATTCCGCTGATCGACGAGGCCATCGAACGTGCGGCCAAAATTGCCCCCGATGCCGTTTCGAAACGGTTCGAACTCGAGACGAAGGTCTCGAATGACAGGCTGGTCGAATTGGAGCGCCAGTCGTTTGTGCACGCCAGCGCCGGCTCGACTTCAGTCGCGCGCGGCGTGCTCGACAGCGAACTTTATGATTATCACAAGCAGGTGCTGGCCGACGGCACGCAGCGGTTCGTTGCCGGCACCATCGGCGCTGTCGCGAGTGACCTGCAGCGCCTGACGTGGCAGTCGATCATCCTGCTCGCGCTTGGGTTTGCCGCGGCCCTGACCGCCATGCTGTCACTGTGGCGCCGCCTGGAACGCAGCATCTCCCAGACCGATGCCGCCTATCGGGATGGGGAAGCGCGCACGCGCCACCTCGCCATGAGCGACTTCCTCACCAACCTGCCGAACCGGCTGGCCCTGCGCGACCAGCTGCGCACCGCGATCGGCGACGCCGAACGCGACCATCGCCAATTCATCGTGATGATGGTCGATCTCGACCGGTTCAAACCGATCAACGATCGCTACGGCCACATCAGCGGCGACCACGTTCTGAAAATCGTGGCCCAGCGCATCGCCGCATTCCTCGCGCCCGGTGAAATCTGTGCGCGCTACGGCGGCGATGAATTCGTGGTCATCTCGACCTGCTGGGGCAGCCCGGACGTCAAGCTCGCCCAAGGCATGAAGTTGATCGAAAGTCTCAATCGGCCGATCGTGGTGGATGGGCAGATGGTGCAGGTCGGTGCCAGCATCGGGATCGCCAGTTATCCAGCCGACGGTACGAGTGAAGACAAGTTGCTGCGCCATGCGGACCTCGCACTCTACCGTGCCAAGCAGAGCGGCCGCGGATTGGCCCGCTTGTTTTCAGTCGACATGGACATCGATGCCGGCGCGCGCCTGGCTGCGGAAGAGGAAATTCGCGGGGCAATAGCCGGCGGCCAGATCATCCCTTACTTCCAGCCGATCGTTGACGTTGCAAGCCGGCAGATCCGCGGGTTCGAGGCCTTGGCCCGCTGGCAGCATCCAACCCGCGGCATCGTGGCGCCGATCGACTTCATTCCTGTTGCAGAGGCCGCCGGTGAACTTGCCAACCTCACCATGTCGATGCTGCGTCAGGCTTGCATCGCCACCCGCGACCTGCCGGCCGAACTGACGCTTGCCGTCAACATTTCGCCGCAGCAGATCCAGGACGAATGGCTGTCGACCAAGATCCTGAAGGTATTGACGGAGACTGGATTTCCTCCCCACCGGCTGGAAATCGAACTGACCGAGAATGCCCTCGTCACCGACTTCACGGCCGCCAAACGCGTCATCCAGTCGCTGAAGAACCTCGGCATCGGCATCGCCCTCGACGACTTCGGCACCGGCTACTCCAGTTTGTACTATCTGTCCGAACTGCAGTTCGACAAAATCAAGATCGACCGCTCGTTCGTGCGCACGCTGCATGAGCGCAGCGAAAGCGCCAAGATCATCAACGCGATCATCGGATTGGGGCGCAGCCTCGGCGTACCGACCATGGCGGAGGGCGTTGAAACCGAGCGCGATGCCAAGGTTCTGGGCGACATCGGTTGCCTGACGGCGCAGGGCTATCTCTATTCGCGCCCAGTGCCGGCCGATCAGTTGCTGCGCCTGTTGCAAGCCCCGGGCGCCGGGCTGAAGACAGCCAGCGCCGCCTGAAGGCGCGGTGCGAGCGGCGCTGCGATCGCCTGTGAAATTCTGCTTGCGCCAATGTGCTGGAACTTTCCTGCAATTCCACAGGCCGCATGCGCTTCGCTATGGACAGAACAGCGCTCCGAACTATGATGTTTATTGCTGGATAACGCGCCGTTATCCCTACCAACCTAGACTGTGGATGAATTAAGAGCAGTACGCAGGAATGCGGGCGTACTGTTGCGTGGAGGGGACGATCGATGACTGGTGCAGCGGGTGACCGCGCGATTGCGCGTGGAAAATCAACGCGATCATTTTGGTTCGAGGCAATTGGGCTCAAGTCGATGGGGCTGGGCCTGAGTGCCGTCGTGGTGGCGGGCGCAGCGTCGGGGCCAAGTACTGCCGTCGCCGCCCAGCGGCAAAGCCAGAAACCGGCACAATTCACAGCTCCGGCGACCGCCGATCAGGGCCCCTTCATCGTCGTAGTGTCGATCGGCGATCAGCGGCTTGCGGTCTATGACAAGCGGGGCCGCGTGCTGGAGAGCGGCGTGTCGTCGGGCCAGCGCGGCTACGAGACGCCACAGGGCGTGTTCGCCATCATCGAGCGTAACAGGGAGCACTTCTCGAACCTCTATAACGATGCGCCAATGCCCAATATGCAGCGCATCACCTGGTCGGGCGTGGCGCTGCATGCGGGCAACCTGCCTGGATATCCAGCCTCGCACGGCTGCATCCGCCTGCCCCACGCGGTGTCATCCCGCCTGTTCGAACTGACGCGGCTTGGCACCCGCGTCGTCGTCACGCAGAACGCGGTCGCCCCACTCGCGATCGAACATCCGGTGTTGTTCAAAGTCCGCTCGGCCGAGTCGCCGGTCGCCATGGCGATGGCACAAGAGCCCCACCAACGATCGCGAACCGATGCCATCCTGCCGGCGCCCATGACGTTCGGCGGGGCCGTCGATCCGGTGCCCCAAGGTTCGGGACTGCCACCGGTCAGCGAGGCGGTTGCTGCCCGTCCGATCGAGCTTTCGAAGGCCGCATGGGCCGCCCAACTGGCCGCCCGTGCGCAGCCGCTGGAAGTGGCGGCAAAAGCTGCCAAGGCGAAGCAGCTGGCCGCTGACAAGGACGCCGAGCGGCTGATGGCGCACGTTTTGATGCTGGAGCGGACCCGGTCTGCCCTGGCCGCCAAGGTCGATGCACTGGAGCAGGTGATCGCCCGCGGCGGCCCGCAATCGCGCATCGTCCGCGCCGAGCAGATCAAGGCTGCCCACGAAGTGCGCCTCATCGAGCTGCTGGCCGAGACCGACCGTGCGCGGAGTGCCCACGAGGAGACGCAAGCGGTTGCCGATCTGGCCGCAAGGGAAGCCGCCGAGACGGGCCTCGTGCGCGACGCGGCCGTCACGCTTACCCGCGATGCCTACCGCAATATGAAGCCCGTCTCGGTATTCATTAGCCGTGAAACCGGCCGCCTCTATGCGCGCCAGGGCTTTCAGCCGCTGTTCGATGTTGCCATCGACATCGATCAAGCGACGGCGCCGATCGGCACGCATGTCTACACCGCGCTCGAGCAGAAGAGCGGTTCGGATGCCATGGCATGGTCTGCGGTGACCACCAGCGGCACTATCGCTCAGGCGACGACAGCGGGGAAAAAGCCCCGCGCGCAGCTCACCACCGCATCGATCGACCCACAGCAATCCGCAGCTTCCGCGCTCGATCGTATCAAAATCCCCGACGATGTGCGCCAGCGCATCGGCGATCTGCTGGTTCCCGGCTCCTCGCTGATCATCTCCGACCACGGCGTCAGCGCCGAGACCGGCAAGGGCACCGACTTCGTGATCCTGACCAAGTAACCCCGGTTCTCCGTCACGACGGCGGGGGACGCCACTTCGGATTGGCACGGAACACGATCTGCGCGCCGAAAATGACGATCGCGAGCCGCACCAGATGGTGCAGGGCGGTGAATGCCACATCGAGATGCAGGATGTAGGCGAGCAGGTTCATTTCCGTCTGTCCGCCGGGCGCATAAGCGAGCAGCACGGTCGTGCTATCAAAGCCGGTGAGCCAGGAAACGGCGAGCGCCACGATGCCGGTTGTGGCGACGAGGGCGAGCGAGAAGCCCGCGCCCCACATCATGGTCGAGGAGAACTCCCGCCAGGTGAGGCCGCGGAACTGCGCGCCCAGCAGGATGCCGAGAGTGACCTGGGCGAGGATCAGCAGCTCCTGCGGGATCTTCGCCTGCGTCCAGCCCAGCCCGTGCGCTATCCCGCTCAGGATCATCGGCCCGACCAGCGGCGCGCCGGCGAGCCCCAGGCGCCGCGCGATGACCCAGCCGATCCAGCCCAGCGCCACCAGGATCACGGCATCGACCAGCAGCAGTTCGTTCAGATGCACGGCGCCCGGCACGAAGATGCCGATGGTCTTGCCGCCAACCCACTGCAGCCAGAATGGCAGCAGGAACAGGATCAGCACGATGCGCGTCGCCTGGATCAGCGTCACCGTGCGTGGGTTGGCGCCGGCATCCTCCGCCATCGTCACCATGTCGGTTAGCCCGCCCGGCACGGCGCAAAAGAATGCGGTTGGCTGGTCGTAGCCCGCGATGCGCCCGAAATAGAGCATGCCGAGGCCAATGATCGCGACCATGAACGGGAACAGCAGCAGCAGGCTCGTCGTCATGCTGCCGAACCGGCCGAGGAGGTCGGGCGCGAAGGCGGTGCCAACCGCGACGCCCAGGATCGCGCGCATCGCACCCGAGACCTGTTTGGGTCGGTCGAACGGCGCATGCGCCACCGAGGCAATGAGGCAGGCGATGAGCGAGCCCAGGAACCACGGCAGCGGCAGATGCACGAAGATCGCAGCGAGTGCACCGGCAAAACCGATCACGAAGCCCAGTGCAAGGCGCAGCGCCGATGTGCGCGTCAAGCCGACCCGCGCCAGTTGGCGGTCGAGCCGGCGGCCGATCGGCTCCTTGCCCGGCCCATGGCCCTGCTGCCCCCCATCCGGCATGTGGTGTCAAACTCCCGAAATGACGCCGACGATCGCTCCCGACAGGCAGGTGGCCAGCGCGCCAAACAGCATGGCGCGCGGCGCCAGCTCGATGATCACGTCCCGCCGGCCAGGCGCCATGGCCGTCAAGCCGCCGATCATGATGCCGAGCGACGCCACGTTGGCAAACCCGCACAGGGCATAGGTCATAATCAACCGCGACCGGTTTGACAGCACCTCTGGCGGCATCCTTGCCATGTCGAGATAGGCGATGAACTCGTTAAGGATGAGTTTTTCGCCGAGCAGGCTGCCAGCCGCTGCCGCTTCACTCCACGGCACGCCGATCGCCCAGGCGATCGGTGCGGCGATCGCGCCCAGAATACCCTGCAAGGTGATGCTCCAGCCGAAGGGGTGGCCAGCAAGCCCGAGGATCCCGTTGAACAGGGTAACGAGGGCAACCATGACGACCAGCAGGCCGATCACGTTGGCGAGCAAGCGCACGCCATCGCCCGTGCCTTGGACAATCGCATCGATGCTGGAGCGCGGCGCATCGTCGAGTTCGAGGGCAGCGGTCGCCGGTCCCCCCTCGAAGCCCTGCGGCACCGCGAGGCGGGCGATCATCAAGGCGCCCGGCACGTTCATGATCGAGGCGGCGAGCACGTGGCCGGCGGCGCCGGGCAGCACCGGCTCGAGAATGGCGCCATAGAGCGCCATCACCGTGCCGGCGACGGTCGCCATGCCGACCACCATGATCGCAAAGAAGGCGCCGCGCCCCATGTCCTGCAGGTAGGGACGGATCAGCAGCGGCGCCTCGACCATGCCGACGAACACCTTGGCGGCGGCCGCCGTGCCGAGCGGGCCGCCGATGCCGAACGTGCCCTGCAGAACGCGCGCGAACAGCTGCACCACGACTTGCAGGATGCCCCAGTGATACAACAGTCGCGACAGCGCGCTCAGCACCAGGATCAGCGGCAACGCCTGGAAACCCAGGAGAAAGGTGTGCTGCGGGTTCTTGATGTCATAGGGCGCAGGGCCACCGGCCAGGTGACCAAATACCACCTGCATGCCGGCTTCCGTCGCCGTCCTCAGCGCCAGGAAGGCGCTTCCCACCAACTCGAAGAAGACGCGCGCCGCCGGCAGCCGCAGCAGGATCAGCGCAATGGTCGCCTGCATCGCCAACGCGCCCAGCACTGTCATCAGGGCACGTTTGACGGGCAGCGCGCCGCGGTCTTCGCAACAGACATACGCCAGCAGCGGGATCGCTGCGATGCCCACAAGCCCTTGCCATGCCTGCATGTGTTGGGTTCCCGCCCCATGTCTCCCACCGAACCGGTCCCGACCATAAGTGCGTCGCAGCCCCGACGCCACCGTTTGCACCGTGGTCCTCACGATTGACCGCATGCCACTCCGTGCGCGGTTGTGACATAATTGCGGGCTAAGGCCTCCTGGGACCCAGCGAAGCAGCGAACCGCCATGACCGACCGAGATCCACCCCGCGTGCCACCCCCCCTGCCGCCAAGCCCACAGCAACGGCGGCCGAGCCTGGAAAACTTCCGGCCGCTGTCCGAGCGCACCGGCAGTCCGCTGCAACAGTTGCGTCCGCCGGCCGGTCAGGCACCGCGACCCCGCCCGATCCCCGGCCAGCGGCCGGCGACGGCGTCCAACTATCCCCGCCGGGACGAGGAGCCCGCGGGGCGATCGCTCGTGGCCAGGCTGCTACTGTGGCTTGGTTTGGGCCTGATCGGCCTCGTCGGCACTGCTGCCATCGCGCTCATGATATGGTCACCAGCCGGCCTCGTGCGCGACCAGCTCGCAGCCCGCATCAAGGCCAAGACCGGACGTGATCTGGTCATTGCCGGCGCGACCCGGCTGTCGTTCTATCCAAGCCTCGCCATCGCCATGAATGACGTGTCGCTGTCGGCGCCCCCCGGCATGGGCGGCGACCCGACCATCAAGATGCGCTCGCTGCAGGCAAGCGTGCCGCTGCTGCCGCTGCTGCAGCGCCAGGTGAACGTCGAGGGGTTGACCCTGCGAGCGCCCGTGATCGACCTGCACGTCGATGCCCGCGGCCGCCGCAGCTGGGATTTCGCAAGCCTCATTCCAGCCGAGCCCGTCCGTTACGCCCAGGCCGGGTCGACGCGCGCGCCAGCAGGTGGAATCCCGCGCGAACTCAAGGATTTCGTCCAATCAGCCAGCCCCGATAGCGTCGAAGCGTCGACGTCGCGTGGCCCGCTCGCTGCCCTCGAAGCGCTCTCGCTGCAGGACGTGCGCATTGAAGGCGGCGTCGTGCGCTACCATGATGACCGCACGGGTGTGAACGAAGAGATCACGGCGATCGACGGCCGCTTCGCCATGGCCAACATCTCGAGCCCGGCCGACGCCAAGGGCAGCCTCGTCTGGCGCAGCGAGCCGATCGCCTTCGACGCGCGCCTCACCTCGCCTAAGACCTTGACCGAGGACCGCCCGGCACGGCTGGCGCTGAAACTCGTCGGCCGGCCGATCGACCTCGATTACGAGGGTACCGTGACGCTCGGCCGGGCGCCGGAGACGGAGGGAACGCTGGCACTCAAGGCACCGGCCGTGAGGGCGCTGCTGGCCCTGCTCGGCGCCGCCCAGGCCGACAGCACCCCCTTCAACGCAGCCAATGCCACTGGCCGCCTCAAGCTGAGCGAGCAGTCAGTCACACTGTCAGATGCGACGATCACGCTCGACCAGCTGTCGGCGCAGGGCACGATTTCCATCGAGCAACGCCCCGCGCGCCCGTTCGTGCGCGGTAATCTGCAGATCGCCGAACTCGACCTCAACAATTTGACCCTGCCAGCCGTCGGTGCGGCAACGCCCGTAGCAGGCGCTGCCGCACGCCCCCGCACGACGACACCGGCGCGGGCTGTGCCGACCGCAAAATCCCCGCAGTCGATCGAGGATCTGCTACGCGATCTCGCGCCCAAGGCCGGGGTCCGCGTGCAGGGCTTCACCCAGCGCTCGGGGTGGAGCGACGAGCCGATCGATTTGTCGGCGCTCCGCCTCGTCGATGCCGATCTGAAGCTCAGCCTTGGCCGGTTGATATTCCGCGCCATCAAGGTCGGCCAGACACACATGCGCGTCGCCTTGAAGGACCGCGCCCTGACCGCCACCTTCGACGACATCCAACTCTATGAGGGACGCGGCAGCGGGCTCGTCCGAATCGACGGCGCGGCAGCCCAACCGGCGATCGGCGCCAATTTCTCCGTCGACGGAACCTCGGCCTTGCCGCTGCTGCAGGATGCGGCGAACTTCGATTGGGTCGCCGGCCGCACCAAGGCGACGCTGGCAATCGGCGGACAGGGCATGAGCGAGAGGCAGATCGTCGCCACCTTGCAGGGCCGCGCCGACGTGCAGTTCGCGAACGGTGCGGTCGTTGGCTACAATGTGCCGAAGATCCTGCAGAGCATCACTCAAGGGCGCATCCCGGGCCTGGAGCGCAACGTCGCCGAAAGGACCGAGTTCAGCGAAATGGCGGCAAGCTTCACGATCCTGAACGGCGTTGCGACCAACAAGGACCTGCGCCTCACCAGCCCGGTTGTGCGCGTGACCGGCGCGGGTGTAGCCAACCTCAACGATCGCACGCTCGACTATACCCTGCGCCCCAAGCTCGTTGGCACGCCTGAGGCGACGACCGGCGGCCTTGAAGTCCCGGTGAAGCTCGCGGGCACCTGGGACAAGCCGTCGATCTCGCCCGACTTCGACAGCGTCTTGAAGAACCCCGAATCAGCGATCGACACGATCAAGCAGATCGGCAAGCAGCTCAAGAACGGCGATGGCGACGCGGTCAACAAAGCCAAGAATCTTCTGAACCAGTTTCTCAAGCGCTGATCCGCACTCTGATCGAATTGATTCTCCCCGCAAAGTGCCAACCGGCGGCGCCTTGCCGGCATCGTCCAACCGCGCATCAAAACGTCATATTAAAGCTACGTGAATGCTGCGGAAAAAAAAGTTGCCCATAGGGTCTTTTTTTTCTTGCGTGGGGGGGGCGTTGGCCTCATATGCGTCCCCGTCCGTTCGTTCGACTGCCCTTAAGGTCAAGGCTTCTCGCGCAAAACCCCAAAGGTAAGGATCGGGCGGGTCACATCTATCTACTGGTTGGGGAGGGTTCCATGGCTTACGCCGACACTCTCTTCCAATTGGGGATGGACTTGACTCGTTCAAGCACCGCCCAAGAGGAAGATCATCGTGAAAACGCGCAACTAGCGCACGCTACCGACTCCGTGCCGTCGCACGAAGACCGGAAGGACTTTTTCATTGAGCGCGACGGCGTTCGGTTTGCCGGAAACCATCTGATCATCGATCTGTTTGGGGCCCGGAGGCTTGATGACCTCAAGCATATCGAGCGTACGTTGAAGCGCTGCGTGGAAGTCGCAGGCGCAACGTTGTTGCACATTCACCTTCACCACTTCACGCCCAATGGTGGCGTGTCCGGGGTGGCGGTTCTTTCCGAAAGCCACATCAGTATCCATAGCTGGCCCGAGGCGGATTATGCCGCACTCGATGTGTTCATGTGCGGCGAAGCAAAGCCCCACCTGGCGATCGACGTGCTGCGTGAAGCATTCGGTGCCCGCGATGTCGTGGTCAAGGAGCATAAGCGCGGCGAGGAGCTCGACCAGTTGAACTGGAAGGCAGCCTCGGAGCGCCAGGCGCCGGTTCGCGTGGTCGGCGCCAAGACCAAGGCCCGCAAGGCCGCTTAAGGGTGATCCTGGCGGCCAAGCCGCCAGTGACCTGACGAACTGAAAAGCGCGCACCCGGCAAGCCGGCGGCGCGCTTCTTCATTTGTGTGCGATGCCGCACCCCACATTCATCACCCTGTTCGCTGGAGATTGCCATGAGCAAAGATCGCTGGGTCGAGGAGACCTTTCACCCCCACTGGCGCGTGCGCCTGAAGGCGGACGAAATCCTGCACGAAGTGAAGACCGAGCATCAGCATCTGGTGATCTTCAAGAACGAGACGTGGGGCACCGTCCTCATGCTCGACGGCGTGTGCCAGCTAACGACGTCGGACGAATTCGTCTATCACGAGATGATGGCGCACGTGCCGCTGATGGCGCTCGACAAGCCAAAGCGGGTCCTCGTTATCGGCGGCGGCGACGGCGGCGTGCTGCGCGAGGTCCTCAAGCACGACACCGTGGCGAATGCCACGCTGTGCGAAATCGACCGCACCGTCGTCGACACCGCGCTCGAACATTATCCCGAGATCGCGAATGGTTGCTTCTCCGACTCGCGCGCCGACATCGTCATCGCCGATGGCTTGAAGTACGTGGCCGAGACACGCGAAAAGTTCGACGCGATCATCGTTGACTCATCGGAGCCGATCGGGCCGAGCGCCGTATTGCATACGCACGCCTTCTTTGCCGACTGCAAGCGCGCACTCACCGAAGGTGGCATCCTGGTCACGCAGAACGGACTGCCGTTCCTGTTGCCGGATCATCTTGCCGGGACCACGGAGATCTTTGCCTCGCTGTTCAAGCGTTGCGCGCCCTACCTGTGCACGCAGCCCTGTTATTTCGGTGGGCCATTCGCGCTAAACTGGGCGTCGGACGATGAGAGCCTGCTCGATGTTTCGCCAAAGAAGCTCGCCAAGCGAGCAGCCAAGCGCGGCATCTCAGGCTTGAAGTATTGGACGCCGGCCGGTCACCTCGCCGCGTTCGCGCTGCCTGCCTACGCACAGACGGTCGCCGACAAGGCTATCGCCAAAGCAGCTGCGAAAGCCGCCAAAGCCAAGGCGAGAAAGGCGAAGTGAGCGGCTGTTGTCGGCGGTATGACCAGCGGTCACACTGAGGGTATGAAAACAGCTGTCTCAATTCCCGATAAACTGTTTGCAGAGGCCGAGGTCGCCGCCCGTGAACTCGGCCTCTCGCGCAGCAAGCTGGTGCAGACCGCGCTGGAGGATTTCCTGAAAGCGCGGCGCGATGCGGCCATGACCGAGCGGATCAATAAGGACCTGGCCGACCATCCGCCGTCCGAGGAAGAGTTGAAAGACGAAAAGATCTGGATGGCGCACGCCCTGGAAAATCTGAGGGCTGTGGAGTGGGATGAATGAAGCGCTCCGAGATCTGGTGGGCAGCGTTCGACATACCGTCCGGTTCGGAACCAGGGTACCGTCGGCCGGTTGTGATTGTGTCAAACAATGTCTTCAACGACAGCGCGTGGCACTCCGTGCTGATCGTTCCACTGACCAGCAATCTTACCCGCGAGATCGCACCCGGTAATGTTCGCATCCCGACGCCAGCAACAGGACTGTCGCGAGCGTCGATCGCACTACCGATTCAAGTCCAACCTATAGCTAAGCGCAAGCTGGTGCATTGCATCGGTCGCGTCCCCGACACTTTTATGCGCGACATCGACAAAGGCCTCCGTTTGGCTCTAGCGCTATAACCGCCCTCACCCCCGGCCCAGCCCTTTAGCTTCGAGCTCGCGCAGATACTGCGCCCAGCGCATGTCGCGCTCCAAACCGAGCAGGCGCAAGTAGCTCCAGGCGTAGAGCCCGGTCGAATGGCCATCGTCGAACACGATGCGCACGGCATAGTTGCCGACCGGTTCCAATGCCTTGATCTTCACGTTACGCTTCTTGGCGACCGTGACGCGCTGATCCGGCGAATGGCCTTGCACTTCGGCGGACGGGCTCATGACCCGCAGCAACTCGGCCGACAGCTTGTAGGTCGCGCCATCGTCGAACGTGACGGCGAGCGTGTCACCAGTTGGAGATACATCGAGCTTCGGCGGCTCAATGCGCTGGCCGGCCGCCGTGTGCATGCCGGCCCACACCTTGGCGGCCAGGTCACGAAAGATGCCGGCATGCAGGCTGTCCGGGCTTGTTGCCGTGATCGGCCGCCCGCTGTCGGATGTTTCGCGGATGTCCATGTGCAGCGGCACGCCGCCGAGGAACGGCACGTCGAGGCGGGCCGCTTCGTCGCGGGCGCCGCCGTGGCCGAAGATCTCCGAGCGCTCCCCGCACTTCGGACACAGGAAAAAGCTCATGTTCTCGATGATACCGAGAATGGGCACATGCACCTGGCGGAACATGGCGAGCCCCTTGCGGGCGTCGAGCAGCGCCAGGTCCTGCGGCGTTGATACGATGATCGCCCCCGACAAGGGTACATTCTGGGCGATGCTAAGCTGCACGTCGCCAGTGCCGGGCGGCATGTCGATGACCAGCACGTCGAGTTCGTCGTCGGCGGTTCCCCAGTCCACTTCGCGCAGCATCTGCGTCAACGCCGATACCACCATCGGGCCGCGCCACACGATCGGCTGGCTTTCATCGACCAGGAAGCCCATCGACATGACCTTGATTCCATAGCCTTCCATCGGCTTGAGACGCTTGGCCGGGCTCATCTGCGGCCGCCCCGAAACACCGAGCAGCTTCGGCTGGGAAGGGCCATAGATATCGGCGTCGAGGATGCCGGTCTTCAATCCGATCGCCTGCAGGCCGAGCGCCAGATTGACCGCCGTCGTCGACTTGCCGACGCCGCCCTTGCCGGAGGCAACCGCAATCAGATGGCGCACGCCTGGCACCGCCGTGCCACGCCGCGCAGCCGGCACCGCTGCTGGAGCGGGCGCCTTGGCGCCGTCACCCATGGCGCCCTTGGCGCGCGCCTGCTGCACACGCGCGCTTTCGGGAGTGGCGCTGCCACGGGGTCCTCCCGACTGGGCGGTCAACACGGCAGCGACGCTGGTGATGCCAGCCACCTCTGCCACTACGGTTTCGGCCGCCTTGCGCAGCGGTTCCAGTTCGGCGGCGCGGGCGGCTGCTATCGTGATCGAAAAATAGGCACGACCGTCGCGGATCAGCACGTCGGAAACGAGACCGAGGTCGACGATGTTGCCGTCGAGGTCCGGGCCCTTCACGCGGCGCAGCGCATCGAGAACTTGCGATTGTGTAGCAGCCATGTCCGACGTGCTCCGACCCTACGGGTTTGTGTCCTGGATGCCTCATATGGGGCGGATCGCGGCCGGCGTGAACCAAAAAGAGTGTTTTCACCTGTTGCGAGCCAAAACTTCGTCACATACTGCATAGGACGCCTGCAAAGGCCATAATGCTGCAGTCACATCGGACGCATTGAGAAATGCCGCGGGTCAACCGCGCTTGGTCAGCTATCCCGGGGGAAGTATGAACGCCCATACCTGGTTATTGACGAACCTGACCGGCGGCGGTGGCCTGCCGTCGCTAGCGGCGTCTTGGGCGCTGATCTTGGTCGCGCTGCTGACGATGTTCGTGTTCTTCAAGGCGCCGCTGGGGCTCAGCCGCACGATTGACAACACGACCACCTGGATCGGCCGCCATGCGGCCTGGCTGATCCTGCTCGCAGTTCTGGTGTCGACCGCCAATGCCATTGTCCGAAAGGCCTTCAATATCTCGTCCAACTCGTGGCTTGAGATCCAGTGGATCCTGTTCGGTGCCGTGTTCCTGTTGTGCGCGCCGTGGACCTTGCTGTCCAACGAACATATCCGCATCGACATCGTGAACGCGCTGCTGCCAAAGCGCGCACGCGACGCGATCGACGTCATCGGCCACTGGTTCTTCATCGTGCCGATCTGCCTGGTGATGCTCTACACGGCAATTCCGTTTGCCTGGCGCTCGCTGCTGCAGAACGAGCAGTCGACCAACGCCGGCGGCCTGCCGGTCTACCCAGCGAAATGGCTGATCCCGATCGCCTTTGTCCTGTTGCTGGCGCAGGGCATTTCCGAACTCATCAAGCGGCGCGCGATCATGCAAGGCCGCCTTGCAGATACGACTTCGGGCGGTGGCCATCATGCGGCGGCCGAAGCCGAGGCCGAGCGACTTGTGAAGGCGCTTGCCGAAGAGGCCGAGGCTCTCGCCAAGGCCAAGGCGGCGGCCGCCGCCGCCATGAAATCCTGAACCCATTCTGATCGACTAGATTTGCCTGGAGTAGTGCCCCTATGGCTGAATTCATCGCGCAGAACATGGCTCCGATCATGTTTGCGGCGCTCGTGTTTTTCCTGCTGCTGGGATACCCGGTAGCCTTCTCGCTCGGTGCATGCGGCCTGCTGTTCTTCGTCGTCGGGGTGGAACTCGCGCCACTGTCGAAGGGCTCGATCAATCTGTCCTGGCCGCTGCTGCAATCGCTACCCGAACGCATCTACGGCGTGATGAGCAACGACACGCTGCTGGCGATCCCATTCTTTACGCTGATGGGGCTGGTGCTCGAACGCTCCGGCATGGCGGAAGATCTGCTCGACACCATCGGCCAGCTGTTTGGCACCATCAAGGGCGGTCTCGCCTACGCGGTGATCTTCGTTGGCGCGCTGCTCGCTGCCACGACCGGCGTGGTTGCCGCCTCGGTGATCTCGATGGGCCTCATCTCGCTGCCGATCATGTTGCGCTACGGCTATGACCGGCGCGTCGCCTCGGGCGTCATCGCAGCCTCCGGCACGCTCGCGCAGATCATCCCGCCGTCGCTTGTGCTGATCGTGCTCGCCGACCAGCTCGGCAAGTCGGTTGGCGACATGTACGAAGGCGCGTTTGTCCCGGGCGTCGTGCTCGCCGGCTTGTACGCGTCCTACATCTGGCTGGTGACCACCTTCTTCCCCTGGTCCGGTCCGGGCCTGCCGGCCGATGCGCTGCTCTACAAGGAGCCGACACCGCGCATGCGCGATTTCCTGTCGCGCGGCAGCAGCCTGCTGCTGTTGCCGCTCTGCGCCGCCGCCGTCTACTTCGTCGCCAACAGTTTGTATGCCGCGACGCTCGGCAAGGGCGCCACTTACGACGTCTTGAGCTTCATCTTCATTTTCTTCCAGATCATTGCGTTGGGGCTGCTGCTCCTCGGCCTGTTCCGGCTGCCGCAGTCGCTGTTCAAAGGTGGCGACGAGCGCGGCCTCCTGTCCCTGCTGTTGCTGGCCGTCGTCTCGGCCATCGTCGGCGTCGTCGTCATGACCGGCTCAAAGTACAAGGGCGCCGAATTCGTCATCCTGTGCATGGGCATCGGCATCGTCGTGGCGTTTGTCGCGGCGGTCGTGAACTGGATCCTCGCCCGCTTCACCGGCCTGCGCTTCCTGTCGCTGATGGCCCAGCAGGTCACCTTCGTGATGGTACCGCCGCTGTTCCTCATCTTCCTCGTGCTCGGCACCATCTTCATCGGCGTTGCAACCCCGACCGAGGGCGGCGCAATGGGCGCAACGGGGGCGATCCTGCTCGCCATGTTCAAGCGCTTCCTGGACAACGACCCGCGCCGCTTCAACTACGGGCTGCTGCGCTCGGCAGTCGAAGCGACGGCCAAACTGTCGGCCTTCGTCGTGTTCATCCTGGTCGGCGCGCGGATCTTCTCGCTGACCTTCTACGGCGTGAACGGTCACCTGTGGGTCGAGCACCTGCTGGTGTCGTTGCCGGGCGGTCAGGTGGGCTTCCTGGTGTTCGTCAACATCATGGTGTTCCTGCTCGCCTTCTTCCTCGACTTCTTCGAGCTGGCGTTCATCGTGGTGCCGCTGCTTGGACCGGCAGCAGAAAAGCTCGGCATCGATCTGATCTGGTTCGGCGTCATCCTCGGCGTCAACATGCAGACGAGCTTCATGCATCCCCCCTTCGGTTTCGCGCTGTTCTATCTGCGCTCGGTCGCCCCGAAGGAGCCGTTCAACGACAAGGTCACGGGCAAACTCACCGACCCCGTCACCACCGGCCAGATCTACTGGGGCGCCGTGCCGTTCGTGGTCATCCAGTGCATCATGGTGGGTCTGGTAATCGCGTTCCCGCAGATGGTTCTGCACTACAAGTCACAGGCCCCGGTAATCGATCCGTCCAAGGTCGAGATCAAGGTGCCAGCGTTCCCCGGCGGCCTGCCTGGTATTCCAGGCGGCCTCAGCTTGCCGCCGTTCGGCGCCGGACCGCCAGGCCTTGGTGCTCCGCCAGGATTGGGGGCTCCTCCTCCGGGCCTTGGCGCGCCACCGAGCCTGGGTGCACCACCGAGTATTGGTGCGCCGCCACCAGGCCTCGGTTCGGCACCGAGCATCCCGACTCCGCCACCGGCGTCAGCGCCAGCCGCTACGCCAGCGCCTACAGTGCCGGCCCCATCGGCCGTACCGCCCCTTGGCGGTTTGATCGACATCACCAAGCCACCACCCTCGCTGGAGCAGTTCGCGCCCAAGCCGAATTGATGAAAGCGAGCGAATAGTGAGTAGTGAATAGTGAGTAGAAAAAATCTAACAGCCCGGCGTCAGGTCTCCCTGACACCGGGCTGTTTGCATTGAACTTTCTGTCTGCCCTACTCGCCACTCTCATCACGCATGCGGCAGGCTTGGTCGCTTGACCGGTGGCGCTGCGCCATTTCCACTGCCGCCACTGTTGTTGCCGAAAGCCTCGCCGGTGATCTGCGCAATCCCGGCCAACGAGCCGATCAAGCTCGACGCATCGAGCGGCATCATGAGGATCTTCTGGTTCGGCGACTTGGCGAGCGCCTCCAGCGCCTTCACATAGTTGTTGGCGACGAAGTAGTTGATTGCCTGCACACTGCCTTCGGAGATCGCGACCGACACCATGCGGGTTGCATTGGCCTCGGCTTCGGCCGCACGTTCGCGGGCCTCGGCGTCGCGAAAGGCGGCTTCCTTGCGGCCCTCGGCCGACAGCATAACAGCCTGCTTCTCGCCCTCCGCTTTGAGGATGGCAGCCGCCCGCATGCCCTCCGACTCGAGTACCAGCGCGCGCTTCTCGCGTTCGGCCTTCATCTGCCGCGCCATGCTGTCGACAAGATCACGCGGCGGCGCGATGTCCTTGATCTCGATGCGCGTGACCTTGATGCCCCAGGCTTCGGTCGCCGCATCCACCACCTGCAGCAGCCGCGTGTTGATCTTGTCGCGGTTCGACAGCAGTTCGTCGAGGTCCATGGAGCCCATCACGGTACGGATGTTGGTCATGGTCAAATTGATGATCGACGGCTCCAGCTCGTTGACCTCGTAGGAGGCCTTGGCCGCGTTGAGCACCTGATAGAAGGCAACGCCATCGACCCGCACCATGGCGTTGTCGCGGGTGATGATGTCCTGCGAGGGGATATCCATCACCTGTTCCTTCATGTTCATACGGGCACCGACCCGCTCCATGACAGGCATCAGGATATGCAGACCAGGTTGCAGCGTGCGCGTGTAGCGGCCGAAATTTTCAACCGTCCAGTTCGAGCCCTGCGGCACAACCTTCACGGTTGCCCACAGTGCTGCGGCGGACATGACAACGAGCGCAAATCCGAAAATCTCGAGACCCGAGGGAAATAAGGCGGCCATGGCTGGCACTCCAGGTTGGAATAACGGACACATCGCAAATGGTGTGCGTGCCGCTGGTTTTAAAGCCGCAACATTCAATATTAAGTAAATATACAAAAAATCGCCAAATCATAATGATGCAATATATGTTTACGCAGAGATAATGCCCTGTTTAGGTTGTAGCTGATCACCATTGCGCAGCGCCGCTATCAATAAATGATACAAAACAACTGCATTGAGCATATGCCACAGGGCATGGGTACCCGTGCGCCAGCCAGGCTGGATCAGGGTCTGCGCACACAAGGATTGATCAAGCGAACGGAACGCGAGCGACAGCGCGAAAACGCAGCCAGCCGTCAGCAGCCCGGCCGCCGCCGCATGCCGGGCGACCGCCAAAGTGCCACCGATCAGCAGCAGCGCCAACAGTGCCGGCGCATAGCCAAGCGATCCGTTCAGGCAGGCACCACCGCCGCAACGAATAGCGCTCGCCGCGCCCCCCGTCAGCAGGAATGCCAGGAACGTAGCCGCCGTCGCCCACCAGCTGGCCGCCAGATAGCGCCGCATCGCGTAGCCCAGGTAGGCCAACATGAACAGCATGATCGGCGCAATGTCCGCCACGGCCGCCCAGCGCGTCGCATAAGTGTGAAACAGAAAGCTGCCGATGCCGATAATCACGACCAGCAGGATGAGACCCAACTCGGCCAGCCTGCCACCCGGCCGCGGGCCCCTTTGCCAGAATAGAAATGCAAAGAGTGCGGCCATGATAAACGCTCCATTGGAAATAGCGTTCAATGGCTCGGCCCAGAAGGCCGGGTTGGTCCCGCGCTCGCAATAGGCGAAGATCTGCTGGCTCCAACTCATGTCTGGTGATCCACTCGCAGCTGCTTCATCATGCCCACGCGCCACCGGCAGCCCTGGGGTAGACAAACCTAGCGCAGGCCGCGCGAAATTCCCATGACAGCTCAATCAGCGAATGGAACTATGCTCGCTGGCGGGAGGAACAAGAAACATGCGAGCGATCGTCATCCATGCGGCGAAGGATCTGCGGGTCGAAGCGGCCGCCCCAACGGCACTCCTCGGGCCCACCGACGTCGAGGTCCGCATCGAGACCGGCGGCATCTGCGGCTCGGACCTGCACTATTACCAGCACGGCGGCTTCGGCGTCGTGCGCATCAAGGAGCCGATGATCCTCGGCCACGAGGTGGCGGGCCGGATCACCCGACTGGGTTCAGCCGTCGCACATCTGAAGGTCGGCGCCCGCGTGGCGGTGAGCCCGAGCCGCCCCTGCCGCCAGTGCCGCTATTGCCAAGCCGGTCAGCAGCAGCACTGCCGCGACATGCGCTTCTACGGCAGCGCCATGCGGTTTCCCCATGTGCAAGGCGCATTCCGCGAGATCCTGGTGACGGATGCGGGCCAGTGCCATCCCGTCGCGCCGACGCTGACGGCCGCCGAAGCTGCGATGGCAGAACCCCTCGCCGTGTGCCTGCATGCGGGGCGGCAGGCCGGCGCTCTGCTCGGCCGGCGTGTTCTCGTCACCGGCTCGGGCCCCATCGGCGTGCTGTGCATGCTGGTTGCGCGCCGTGCCGGCGCCGCCGAAATCGTCGTGACCGACGTCGCCGATGCGCCGCTGGCGATCGCCCGCCGGCTCGGCGCCGACCGCACCATCAACGTTGCGACCGAGCCGCAAGCGCTTGTCCCGTACGCAGCCGACAAGGGCCATTTCGACACCCTGTTCGAAGCCTCGGGCACCGGGGCGGCACTGGTTGCGGCGTTCGACGTGTTGCGGCCCGGCGCCGTAATCGTGCAGGTCGGCCTCGGCGGCACGGTCACGCTGCCGATCAACACTATCGTCGCCAAGGAGTTCGAGCTGCGCGGCACCTTCCGATTCCATGAGGAATATGCGCTGGCCGTCGACCTCATGGGCCGGGGATTGATCGACGTGAAGCCGCTCGTCACGGCCACGCTGCCGATGGAGCGCGCCGTCGAAGCCTTCGAACTGGCCGGCGACCGATCAAGAGCGATGAAAGTGCACCTGACATTCGAGTGAGGTTCGTGCCCCCATGACAGACAACAAGACCATGTCCAAGATCACACTCGACCAGCTCAATGCCGTGCCGGCCGCCGAATTCACCGCTGCCCTGGGCGATATCTTCGAACACAGCCCGTGGGTGGCCGAAGCCGCTTCCAGGGCGCGTCCGTTCGCAACCGTCGCGGCTCTGCACGAGGCGATGCTGGCTGCAATCGCAAGCGTGCCCGAGCCGCAGCAGTTGGCGTTCCTGTGCGCCCACCCGGAACTGGCCGGCCTGCAGGCGCGCGAAGGACAGATGACGGCTGCCAGTACCGCCGAGCAGTCGAGCCTCGGGTTGCAGGCGCTGCCGCGCACCGACACGGAAACCTTCGCCCGGTTGAACGCTGCTTACCGCGCGCGCTTCGGCTTTCCCTTCATCATCTGCGTGCGCCATCACACGCGTGACGCGATTATCGCGCGCTTCGAGCAGCGCCTGCTGAACGAGTCAGCTGCCGAGCTCGCGACCGCCACTGCCGAGATCGCGGCCATTTCGCGCCTGCGCCTGGTCGGCAAGGTCACTGGGCCCGGTTTGCCGAAGATCAGCGGCCACCTGTCGACGCATATTCTCGACACGGCGCACGGCCGGCCGGCGCGCGGTGTGCGCTTCGAGCTGCATCAGGCCGGCCCCCGTGGCGACGGGCTGATCCTGTCCGCCGTCACCAATCACGACGGGCGCACGGAAAGCCCCTTGATCTTCGATCAGCCGTTGCGCATCGGCGCCTACACCTTGCGCTTCCACATCGGCGATTATTTTCGCCAGCTCGGCGTCGCCACCGCCGACCCTGCATTCTACGACATCATCACGGTCAGCTTCTCGATTGCCGAGCCGACCGGCCATTACCACGTGCCGCTACTGGTCAGCCCCTGGGGCTACACGACCTATCGCGGCAGCTGAGGGGGGGGGCTCAGCTTCTCTCAACACTTGCAGTCATTCTGTTTTTCAGAACAACGTGCTATCGTCATGATCAAGAGCTTCCACTGCAAAGACACCGAGGCTCTTGCGAACGATCGCAGCGTTCGGCGCTTCAATGCGATTGAACGCGCAGCAAGGAGAAAACTGGCGATGCTTGCGGCCGCTGCACGGATCGACGATCTCAGGGTACCACCCGGAAACCGCCTGGAAGCACTAAAGGGCGATCGGAAGGGCCACTACAGCATCCGCATCAATGATCAATGGCGCATCTGCTTCCGGTGGCACGATGGCGCCGAGGACGTGGAATTCGTCGACTACCATTGAGACCGACTGGATCGAACCAGACCATGGCGAGCAAACTTCCCCCTATTCCCCCCGGCGAAATCCTGCACGAGGAGTTCATCCTCCCACTCAGGATTAGTCAGAACCGACTTGCACGCGATATCGGCGTGCCGGTCGCCCGCATCAACGACATCATCCACGCACGGCGCGGTATTTCGGCCGACACCGCGTTGCGACTTGCGGCCTATTTTGCAACGTCGCCGGAATTCTGGCTGAACCTGCAGACCAACTACGACCTCAAGCTCGCCGCCATGGAAATTGGTGAACACATAGCGGCAACCGTTCGCCCTTTCCGTTGAACGCCAAAGCGGGCAGCTCACCACCCATCTTGTGTTTCATCGGTCTTTGCCGGACACTATGTCGCAGCGGGCGCTTAGACCCGTTTTTTGGGAACCCATTGAGGAGAAGCGCATATGGCCAAGAAAACCGGCATATCCCGCCGCACGTTCGTCGCCGGAACCGGCGCCGCGGCCGGCAGCGGCCTGATCCCGATCCCCGCCGCCTGGGCTGCCGTCGACTACAAGAAATTTGCCGGCACCAAGCTCGAGGCCAATCTGATCAAGGGCCCGCGCGGCGATCTGCTGCAGAAGTACGAGAAGGAATTCACCGCACTCACCGGCATCGAGGTGTCGTCGGAAGTCATCCCCGAGCAGCAGCAACGCCAGAAGATCGTGATCGAGCTGACTTCAGGCAAGCCGTCGTTCGACGTGATGCACCTGTCGTACCACGTGCAGAAGCGGCTGTTCGAGCGCGGCAAGTGGCTAGCCTCGGTGACGCCGTTCATGGGCAACGCCGCACTGGCCGAGGACGATCACAAGGAGAGCGACTACTCGTCGGCAGGACTTACCTACGCCAAGTCTGGCCCCGAGTTGATGTCGCTGCCGTGGTCGGTCGACTACTTCATGCTGTACTGGAACAAGGAGTTGTTCGCGAAAAAGAACATCGCCTATCCGACAAACTTCGACGAGTTGATCAAGGCCGCCGATGCGCTGACCGATCCAGCGTCGGGCACCTTCGGCTTCGTCGGCCGCGGCCTGCGCAACGCGAACCTGCCGCTCTACATGAGCTTCCTGCTGGGCTTCGGCAAGGATGCCCTCGACGACAAGGGCAACCTCGCCATCGAGACGCCCGAGGCGATCGAGGCGGCCAAGATCTACAAGCACCTGCTGACCAAGTGCGCGCCGCCCGGCGTCGCCGGCTACAACTGGATGGAGAGCCAGGCGTCGTTCCTCCAGGGCAAGTCGGCGATGTGGCTCGATGGCGTGGGCTGGGCACCGGCCGGCGAAGATCCAACCCGCAGCCGCGTGGTCGGCAAGATCGGCTATGGTGTGCTGCCCAAGGGTCCAGCAGCGCACGCCTCGCCCACGTTCGGCGACGGCATCGGCATTCCGCCGGGCTCGACCAAGAAGGAAGCCGCGTTTCTTTACTGTCAGTGGGCGGTATCGCGCACCATGGGCGGCCGCCTGCTGCAGACCGGCGGCGGCGTGCCGTTCCGCAACTCGGTGATCGGCAATGCGCAGGTGCAGGCCGGCGTGACCATGCCGAAGGAGTGGCTCACCTGCGTGATCGAGAGCGCCAAGATCTCGAAGCTTGGCCTGCCCGTCGTAGTGCCGGTGACCGAGTTCCGTGACATCATAGGTACGGCGCTGACTGCGACCTTGTCGGGCGGCGATCCCGCGACCGAGCTCAAGAAGGCATCTGAACAGTACAAGCCGATCCTGGAAAAGAGCGAAAAGGGGTGAGGTTGCAGTTGGGGTTGCGCGCGGCTCCGCGTGTGCAACCCCACCCTTCTCGTCAAGTCCGCGCAGGCGGTCTTCCACGACAAGTCTCCACTTGCGCAGTGATGTTAGGGAACGAGCGCCGCGGACGGCCCTAGCACTGGCACCAAACATGCGGCACGTTGCCGTGGATGGCCGCCTCCGCGGCCAAGACGAAAACGAAGGGCTTGGGCCACGCAGCGCGCGACCCACCCCACACACAAGAACTGGTGTCGTCCGCAGACAGGGAATTTGGTTATCGCGCAATGACAATAGCCGATAGCGAACAAGCAGTGTCCGCACTTGCGCCCACGGTGGTTGATCAAGCATCACCCGCCATCGCCAGCCGCGCGCACTACTGGCCGTTCGTGGTGCCAGCGCTGGTCGTGGTGCTGGCGGTGATCCTCATTCCCTGGGTCTTCACGCTGTGGATGAGCGTGCACGAATGGAAGCTCGGCGGCGCCTACGCGTTCGTCGGCCTCGAGAACTATCTGCGACTGCCGCGCGACCCGCGCTTTCTGGACTCCATTTGGTACACCCTGATCTACGCGGGACTGTCGGTGATCCTGCCAGTGATCTTCGGCACGCTGGCGGCTCTCGTGTTCCACAATGAGTTTCCGATGCGCGGCATCCTGCGCGGCATCTTCGTCGCACCGATGATGGCAACACCGGTTGCCATCGCGGTCATCTGGACCATGATGTTCAACCCGCAACTCGGCGTGTTGAACTTTCTGCTCAGCCTCGTCGGCATTCCCCCGCAGCTGTGGGTGTTCGACGCCAAGACGGTGATCCCGTCGCTGGTTCTGGTCGAGACCTGGCAATGGACGCCGCTCGTCATGCTGATCGTGCTGGGCGGGTTAGCTGCCCTTCCAACCGAGCCCTATGAGAGCGCCGAGATCGATGGCGCCAGCGCCTGGCAGAAGTTCCGCTACATCACGTGGCCGATGATGCTGCCGTTCCTGATGATTGCCGTCATCATACGGCTGATCGATGCCTTGAAGAGCTTCGACATCATTTTCGCCATCACCCAGGGCGGACCCGGCACCGCATCCGAGACGATCAATCTTTATCTCTACCAGACGGCGTTCGCCTATTACGACATCGGCTACGGCTCGGCGATCGCGGTGGTGTTCTTCGGCATCATCGTCGCGCTGTCGATGGCGACGCTCTACTTGCGCCAGCGCACACAGTGGACCGATGCGGGGGTATCCGCGCAATGAGCAGTCGCGAAACTACGAGGGCGCTGCCCTCGCGCTCCCGCCAAGGACCTGAGGCCCTTGGATCCCCACTTGCAAGCGGGTCCAGGGACTGGTCCCTGGCGCGGGAGCGCGAGGGGCGCGCCCCCCCTCGCACACGGTGGCTGCCATGAAGTACCGCTCGCCCCTGCAGAAGATCGGACTGGCCCTCGCGGTGTTCGTCGCGGTGTCGCCGGCCTTCCTGTTCTTCCTGTGGATGGTGTCGCTGTCGGTCAAATACGAGATCGATAACTCGACCTATCCGCCGATCCTGATCCCGAACCAGTTCGCCTGGGGCAACTATGCGGCAGCCCTCGAGTCGAATCGCTTTGTCACCTACTTCAAGAACAGTTTGATCGTGACTGGATTGGCGACGCTGATCGCGCTCGCCGTCGGCGTACCGGCCGGCTACGGCATTGCGCGCATGCGGGCGACCAAAGCCGCCGTCGTCATCCTGATCGCACGCATGACGCCCGGCCTGTCGTTCCTGATCCCGCTGTTCCTGTTGTTCCAGTGGCTGGGATTGCTCGGCACCTTGGCACCACAGATCATCATCCACCTCGTGCTCACCGTGCCGATCGTGATCTGGATCATGATCGGCTACTTCGAGTCGACGCCGATGGAACTCGAGGAAGCCGCCCGCATCGACGGCGCCTCGCGCTGGCAGGTGTTCCGCCACGTGGCGCTGCCGATCGCCAAACCCGGCATCACGGTTGCCTTCATCCTGGCGGTGATCTTTTCGTGGAACAACTTCGTGTTCGGCGTCGTGCTGGCCGGCCGCGAAACCCGCACGCTGCCGGTCGCGGTCTACAACATGCTATCGTTCGATCAGATCGCCTGGGGACAACTTGCGGCGGCGGCGATCATGGTGACGTTGCCGGTACTGGTTCTGACAGTGTTCGCCCAGCGCCAGATCATCGCCGGACTGACGGCAGGCGCCGTCAAGGGCGGGTAGCTGGCTTTGGCGGCGCGGCCACGACCTGGATCCGGCAACGCGACGTGCCGGCCCGGCTCGGCTCGATTACACCGGCAAGCGTGTGCGCCCACTGTTGCTTGCCGCTGGCACTTGCCATGTCGGGTGGGCCAAACATCAACTTGCCCTTCGGTGAAAATGCGCCGAACGATGTCAACGCTTCGCGCGCGACCCGATCGAGGGCGCCACTGCCGATGATGTCAAAGCTGGCATTGATCTCGACGAAGGGGAAGTTCGGGTCGAGGCCCGCGAACCGGATGCCGCCGATCACCACGCCATCGCCCGTTCGCGGAGCCAAGACCAACCACGTTTGACGCGACCACGCCGCGCATGCGACGTAGCGGGAATCGAGATTTGCCAGGGCAGGAGACGCGATGATGAGGAAACCTAGGCATCAGACGCGCGGCGCCCGGCGCTAGTACGGGCAGCAGCATGATCATCGCCATTGACGGTCCGGCCGCGTCCGGCAAGGGTACGCTCGCCAAGCGCATCGCGCTGCACTTTGGCTATCCCTGCCTCGATACCGGACTGCTGTACCGCGCCGTCGCACGCGATTGCGCCAATGCCGGCCATGATCTCGAAGACGAGGCCGCCGCCGCGAACGCCGCCGGCCGGCTCAATCCGGCGACGCTCGCAGATCCCGGGCTGCGGCTGCCGGGCGCCGGCGACAAGGCCTCGATCGTCGCCAAGTTTCCCCGCGTCCGCGCCGCGCTGCTCGAATTCCAGCGCGACTTTGCCCACCTGCCGCCCGGCGCGGTGCTCGATGGCCGCGACATCGGCACGGTGGTGTGCCCCGACGCCGACGTGAAGCTGTTCGTCACCGCCGACCTCGCCATCCGCGCCCGGCGGCGGTTCGAGGAGCAGGCCGCGCGCGGCGAAGCGGTCAGCTACGAGCGCATCCTGGACGTCATCCGCGGCCGCGACGAGCGCGATGCCGGCCGCCCCGATGCACCGATGAAAATGGCGGCCGACGCGCTGTTGCTCGACACCAGCACCTTGTCGGTCGAGGCAGCGGTTGACGCCGCACTGGCCATGATCACGGCAGCCGTCAAGATCAATTGACAGACCACTGCAGCGCAACAGGCGGCTCAACCAAGGCCGCCAGCCGGTTGAAAACCAAGCCCGCGGCGGGTTCAAGCGCTTGACGCGCACCTCGAGCCCGGGCACAGCAAAATTCCATGGTCAAAGCACCCGCCAAGCGCACGACGAAACCGGCTGCGGTGCCGCGCCTCCTGCCGGGCGTGCTGCCGGCCCAGGCGCTGCGGGCGCTGACCCTGTCGGGCGCAATCCGGCTGGCTGAACCGCTGGCGCCGCGTCAGGTGCAGCCGGCGAGCCTCGATCTGCGCCTGGGCGCCATCGCCCATCGGGTGCGAGCGAGCTTCCTGCCCGGCCCCGGCACCGACGTGCAGGCGAAGCTCGACAGCCTGCTGCTGCACACCTTCGATCTGACGCGTGGCGCGGTCCTCGAAACCGGCTGCGTCTATATCGTCCCGCTGCTCGAAAGCCTGGAACTGCCGGCAACGCTCGCGGGCTCGGCCAATCCCAAGAGCTCAACCGGCCGCCTCGACGTGTTCACGCGCGTGATCGCCGACGGCGTTGCCTCGTTCGATCAGATCCCGGCCGGCTACCGGGGTCCCCTGTATGCGGAGATCTGCCCGCAGACCTTCCCGATCGTGGTGCGGCGCGGCTCGACGCTGAGCCAGCTGCGGCTGCGCAACGGACTGGCCCAGATCTCCGACGAGGCGCTGCGCACGCTGCACGCCGATCAGCTGCTCGTGCGCGGTGGCGTCGAGAACATCGAAACCGGCATTGCCCTGTCGGTCGATCTGATCGGCGATGGCAATAAGCTGGTCGGGTTCCGCGCGAAACGCCATACCGGGCTCGTCGACGTGGACGTGGCCGGCGCCTGCGCAGTTGCTGATTACTGGGAGCCGATCCACGGCGGCACCGGCGGCAGCAGCCGGCTGATCCTCGATCCCGACCAGTTCTACATTCTGGCCTCCAAGGAGGCCGTGCACGTGCCACCGGCCTATGCGGCCGAGATGATGCCGTTCAACCCGCTGGTCGGCGAATTCCGCGTGCACTATGCAGGCTTCATGGACCCGGGCTTCGGCCACGCCCCGGCCGGCGGATCGGGCGCCCGCGTCGTGCTGGAGGTGCGCAGCCACAAGGTGCCGTTCGTGCTGGAAGATGGCCAGATCATCGGCCGCCTGGTGTATGAGCGCCTCACCGAACGGCCCGACATGCTCTATGGAAGGGATCTGGGCAGCAACTACCAGGGGCAGACGCTGAAGCTGTCGAAGCATTTCAAATGAGGCGAGCCCGGACCGCATCGGCTCCTGGTCCTCGCCACAGGGCACGGAAGCCGGGTCACCGAATGGCGGGACTGACCCATCGCGCCGGCCGGCTCGTGCAGCATGATCGGGAGAGCGTCGCCGATGAGATCAATGGGGTTTTCGCCGGAACGGTGTCCTGCGGCCCGCGCCCATTCGAGCACGGTCTTCATGCGTTGACGCACGCGGCGTGCTGTTTCAGGCTTGGTGATCCAGATCGGGGTGAGCACCTTCAAGACGTCGGGCGTGCTGATTTCATTCACTGCCCGCGGACCAAGTATAGGGAAGGCGTGATCGCGTAGCGTGTTGATCCACTGATCGACGTGCTTGCCGTTGCTCCACCCTTTCATGCGGTTGCGATGAACCTCGGTGGCCGCGTGCTCGAAGCTCGGCACTATAGGGGCGGGACGGCGAGCACGCTTTTCGGCAACGGGATCGATCCCCTGATAGGCGAGTGAGCGATATTCAGCGGCGCGAGCGCGGGCTTGTTGCAGCGTAACCTTGTGCAAGGGCCCGAGGCCGAAATCCCGACGACGACCGGCGACCACAAGGCGCAGCATCCACCTGCGGCCGCCCTTGGCATCGACCTCAAGATAAAGGCCGCCGCCGTCGCCATGCCAGCCCGCCGACTGTGCGGCTTTGATCTCCAAAGCCGTGAGGCGGTTCAACCCTCGCACCCTCGCCATGTTCTCTATCCAACCCGAGTGATTATGCGGGGTGCGCCAGAGATTACCCCACAATTTACCCCACTCTAATTGGTGTGCCTTGAGGGCATTTCATGGCACACGAGGTGATAGATACATCACTCGCGCTCCAAGAAAAATCTATGTTTTAGGGGAGCTTAAGCGGCGAGACGGGGCAGTAGGTGTTGGGATGGTACGCGACGGAACGGAGGGAGCTGGCGGTGGAGGCAGTCATGAGCGAGGCGGTCTCGGGCCGGAATTGCGCAGGAACAGGGTATTTTTTCGGATTCAGAGGGCATTTCGAGGCCAAGAACGGAGAATTGCTCCGTTATTTCCGCCGCTTAGTTTGAAAATTCCCGGCGGACGGAACAGGGTATTTCGCAGGTGGAACAGGGAATTTTATCGCGGGTGCAGGGAACTCCCACGGACGATCAGGGAACCCAGGGGAACAAGACAAATCTGGTGGCGCCGAAGCTCTCCGCATAGAGCCGCTCGATGGCGGCGATCTCTGCGGGCTCGAGCTTGGCGAACTCCTTGTCCCCGAAAACACGCCGGCCGGTGTTCTCTGCTTAGACGCCAGTGGCACGCTGGACGATCTCTGCAATGGCGCACGGTGGCAACGCGATGGGCGGACCAGCCCTCGCCTTGACTTGCCTCGCACAACTTTTAAACCGGTCTTGCAGGGTGGGCGTGGTTGCAAAACATGCGTGTCATTCGGCGCGCCATTTTCAACGACGTTGGGTCAGGTTGTTTTTTAGGAGAGTGCAGCGTGTTTTTCGGTCGCAAGAAGTACGGCGCCGCCGGGTCCAGCCCGGATTCGGGCGCAGCCAGCGGCAAGCTCGACATCAAGCTCCTCGGCGGCGAGACGCCGGTGAAGGGCCCTGAGGTGGCCCCACCACCGCAGCAGGTTGCGGCCACACCGGCCGATGCCGCCGCCACATCGCCGCAGATCGACCCGGCGATGCTCGCCAAGATTTCCGAGTTTCGCGCCAAGCTGCACGAGACCTTCGGCAAGGTGTCACTCGCGCTGATGACCACCGCGCGCTACCGCAATCTTCCAATTTCGGAGCTCGCCCACCACGTCCTCGACCCGCTGATGCGCGACCGCATCGCCATCGCCACGGCCGCCAAGGACGGCGCGCCGGTCGACGGCACGCTGTCGGGCATCGCGTTCTGGGCAAGCGTATCTGAGGCAGTCGACGTAAAAATCAGGGAACAAATCCGCGCCGGCACGTTCCCGGTTCGGCTCCAGGCCGAGGATTGGAACAGCGGCAGCATCAACTGGCTGCTCGACGTCATCGCGCCCAATCAGCGGCTGACAGGGGCGGTCATCGCGAATTTTCGCCAGGTGTTGCCGAAGGCGAGCCACACGGATGGCTTGCCGAAGAGCAGTGAAGGGGGCGCCGTCGGCAACCTTCACATCCACCCCATCGTGACGCGACTCGTCGATGCGGAAACTTTGAGAAAGTTGGGTGTTGCGTCGATCAAGCCGGGCAATGCCGATGCGGCGGCGCCGACCGCACAACCACTGGCGCGGGGCGGCTTCCCGAAGATGTGAAGGGCTGCGCTGTCGCTGTGCCGACGACGGGTGACGGCGCGTGTGGGGTCCAATCACCTGGAGGAGCAGGTATACTCGAGGTGTTGGACCGTCGCAGTCCCCGCCATGTTTACTCGATGCGTGCTGCACGGGGAACAGCGTCGGCTCCCATTCAAGTCACTCTGGTCGGAAGGCTCACATGATGACACATCGTCGATGGCTGACGCTCGCCGCTGTTGCTAATTTGGTCGCGGTGCTCGCGCCATTCGGCCATGGAGCTCTCATGCGCGCGGTCGGTCCGGCATTTGCGGGACGAGGCGATCTCGGCCGCTTCTACGACAGCGTCGACTACACGCCTGCGTCGATCAAGATCGTTGCGATCATCGATCGGGCCGAAACACTATGCGGGGGGTTCTGGTGTCTGCCATCCACGCGGAAAGAGACGGAAAAGCGCTTCGCATACCCGCTGCGGCGAGAACTCAACTTGAATGTCCCTCCGGCCCTGGTCAACCGCCTCTCGGCACTCGATTATGGTATCGCGACGGTCTTTATAATCATTTGGGCTAGCGATGGGATGCCGTTGAAGGAGCGTCCCGAAGGTCTGCCGCCGGATGCCGACCGCGCGACCATTTTGGACGCGATCAACCGCCGCACCAAGGAACGCCTCGCGGCAGGTGACCGGATCGTCCATGTCGACATGCAATCGACATGGAAGCCCACCGATATCGTCGCGCTCGAATGGACAAGCCGTCTCGCCACTGCGCGTGACGGCGGCGCCTGCTCGGTCGACAGTGTCGAGGGTCTCGGTTTAGTCCGCACAACTTATCATTCGCCCGGTGCCCGGGAGGAGCAGCCCTGCCATCGGCGCGGGGCCAATATGCGTGCAGCGTGCGAGGACAAGCGCGCCAAAGCTTGCTCGGAGTATCCACGACATGCCGTTGCGCGGAGCTTCTTCAAGCCTGCCGAAAGCGGCGAAGTCTCCTACGTGGTCGACTGTCCCGGTGGCAGGTCCCTCGATCCCGCCGCGGCTGCTACGGCGCGCCTCGATCCCATGACGGAGTATTGGCGGGCGGATGGACCAACAGCCACTGGACAGCTCGGCGGCCCGCGCTGTACGCTGCGCGGACATTGGGGGGAGTGGCGCTTCGAAGCCCTGGTCGACCGCGACCAGCCTGAGC
>JAKFWF010000061.1 GCA_021730785.1 Hyphomicrobiaceae bacterium
TTCGCCGTCGGCCGTGCCGAGCACGATCCGCGCCCGCCACACGACCTTGGCCGGCGTGTTGCGATCCGCAATCGCTCGCTCGAGCCGCGCCCGGTCTTCCGCCGTAACTGTGATCGCTGTTTTCATGGCCACAGCTTGCCTGATTTGCCAAGCCATGGGAATCCAGAGTCAGTGACGGAACACTAGGATCCACCCGCACTGGAGCCCGCCAGTTTCCATAGCTAACGTGCTCGCGATCAGCGGGCGCAACGGCAAGGTGCGGCGCGGATGCCACAGCGTCAAGCGGATCGGGCTTCGTGGGCTGTTTGAACCGCGAGTGATTACGAGGTTGCGCCACTCGCCACTCGTATAGCGGCGCTCGGCGACAATGACATCCCAACTCTTGGTTGTGTCTCGATACACCGTCGCCATGACGGGAACAAGTCCGTCAGGGGCTGGCCACTTGCTTTTTCCGGCCGTGCCTCGTTACGCTTGGCGAATGGCCGATCCGAATTCCGAACCAGCGTCCCTCAACGAGCGCACGCGCGCGATCTTCCGCTCGATCGTCGAGACGTACATTGCGACCGGCGAGCCGGTCGGCTCGCGCAATCTGTCGCGGGCGCTGCCGATGACGCTGTCCCCGGCCTCGATCCGCAATGTCATGTCGGATCTCGAGCAGCTCGGTCTCATCTACGCGCCCCACACCTCCGCCGGCCGGCTGCCGACGCAGCTCGGCCTCCGCCTGTTTGTCGACGGCCTGCTCGAGCTCGGCGACCTCACCACGGACGAGCGCCGTCAACTCGAGGCCCAGATCAAAATCAAGCGCGAACGCTCGATCGATCAGGCGCTGACCGAAGCGACCGAGATGATTTCCGGGCTGTCGCACTGCGCCGGTGTGGTGCTGGCCGAGAAGCAGATCAGCCGCCTGAAGCACATCGAGTTCGTGCCGCTCGACACCGGCCGCGCCCTGGTGGTGCTGGTCGGCGAAGGGCAGACGGTCGAGAACCGCGTCATCGCCATTCCGCCGGGCCTGCCGTCGTCGGCGCTGGTCGAAGCCGCCAACTACATGAACGCCCACATCCGCGGCAACACCATCCCCGAGGCGCGCGCACGGATCGAAGCTGACCTGACGTCCGCCAAGGCCGAATTGGACGCGCTGACTCAGAAGGTCGTTCGCGCCGGCCTCGCCGAGTGGTCGGGCACATTCGACGACCGCAAGAGTTTGATCGTGCGCGGCCAGTCGAATTTGCTCAAAGACGTGCATGCGAGCGAGGACATCGCCCGTATCCGCCAGCTGTTCGACGACCTCGAGACAAAGCGCGACCTCGTGCAGCTGCTGGGCCTCGCCGAAAGCGCCGACGGGGTGCGCATTTTCATCGGTTCGGAGAACAACCTGTTCTCGCTGTCCGGCTCGTCGCTGATCGTCTCGCCATTTCACGACGACAAACGCAAGATCGTCGGCGTCCTCGGCGTGATCGGGCCGACGCGGTTGAATTATGCCCGCATCATCCCCATGGTCGACTATACCGCGAAGCTCGTCGGTCGCCTGCTCACTTGATTTTTTGTGCAAGGCAGCTGATATGCGACCGTTAACGGCGCGTCGCACCGCGTGCGCGCGCAACCTACCCCCTATCATCGAGGATCCATGACCTCAGAGCCCAAAGCCGACGAGCCGAAAGCCACGCCTGCAGCGCCACCCGAATCAGCACCGACGCCAGCAGCGCCCGAGGGCGACGCTGCACCGAGGGCAAAGTCCTACGTCGATCCCTCGATCGAGCAGGAAGCAACCATCGCCAAGCTTGAGCACCAGGTGAAGGACCTCACCGACCGGCTGCTGCGCGCGCACGCGGAGATGGACAACATCCGCAAGCGGACCGAGCGCGACAAGGCCGACACGATCAAATACGCGATCACCAAGTTCGCTGGCGACATCGTGACGGTCGGCGACAATTTCCAGCGTGCGATTTCAGCCGTGCCGGTGGGCGCTGCCGACGCAACCCCGGCGCTCAAAAGCCTCGTTGACGGCGTCACGCTCGTCGAACGTGAGTTCCACAGCGTGCTGGAGCGGCACGGCGTCAAGCGTCTCGACCCCAAGGGCCAGGCGTTCGACCCGAATTTCCATCAGGCGGTCATGGAGCAGGACAACAAGGAAGTGCCGGCCGGCACCATTCTCAACGTGTTCCAGGCCGGCTACGTGATCGAAGATCGCATCCTGCGCCCGGCGATGGTGGTCGTCTCCAAGGGCGGCTTCAAGCCGATGAAGCCGGTCGAAGTGAAACCTGGGACGCCGCCGAAGCCCGATCCCGACGACGACGACGACACCGCCAAGGACGAAGTGCCCGAGGTGTTTTGAGAGGCTGAGCGACGAGGTGCCTGCCCGCCGCGCCGCGCGGACGAAGCTTCGCCGCCCGCGCGCGTCGATGGCCACGTCACGCCGACGACGGGTCCGCTCCTCGCAGCACGCTCAGAAGCCCGCCCAAATTTGCGTTGGGGTTGGCCGCGACGTGCCGCATCCACCGCTCGTTGTCGATGACGGTGGTGGACGCCGAGCCAGTCGGCAGGCGCGCCAAGACGTCGTCGATTGTTCTGCCGTCGATCGGCCGCCAGTTGACGAGCCCTGTTTCCGGCTCGGCCAACAGCTGCAACCTGGCATCCGACTTGATCGCCGAGGCCAGATCGGCGGCATGCGCCATGCACCGGTCGATGCGAGCCGCAAAACCGGTCCGCCCCCAGGCGAGAAGCATCGCCAGCAGCGGCACCGCGACGGCGCCATGCGATCCCAGAATGCCGACGTTCGGCGCCGCGAGGTAGGCGCCGCCGAAACTGAGGGCTGCGTGCGCGCGTTTGGCGTCCCGAAACAGGATCAACGCCGACTCCTTTGGTTGGAACAACCATTTGTGCGCGGAGACAGCGACGGAATCCGCCACCTCGATGCCGCGCAGGCGCTGCGCATGCTGCCCGCTCAGCCGCAGGGGGCCGGCCCACGCCGCATCGATATGGGTCCAAGCTGCACGGCCGGCGAGCGCCAGCGGATCAATTGCGCCAGTGCCCGTCGTTCCGGCGGTGAGCACCAGACAACATGCGGACAGGTCGGCCGGCACTTGATCCGCTTGGATCATGCCGCGGCGATCGGTCGGGATCTCGATCAATTTGAGGTCCAAGATCTTGCAAGCCTTGCGGATCGAGAGATGCGCCGCCGACGAAGCGACGACCGTCCTCACTCCAGCAGCATCCCGTGCGGCCCACAGGGCGGTGAGGTTGGCCACCGTCGAACCAGGCACCATGTGGCCACCGTCCATGCCGAAGTACGGCGACAACCAATCGACGACGCGCTGCTCGATCGCGCGCGCGACAGGCGCGGTATCCGGATGCAGCAGGTTCTGGTTGACCGATGCGTTCCATAAGGTCGCAGCCCACGTCACCCAGGGGGTCGGCGGGTCCATGTGGGCGAAGGCATCGGCGCTTGCGAGGTTGCGAGCACCCCGCAAGACCGGCCCGGCCAGCAGTTCCAGCGCCGCCATTTCACCGATCCCGCTGTCCGGCAAGCCGAGCGGCACCGCTTGGAGGGTCGGCGCCGAACCGTCCTGCGAGGCCAGTAGTTCAACGGCGCGCAACAGGCCGGCCTTGTCGGCTGTAAATGAGGGATCCATCGAGGCTCCTGTTTGTGGCACCGGCACCGTCGCACACCGGCCCGTAGGGCGCACTAACCCGCTTGTGTAGTGCGCCGATGCACACACCGAACAAGCGGCCGGCGGAATACGCAATTGGGCTATTCCGCCTTACGGCCGCGGACACGGCTCCGGCCACATTACAGGGTCATCCTCGGCCTTGTGCCGAGGACCCAGGGTGCGGCCGGGGACGGTGCGGCGACTGCACTAAACCGTTCACGGAATATAAGTCGCACGAGTCGCCTAACCATTGGTACTCGGGACGAGCCCGAGGATGACACGGGAGGGTGTGATTGAAATTCGGCATCCATCACCCGGATCGTACGCCACCGCGACCCTCGCCCGGCTCAGCGTTCGCGCAGGGCGTTCTGGCGCATGCGGGTGAGCGGCTTAGTCAGATAGCCGAGCACGGTTTTCGAGCCTGTGATGACATCGACGTCGGCGACCATGCCGGGAATGATCGGCAGTGTGTCCGCACCCGACTGCAAACTGCTGCGCTCGGTGCGCACGCGAACGAGATAGTACGTTTCACCCTTTTCTGTGGTGACGCTATCGGCACCGATCTGTTCGAGCGTGGCTTTGAGCCCGCCGTAGATCGAGAAGTCGTAGGCTGACAGCTTTACCAATGCCGGCTGGCCCGGGCGCAGAAACGCGATGTCCTGCGGGCGCACTTGGGCTTCGACGAGCAACGTGTCGTTCAGCGGCACGATCTCGAACAGGTTGTGCCCCGGCTGCACGACCTGGCCCGGCGTCGTAATGCTGACCGACTTGACGATGCCGTGGGCCGGCGCGCGGATCGTGGTGCGGGCGAGTTTGTCTTCGCTGCCCTTGCTCGACTGCTGGAGAGCTGCCAATTCCGTGCGCGCACTCGACAGGCGCTGGAGGGCTTCACCCTGGAACGCCGCCACCTTCTCGTTGCGCCGGTCGCGGACTTCCTCTTGCGCGGCGCGGGCCCGCGGCAATGCAAGCTCGGCTGCCCGCAGGGCGCCGGCCGTGTCGTTGGCGCGCGCTTCGACGGCGATCAGTTCGGAGCGGGAGGCAGCCCGTGTCTTCTCCAGCGTGCGGATCAGCTTGAGTTCTTCGTTCACCAGTTCGAGCGCGCGCGTCAGCGTCGCGATTTTGGCGTCGAGCTCCAAGATCTCCTGGGCGCGCTGCTTTTCCAGAAATTCCAGGCCGCTGACGGCCGCATTGAATTCGCGCTTGCGGGTTTCGAAATGGTCACGCTGGCTGGCCACAATGTCGGGGCGCTGGCTGGCGAGTTCGGCAGCAAACACCAGCGGCTTGCCCTCGACCTCCGCCTCGATCCGGGCGACCACGGCTTCGAGGCTCACCATTTTCTCGCGCGCTTCGCCGAGCGTCGAGCCGGCCAACGTCGGATCGATGCGGGCGATGATCTGCCCCTCGCGCACGACGGTGCCTTCGCGCACGAGAATTTCGCGCACGATGCCGCCTTCGAGGTTCTGCACCAGCTGGATCTTGCTGGCCGGGATCACGCGGCCCTGTCCCCGCGTCACTTCCTCGACCGGAGCGACGGCCGCCCATAGGATCGCCACCACGACGCTGGCGGCGAGCGCGCTGAGCAACAGGCGGCGTGCCTGCGTTGGCGGCAACAGCAGATCGGCGCTGACCGCAGATGGGATCGGCCGGTGCAGCGGGCTGGATGCAGCGCCTGATGCCGGGCTTGGCGTTGCGGTCATGGTTTGCCCATCCGCGCCGCCAGGACCTTGCGCTCCTCGGTCTTGGCCTTGAGGGCGGCCATCACCTCGGCCTTCGGGCCATCCAGGATCTTGGCACCCTGGTCGAGTACGATCAGCCGATCGACGAGATCGAGCAGCGCGGGGCGATGGGTGACGAGCAGTAGCGTATGCCCCTTGAAGGCCTGGGCGAGCCGTTCGATCACCGCCTGCTCGGTGCGCCCATCCATGTCGCTCGTCGGTTCATCGAGCAGCAGCATTTGCGGCTTGCGCAGGAGCACGCGTGCCAGCGCCACGCCCTGCCGCTGGCCGCCCGACAGCCCGGCGCCGCGTTCCCGCACCGGCGTGTCGAGCCCCTTCGGCAGCCGCGCGATCCAGTCGAGTGCACCGGCCACATGCGCCGCCCGCATGACGGCTGCTTCCGATGCGCCCGGATCGGCCATCGTGATGTTGGAGCGGATCGTGCCCTGGAACAGTTCCGCGCCCTGCAGCATCAGGCTCGCGTGGCAGCGCAGGAGGGCCGGGTCGATCTGGCCGACCGCCAGCCCGTCGACCAGGACGCGCCCGCTGCTCGCCAGGTGGAGTGCCGGCACCAGCTTGAGCAATGTGGTCTTGCCCGAACCGATGCCGCCGATGAAGCCGACCCGTTCGCCGGCCTTGATGTCGATCGATACATCGCGCAGGGCCGGTGCCGCGTCGGTATCATAGACGAACGAAACGCCTTCGAAGGTGATGGCGCCGTCGAATTTGTCCTTGGTCGCAAACGACGATGTGTCGGTGCGCTCTTGCGTTGCGTGCACGATCTCGCAGATCGACGCGTAGGCGATGCGCGCCTGATGCAGCCGGGTGAGCAATCCGGCGACGGCGCCGACCGGCCCCAGGGCGCGACCAGCCAGCATGGTGGCCGCGATCAGCGCGCCGGTCGTCATCTGGCCAGCGGCCACCAGATAGAACCCAACGACGATCATCGCTACCTGGATCAGCGACTGGCTTGTCTGCACCAGCTGCAGACTGAGGTTCGACTGATGCCGGATCTCGAAGCTGGAGCGGATCTGATCGGCAACCGCCTGCTCCCACCGCGCCGCGGCCGCACTCTCCGCCCCCGCAGCCTTGATAGTCTCGAGGCCGACCAGCGTCTCGACGATCACCGCGTTCTTCTGCGCGGTCTCGCTGAACGACGACTGGGTCAGCCGCGCGAGCCGCCGCTGCGTCATCCAGCCTAGACCGATGATCAGGGGCATGGCGACCACGGCGATGAGTGCGAGCGGACCCGCCACCACCGCCATCACGATCAGGAACAGGACGAGGAACGGCAGGTCGCCGAACGTCGTCAGCGTTGCGGAATTGAAGAACTCGCGCAGGCTCTCGAACTCGCGCAGGGTGTTGGCGCGCACGCCGGTTGACGCCGGCTTGTTCGGCAGCCGCGCGCCCAGCAGCCGGCTATAGATGTAGTTCGCCAGGATCACGTCGGCGCGGCGGCTCGCGGTGTCGACGAACAGACCGCGCAACGTCTTCAGGGCGAGGTCGAACAGCGTTGCCAGCACGACACCGATCGACAGTGCCCAGAGCGTATCGGCAGCGGCGTTCGGCAGCACGCGATCGTAGATGTTCATGGTGAACAGCGGCATGGCGAGCGCCAGCAGGTTGATCACCAGCGTGGCCGCGATCGCCTCGCCATAGATCTGGCGGCTCGAACGGAACACGTCGAAGAACCAGTCGTGGCGACGGCCGCCGTCCCGGCTCAGCGCTGCCTCCGACAGCGGCTTCAGGAGGATGACACCGCCGCTGGCGTCACGCTGGACCTCGGACAGCGCCAGCTCAACCCGGGCTGCGGGTGCACCGGGCTCGCTCATCGTCAGCGTCGTGATTGCACCATCAGCCCCACGTTGCGCCGCCCACACGATATCGACACTGCCGTCCGTGGCCAGGGCGAGGACGGGGAGCACCGCATCGGGCAGCTGCGCCAGGCTCACGTCGACAGACTTCGCGTCGAGCCCTGCACGGCGGCAGGCAGGCTCGACGTGCTCAAGCGGCAGCAGGCCCTGGACCAGGGGCAGGCCTGACGTGATCTGGGCGAGGGACGTAACACGCCCGTGGTGACGGGCAACGTCGAGGATCGCCAGCGCCAGCCGATCAAGCGCCGGTTCAGTCGATGGCGCCGCTGCAGTCTGGCCACTGATGGTCGATGCGGCAGCCTGAACTCTTGCCAGCAGTTCGGCGACGTTTCCCGTGCCGTCTCCGGATGCCGCTGGAGGGCCTACCATGTCACTTCGTACCGGTTGAAACGTGGATCACAGCTGGACGGTGCACGCTGGTCAGCCAGCGATCATAGAACCGCGTCGCGTGCGACGTCGTCGCCTCGTCGGGGAACCCGAGACCCAGCGCCGGCACCAGCCGACCCATGGCCGCCAGCACCCGGAAGGCGCTGAACTGCCCGACCAGTTCCTCCGTCCGCAACGAGGATTCGGTGACGAAAATTTCGCTCTGCACTTCGAGCAGGTCGAGCAGGCGTCGCTGACCGGCGTCATACTGCTGGATGTAGGCTGCCCGCGTCGCGCGATTGAGTTCGAGCTGGCGCTTGAATGCCGGCACGCGGCTCGCCGCTGCCGCCAGGGCATTCCACGACACCCGCGTTTCGCGCTCGATCGTGCGCTGCGTGTTCGCCGAGATCTCCGACGCCTCCGACGCCCGGAAACGCGCCTCTTCGATGCGTGCGCGATCGATGCCGCCGTTGAACAGGTTCCAGCGCAGCACGACCAGGGCGCGGGTATCGTTATTGCGGTCGCCGGTGGCGGTCGAATCTGCCCGGTGATCGCTCGACAGCTCGAAGTTCAGCCGGGGATAGAGCCGCGAATAGGCGCTGCCGACGGCCGCACCAGCGGCCACCGTATCGAACTGCGTCGCCAGCACGGAGGGGGCCGCCTCACGAGCCTCGGCAACCGCTACCTCGACGGCCTTGGGCAGAGCGTTGCGCGGTACGTGCACGGCTTCGAGCTTGCCCGGCGGGCCACCGACGACCGAGCGATAGAGGGCTTCCGCATCGCGCAGGCGCGCCTCGGCTTCGGCGGCAATCGCGCGGGCGCCGGCGACCCGGGCACCGGCTTCCGATTCCTCGGCCGCATTGCTTTTGCCGCCCCGGACCCTGGCCAGAACGCGCTCGTTGATCGATTGCAGTTGCGAAAGGTTGCCGCGCGCGGATCCCAGAACCGCTGCCGCGCGCTGGACTTCGAGATAGGCCTGCACCGTGCGCAAGGCGATCGAGTTCGCCGTATCCGTCACGCGCCAGCGCGAGGATTCGACGCGGTTTTTCTGGCGGGCGACCTCGTGCACCGACTCGAAGCCGTCGAACAGGCGCTGCGAAACGAAAACACTGGCCTCCCGGCTGTTGTGCCAGTTGTTGGTGGTCGAGGTACCGATGGCAGACCGAGCATTGTTGCGCTCGCGGCCCCCATCGAGCCGCACGTCGACGGTTGGCAGATAAAGCCCGCGCGCGCCGTCCAGTTCCTTGTCGATGGCGTGACGGTTGAATTTAATGGCGCCAAGTTCGGGGTTCGTCTCAAGCGCCCGCTGCACCACCGCCTGCAGGCTTTCCGCCTGGACTGCAACCGACGTTGCGCCAAGGACGGCAGCTGTGGTCAGCACAGCTGCAAGCGTTGCGGCAAGGCGGCGGCTCGGCGATGGGCTCACGGATCATTGTTCCCGAATGGCGTCGATCCCGCACCTCGCACGAGGGCAAGTTCGAAATTTGAGTGGACGCGGCCGGTTTGGCCCGAGGCACTGCGGCAGAGATTGCGGAACGCGTTTTTCAGCGCATGCGGATGGTATGAATACGCCGGTCGAAATACTTCCGCTCACAGAAGCGGCGATTCGCGCTTGCACGGCAATCACTGCGAATTTGACAAGACTTTTTCTGAATTATCTAAATGATATTTACATTATATTAACATTTGGAATTGCCGTACCGTCGTGGCGGCAGCGTGGTGCTGCCGCCACGGCCGTACGCTGCGCGGGAGAATAATCTCAGACGATCAGATTGCCGTTGTTTTTCAACTGATTGAGATCGAAGGGGCCTGCGCCGGACAGCGCCGCGAGATCGACGAAGTTCGACCCACCGGCTGCACCATCGGTGTCGATCTGGATCGTCCGCTGGTCCGTCGGGCTGAGCCGCAGGTAATCGGCCAACACGGAGGTCGAAGAATTGAACCCGCTCAGCAGTGCGCTGACGTCGAGACGATCGCCGGCCGCCGCAGAGAAGTCGCTGATTGTGTCCCTGGCGCCACCGGCCAAGTCGCCATCCGACCAGACGAACCGGTCGGCGCCGAGGCCGCCGCTCAATAGATCGCTGCCGACACCGCCATCGATGACATCATTGCCGGCACCACCCGAAAGCGTGTCGTTGCCGCCCACGCCGCTCAGCGTGTCATTGCCAGCCCCACCCGTCAGCCCATTACTGCCTGCAGTTCCGACGAGCGTTTGCGATGCGGCTGCCGGCGTCGCAATCGTCAGGCGGAACGAGTCCTCGATCGGCGTGGCGAGCGTGCTGGCCAGCGGTCCGCTGCCGTCGATCGTCACGGCCGACACGCCGACCACGTAGCCGCCGGCCGCCGTGCCTGGACCAGCCGCCACGTGGATGGCAGTGGCCTCAGCCTCGCTGCCGGTGAATTGCCAGTGGCCGCCGCCGAGATCGGCAAAGGCGCCGCCCTGGGCACCATAGAGCTGCGCACCGGCCGGCACGGCCGTGAAGTCAATGCGAATCAGTTCGGGCGGTGTCTCGTCGGCCAGCTCCGTGCCGCGCAGATCGGCAATGCGCACGTTGAGGTTCAGCGTGCCATCGATGCCGTCGCTGATCGTGACGTTGCGCGACAGGATTTCGGGCGCATCGGCAACCGGCGCCACCGCGACATCGAACGTGTGGCCGGCGGTAGGCGAAGTCGCCACGCTGCCATTGCTGAGTTCGATCGCATTTCCAGTCAACGTAAGGTGCAGGGTGCCCGAATAGTTGAGCGGCGGCGTCAGCGTGAATCCCGCGTCCGACAGTGCCGAAACCGGCACCGTCCAGGTGGTGTAGCCGGGATTGGCTGGGTCGGCGCCGTTGTTGGCACCGCGCGACAGGATCGAGCCCTCGGGAATGCCCGACAACACGACCGACAGCACTTCCGATCCGTCGATATCGACGAGGGCGACCGACAAGGCCTGGGCGCCGCGCAATCCCCCAAGCTGAATGGCTGAATCTTCGGTGCCAGACAGTGCTGCGAGCGGGACTTGCACGGTCGGCGCATCCGCGACCGCTGCGACCGTGATCGCAAAGCTCACCGTGTCACTGCGCGACATCGCCGTGCCGTCGTGGCTCGTGGTCGTGACATCGACCGTGATCGTCCCATGCAAGTTGGCAAAGGGCTGCACGTGCAGGCCGGCAACCTGTGCCGGCGTCAGGTTGTAGGTCGTCACCGCCGCCGCGCCTGTGCCGGTCACGCCGGCCGCCGTGAAGCCGACCAGGGTCGCGCCCTGGTGCAGCGTGAGGGCGACGGTATCGATCGTTTCCGAGCCGTCGACGTCGCGTTCCGTCAAGCCGATCGTGATCGGGATGCCGCCGACCTGGTCTTCGCTGCCCGAGCCGGAGCCGGCGATGGTGACGCCATCGGTGATCGGCGCCACCGTCAGTTGGACTGTTACCAGGTCGGTCGAGTTCTGGTTGAAAGGGTTGCTGGCATTGACGGTCACGGGAACATCGAGCGGACCCGAATAGTCCGCCGGCGGCAGGATGCGCAGCGGCGAGCTGCCATCGGCGACATTGATCCTGGCGACCCAGACGCCTTCGACCGGGTTGAAGATCGCGCCGAGCACCGTGGCACCGGCCGGCAGATCGGCCGGATCGATTACGATGCTGGCGTTGGTGGCGACGGCACCCGACGTCACGGAAACGGTAAGCGCAGCCGACATATCTTCATTCGGGTTGGTCGAGGCCACTGCGACCGTCCGATCGACGATCGTCGGGTCGGGCGACGTTTGTCCGCCCGCATAGGGTGTAACCTGCACCGTGAACGACCCGGAATTGGTGCTGCGACTGCCATCGGTTTCCAGCGCGACGGTAGTCAGCGTGAAACCGATCAGACCACCAACGGCGCCCATGCCACCGCTCGTCGAGAGTTGCACTTGGGCAAGTTCGGCGGGCGTGAACAGCCAGGTTCCATTGCCGGCCGCGATGCCGATCGGATCGCCGGCCGCATCCGTGTAGCGAAAGGCGACCGCACCCCGGTTCGAGGTCGGTTGCAGGATGTAATATATGTCTTCCGATAAGGGCTGCCCGAAGGCGGTGGTGTCGGTGTCGGTCGATTGGCCGTCGAGCGGCAGCGCGATGGGCGTGCCGGCCGGCGCCGAAAGCGTGGTCGACGGCACCACCACGGTCGGCAAGTCGGCGACGCCGACCAGATCGACATGGAACGTGGGGCCGACAGCTGTCGTCTGCGTGAGGGTGACATTGGCAACGCCCGTCAGACCGTTGGTATCGCGCAAGGTTGCAACCACGGGAATGTCGAAATCGCGGTTCGAGTCGACGAACGCCGAGGCGTTGAGGGATACGCCAGCGATGTCAGCCGCAGCGACCCGGATGAACGTACCGGCCGCATCGACCGCCCCAGTGGCGTCGACCCGCGTGAACGTGCCGTTGACGAAGTTTCGGATGAAGTCATCGACGGTCGCGATTGCCGGTGTGTGCGAGGTCGACGCCAGGATGTTTCTCAGATCGAGCGTGTACGACAGGACCTGTTCCGAGCCGTCATTGTCGTTCAGCGTGTTCACGCCGATGTTGGCCAACGAGATGTTGGTGTCTTCGTTTGTCTGGACGCTAAGGTTCCACGAGGCGAAGCCGTCGATCGCCGTCGTCACATCGGGCTGGATGATGATCGATACCGGCACCGTTGTTTGAATCTGGTCGCCGTCGAGTTCCTGCGACACGGCCGTGACGGTCAGGCCGCCGATCCGCGTGTAATCGCCAGAGAAATTGGCAACCGGCGGCAACGTCAAGCTGGCTAGATCGCCAGCATCCACTTGCCAGCGGCCGCCGCCGATGAAGGTGCCGACCGAGGGAATGACGCCGGGCGGCAATCCGCCGATGATGAACGACAGGCGCTCCGAGCCGTCGGTGTCGGTGAGGCCGGTGGCACCGGGCGCGGTGATGCTGGCAAGGATGCTCTGGCCGAGCGTGATCGGCTGATCTTCCAGACCGACGAAGCTGACCGGGTCGACGGTCGGCGCATCGGCAACGCCCGTGACGCGGATCGGGATGTCGAAACCGACGACGGTGCCCGACACATTGCCGAGCGTGGAACTGTCGGTAATGTCGATTGACGCGTGCAGTATGATCGGGTTGGCCGGGTCGCCGACCGTCGAGTAATCGGGCGGCGGCTGGAACGTGAAGGCCACAACGTCGGCCGGCGTCAGGGAATAGACGCCGGCCGTCGGCAAGAGTACGCGACCACCCGCTCCAAACAGTTGACTGCCAACGGGCGCACCGGTGATGTGCAGCGCGGTGAAGGCTTCCGAACCGTCCCTGTCGCCCAGCGTGATGTTGATCGGCACCGCGATCACCGTGTCTTCGAAGCCGACCGCATTACCCCGCACTGTCGGCGTGTCGACGACAGGCAACACATTCACGGTGATCGTATCGAACGCTTCGGCGGTCCGCAGGTTGATCTCGGGTCCGGTTTCGGTGGTGACGGCCACCACGCCGATGACGACGGTGCCCGAGAAGTCGATGGGTCTGAAGCTGATGGTAGTGAGAATACTATTGAGTTTCGCCAGATCGGCGGCCGAGAATGCACCCGGCGCATGATCGACTGTGATCTCCCAAACGCCGGGAGCGATGTTCGCGATGTGGCCACCGGCGGTTGCGAGTGCGGCGGCATCGGCCGTGATCTCGGCGCCGATCGGCACGTTACGCAATTGCAGCGAGACCGACTCCGAGCCGTCGATGTCGACGCTGCGACCGGTCGTGATGCGATTGGTCGCGTCGAACAGATCAATGACGCTGTTCTCATTGCCCGACACCGTGTAGCCCGCGGCAACCGTCGGTGCGTCCGCGACGGCCTCAACGACGATCGAATGGTGAGACGTGGTGGTGGCGGTCTGCACGCTCGGATTTAGCGGGTCGAGCACGTCCGTGCTGGTCACGCGCACGGTGAAGTCTAAGGTCGTGTTCGAGTTCACATCGCTCTGGGCCGGCGGCGCGGCAACGAAACTGTTCACGGCAGCGCGGATTTCCGCTGGCGTGCCGGTGATCGAATAAACGCCGCCTGCGAATGCAATGTTCGCCACGGGCGCCCCGGTGGTGAACGAAATCGTCCAGGCGGCCGGGATGTCACTGATCTCGACCCTGGAGATAAATTCCGGAACACTGTCGACGGCGTCGGTCACGGCGTAGGCAATGTTGGCGCCGAAGTTGATCGTGCCATCTTCCGGCACCGTCGAAGAGCCGGACACGGACGGCGGGTCGGCGACCGGCGTCACCACCAGATCGAATGTGGCCGTATCAGTTTGAAAACGTGTGCTCGGCGTGGTCAGCGAGCGCGTGTCGGTCTGGTTGTTGCTGTCGGCCGTGATGGCGGTGATCGTCAAACCGGTGAGTGTGCCGTGCACGTTGAGCGGCGGCAGGATGAAGGCCGCGTTGAATTCGACCGCGGTCAGGATGATCCCGCCCGCACCATCCGGCGTGCCGAGTTGCGCGCCGGCGCTGTCGACGAACGTGGTCCCGGCCGGCAGGTTGCCGAAGCGGAAGGTGAGGATTTCGGAACCATCAGTGTCCATCTGCGTGGCGCCGAAGCCGAGCGTGGTCAGCCTGATGGCCGTGTCTTCCGCAGTGGTGACAACCAAGGGTGCAGTGACGGTGACCGGGTCGGCGATGGGCAGAACGTCGACGACGAACGGTGTCAACGTCGTGGCGGTCGGCATTGCGATTTCAGGACCCATGACGCCGCCGCCCAGGCCAAGCGTCGCGCCGTTGTTGTCTTCGCTCGGGTTCGATTCGATCGTGGTCGCCGAGGCCGACAGCCTGAAATCGGTGCCGATGTTGGGGCCAGGGTTGACCGCGAGCGACGCCGCAGCTGCCTGCAGTGCCGCGGTCTGGTCGGCGCCGGTGCCAGCCGTCGACGTCAACGTGATGCCGCCTGCACCATCGCCAGTGACCGTGTACGAACGCCCGGCAGCATCGGTGTAGGGATTCGAACCCGCGAAATTGGTGGCCAGCGTGACCACGCCAGCGCCATTCACCAGCTGGAACTGCGCGCCTGTGTTCTGCGGCAGCCCCGTGATGACGACGCTGTCGAGCCGCTCGGAGCCATCGTTGTCGGACGTCGTCACCGTAATCGGCGTCGCGATGAACGTGTCTTCGCTGCCGCTACCGCTGAGCACGACGGTCGGTGCATCCGCCACGGCCCGTACCACGACGTCATGGGTAAAGTTGAATGGCGCGGATGGCCCGCTGCTGTCGGTTGTGGTGCCGGTGAGCGTCAGTTGGAAATTTGCGTCGCTGTTCAGTGGCGGCGTGACCCTCAAGCCGTTGATGAACGCAATGACGTCGGTCGCCGGATCCGCCGTCGACGGACCAATGATGTGGAAGCCGGTTACCGCGTCACCCGTGAGGGTAATGCCGGCCGGCGTCGTTGGCCACACCACCGTGCCGCCCGATGGGAAGCCGGTGATCTTGATATCGAGCGTCTGCGAACCGTCCTGGTCGGAGATGGTGAGGCCGAGGCTGGCACCCGACCAGGGGTTATCTTCGAGCACGGTCGAACTGGTCGGCGTATGCACCAGCAGATCGAGAATGGGCGTGACTGTGCCCGTGACGGTCGCGACATCGGTGCCGCCGTTACCGTCGCTGATCGTGTAGTCGAACGACACCGGCCCACTGTAGTTCGCCGTTGGCGTGAACGTCAGGATGCCCGGCGCTGTCAGCGTAACGGTACCGTTCGGCACGGTCACGGTGACGCCGATCGAGATCGGCTGGCCTTCGACTTGCGTCACTGTCAGCGTATCACCATCGACGTCGTGGTCGTCAGCGGCGCCGCCATCGAACACGTTGATCGCGACGCTCGTATCCTCTGCGATTGGGGCGAACGAATCGTCGACCGCGACCGGCGGATCGTTGATGCCGTTGATCCTGATAACGAGGTTGGCGGTCGCGGTGCCGCCTTCGCCGTCGCTGATGCGGTAGGTGAAGACCTCGTTCGGCAGGGTGTCATTGACGCCAAGCGCCTGTACGGCTGGATCGGCGTTGTCGAGCGTGTAGGTATAGCTGCCGTCGGCCTGGATCAGCAGCGTGCCGTGCGCGCCTGCGATCGTTACGCCGGCCGCGGTGACGGCGGCGCTGGTCGCGCCGAAATTGATGGTCGTGACTGTGAGGGGATCATCATCGCTGTCGGTCCCGGCGGTCGGGTCGGTGGTGGTGATGACGTTGCCGGTGGCCGTCAGATTGGTGTCTTCGCTCACCGTGCCGTTATTGTCCCGGGCGACGGGTGAGGGGTTGGTCACGGTGTACTGAACAATCCGGGTCAGCGTGGCGCCTTGCGTATCGGTGGCAGTGATCGCCACCTGATAGACGCCGTCGCCGAGCGGTCCGCCTTGGCTGGCATCATGCGCGGGGGTGCCGGTGATTTGCCCGGTGGCGGGATCGAACGTCAACCCCGGCGGCAGGCCGGTCGCCGAGAACTGCAACACGTCGGTCGCATCCGGGTCGCGGAAGAACGTGCGGTAGTCGACGCTGGGGATGATCAGCTGGCTGTCGACTTCCACGCGATCCAGGATCGCGCCGTTGGCTGCAACGGGCGCATCGTTGACGCCGGTGATGGCGATCGTCAGATGCGCGATTCGGGTGCCGGCCGTGCCGTCGCTGTCGACGACCGTGTAGGTGAAGTCCTCCGGCGTGGTAATCAACTGCCCCTGGGCCAGGGCCTGCACCGCCGGATCGGCGTTGTCGAGCGTGTAGGTGTAGGCACCCGTGTTGTCGATCACGAGCGTGCCGTGCAGGCCGATGATGGTGAGCGCCGAGCCGTTGACCGGCAAGGTCTGGCCGGCGACTGTGACGAGCGTGATCGCGTCGCCGTCCGGATCGCTGTCGACTTGGCCGGTGCTGTTGGCATCGCGCAACGCATTGCCGCTGATGACGCGTGCGCCGGTGGCGTTCGGTGTGGTCGAGCCGTCCTCGACGACGGCACGTGCGTTGTCGAAGGGCGTCGGCGGCGGGTTGGTCACCGTGTATTGCACAACCCTTGTCAGCGACGTGCCCTGGCGGTCGGTGGCAGTAATCTCGACCTGATAGACGCCGTCGCCGAGCGGGCCGCCCTGGCTCGCATCATGCGCGGGGGTGCCGGTGATCTGCCCGGTGGCGGGATCGAACGACAGTCCAGGCGGCAGCGTCGATGCAGTGACGGCGAAACTCAGCGCGTCGGTTGCGTCCGGATCGGCGAAGAACATGCGAAAATCCGGACTGGACGGATCATTGACACCGTCCACGTCGAGCTGCGGCGGGATGGTGCCGACGGCGACCGGGCCATCGTTCGTGCCGTTGATCGCGATGATCAGGTTGGCGGTCGCCCTGCCGCCCTGGTCATCGGTGATGCGGTAGACGAACGTCTCGGTCAGCCTGTCGCCGACGCCGAGCGCCTGCACTGCCGGATCGAGGTTGGTCAGATTGTAGGTATAACTACCGTCGAAATTGATCGTCAGCACGCCGTGCGCGCCGTTGATCACGGCACTGCCGCCGGATGCGAGCGTGTTTGTCGTCGCGCCAAAGCCGATCCGGTCGACGCGCAGTACATCGCCGTCGATGTCCCGATCGACGCCCTGGCCGTTTTCTTCGGTGATGACGTTGCCGGTGGCCGTCAGCACGGTGTCTTCCGTGACCGAGCCAGTATTGTCGGCTGCAGTCGTACCGCCGTTGCTGATCGTGTAGACGACGGTCGTCGTGAACGTCGCGCCGTTCTCGTCGGTGACGGTGACGGCGATCGGATACGCACCATCGCCCAAGGGACCGCCGACGCTGGCATTGCGGTCCGGCGTGCCGGTGATGAGACCCGTCGCGGGATCAAAACTGAGGCCCAGCGGCAGGGTCGCAGCGTCGACCATAATTGTCAGTGTCGCGGTTTCATCCGTATCCGGATCGCGAAAATAGGGACGCAGATCGAACGGCGTCTGCAGCAACGAATCGGTGCCGATCTGCGGCGGGATGTAGGTCGCCGGGTCGGCCGGCTGCGTGTTCGGTGCCAGCGGATCGCGCGGCACCGGCGCGTCGTTGGCGCCGTTGATGTCGATGATCAACTGCGCGGTGTCGGTGCCGCCGTTGTTGTCCGACAGGGTGTAGGTGAAGGTCTCGAGCAGCGGCGTGTCACCGATGCCGAGCGCCTGGACGGCCGCCAGGGTATTGTCCAGCGCATAGCTGTAGCTGCCGTCGGGATTGATCGTGAGCGTGCCATAGGTGCCGACGATGGTCGTCGCATTGGTGACTGGGATGCCGCCGACGGCCGACACGGTGAGGACCGCACTATCGATATCGCGGTCGACGCCATCGACCGGATCGACAGTCGTGATCACGTTGCCGGTGGTGGCGATGCCGCTGTCTTCGGTGACCGAGTTGTGGTTGGTCTCGGCGATCGGCGCATCGTTGACCGGCGCGACGACGATGATGACGGGCGCGGTGTTGGTCGCCGACACGCCGTTGGCCTGCTCGGTCGAGGTGGCGACGAGCGTCAGGGTGTAGCTGCCGCTGGCGTTGGGCGGCGGCAGGAATACGAGGCCCGCATCGAGTTCAGTCAGCGTGATGGTGACCACGCCCGACGAATCCGGGCTGCGGCCATTGATGGTGGCACCCGCCGGCACGCCGGTCAGCGACAGGGTCAGGGCCTCCGAACCATCTGCATCGACCAGGCCCGACAGCAAGGTGGTCGTGGAATGGGTGAGGGTGACGGGTGTATCTTCGTTGGTCGTGTAGTTGCCGCCAAGTGCGGGCGGCTGATCTGCGACCGGGATCACGGTCACGAGGTAGGGGAACGTGGTCGTGTGCGTATCGCCGGCCCCGGGCAGGCCAGCGGGCACGTTCGACTCGATCGTCGTTGCGGCGATGCTCAACGTGATATCGCCGGAGAAATTCAGCGGCGGGGTCAAGGTCACGCTGGCGATCAGCGCGCGGATCTCGGCCTCGGTGCCAGTGAAGCTGAACGTGCCATTGCCGCTGTCGATAACCGTGCCGCCGAGCGTCGCGTCGTAGGTCAAGGTCGCGCCCGCCGGCACGCCGGCAATCACCACCCCCTGCAGCGTCTCCGAGCCGTCGGTATCGGTGAGGTCGAGCGTGAGCGGCAAGGCAATCGCGGTATCTTCCGGCCCGACTGCAGTACCCGCCACGGCGACCGGATCGGCTACGGCTGCCACCGTCAACGACACCGTGCCGGTGACGGGCAGCCCGGTGCGTGGATCGGCGAACGCGAAGTCGAACGTCACCGCGCCTGAAAATCCAGCGGGTGGCGTGTAGTCGAACACGCCGTTCGGGTTCAGCGTGACTGAGCCCAGCGCCGGATCGATCGTCGTCGTAATGTTGGTGACGGGCAGGCCCGCGACGGCCGGATCGAAGATGCGACCGCCGAGCGGACTGTCTTCGCTGCCGCCGAAAGCGAGTTGTCCCCCGACCAGCGGGCTGAGAGCCTGCGTGCGCTGGGAAAATTCGGTCGGGATCGGATCGTCTTCCTCGTCGAGTGAGGCTCTGGTGTACTCGACGTCGCCCAGCAGACCCAGATGGTCGATGCCGGTGCCGACCCCGAACGTATCGCTGGCGAACGCCGCATTGTCGAACGACGTGATCTTCTCGCCGTTGCGGCGGCCGAGATCGTCATCGCCAAGGCCGGTCAGGTGGCGCAGACCGACACCGACGCCGACATTCAGAACCTGGCCCTGGCTGCCGAATTCACCGCGCTTCAAGTCGTCGCGGCCGAAACGCTGGGTCTCGTCGCCGACCTGGGCCAGCGGCGCACGCGCGTCGACGAGGGCCAGATTGACGCGGGCCGCCGGTGGCGCGAACGAGCCGTCGCGCACGAAGGTGCCGCCGTCGGCGATGTCGACCGGCCAGCCATCGCGTACCGACACGCTTGGCCCCGTGCCGCCACCGGTGGTAGCGGGCAGACGTTCGAGCAGATCGAAGAATTTGTCCGGATTGCCGTTGAGTTCGCCGAGCAGGCGATTGGGTGCCCCCTGGAAGGCCTTGACGACGCTGTCTGCAGTGGGAAACACGATCAGGCCGCCGCCCTGCAGCTGGATTGCCAAGTGATTGGTAATGGAAATCGTGATCCGGCTGCCCGGCTGCTGCAGTAGCGCCTGGATCTGCCCCAGCGAGCCGGGGCCGACCTCGACCTCGACGGTTTCTCGCGGTCCGGGAACTTTGAAGGGCGTGCCAGTGCTCCCGCTACCGTTCACCTCTGCGCCCCGGCCGCCCTCCTGCTGCGCTTCGAACGCGGCCGTACGCTCGGCAAAACGACCGGTGAACCCACGCATCTGATATTCCTCTGTGCAACAGCCCCAAGTCAGCGCGAGCGGCCCTGCGACTGAGCGGCCGCGACAACAGCGGCGCACTCAGCAGCGCACGCGGGCTCCAGTTCGCATACGGAGTCTAAGTGATCGAAATGACCAAGATCTAAATGACTGGCGCAAAATTGGATGATCCACGTCGTGTTTGCTTCGCTTGTTTTGACAAAGTGTTTTCCAAGTCTAGCGGTGTACTTTCCGTTGCGGGCGTCCCTGAATCGGCGACGGCACGCATGCATTGCCCGCGGTTGCCCGAGCAGACACATCTGTCATGATGTCCAAAACGGACACGAGAGGATGCGCGGATGGCTGCCATGGCACGACAGATGACCTTGATCGGGTTCCTGCAGGCGCAGAACTGCTCGAACTACGTGGGGTCGTGGCGCCACCCCGCGACCGCGCCTGATTTCCTGTCGGCGGCCTACTACGAGCGTATCGGCCGGGCGCTGGAGGCCGGCTGCTTCGACCTCGCCTTCTTCGATGATCGCCTCGCCATGCCCGACATCCTGGGCGACGACTATCGGGCTGCCGTTGAAAACGGCGTGCGTGTGGTCAAGATGGACCCGGCGACCATCCTGACTGTGATGGGATGCGCGACCGAGAAGCTCGGCCTGGGCTCCACCTACTCGACCACCTATTACGAGCCGTTCCACGTCGCCCGCGTGTTCCAGACCATGGATTTGATGCTGGGCGGCCGCGTCGCCTGGAATGTGGTGACCTCGCTCAACCACAGCGAAGCCCGCAACTTCAGCCAGATGGAGCACCCCGAGCACGATCTGCGCTACGACCGCGCCGACGAGTTCATGGAGGTCGTGCTCGGCCACTGGGACAGCTGGGATGATGATGCAATTCTGGCCGACCGCATGACCGGGCGGTTCGCCGACGCCGACAAGGTCCGCCGGCTCGACTTCGAGGGCCAATGGTATCGAAGCCGAGGCCCGTTTACCGTGCCGCGCACCAAGCAGGGCCGGCCCGTGCTGATCCAGGCCGGCCAATCGGGCCGCGGGCAACGGTTCGCCGCCCGCTGGGGCGAGCTTGTGTTCGCGGTTTACCCCAACATCGAAGTCGGTCGGAAGATCTACGCCGGCTTCAAGGACCAGGTGAAGAAGGCCGGCCGCGATCCGGCGAGCGTCAAGGTCGCGCCCGCCGTCTACATCATCCCCGGCGAGACGCGGACCATGGCAGAAGCCAAGATGGAACTGATCGACAAGCTGGCGAAGCCCGTCGACGCGCTGGCCCTGCTGTCGGAGGTTCTCAACTTCGATTTCGCGTCGAAGAAGATGGACGAAGCCTTCACCGATGCCGAGCTGAAATCGATCAGCGGCCTGCAGGCGATCCGCGACCGGGTGGTCGCATCCTCGGGGAAGAAAAACCCGACCATCCGCGATTTCGTCGAGGTGTCGAACCGCGGCACGATCCGCGAGTTTCCCCTGTTCGTCGGCAGCCCGAAGGACATCGCCGACAAGATGGAAGAGTGGTTTGCGACGGAGGCCTGCGATGGTTTTGTAGTCGCCGGCACGCATCTGCCCGGATCCTACGAGGACTTCGTGCGCCTCGTGGTGCCTGAGTTGCAGCGGCGCGGCCTGTTCCGCAAAGAATACGCCGGCACTACCTTGCGCGATCACTTGGGCCTGCCGCGAGCGAGCATCGGCGACTGGAAGGGCTCGTGAATGGCGACGCAGCGGCAAGCGTGGCACCAACGCGCGGCGCGTTAGCGACTTGTCAATTCTTTGCGGGATTTAGTACAGGGCACTGGTACTTGAAATGCAGAGCCACTATATGACTGTTGCATATCTTCCAACCGGGCGCAGATGCATCTTGCGACTTGGCCTGCGAGCACACACTTCACTGTTGCCACACCTTGGGGAGCGTTCCACATGTTTAGGAAATACGGACTGCTGGCGCTGAGCGCGGTCACCGCGCTGGCTTTCACGATTGCCGCTGCAGATGCACGTCCCGGTGGTGGCCGGTCGGTTGGCTCGCGCGGCGCCAATACGCAAAGCGCACCGCCAGCCACCAACACCGCACCGCGCACCGCGCAGCCGCTGGATAACAAGGGCGCGCAGCCCGGATCACAGGTGGCAGGAGCCGCGACCCAGCGTCCCGGCACGACGGCGGCCGCCCCGGCCAGCCGCGGCTTCGGCTCGCTGTTGATGGGCGGCCTGCTGGGTGCTGGTCTATTCGGTTTGCTGTCGGGCTCGGGCCTGTTCGGCGGCCTCGGTTCGCTGGCCGGGATACTCGGCTTCATCGCGCAAGTGGCGCTGGTCGGCGGTGTCGTTTACCTCGGCATGATGCTGTTCCGCCGCCGCAACGAACCGGCGATGGCCACCGCCCGCGCCTCCGCGCCACCGGCCCAGAAGGCATCGGATTTCGCGCGCCAGGGCATGAATGTCGGCGGCGGCGCCCCCGCACTCGCCAAGCTCAACGTTTCCGCCGACGACTTCGACGCGTTCGAGCGTATTCTGGGCAACATCCAGGCAGCCTACGGTCGCCAGGACCGCAGCGCCCTGCGCGCCCTGACGACGCAGGAAATGTTCCACTATTTCGATGACGAGTTGACCGCCAACGACGCCAAGGGCGTGGTCAACAAGATCACGGGCATCAAGCTGCTGCAGGGCGACCTGTCGGAAGCCTGGGGCGAGCCCGGCGCCGAGTATGCAACCGTCGCCATGCGCTATTCGATTGACGACACCACGGTCGAGAAGGCCTCGGGCAAAATCGTCGCCAAGGGCGATCCGGAAGCGACCGAGCTGTGGACGTTCCGCCGCACTCCGGGTGCCAACTCGATCTCCTGGAAGCTCTCGGCGATTCAGCAGAGCTGAACGGACAGCACATCGAAATGCTTTGCCAGCGGCCGGTCCCCACAGCGGGGCCGGCCGCTGGTGCTTTGGCTGTCGCGCCCTCGACTTGCCATGTGCGACCGGCGTGCTACCTCTGGCAACCACATTTCCGAGCCAAAGGACCGCTCCGCCATGACCGCCCCGCTGGCGCACATCCGCGTTCTCGACCTGTCGCGCATCCTGGCAGGACCTTGGGCAGCGCAGTTCCTGGCCGACATGGGCGCCGAGGTGATCAAGATCGAGCGGCCGGGCGAGGGCGACGATACGCGCGGCTGGGGTCCGCCGTTCGCACGCGACCCATCGGGCGATGATCCCGGCATGTCGGCCTACTTCCTGTGCGCCAACCGCGGCAAGAAGTCGGTGACGATCGACATGGCGACGGCGCAAGGCCAGGCGCTGATCCGCCAGCTCGCCGCCAAATGCGACGTGCTGATCGAGAACTTCAAGGTCGGCGGGCTGGCGAAGTACGGGCTCGACTACGCGTCGATCAAGGCGATCAACCCAGGCATCGTCTATTGCTCGATCACCGGCTTCGGCCAGACCGGGCCCTATGCGCAACGCGCCGGCTACGATTTCCTGGTCCAGGGCATGGGCGGGCTCATGAGTGTCACGGGGGAGCCCGATGACGTGGCGGGCGGTGGGCCAGTGAAAGTCGGCGTCGCGATCTCAGACCAGACCGCCGGCATGAATGCGCTCGCCGGCATTCTGGCAGCCTTGGTGCGGCGTGAACGCACGGGCGAGGGCGACCACATCGACGTCGCCTTGCTGGACGCCACCGTGTCGAGCTTGATCAACCAGGCCTCGACCCATCTCGTCGCCGGCACGGTGCCGGGCCGCATGGGCAATGCCCATCCTACCGTCGTGCCCTACCAGGCGTTTGCGACCGCGCAGGGCCACATCATCCTGGCGATCGGCAACGACGGCCAGTTCGCCCGCTTCTGCAAGGCAGCGGGCCTGGCCGACCTCGGCAGCGATTCCCGCTATGCGACCAACACCCAGCGCATCCTCAACCGCGCCACGCTGATCCCGCAGATCGCCGCTGCCCTGAAGACCCGCACGGCCGCTGCCTGGATCGCGCTGTTCGAGCCGCTCGCCGTGCCGGTCGGGCCGATCAACACCATCGATCAGGTGTTCGAGGATCGCCAGGTACAGGCGCGTCACATGCGCCGCACTTTGAGTCACCCTGAAGTCGGGCCGCTGCCGGTGGTCGCCAACCCGGTGCGCATGGCCAGCCATGACACAACTGCGCCCAAAGCCCCGCCGCTGCTCGGCGAAGACACCGAAGAGGTGCTGCGCGACGTCCTTGGGCTCAACGCCGTCGAGATCGCCGCGCTGCGCTCAGGTGGCGTGGTTTAGGCCGCCCGCCCGCTCCACATGCGGGCCATTCGGCCCGCGCGCGGCTGACGCTGTCCCAGGTCTCGTGGGTCGATTTCAAGGACATCGTGCGTTTCCATGGCGCAATCGGTCGCAGGCTTACTGCGGCGCGTGGCCGACCACGTCGCAATAGCCCGTGCGATGCGCACTCAATCCTGGAACGGATCGCGCATCAAAATCGTGTCGTCGCGCTCGGGGCTGGTCGACAGCAGCGTCACCGGGCACTCGATCAATTCCTCGATGGTCTTGACGTACTTCACGGCCTCGGCCGGCAACTGCGTCCAGCTGCGCGCACCCCGTGTCGACTGTGTCCAGCCCTTGAAGGTCTCGTAGATCGGCTGCACGCGGGCCTGGGCATTGTGGCCGGCCGGCAGCCGGTCGATGCGCTCGCCGTCCAGCATGTAGCCGACCGAGACCTTCAGCTCGGGAAAGCCGTCGAGGACGTCGAGCTTGGTCAGCGCAATGCCGGTGATGCCGGTGACCTTGATGGTCTGGCGCACGAGGCAGGCGTCGAACCAGCCGCAACGGCGCTTGCGGCCCGTAACGGTGCCGAATTCATGCCCGCGCTGGCCCAGTTGCTCGCCGATGTCATTCGACTGCTCGGTGGGGAACGGGCCGGAGCCGACGCGCGTCGTATAGGCTTTGGCGATGCCGAGGATGTTGCCGAGCGCATGCGGACCGACGCCGGACCCGGTCGCGGCCTGGGCCGCCACCGTGTTGGATGACGTGACGAAGGGATAGGTGCCGTGGTCGATGTCGAGGAGAGCCCCTTGAGCGCCCTCGAACAGGATGCGCTTGCCGCTTCTGCGCGCCTGGTCGAGCAGCTCCCAGGTGACATCCATGTAGGGCAAGATCTTCGGCGCCACCTCGATCAGCTGCGCCATCAGCGCTTCTTTCGAGATCTGCGGCTGGTCGAGGCCGCGGCGCAGGGCGTTGTGATGCACGAGAATGCGGTCGACCTTGGGGCCGAGCGTGCCGAGGTTCTTCAGGTCCTGCACGCGGATGGCGCGACGGCCGACCTTGTCTTCGTAGGCAGGGCCGATGCCGCGCCCGGTGGTGCCGATCTTGCCATCGCCGGCCGCGCTCTCGCGCATCTGGTCGAGTTCGCGGTGCAGCGGCAGGATGAGCGTCGCATTCTCGGCGATCCGCAGGTTGTCGCGGGTGATCGTGACGCCCTGCTTGGCGAGCCGTGCGATTTCGTCGCCGAGCGCCCACGGGTCGACGACGACGCCGTTGCCGATGATGCCGAGCTTGCCCGGACGCACCACGCCGGACGGCAGCAGCGACAGCTTGTAGGTGGTGCCACCGATGACCAGCGTGTGGCCGGCATTGTGGCCGCCCTGATAGCGCACCACGATATCGGCGCGCTCCGACAGCCAGTCGACGATCTTGCCCTTGCCCTCGTCGCCCCACTGGGCGCCGACCACGACCACGTTCGCCATTACCGGCTCCTTTTCATGCCACGGCCCCGAAAAACGCGTTCGTACGCGTCCCCCGAGGCCGTATCGCTCTATAGACGATGTGACGGACGTGTGAAAGGGCAGCCTTGAGCGCTGGCGGCGATCGATGGCCAGCGACTGATGATCCGGCGACCACGTCGAGGATGTTGAACCCGGAATGGAACGAGGGTAGCGCCGCTGTCGGCGTCGGTATCGTCGTGCTCGGGCCTGAAGCCCTCGGCACCTAAGCACTGGGCGATCTGTGCGCAGCCTGCTGTGGCGCTTGGCGCGAGCGCTGGTTCGAAGCGCGGTGCGGCTCATGGCACCGCACATGGAAATGGTGGAAACAGTCGCCACAGTCGACGCCCGCGGGCAACAGCCGTCAGAGCAAGACAGTGAAGGCTTTCCGCAGTGATTGCTCCAGTTCCCGTTGGAGCACTCCTGATAGCCGAACATGGTGCCATTGGACCAGCGGCCACGCGCTGGAACGATTTTCTCGCGTCACCACTTTCTCTCACCCCTACCCCATGCCAGCCTACCCCATGCCAGTGCCGAACTTGTTCGACCGCGGGAAGCCCTTCGGCACCAGCAGACCGGCTTGGGCGCGGGCGCCGACCCAGTCCTTGATTTCCGACATCGGCAGCGTGAACGTGCGCCCTGCCCCGTCGAGCCAGGTGAGGCCATCCTTCTTCACGAACACGCGGGCATCCGAAATGCCGCCGTCCTTGTAGCGCTGCAGGATGACGCCCTTGCCGCGCGTCATCTCCGACAGTTCTTCGCGCGTGAAGATGATCATTTTGCGATTTTCGCCCACCACCGCGACCATGTCGCCGTGGGCCGGCACGCACACCTTGGCTTCGTCCGGCTCGGCCAGGTTGAGCACCTGTTTGCCCTTGCGCGTCGAGGCGAGCACTTCGTCCTCCGGCACGATGAAGCCGTAGCCTGAGGTCGACGCGACCAGCAGGCGGCGGCCGGGTTCGTGCACGAAGATCTCGAGGAAGTCGTGGTTCTCCTCCACATCGACCATCAGCCGCACCGGCTCGCCGTGGCCGCGCCCGCCCGGCAGCTGGTCTCCGCCGAGCGTATAGAACCGGCCGTTGGTGGCGAACACGATGAGCTTGTCCGTCGTATACGCCTTCACCGCCCGCTTGAGCCCATCGCCCTGCTTGAATTCGAGCTTCGACAGGTCGTCCTGATGGCCCTTCATGGCGCGAATCCAGCCCTTGTCGGACAGGATGACGGTGATCGGCTCCTTCTCGATGAACGCACTTTCCAGATCGACCGTGATCTGCGGTGCGTCTTCGAGCTGCGTGCGCCGGCGGCCCAGCTCCGTCTTCTTGGAGTAGCGCTCGCGCGTCGCCTTGATTTCGGCCGAGATGCGATCCCACTGCAGATCGTCGGACGCGAGCAGGGTCTGGATCTCGCGCTTTTCCTTCGACAGCTTGTCGTGCTCGGCGCGGATCTCCTGTTCCTCGAGCTTGGACAGCGAGCGCAGGCGCAGGTTGAGGATCGCTTCGGCCTGCACGTCGGAGAGCTTGAACTTGGCGATCAATGCCGCCTTTGGCTCATCCTCGAAGCGGACGATGCGGATCACTTCCTCGATGTTGAGGAAGGCGATCAGGTAGCCGTCGAGCACTTCCAGGCGGTGATTGATCTTAGCCAACCGGAAGTTGGCACGGCGGATCAGCACTTCGACGCGATGTTCGAGCCACTGGCCGAGTACTTCGCGCAGCGACAGCACGTTGGGGATCTGTCCGCCCGACAGCACGTTCATGTTGAGCCCGAAGCGGATTTCCAGCTCCGAAGCGCGGAATAAGCTCTCCATCATCAGGATGGGATCTACGGTGCGGCTCTTGGGCTCGATGACGAGACGCACGAGTTCGGCGCTTTCGTCGCGCACATCGCCGACCAGCGGCAGCTTCTTTTCCGCGATCAGGTCGGCGAGCTTTTCCACCAGTTTGCCCTTCTGCACCTGATAGGGCATTTCGGTGATGACGAGCTGATAGCCGCCGCGGCCGGTGTCTTCCTTCTCCCACTTGGCGCGCAGGCGGAACCCGCCGCGCCCCGTGCGGTAGCTCTCGATAATGCTGTCCCGCGGCTCGACCAGAATGCCACCCGTCGGGAAATCGGGCCCGGGGATGAATTCGACGAGCTTTTCGATCGTCGCATTGGGATGCTTGATCAGGTGCAGCAGGGCTGCGCACAGCTCATCGACGTTGTGCGGCGGGATGTTGGTCGCCATGCCGACCGCGATGCCGGACGAGCCGTTCGCCAGCACGTTGGGGAAGGCCGCCGGCAGGACGACCGGCTCGGTTTCCTTGCCATCGTAGTTCGGGCGGAAGTCGACCGCGTTTTCATCGAGCCCTTCCAGGATCTCGACGGACGTGCCGCTGAGGCGCGCTTCGGTGTAGCGATCGGCCGCCGGATTGTCGCCGTCGATGTTGCCGAAGTTGCCCTGGCCGTCGACCAGTGGGTAGCGCACCGAGAAGTCCTGGGCGAGGCGCACCAGCGCGTCGTACAGTGCGAGGTTGCCGTGCGGATGGTACTTGCCCATCGCCTCGCCGACGATGCGGGCGCACTTCATGTAGCTCGCCGGCGGCTCCAGGTTGAGCCGCTGCATGGTATAGAGGATGCGCCGGTGTACGGGCTTCAAGCCGTCGCGCACGTCGGGCAGCGCCCGGTGCATGATGGTCGAGAGCGCGTAGGCGAGGTAGCGCTGCTCGATCGCGTCCTTCAGGGTGATCGGCTCGATCGGGCCGCCGTTGTCGGAGCCCGAGCCGTTGCCGGGTGGTGTCGGTTTGCTGGTCATGAGGCTCGCTTAGCGCAGGCAAAGTTGCAGCTCAACCTGGCCCGGCCGTTTGTCCTCAGATCGCTGGGGACGTGTGAACGCCAGCGCACATTAAATCACGGTAAGGTCCCTGGTTTTGCGACCCGGCATCGACGGATGGCCAAACCCGGCCGCGTTTTCCCCCTACTGCTGAGACAAGCAGATGCTGACAGTCGGAGATTTCCCATGAAGAAGCGTTCACTACTGATCCTGGCCGCGGTGGCCGGGCTAGCGGTCACCGCGGCCGCCGTCGCCCAGACGCCGCCGTTCCGTCGTAGTCCCCCGTCGCCGGAGACGATCCAGCGCCTGCAGGACGGCAAAATCGCCATGGCGGTAACGGCCTTGAAGATGACGCCCGAACAGCTAAAGCTGTGGGCCCCGGTCGAAGCGCAGGTGCGCAGCAATCAAGCGGCCCGGTTGAAGGCGATGCAGGCGTGGGGCGAGCGGCGCAAAGCCGGCGGCGCCCAGGGTGCTGCCGCGCCGCGCCCCGAGTTGCCCGAGCGGCTCGACCGTCTGGCCGCGCTGATGAGCGAGCGTGCCGAGCGCATGAAGGCGTTCTCGACCGTGTTCAAGCCGTTCCACGCCTCTTTGACCGAGGAACAGAAGCAGGTGATGGAGCCGCTGCTGGCCGAACTTGGCGGTGGCCGGCGCGGTCACCATCACGGCCGCTGGGCTTCGCGCGACCGCGGCGGCCCCGGCCCGCAGTAGTCAGGGCTAACGATCGCCTATGGCCGACTGTAGGTTGGTGCTGAGCGCACGTCCCGTTACCGACCGATTGACGAACCGACCATGGCCATCAGAAGGTATGCTCCGATACCGACCGGACCGGCACCGCTGCCTATTCGGCGGCCTGGGCCATAAGCGCCACATATCAGTCACGGATGATCAGACGTCGTGTGGATTTTGTGCACACCATCCGCAGGATCACAGCGCAAGTTTTGCTGCACCGCAAACACATCGGCGCAAATTCAGGATGAGAACGGTCGGTCTTGGGTGAGCATCGAGCGCCCATGCCCTCATTGACCTCAGGTCGATTCCGGTCGAAGTTGTGCAGGTTTCTCGGACGGCGGCCAGCGATGGCGTCACCACGCGCACCGTAGGCCGGCGTCGGAGAAGCGCCAAGGCAGGAAGTCGCGAGAGGTGGAGCCGTGACGGTGCAGCGGGCTCTATGGGG
>JAKFWF010000029.1 GCA_021730785.1 Hyphomicrobiaceae bacterium
TTCGCCGTCGGCCGTGCCGAGCACGATCCGCGCCCGCCACACGACCTTGGCCGGCGTGTTGCGATCCGCAATCGCTCGCTCGAGCCGCGCCCGGTCTTCCGCCGTAACTGTGATCGCTGTTTTCATGGCCACAGCTTGCCTGATTTGCCAAGCCATGGGAATCCAGAGTCAGTGACGGAACACTAGCGCCATGCGACTGGTCGACTTGAATAGCCCGAAGTTCATAGCCTGCAGCTCCTGTTCATTATTCCCAGCGGATGCCAAACCTCGATTGGTACGGTCATCCGGTCCAGCCCACCATCGCCTGATCCATCCCGCGGTGTGCTCTCGGGGAATCGCTGGATCGCGAATGAGCTAGAGGTAGCGTAGCTGCAATAGTGCCGTAAACACTGATGGCGTGCCCCCTACGCATATGACATGAGCGCGTTGCAGTTCAGCCACAAAATCGGGTCGTTCGGTCGCATCGAATTCTCAGATGCTCCAAATCGTTGATATGAAATTCTAAAAATGAGGCACATTGCTACAGTATTAGCCGGTGCTCGCGCGATGTATCGGCGTGCGACCTACATTGTTGTAGGTGGACCCGTTGCTGACCGGACACGAGTCGTAATCACGCCTTCAAGTCGGGCCGCCGCTGCCGTGTGATCCGCTCCGCTTCGGCCCGACGCCACGCTGCGATCTTCTTGTGATCGCCGGACAGCAAGATGTCGGGAATGGCACGGCCCTCCCACGCGCGTGGCTTGGTGAACTGGGGATATTCGAGCAGCCCGTTCTCGAAGCTTTCCTCTGAGGTCGAGGCCGCGCCGCCAAGCACGCCCGGCAGCAGGCGGACGCAGGCATCGATCAGCGCGTAGGCCGCGATCTCGCCGCCCGACAGCACATAGTCGCCAATCGATACCTCGCGCAGCCCGCGCCCCTCGATCACGCGCTCGTCGACGCCTTCGAAGCGGCCGGCGAGCAGCAACACGCCGGGGCCGGCGCTGAATTCGCGCACCAGCGCCTGGGTCAGCCGTTCGCCGCGCGGCGACAGGTAGATCGACGGCCGCTCGGGGTGGCTTGACCGCGCATGATCGATCGCCTGGGCCAGCACGTCGGTGCGCAGCACCATGCCGGCGCCGCCGCCGGCCGGACTGTCATCGACACTCGCGTGGCGGCCCGTGCCGAAGTCGCGGATCTGCACCGTATCGAGTGACCACAGACCGGCCACGAGCGCCTGCCCCACCAGCGACGCGCCCAGCGGGCCTGGAAACAGGTCCGGAAACAGCGTCAGGACGGTCGCGGCCCAGGGCCGCCGGCCGTCGCTTTGCGGCACGTGCGGCATCACGCCCCTTCGACGACCACCATATCGATGAAGCCGGCGCCTTCGCGCAGCTTCTTTGCGGCCGTGTATTCCGGCGACTGGGTGTAGGCGCGCGCGGCATCGAAGCTCTCGAACTCGATGACGACATTGCGGGCGCGGCCCTCGCCCTCGATCACTTCGTTGCGGCCGCCGCGCACGATCGGCTTGCCGCCATACTTCTTCATGGCTTCGCCAGAGGCGGCCGCATAGGGCGCCCACTGGGTGGCGTTAGTGACGACGGCTCTGGCGATGACGTAGCCCTTAGGCATGGCAGTCTCCCTGGTGCATGGCGGCGATCAAGCGGCGCCGATTTCCTGGACGATGGCGGCAGCCGCCGCTTTCGGGTCGGCAGCGGCGGTGATCGGCCGGCCGACCACCAGATGTGTCGCACCGGCGCGGATTGCGATCAATGGTGTCACCGCGCGGGCCTGATCCCCCGTTTCTGCGCCGGCAGGGCGAATGCCGGGCGTGACGATCAGAAAATCTGGCCCGACGGCGGCCCTGACCAGCGCCGCCTCCTGGCCGGACGCGATCACGCCGTCGAAGCCGGCCGCGAGCGCGAGCCTGGCGCGATGGACCACCAGATCGGCCGGCGATAGCGTCTCGATGCCCTGCTCACGCAGATCGTTGCGATCGAGGCTGGTGAGTACGGTGACCGCGAGCAGCTTCAGGCGTGAGGTACCCCGTCCACGCACCGCCGCATCGAGTGTCTTGCGATCATGCCCATGGACCGTGAGGTAATCGAGGCCAAGGCGCGCGATGTTCGCGGTGGCCTTTTCGACGGTCGTCGCGATGTCGAGCAGCTTCATGTCGAGAAACACGGTCTTGCCGCCGGCTTTGAGTTCGTTCGCGACGTCGAGCCCGCCGCCGAACAGAAGTTCGAGGCCAATCTTGTAGCAGGAGATGGTGTCGCCGAGCTTTGCAACGAGCCGCCGCGCGGCGTCGACGGAGGCGACATCGAGTGCGACGAACAGACGGTCCTTGGCGGCGGTTGGTGCTGGCATGGTGCCTCCTCGCATTGCCTCGCAGGGCGGGTCAAGCGCTGCACGTGCGCGACCCGACGGGGCTCCCTGCACCCGCAGTCTAACTCGCTACCGCCTCGAAACCTGCCGATAGCTCTTCCACGAGCTTGTTCAGCACGAAGCGACCGCGGGCGGTGGCGCGAATGCGGTGCAGCTCGGGCAGATAGTCCAGCATCTCCAGTTCGATCAGCCGCTGGACCGTATCAACGCCCGGCTGCACGCCGCCGATCGCTGCGAGGCGGGCAAGATCGAGCCCCTCGTCGAGCCGCAAGCCCATCAGCAGCATCTCGTCGGCCTGCTCGGCACGACTGAGGCCCACATCCTCGACGGCGCCGTGGCCGTCCCCTTCCACCTGCACGAGCCACTGCTCGGGCGAGCGCACCGTCGACGTCGCCCGCCGCCGGCCATCGACCAGCAGCCGGCCATGCGCGCCGGGTCCGATGCCGGCATACTCGCCGTAGTGCCAGTACAGCATATTGTGCCGGCTGGCAGCGCCGGGACGCGCGTGGTTCGAGATCTCGTAGGCCGGCAGCCCGGCATCGGCCGTCATCGCCTGGGTGACGGCGAACAATTCATCAGCGAGTTCGGGATCGGGAACCGCGAGCTTGCCGCTCCGGTGCAGGGCTTCGAACGGCGTATCGGGCTCGATGGTGAGCTGGTAGAGCGAGAGGTGATCGCCGGCGAGGCTAAGGGCCTCGCGCAGCTCGACGCACCATTGGCCGACGCCCTGACGGGGCCGCGCGTAAATCAGATCGAAGGTATAGCGCTCGAACGTGGTGCGGGCGACTTCGAGCGCAGCCTTGGCCTCGGCGACCGTGTGCAGGCGGCCCAGCGCCTTGAGATCGGGGTCGTTGAGCGCCTGCACGCCGAGCGACACCCGATTAACGCCGGCGCTGCGATAGTCGTGGAAGCGGCCGGCTTCCACACTCGACGGGTTCGCTTCCAGCGTGATCTCGGCACCCGGTTCGACGTGCCAGTTGCGGGCGATCTCGTCGAGGATGCCAGCAACGGTCGCCGGCGCCATGAGCGAGGGCGTGCCGCCGCCAAAGAAGATGCTCTGCACGCGGCGCGCGCCCGTCCGCTCCCGGGTGTGGCGGATCTCGCGCCGGAACGCCGCGAGAAAGCGCGCCTGATCAGTACCGCCGACACGCACATGGCTGTTGAAGTCGCAGTAGGGGCACTTCGACGCGCAGAACGGCCAATGCACGTAGACGCCGAAGCCGGCGCCGTCAGGATTGCCGGAGACAAGCATCGACGAATTTGGCGAAGGCGATGGCGCGATGGCTGGTGGCATGTTTGGCGTGGGGCTCCATCTCGCCGTAGGTCAGGGTGTGGCCATCGGGCTGGAACATGGCATCATAGCCGAAGCCTTTGCTGCCGCGTGGCGGCCAAACCAAGTGGCCGTAGACCCGGCCTTCGAAGTACTGCACCGGCCGCCCCGGCACCGCAAGGCACAGGACCGAGACGAAATTGGCCCGCGGGCCCGGCACCGTCCAGCCCTGCAGCCTAGTCACCTCATCGGCGACTTTCTTCATCGCCAGAGCAAAATCCCGCGTCTGTCCGGCCCAATCGGCCGAATAGACGCCCGGCGCGCCGCCCAGGCACTCGACTTCGATGCCGGAATCATCCGATAGCGCTGGCAGGCCGGCCGTGCTGGCGGCGGCGACGGCCTTCAGACGGGCGTTGCCGGCAAAGGTCGCCTCCGTCTCGTCCGGCACCGGCAATCCGAGCGCTCCCGCCGATACCGCATCGAGGCCGAACGGGCGGATCAGATCGTTGATCTCGACCACCTTGCCCGGATTGTGGGTGGCAACGACGAGCTTCGTCCCGCGCGCGAGCACCATGTCAGGCGACCGTCAGTTTCTGCAATGACACGAGTTCGCCGATGCCCTTGCGGGCAAGGCGGATCAGTTCGTCGAATTTTTCCTGGCTGAAGGGCGCCTTCTCCGCCGTGCCCTGGATCTCGACGATGCCGCCCTGACCGGTCATGACGAAGTTGGCGTCGGCGTCGGCATCGCTGTCTTCGGCATAGTCGAGGTCGAGTACGGCTTCGCCCGCGTAGATGCCGGCCGAGACGGCTGCGATGTTGTCCCTGAGGACACCCGCCTTCACCATTTCGCGCGCCTGCATCCAGGCGAGGCAATCGTGCAGCGCGATCCAAGAGCCGGTGATGGCAGCCGTGCGCGTGCCGCCGTCGGCCTGGATCACGTCGCAGTCGAGCGAGATCTGGCGCTCGCCGAGCTTGTCGAGATCAACCACGGCGCGCAGGGAACGGCCGATCAGCCGCTGGATTTCCTGAGTCCGGCCCGACTGCTTGCCCTGAGACGCCTCGCGCCGGGTGCGCTCGTTGGTTGCGCGCGGCAGCATGCCGTATTCGGCCGTGACCCAGCCCTTGCCGCGGCCCTTGAGCCACGGCGGCAGGCGCTCTTCGAGGCTCGCCGTGCACAAGACGTGGGTGTGCCCGAACTTGATCAGACAGGAGCCCTCGGCGTGCATCGACACCGCGCGCTCGAATGACACGCGGCGAAGTTCGTCGTTCTTGCGTTTTGATGGACGCATCGGGCAGGGTTCCGGGAACTGGTGGTTGCAGCAAGACCAAGCGCACAATAGGGGCCGCGCGGGCGGACACTAGGCGTGCGCCGTCGGGGCATCAACAGGAATTGCGCACTGGGTGTGCGCTCATCGTGTCACCGCGGTGTTACCCGGGACGTCGCACACCTCGTCCGCGACGAAAGCCACGGTCTTCGGCGATCCCCCTGCCGCAACGACAGGTGCTCCGCGATCCGACGTCGCGTACTTCGGTGATTGTGGAACACAGGCCGTAGGGTACGAATTACTCTGGCATTGCCAACGGAAAACGGCATGGACTTCACTGTCCGCCTTCCTGACGAACTTGACGAGCAGCCGAAGGCGCGGTTGTCAGCGTGGGGCATGCGCTTTCTTCGACTTTGTGCGGGAGGCCATCGGCCTACAGACAGGGGCGCCATTTGTTGGGGTGTCACGGCAGCGGCCGGGATGAATTTGTAGACGATGCAGTTCGGATTTTTGCAGAGACGTTCCATACTAAAAATTCGTGGTTGATTCTGGATTACGATCGCACGTTGCAAACGACGACAGGTGTCAAAGGGATCAGATGGCCACAAAAACCGAAAAGAAGCCGGCTGCACGGCCCAGGCGCACCAAGTCCGAGGCGCAGGCGGACTACGAGGCGATGGTCGCGGAACAGGAAGCGAGCGGTCCGCCCGACGCCAAAGAGATCGAGACGGTGCGCGCCAGAGCCGAAGATGTGGCGTCCCGCATCGAGGGCGTCAGCGTCGAAACCGTCGTGCGCCAGATCGCGACCCTTGGCCTCGACGTGTCGCGGGCGCTGGCCGAGGTGACCGAGAAGCTGACCGCCCAGGTGCAGGAGCTGGCCGATGTGCGCGAAGCCGTTGCTATCGAACGCCGCGAGCTCGAACGCTTGCACAAAATCGATATTGCCGCGACCACGCTTGACCACCTGATCGAGGAGAACGGCCGCACCCGTCAGGCGTTCGAAGCGGAAATCGCCGAAGCCCGCAACGAATGGAAGGCCGAGGCGACGCAGACCGAGCGCGACCGGCGCGAGGTGGAGGAGACGCTGAAAAAGCAGCGCACCCGCGAGGCGGAGGACTTCGAGTACAAGAAGGCGCTGGAACGCAAGAAGGCCCAGGACAAGTATGACGAGGACCAGCGCCAGCTCGAGCGCAAGAATGCCGAGCGCCAGGAAACGCTGACCAAGCAGTGGCAGCAGCGGGAGGCTGCCCTGAAGGCGCAGGAGGAGGAGGTCGCGCGACTGCGTACCGAGGTCGCCGAGTTTCCATCCCGCCTTGCCCGCGAAACGGAAGCAGCCGTTGCCGAGGCGCGCCGGCAGGTGGAAGCCGGTTTCGAGCGCCAGATCCTGATCCTGAAGAAGGACGCCGAAGCCGAAGCTCGATTGACCGACTTGCGCGTTAAGGCGCTGGAACAATCACTCGCTGCGGCTGCCGCGCAAACGGTGGCCCTCGAAAAGCAACTCACCGAGGCCAAGCAGCAGGTGCAGGACATCGCCGTGCGCGCAATCGAAGGGGCATCAGGCGCCCGTGCACTCGGTCACATCAATCAGATCGCCATGGAGCAGGCCAAGAACCGGCCCCAGGGGTGATCAGCGCTGACAGCTGCCGCAAGGCGCTGATTGCGAGCGTCCCGAGCGCACGCCTTCTACTGGGGCTTGGCTGGCGCGGCGGGTACTGTCGGCGCCGCCGGGGCGAGTGGCACGGTGCCTGGACTGGCGGCCGGCACCTGGGCGCCACGGTCCCGCTTGCGCAACGGCAGGGCGGCCAGGGCCTGGCCACAGGCCGGCGAAACCTTGGCCTCGTTGTCGCGCAGGCAGCGCATCACGCTGCCGCGGCCATTCTCTGTGTTGCCGCACAGCGCCTGGGCGTCAGCACGGCAGCTTTCCCGTGCCTGCTTGGTGCTTTGCGCCCGCGTCTGCTTGATCGCTTGAAGGGCCGTGCTGCAGGCGGGTGACAACTTGGCCTGGTTCTGAGCGAGGCACTGGGCCCGCCCGCCGCCCTTCGCCGCCTCGGGGCACAGGGTGGCGATATCGCCTTGGCAGGCTGCGAAGCGTGCGCGCTTTTCGCCCTTGGCGGCCTTTTGGCTGGTGCGACCGACAGCGTTGTCCTGGATCGCGGCCAGCGCCGACTGGCACGGGGCGGACGCCTTCGCCCGGTTCTCGACGAGGCACTGCAGCCGCGCGCCGTTCCCCGCCGGTATGCTGCCGCACAGGGTCTGCAGATCACTGCGGCAGGCGGCCAAGGGGCCAGGGTTGCGCCCCTGGGATGGCTCCGCCGATGGCGCCGACTGGGCAAAAACGGCGATGGTCGCAGCCACCAGCACTGCGGACGCAAGACCAAGTGCCTTGGTGGTTCTCGCGATCATGGGGCAAGTCCTTCTCGTTCAGCGGGAGCATCGAGGTGTGCCGTATGGCACACCACTATGGCTGAAAACGCACGCTCCTGCCGCCTTCCGTCGCCCAATTGAACGGAATCGCATTAACAGTTTGTTATCCTTTGGCGGTCGCAGCGGCCGCCACCGGGACTTAGCCCGCTGGCCGCAGTCGCTTCTCGTGGCTGCCCTTACCGGCCAGCCGGTCGAGTTCTTCTCGCGTCACGCGGGCCGCGTAGCTCAGTTGTTCCTGCGTATGTTCCGACGTGATGAAGAAGCGGACCCGGTCTGATTTCAGTGGCACAGCCGGATAAATAATCGGCAGGGCGTTGACGCCGCGCTTGAAGATCCGGTCCGTGAGCCGGATCGCCAGCACCGCGTCGCCGACGATCACGGGCACGACGGCATGTCCCTCCGACAAGCCGGTATCGAGGCCATGCTCTTTGCATTGGGCGAGGAAGTAGCGGCCGTTGGCCTGAACGCGGGCTACGCGCTCCGGGCTGCGCTGCAGGATCTCGAGTGACTTTACCGCGGCCGCGGTGGCGGGCGCGGGCATGCCGACCGAATAAACGAAGCCTGGCGACTGGTACTTCAGGACGTCGATCAGTTCGCGACGACCTGCAACGTAGCCACCGCACGACGACAACGTCTTCGACAAGGTCCCCATCCAGATGTCGACCTCGTTGGGGTCGATGCCGCAGTGTTCGGCGATGCCATGACCACTTTCACCGAGAACGCCGAGGCCATGGGCTTCGTCGACCATGAGCCAGGCGCCGAAACGCTGCTTGATCTCGATGAAGCGGGCGAGGTCTGGAACGTCGCCATCCATCGAGTACAACCCCTCGATGAGAATAAGTGCGAATTTGTGATCCTCGCGGTAGAGCGCGAGCTTGCTCTCAAGATCGGCCGGGTCGTTGTGCACGAAGCTGACCATCTTGGCGCCCGACAGCTTGGCGCCCGTCGTCGCACTGTTGTGAATGAACTCGTCGTAGAAAACGATGTCCTTGGGGCCCACGATGGTGGAGATCGCCGAAACGTTGGTGGCGTGCCCGCTCACGTAAACGAGCGCGTCTTCCGTGTCGTAGAACTGTGACAGTTCTGCTTCGAGTTCGCGATGCACAGGCCGTTCGCCGGCAACCAGGCGGCTGGCTGAAACCGACGTGCCGAACTTCTTGATCGCGGCGATCGCTGCAGCGCCCACTTCCGGGTGCTGGTTGAGGCCCAGGTAATCGTAGGAGGCGAAGTTGGCATAGCCACGTCCGCCGATCATCGCCTCGGCGCCGGAGCGCTGCTCGTGCACCTGGAAGAACGGATCCTGGAGCTTGAACATCTCCTGGTAATCCCGATACTTCGAGATCGACCGGTGACTGGCCAGCTCCGAGAACGACGGCATCCGGCGTCCATTGGGCCCATGCGTCGGCAGCGGCCGAGACCGGTACCACCGCTTCACAGCGGAGATCGCGACCTTGGAGACTGTCGAAATGGAATTGGCGGAGACGAGCTCTTCTTCTACTCTACGCTCGGAAGCCATTGAGAAATTTTACCCCGCCTTGTTGCGCCCGCCGACGACGAGCTTGCTTGATGTGACACGTGATCCGGAAACCACGTTAACTTTCTAGGCCGCACATTTGCTTACTTTGCACAATCTCTGCAAGTAGATTAAGTGACACAGCCTAACCGTATGATTTGGCGACGCTATGCCGCGCATGCGAAAGTCGTGATATTCCAATTCGCTGGCCGCAACGCGGGCGGGAGTGAGTTTCGCACGCGCTATGGACTGGGCGAGGCCCAGGGTCCCGATCGATCATCGGGACCGTTTTGAACCATGATTGGCGGCCATAGCGGATAAAAGTCGACAGGTGAGAGCCAAGCCTGCGATTATGGTTACCAGCGTAACCAATTTGCAACGCAGGTACCGCCCCTGTGTGACGCGTGGCGCCAATGCAACGCACTCGGGCCCCGGAGGCAGAACGCACGTCACCCTGAGCATGTCGCTCACGGCGCAAGTCGCTGCCCATTGTTGCTGCGGTCCCGTGCCGCGGAGCCAGATTTCTCGATTGGCTACATGTACGTGGAGGCGATCGCCACCGGGGGTCCAGGACAGCACTGTCGGCTGTTTGGCGCGGGACTGTCGTCGCCGCCGCAGCGCCAGGCAATTGGGTCAGTATTTTCATTTTCAACTCGGAAAATGAGTGACTTCACCGACGCTTGTGCGGGCCCCTTGCTCTTGCATGGGAGCGTTTGGCATAGCCGAGACACGGCGGGGAGAACAATCAGCTCTTCGTGAGCACTGGCGTCCGCGAACGCGGCACCGGCACGACTTCGCCGCCATCGATGGCGAGTGCAATCTCGCCGCGCTTGAGGCTGAGCGCGGTTTCGCCGAACAGATCGAGCCGCCAGCCCTTGAGCGCCGGGATATCCGGATGTTCCTCGGTGGCAATGCGCTCCAGATCGTCGGACGTTGCAATGAGCCGCGACGCTACGCCCTTTTGGGCTGCCAGCGACTTGAGCAGCACTTTCAGGAGTTCGACCAGGGCTGCCGATTCTGCCGACATCGCCTGCCCCTTGGGCAGCGGCGGCACCGACTTGAGATCGCGGGCAAGGCCGAGTTTCACGGTCTCGATGATATCGCGGGCGCGGCCAGAGCGGGCAAATCCTTCCGACAATGTGCGCAATTCGCCGAGTTTTGCCGTGTCGGTCGGCGCCTGGTTGGCAATGTCGTAGAGGGCTTCGTCCCGCAGGATGCGGGCGCGCGGTACGTCCTGGGCCTGGGCGAGCTTCTCGCGCCATGCTGCCAACTCCATCAGCACCGCGAACGAGCGGCGGCTTTTCACCCGCACCTTGAGGCGCTGCCAGGCCTCTTCGGGCTTCTGGATGTAGGTCTCCGCCGTCGTCAGCTCGGCCATCTCCTCGGCGAGCCATTCGGCGCGGCCACTTTTCTTCAGCTCGGCCTTCAAGTGGTGGTAGACATCGCGCAAGTGCGTGACATCGCCCAACGCATAGACCAACTGGTGTTCGCTCAAGGGGCGGCGGCTCCAGTCGGTGAACCTCGATGACTTGTCGAGGTCGGCGCCGGTGATGCGCTTGACCAGGTTGACGTAGGAGATGCTGTCGCCAAAGCCACACACCATGGCCGCGACCTGGGTGTCGAACATCGGCTTTGGGATGACGCCGGCCTGCACGAAGACGATTTCCACGTCCTGGCGGCCCGAGTGGAACACTTTCTCCACGGCTTCGTTGGCCATCAGCCGGTAGAACGGCGCGAGATCGAGGTTCGGCGCCATGGGGTCGACCAGATATTCGAGGTCGGGGCCGGCCATCTGGATCAAACACAGCTTCGACCAGAACGTCTGCTCGCGCAGAAATTCCGTATCGACGGTGACATAGGGGTGGCGGCCAAGTTCGACGCAAGCCGCGTCGAGCTCTTCGGTGTTTGTGATCAAGCGCATGGTGGCCGATATAACCCAGGTGTGCCGGGCCTGTCTCATTTTAGTTGCCGCATCCGACTCCGCTAACGCGGAGCCGGCCGGATGCGGCGGAGCACCGACAAAAATGCCGCCGAGGTACCCCCCGGCGGCTTAATTACCGTCAGGCGTCAGCCCAACCTCAATTCCGGTCACGCCGCGGCGGACGGCGGTCGCCGCCACCTTCACGGCGCGGCGGGCGGCTTTCCATCACTTCTTCGGGCTCCCCTTCGGCGCGCGGGATTTCCTTGCCCGTCGCCTGGTCGATGATCTTCATCGACAATTTCGTCTTGCCGCGGTCATCGAAGCCGAGCAGCTTGACCCACACTTCCTGGCCTTCCTTCACCACCTCGTTCGGGTGGTTCGGGCGCATCGTGCTGGTCAGCTGTGACACGTGCACGAGGCCGTCCTTGGCGCCGAAGAAGTTCACGAACGCGCCGAACTCCATCAGCTTGACGACCTTGCCCTTGTAAATCGTGCCCACTTCCGGCTCCGAAACGATCTCGCGGATCATCTGCAGCGCCTTCTCGATCGCCTCCTTCTTGGCGGCGGCGACCTTGATGGTGCCGTCGTCGTCGATGTCGATCCTGGCGCCGCTGACTTCAACCATGTTGCGGATCACCGAGCCGCCCGAGCCGATCACTTCGCGGATCTTGTCGGTCGGGATCTTGATGGTCTCGATGCGCGGCGCATGCTCGCCAAGCTCAGCACGGGCGCCGCCGATGCCCTTGGTCATTTCGCCCAGGATGTGCAGGCGGCCGTCCTTGGCCTGATCGAGCGCGATGCGCATGATCTCTTCGGTGATGCCGGTGATCTTGATGTCCATCTGCAGGGACGTCACGCCCTTGGCGGTGCCGGCCACCTTGAAGTCCATGTCGCCGAGGTGATCCTCATCGCCGAGGATGTCGGACAGCACGGCAAACGAGTTGCCTTCCTTGATCAGCCCCATGGCGATACCAGCCACCGGTGCCTTCAGCGGCACGCCCGCATCCATCAGCGCGAGCGAGGTGCCGCACACGGTTGCCATCGACGACGAGCCGTTCGACTCGGTGATCTCCGAGACGACGCGGATGGTGTAGGGGAATTCTTCCGGACCCGGGATCAGCGGGTTCAGCGCGCGCCAGGCGAGCTTGCCGTGGCCGATTTCGCGGCGGCCGGGAGAGCCCATGCGGCCGGTTTCGCCGACCGAGTAGGGGGGGAAGTTGTAGTGCAGCATGAAGCGCGACTTCTTGGTGCCTTCCAGGCTGTCGATGTACTGCTCGTCTTCGCCGGTGCCGAGCGTGGCAACGACCAGCGCCTGCGTTTCACCGCGCGTGAACAGCGCCGAGCCGTGCGTGCGAGGCAGCACGTGCACTTCCGACTGGATCGGACGCACTGTCTTGAGGTCGCGGCCGTCGATGCGCCTGGAAGTGCGCAGGATGTCGCCGCGGACGACGTCGGCTTCGAGCTCCTTGAACACGGTGCCGAGCAGCACCTGCTCGTCGGGGCCGGCACCCTCGGGCAGCAGCGGCTTGATCTTGGCCTTGGCGGCCGCCACCATGTCCTGGCGCTTCTGCTTCTCCGGCGTCGCAAAGGCTAAGCGCAGGTCGGCTTCGACCAGGTCCTTGACCTTGGCGGCATACTTCGCCTTGTCGGGCAGCTTGATGTCGACCGGCTCCTTGGCGCACTTCTCGGCCAACTTGATGATCGCCTGGATCACCGGCTGGGCGTGGCGGTGGCCGAACATGACGGCCTCCAGCATCTGCTTTTCGGTGAGCTCGTGGGCCTCGCTCTCGACCATCATGACGGCATCGTGGGTGCCGGCCATGACGAGATCCAGGCTGGTCTTGGCCATTTCGTCACAAAGTGGATTGAGCACATACTGGCCATCGATCATGCCGACGCGGGCAGCACCGATCGGCCCGAGGAACGGCACGCCCGACAGGGTGAGGGCGGCGGAGGCTGCGACCAGACCGACGATGTCGGCATCGTTCTCGTTGTCAAACGACAGCACGGTGACGACGACTTGCGTCTCGTTCTTGAAGCCGTCGACGAACAGCGGACGGATCGGCCGGTCGATCAGGCGCGAGGTGAGCGTTTCCTTCTCGGTCGGGCGGCCTTCGCGCTTGAAGTAGCCGCCGGGGATCTTGCCGGCCGCATAGGTGCGTTCCTGGTAGTTCACGGTGAGGGGGAAGAAATCAATGCCGGGTTTCGCGCTCTTGGCCGCGACGACGGTCGCGAGCACGCTGGTCTCGCCGTATTGGGCGACGACGGCGGCATCGGCCTGGCGGGCCATGTGACCGGTCTCGAGCTTGAGCTTGCGCCCGCCCCATTCGATTTCAACGCGATGGATGTCAAACATGAGTTTCGTCTTTCGTTCGGTGTCGTAACGGACATGTTGTAGTGCGTCGGGCTCGCGGATCGAGTGCCAACGCCAGCTGCGCCGGACCCGCAAACGGGGGCCAGCGCAGCCGCAATTCCAATATCGCAAAGCGCCGAGGCGGCGGCTCGCGAGGGGGACAGCCTTGACCGCTTGATCGTGGTCGCAAGGGCTGCTGGCATGCCATCAGCGGCGGATGCCGAGCTTGTCGATGATCTTCTGGTAACGTGCCTCGTCCTTGCTCTTGACGTAGTCGAGCAGCTGCCGGCGTTTGCTGACCATGCGCAGCAGACCGCGGCGCGAGTGGTTGTCCTTCTTGTGCATCTTGAAGTGCTCGGTCAGGTAGTTGATCCGTTCGGTCCAGATCGCGACCTGCACTTCGGGTGAGCCGGTGTCATTCGGCTTGGTGGCGCTGTCCTTGATGGCAGCAGTCTTCGCGTCCCTGCGGACGGGTCTTATCAGCGACATCGGGCATCCTTTCTGTCTTCGAATGTTAGGATGGGCCCCGCAACAGGGTCCCTAGCAGCGGCCACAGCCGGGATGTCGTCCAGCCGGGTCGCAGTGGCGCGCATGGCCAAAGGGCCACACGCAAGCGGGTGTATAGCCGAAATCGCACGAAACGCGAGCGAAAATCTTGGCGGTGAGGGATGCGCTCCGCGCCGCGCAGAATTGGAGCCACGGCGGGATTCGCTGCGCGCTTGGGTTGCTGCGCCTTCTTTTCGCCCGGAATGTGCGGCGCTGTCTTGGTCGCGGGGACCCCAGTTCCGTTACTTTCTGCTGTCGCAGGGGCCCCGCATGCCAAGCTATGATCCGTATTCAGATTATATCGTGTCGACCGACGACGCGCTTCATCCTCAGAGCGAACTCGTGGCCGGCGAGCGGATCGGTCCACCGATCGCGAGGTCACGTGGGCGACGGCTGCTGCAGGCGTCGCTGGCGGCCGTTGTCGTGCTTGCCGCCGGCTGGTCCATCCTCGATGATCCGGCGGGTTGGCAGCAGTGGGTGACGCACCACTCCACGGCCTTGCAGGCGGCACTCGAACGCAAACCGTCCAAGCGCACCGAGCCAGAGCCGCCATCGGTCCAGTTCCCGCCATTGCCACCGCCCCTAGAGGCAGCAGCCGCGCTCGCGCCGTCGCCGGTTACCCAGCCAGCCTCGGCCGAACCCGCGGTGTCGCCCTTGACGACGGGCTCGGTGGCGCCGGTTCCGCCAGCCGACGCTGAACCTGCCGCGCCCCTGCCGCCACCGAAACTCGACCCCGCCGATCCCTATCAGAAGCGCGCCATCGCCGTCGGACTGCACCCGGAACTGTCGCGTGTGTTGCTGGCGCGGCTATCAGCCACGGACTATCGCAACGCCGGCATCGCGATCACAAAGGCCATCGCCGAGACGCCCGACACCGGCATCCTGATCTGGCCGAGCGATCGCTCGGGCGACCTGGCCCAGTTCCAGGTCGGCTTCGTGCCCGGCATTTCGCCCGCCTGCCGGCGCTACGTGGTGAAGGTGAGCAAGGACGGTTGGCTGACGACTGCGCCGCCCATGGAACGCTGTGGAGCCAAGCTGGCGAAGGCGCCAGCCAGGTAACGTGAAGCGATCCGCCGCCATCAATCCAGATTGAACACGCGGGTCGGCCGCAGTTCGCCCTTTTCGATCTCGCCCATGGCAACCAGCTGCCCCTTGCACACCGCGAATATCTCGCCCGTCATGATCGGCGCATCGCGGCCGCGGATCAACACCGGTTGGCCGAGGCGAAGCCGACCGGCATCCGAGGATGTAACGTTCAATTCGACCATGCCGGCAAGCGCCGTTTCGATCGGCATCAGGCAGCGCATCAACTCGACGCAGCCGTCATCGGCGCCGGCCAGCCGTTCGAGTTCGGCAAGCGAAATCGCCTGATCTTCGCCGAACGGGCCGACCTTGGTGCGGCGCAGCGCGGTGACATGGCCGAAACAGCCGAGTGCCCGGCCAAGGTCCCGGGCGATCGCACGCACATACGTGCCCTTGCCGCAAGTCGCCTCGAAGATCGTGGTGTCGGCATCGGGAGTGCCGGTGATGCGCAGGGTGTCGATGAATACTGGTCGGGCTTCCAGGATCACGTCCTCGCCGTCGCGCGCGAGGTCGTAGGCGCGCCGGCCGTCGATTTTGATCGCGGAGAACGCGGGCGGAGTCTGCATGATCTCGCCGATGAAGCGCGACAGCAGCGCGGTGATCTCGGCCGCCGCCGGGCGCCGCTCGCTGGTGCGCACCACCTGGCCCTCGGTGTCGTCGGTCGTCGTCTCGATGCCCCAGCGCACGGTGAAGCGATAGGCCTTTTCGCCATCGACGGTGAACGCGACGGTCTTGGTCGCTTCGCCGAGTGCGATCGGCAGAATGCCGGTCGCCAGCGGATCGAGCGTGCCGGCGTGACCAGCTTTTTGCGCGCTGAACAGCCAACGGATCTTGCCCACGGCCTGGGTCGACGTCATGCCGAGCGGTTTGTCGAAGATCAGCCAACCGTTGATGCGGTTGCCTTTTTTGCGGCGGGCCATTGTTGCTCGTGGAATAGAGGGTTGCGGGCATTGGATGTGAGGATTGGGGCGCCGGGGCGCGGAATGCAAACCCCGAGTCCTGGATCCCGGACCCTACTTTTTTTCCGTATCCTGGCGGACTTTGGGGCTGGCCAGCAGCATGTCGATGCGCATGGCGGCTTCGAACGTGCTGTCTTCCTTGAACCGGATGTCGGGCGAGAACTGCAAGTCGAGTTGCTGGGCGATTTGCCCGCGAATGAAGCGCCGGTTGCGCTCCAGCGCCGTGAGCACCTTGTCCGCATCCTTGCCGCCCAGCGGCATCACGTAGGCGGTGGCGAGCCGCAGGTCCGTCGACATGCGCACCTGGGTGATGGTGATCACATGGCCGGCGACCACTTCGTCGTGCACGTCGCCGCGCGCCAGCAGTTCGGCGATCACATGGCGGATCTGCTCGCCCACGCGCAACATGCGCTGCGAGGGCGGGCGTCCGGTACTGGAAGATTTCTTTCGGGGCATGGGGTTCGACCTTTGCAGCTGCCGGTGACCACGACAGAGCTGAGCGGGGTTCGACCTTGTTGGCGTTGCGTGCAACGAACGGGCGGCCAAGTCAATATCGACGGTTACCCGGCGCGCATCGCCCGGCTGGCCAGGTACCCTTCGGTGCGCATTTCCATGAGCCGCGACACCGTGCGGGCAAACAGGCCGACGCCGTCGCCCGCCACATAGAGCTGGTCCGGTTCGGCCGCGGCCGAGGCGATCAGCCCCACATGATTATCGTAAAGTGTATCGATCAGGTTGATGAAGCGGCGCGCTTCATTGCGCTGGTCGGGCCCGAGCACCGGTATTCCGGCCACAATCAAAGTGTGGAAGGCGCGTGCGAAGGTCAGATAGTCGTGGGCGCCGAGCGGCTGCACGCACAGATCATCGAACGTGAAGCGGGCGACGCCGCTCGCTGCCTCCGGGATCTGCAATGTGCGCCCGCGACCATCGAGGGTCATGGGATGGCCCTTCGCGGCACCCGTCAAGCGGCTGAACGCCGAGGTGAGCGATTGCGCGCCGGCCTCGTCCAGCGGGGTGAAGTAGAGCGGTTGCCCAGCCAGGCGCTCCAGGCGGTAGTCCTTGGCCGCGTCCAGTTCCAGCACTTCCATGCGCTCGAGGACGAGATCGATGAAGGGCAGGAAATGCTCGCGCTGCAGGCCGTTGCGATAGAGGTCGCCTGGTGCCGCATTGGAGGTTGCGACCAGGATCACCTGGGCCTCGAACAGCTTCTTGAACAGCCGGCCGAGGATGGTGGCATCGGCGATATCGGTGACGTGCAGTTCATCGAAACACAGCAACTGCGCGCGCCGGGCGATCGATGCCGCCACGTGCGGGATCGGATCGCCCTCGACAGTGTGGCGGGCTTCCGCCAACAACTCGTGGACCTCGCCCATGAACTCGTGGAAGTGCAGGCGCCGCTTCGGCTCGAAGGGCACGGCGCCGAAGAACAGGTCCATCAGCATGGTCTTGCCGCGCCCAACCCCGCCGTGAATATAGATGCCGTGCGGTGTCTCACTGCGCGAGGAAAACAGGTGGGCAATACGACCCAACCGCTTCGGCCGCCAGCTGAGCAAGGCGCTGGCCAAGGCATCGAGGCGGGCGACAACCGCGGCCTGAGCCGTGTCGCGCTCGATCTCGCCCGCAGCCACGCGTGCCCGGTATTGTTGTAGCGGAAGCCCCTGCATGGGTGGTCCCGCTACACGCCAGCCGCGTGCAGGGTCAAGCGGGAGTGGCGCACAATTGCCCCGGATGCCGCCTCATTGATCATTTTGTGGCGTTGCAACATGTGATGTAAAACACTGTATTTAATGCCATATTGTCCACGCACTGCGGTCATATGTTGCAGGTTATTGTGCATTGCACACTAAGGCCCAACATGAGAGTGTCGTCATCGTGCGGTACCAGAAGACTGGGCGTCGTACCAAAGCGCGGGCACCCGAACGTGCCGTTGCGTGGGGTCATGGAGATCAACATTATGAGTGAAATTCGTACATCTATCGGAACCATTCGCAAGATCTGGCCATCCGAGGCCGACAAATTCCGCGACCATCTGCTGCGCCTCGACAAGGACAGCCGCCGCATGCGCTTTGCGCACGGTGTTTCCGACAGCTTCATCGTGGATTATGCCGCGCGCATGGGTGAGTTCGGCAACGTGGTCTACGGCTATTTCGTCGGTGGCGAAGTGCACGCGGCCGCCGAACTGCGCAAGCTCGCCGACAACTGGGGGCCGGAAGCCGAAGCCGCATTCTCGGTCGAGCGCGACTTCCAGGACCAGGGGCTCGGCAGCGAGTTGATGGGGCGCGTCATTCGCGCCGCCCGCAATCGTGGCGTGCAGCGGCTCTATATGAGCTGCCTTGCGGAAAACTCCAAGATGCAGGCGATTGCCCGCAAGCACGAGGCCGACTTGCGCTTCGAATACGGCGAAGTCATCGGCGAGATCGTGCCGGTCGAGCCGAACTACTTCTCGATGCTGCAGGAAGCGATGGAAGACCGCGTCGGCTACATGATGGCGGTGCTCGACCTGCAGGGTCGCCTCGTCAAGGCCGCATGAGCCCAAAGCGGCAGCCCTGCAGCGGCTTGACGTTTGCGGCCGGCGCCGCGTCAGTGCGACGGCGTCAGTGCGACGGCGTCAGTGCGACGGTTGCGAACCATGGCACAGCGGCATAGTCTTGCAAGCGTGAGGCCTGGGCGCTTTGAGGAGATGTGTTGATGCTGGCGCACAGGACCGTTGCGGTGGTGCTGCTGGCACTGAGCGCCCTCGTTGTTCCGCCATCGCACATGCCAGCCAACGCCGCCGAGTTGTCGCCCGAGATGGCAACGGGCGCCATCGCGTTTGCCGCCAACGCCTCGATCATTCTTGAATCACAGGAGGTGGTGATCACGCAGGACCGGATCACCGTCACCTACGGCCTGCGCAACAACGCCAGCATGCCGCAATCCTTGCTGCTGACCTTCGCCATGCCGGATCTCGATGTGGCAGCCATTGCCGACAAAGAGACAGCCGCGGAAAAGTTCGAGCAGCACAACTTCATCGGCGCCGCGACGCAGGTGGATGGCCAGCCGGTGACGATGCTGTTCGAGCAGCGGGCGCTGGCGCTTGGACTCGACGTGACGGCGAGCCTCAAGGCTGCACGATTGCCGCTGGTGTCTGCCGCCGGGACTTTCAGCCAGAAACTTGCCGCACTCGAGCCTGGGCTGCGCCTCGATCTGCTCGAGCGTGGCATTCTGAAGGAAGATGGCCCCGCGATCGTGCCGGCGTGGACCGTGAAGTCGGTTGGCTACTGGCGGCAGACGTTCAGTCCAGGTCCGGCGACGATCGTGCACACCTACCAGCCGATCGCCGGCAGCGGCGACTATCATGCCGATCTCCTGCCGGTGCTGCGCAAGCGCCATTGCCTGACCGCTGCACAGGAAGGCGCGATCGCGGCGTTGTCGCTGCGCCGGTCTGCAGCGCAACTGACAAGCATCGGATATCTGGCGACGGCCGGCGGCGATGCGTTCGGCCCCGCGCGCCGCTTCCGCATCATCATCGAGATGAGCGATCCGGCGACCCTCGTCGCCTCGTGCCGAGAAGGCCTGCGGCGGACGGGTCCCCTGCAGCTCGAATGGAGCGCGACCGACTACAGCCACGAAGAGGATTTGCAGGTTCTGTTTGCGCGTTAGAATGTTGCCACTTGTAGACGGGCACTCATTCCGGAACTCGCTTCGGCGCGATAACGGCTTTCAAATGCTGCGATTTTGATGATTTTCGGCAACATGCCGAAGCTAAAGCAGCTGTTTATCAGTGGCGCTTCTATTTTCTAGGTAAACAAATCAGATGATCTTGCACATGCTGAAGTTGTTCGAGCTGATTCGAACTTCAGAGGGAGATATGACTATGGCTAAAGCAGCAGTGAAGGCAAAGACGACATCACGCGCCGCTACCGTTTCGTCGGCACGCAAGACTTCCGCTCCGATCGCAGCAAAGAAGACCGCTCCGATTTCGGCGAAGAAGAAGATCATCAAGGCCGCCGCCAAGAAGGCTCCAGCCAAGAAGATCGCCGCAAAGTCGACGGCACGCCGCAAGGCCGCCTGAACAGGCGCGCGAACTGCGGGCCTGGGCACCCGCGGCGCGCTCCCCTTGCGTCACGGCAGATCGAATGATCCAGCCGTTTTGAAACCGGAGGTTTGCGCAAGCACCTCCGGTTTTTCATTGTCAAAGAGTTGTAGAACCAAATTCAGCTATTATACGCGGCGCTCGACCATCAGCTTTTTCAATTCGGCGATCGCCTTGGCCGGGTTCAAACCTTTCGGGCATGCTTTCGCACAATTCATGATCGTGTGGCAGCGATACAATCTGAAGGGATCTTCCAGGTTGTCGAGGCGTTCCCCGGTTGCTTCGTCGCGACTGTCGACCACCCAGCGATAGGCCTGCAGCAGGATGGCCGGTCCAAGATAACGATCGGAATTCCACCAGTAGCTCGGGCACGACGTGGAGCAGCAGGCACACAGAATGCACTCATAGAGCCCGTCGAGCTTCTCGCGATCGTCGCGTGATTGTTTCCATTCCGTCGGCGGCATCGGCGTTTCGGTCTTGAGCCAGGGCTCGATCGAGCGATGCTGCGCATAGAAGTTGGTCATGTCCGGCACCAGATCCTTGATGACCGTCATGTGCGGCAGCGGATAGATCTTGACCGCGCCCTTCACATCGTCGATGGCGCGCAGGCAGGCGAGGCCGTTGGTGCCGTCGATGTTCATGGCGCAGCTGCCACAGATGCCCTCGCGGCACGAGCGGCGGAAGGTCAGGGTAGAATCGATCTCGCCCTTGATCTTCATCAGCGCATCGAGAACCATGGGCCCGCACGAGCTGCGATCCACCCAATAGCTGTCGACGTGCGGGTTCTTTCCGTCATCGGGGTTCCAGCGATAGATGCGGAACTCCTTCCACTCGCCCTTGGCCGCGCGCTTGTTCCAGCTCTTGCCGGCTTCGACCTTCGAGTTCTTCGGCAACGTCAATTGAACCATGGGAAATTCGTCCTGGGCGAGTTAGTCGACGGGGTGGTGGCGAGGTCTTGAAGTTGCATGTTAGTCCAGTCAACGCAACTTTCGAAGACCACGACGTGTGTCACACTGTCCGATCAGGCTGTCGCGTGGTAGTTCGCCGGAAAATTTTCGCCACGCTGGAGTTCGACCGATGGCTCTCCGCCCGCGCCGCAGTGCGCTCTACATGCCAGGTTCCAACGCGCGCGCGCTGGAAAAGGCTAAAAATGTCGCCGCCGATGTCGTGATCATGGATCTCGAGGATGCCGTAGCGCCCGAAGCCAAGGCCGAGGCGCGCGGCCAAGTCATGGCAGCGATCGGTGCGGGTGGCTTCGGCCGCCGCGAGGTTGTGGTCAGGATCAACGGGCAGGGCACGCCGTGGGGTCGCGATGACCTCGCAGCAGCGGCACGGTCGGGGGCAGATGCCGTGCTGTTGCCCAAGGTCGAGCGCGCGCACGACCTCACCACGCTTGCCAAGGCATTGGCCGAAGCCGGCGCCCCGGACACGCTGCAGGTGTGGGCCATGATCGAAACGCCGCTCGGCATCCTGAACGTCGCGGCAATCGCCGAAGCCTCCACTCACGTCCCGCGATCGCGGCTGTCCTGCCTGATCCTCGGCACCAATGATCTCGTCAAGGAAACGCGGGCGGAGCTCGATGCGAACCGCACTGCGGCACTCTACTGGTTGTCGGCGACCGTAACGGCCGGCAAGGCCTACGGCCTCGATGTGCTGGATGGCGTCTACAATAACTTCAAGGATGGGGAAGGCTTGGCACGCGAGTGCCGCCAGGGCCGGCAGCTCGGCATGGACGGCAAGACCGTGATCCATCCGGACCAGATCGCAACGGCAAATGACGTGTTCGCGCCGTCAGCGACCGAAATCTCTGCTGCCGAAAAGATCATTGCTGCGTTCGAGCGGCCCGAGAATAAGGGGCAGGGCGTCATCACGCTCGATGGCCGCATGGTCGAACTGCTGCATGCCGACATGGCCCGCCGGACGATCGCAATCGCCCGCGCCGTGGCGGCGGCTTAACCTCGAAATTCGTAGTGCATGGACAACCACGCTATCGCCCTGTTTCAGGCCGGAACACGCCTTAATCCCCCGCTAACCCGCACGCAGTATCCTCTCAGAGTGCGCGTCGATCCGCAAAGTGAGGTGCGGAGGTGTCGGGGGTATCCGTGGTTCGTTCGTTGCATGTGGCGCTCGTTGCGGTGCTGGTCGGTTCTCTGCTCGGCGCCTGCACGCAGGCGCGCCAAGAAGTTGCCCTGCGCGCGCCGGTTCAGCCGCGCGGCTACGCCTGTGATCTTGCAACCGCCACCGTCGTGACATTTGGACAGGCCAACGCCAAACTCTATGCCGACTTGGCGCTGAAGCAGCAGGTCTCCGAACTGCGCGGTTATATGTTCAATGCCAGCCTCCGCCGCATCCGCGTGGTGCAGCAGACCAACAGTTGCAACGGCTGGAAGGCGCCATTTCCCTACCGGCTGGTCGAGTGCACCGCGCGCGCCCAAATGTGCGGCCGCTGATCGCGCCTGTTGCCACCGCGCCGGCTTTTGCCGCAAACAGGCCCCGTGACGAATTCCCCTGGGTCTTGATCAAAGGCACGCCATGCGCAACGGCAAAACGACCGGCGGCAAATTCTTCGAGGATTTCCGGCTCGGGCAGTTGATTGCGCACGCCACGCCGCGAACCCTGACGCAGGGCGACGGGGCGCTCTACAGTGGTCTCTACGGCAGCCGGTTTGCGGTGCAATCGGCCGACCACTTCGCCCGGCAAATCGGCTATCCGCAGGCGCCGGTCGATGATCTGCTGGTGTTTCACGTCGTGTTCGGCAAGTCGGTGCCCGACATCTCGCTGAACGCGGTCGCCAATCTCGGCTATGCCGACTGCCGGTTCCTGCGCCCTGTCTATCCGCTCGACACGTTGCGGGCGCACAGCGAGGTGATCGGCCTCAAGGAGAACTCCAATCGTGAAACGGGCGTCGTCTATGTGCGCACGCGTGGCCTCAATCAACGTGACGAAACCGTGCTCGAGTATGTGCGCTGGGTGATGGTGCGCAAGCGCGATCGCGACGCCAAGGTAGCGCCGGCTGTCGTTCCAACGCTACCTACCGAGGCCGATCCCGCAACGCTTGGCGCCTGCGTACCGCCGCTCGACGTACGCGCCTGGGACGACATGCTGTCCGGTTCGCGCTTTCGCTGGGGCGACTATGCGGCGGGCGAGCGCATCGATCATGGGGATGGCATGACGATCGAGGAGGCCGAGCATCAGATCGCAACACGCCTCTACCAGAATACCGCCAAGGTGCATTTCAACCAGCACAGCGAGGGCCAGGGGCGCTTTGGCCGCCGGTTGGTCTATGGCGGCGTGATCATGTCGATCGCCCGGTCGCTGAGCTTCAACGGGCTCGGCAACGCCTTCCACATCACGGCCATCAACGGCGGGCGTCATGTGGCACCGGCCTTCGCCGGCGACACGATCTATGCGGCCAGCGAAGTGCTGGATGCGTTCGCCTTGCCCGGACGAAACGACATCGGCGGCCTGCGGCTGCGCACGATCGCCCTGAAAAACAAGACCGCAGCAGCCTTTGCCAACGCTGACACCGGCGGCCACACGGAAGAAGGCGTCGTCCTCGATCTCGACTACGTGGTCGTGTTGCCGCGTTAAAACAGTCATTCCGAGCAGCTGTGATTTAGTTGATGATGTGCAGCCCGTTCGAATGTAAGAGACGTGCCAGGTTCGGATTTCGGAACGGAATGGTCCGAACGCTGCGTGTGCCCTTGAGGGCAGGTTGGGGGCTGGGGAGAGCGTGCGAATGGATCGTCGGGGGGACCGTGGCCACCTGCACAAGTGGGCCGCGGGGCTGAGTGTTGTGGCTGCTGCGGTTTCATTCAGCACCGGTGCCGGCGCTGCCGGCCAAAAGGGCTATGCCGATCTTCGAGGCCGCGATGGCCGCGAGCTTGGCCGCGTCCGCATGCAAGAAACGACGTCCGGCGTGCTGTTGATCGTCAAGTTGAAGGGGCTGCCGCCGGGTCCGCACGGCTTCCACATCCACGAGACGGGCAAGTGTGAGGGCGATTTCGAGAGCGCAGGCGGCATCTTCAATCCGCTCGGTGCCAAGCACGGCTATCTCAACGACGAGGGCCCGATGGTGGGCGATCTGCCCAATCTCATCGTCCCGGCCAGCGGCGAGATCGAAGTCGAGTTCATCAGTCCGTTCGCCACGTTGTCCAAGGACGCGGAAGATTCCCTCCTCGATGCCAACGGCTCCTCACTGGTCATCTTCGAAAAGGCCGACGACTACACCAGCGAACCGATCGGCAATGCCGGCAATCGCATCGCCTGCGGCACGATCGTCACAGGGAAGTAGCTGTTCCGCATTTGCGAAAGTCAAAGAAGTTAACCATATATAGGTAAATGGCTGTTAGCGTCTAGGCCTAGAAGGGGTGGCTTCCGTGCGGCCCCACAACAGGATTCCGGGTCTGCAGACGGCAGATTCCAGTTAGGTTTACGCCTTGACGCATCGTGTGGCAGTCATCGGCGCCGGTCTGGCCGGTTTATCGTGCGCAAGGGTTTTGCGTCGCGCCGGTGCTTACGTCGAAATCTTCGAGCAGGAGCGGGTGATCGGCGGCCGCGTGGGCACTGCCCGTATCGGTGTCGTGCCGTTCGATCACGGCGCCCAGTACATCACAGCGCGTTCAGAACGGTTCAAATCTTATATCGAGGAACTTGCGGCCACCGGCTATGCAGCACGCTGGAACGCGCGCGCCGGCTCCGGTGAAGGCGGTGCAGGGCAGATGCTCCCCTGGTACGTGGGTACGCCCGGCATGGGCTCGATCGCCCGGCCGCTGGCCGAAAGCGTTCGCATCAATACCGGCTGCCGCGTGCACACGATCAAGCGACTGGAGAAGGGCTGGCACCTGTGGTTCGAGGATCAGACCTCGGCCGGTCCGTTCACCCAGGTTGCCGTGGCAGTTCCCGCGCCCGAGGCGCGCCTTCTGTTGGGCCGCCTGGACGAACTGGCTGAGCCTTTGGCGCGCGTGCGCATGTCGCCCTGCTGGGCGCTGATGGTGCGCATCGACGAGCGGGTGCTGCCCGAGCAGGATGTATTTTCCGACATGAGCCAGGTGGTGCGCTGGGTATCGCGCAACAATTCGAAGCCGGGACGGGCCGGGCGCGGCGAGACGATCGTCGTGCATGCGTCCCCGGTATGGAGCCGCGAGACCGAGGACGCCGACCCGGAAGCCGTGGCGGAGGAGCTGTGGGGCGAAGTGAGCCACGTGCTGGGCCTGCCGCCGATCCGCCCAGCCCAGATGGTTGCTCATCTGTGGCGTCACGGGCTCGTCGACACGCACCTCGGCGAAACCTATCTGTTCTCGCGCGAGCATCAAGTCGGCGTGGCCGGCGACTGGTGCCTCGGGCGGCTCGGCGAACATGCGTTCGATAGCGGCGCCTTGCTCGGCAAAGCCATGAACGAAGCGATCAAGTAGCAACGCGCCGTTTTGCTCTGACGACGACTATATTCAGATTTGTAACGGCTCGTGCGCCAAACGGTGTATTGCCGCTCATGTTGCAGCGCGCTATGACCGCTTCCAACAACTTTGGAGACCGGAAAGACATGGCGCACTCGAAGCCTGCCACAGGCGGGGTAGGCGCGCGGCCGCTATCGCCGCATCTGCAGATCTACGCGACGCCGATCAACATGATGATGTCGATTGTGCATCGCATCACAGGGGCGGCGCTGTACTTCGGCACGCTGCTGCTCGCCTGGTGGTTGATCGCGGCAGCGACTGGGGCGGCCTACTTCAATTTCGTGAACGGCATTCTCGGCTCGCTGCCGGGCCAACTGGTCCTGGTCGGTTACACCTGGGCCTTGATCCACCACATGCTGGGCGGCATTCGCCATTTGATCTGGGATACGGGGCGCGGGTTCGACCTGAAGACCGTCGACCGGATGGGCTGGGGCACGCTCGTCGGCTCGCTCCTGATCACCGCTGCCATTTGGCTATCGGGCCTTGCCGCACGGGGGGTGCTGTGATGAGCGGCCACAATCCTGGCAGTCTGCGCACGCCGCTGAAGAACGTTCGCCGGCTCGGTTCCGCCAAGGAAGGCGCCACCCATTTCTGGCAGCAGCGCGTGACCGCGGTCGCCAATGTTGTGCTGGTCACGTTCCTGCTCGGCCTCATCGTTTCGATTGCCGGGGCCGACTATGCGGTCGTCCGACGTACGCTTGCCAATCCGCTGGTAGCGCTTCCGATGCTGTTACTGATCCTGTCGGGCATCTATCACATGCGGCTCGGCATGCAGGTGATCATCGAGGACTACGTGAGCGCCGAGGGCGCCAAGGTCGCATTGCTGATGCTGAACACGTTCTTCGCGTTTTGCGTCGGCCTCGCCTGTGTCTTCGCCGTTTTGAAACTGAGCTTTGGAGCCTGACGCAATGGCAACGCACGCACACGGGCATGCCAACGGCAAAGCCAATGGCATCGCCAACCCGGGCGTCAACGGCTTGGCCTACAACGTGGTTGATCACACCTACGATGTCGTCGTGGTCGGTGCCGGAGGTGCTGGACTACGGGCAACGCTCGGCTGTGCCCAGGCGGGCTTGAAGACGGCCTGCATCACCAAGGTGTTTCCGACCCGCTCGCATACCGTGGCGGCGCAGGGTGGCGTCGCAGCCGCGCTCGGCAACATGGGGCCGGACAACTGGAAATGGCACATGTACGACACCGTCAAGGGCGCCGACTGGCTCGGCGACCAGGACGCGATCGAGTACCTGTGCCGCAACGCGCCTGAGGCGGTCTACGAGCTCGAACACTACGGCGTGCCGTTCAGCCGCACCGAAGCCGGTAAGATCTACCAGCGCCCGTTCGGCGGCATGACCACCGAGTTCGGCGAAGGCCCGCCCGCGCAACGCACCTGTGCTGCCGCCGACCGCACCGGCCACGCCATGCTGCACACGCTCTATGGCCAGTCGTTGCGCCATTCGGCCGAGTTCTTCATCGAATACTTCGCCATCGACCTGATGATGGACCAGGACGGCGCCTGCCGCGGCGTCGTCGCCATGTGCCTCGATGATGGCACGATCCACCGCTTCCGCGCCAAGAAGACCATTCTGGCGACCGGCGGCTATGGCCGCGCCTACTTCTCGTGCACCTCGGCCCACACCTGCACCGGCGACGGCAATGCCATGGTGCTGCGCGCCGGCCTGCCGCTGCAGGACATGGAGTTCGTGCAGTTCCACCCGACCGGCATCTACGGCGCCGGCGTGCTGATCACCGAGGGCTCCCGCGGCGAGGGCGGGTATCTGACGAACTCGGCCGGCGAGCGCTTCATGGAGCGCTATGCGCCGCATGCGAAGGATCTGGCCTCGCGCGATGTGGTCTCGCGCTCGATGACGCTCGAGATCATGCAGGGCCGCGGCGTCGGGCCCGAGAAGGACCACATCTTCCTCCACCTCGACCATCTCGATCCAAAGATCCTGCACGAGCGGCTGCCCGGCATCTCGGAAAGCGCCAAGATCTTCGCCGGCGTCGATCTGCGCCGCCAGCCGATCCCGGTGCTGCCGACCGTGCACTACAACATGGGCGGTATTCCAACGAACTTCCACGGCGAGGTGCTGACCTCGAAGAACGGCAATCCGGATACGATCGTGCCCGGCCTCATGGCGATCGGCGAAGCGGCCTGCGTGTCGGTGCACGGCGCCAACCGCCTCGGCTCCAACTCGCTGATCGATCTCGTGGTGTTTGGCCGCGCGGCTGGCCGTCGCGCCGCCGAGACCGTCGAAGCCGGTTCGGCCCATGCGCCGTTGCCAGCGGACGCTGCCGACCTCGCGCTCTGGCGCCTTGACCGCACGCGCCACGCCAACGGCGGCAGTTCCACGGCGGCGCTGCGGCTGCGCATGCAAAAGGTCATGCAGACCAATTGCGCCGTGTTCCGCGACGGTCCAGTGCTCGCCGAAGGCGTGCAGAAGATCTCCGAGATCTGGAAGCAATCGGACGACATCAAGATCGCCGACCGCTCGCTGATCTGGAATTCCGATCTGATCGAGGCCCTCGAATACGACAACCTGATCTGCCAGGCGGCCGTCACGGTGGTCAGCGCCGACAACCGCCGCGAAAGCCGTGGTGCGCATGCGCGCGAGGACTTCACCAAGCGCGACGACGTCAACTGGATGAAGCACTCGCTGGTGTGGGCGGACGACGCCAAGAAGGCCTGCACGATCGATTATCGCCCCGTGCACACCTACACCATGACCAACGAGGTTGGTTACATCGAGCCGAAGGCGCGGGTGTACTGACGGGTGATGTTTGACGGAGTTTGTTATGGCTGGATCGACCCAGGAGCGCGGATTTGGCGATAACTCGAACCGGTGTGCAGGGAGACGCTCCATGTTCGCCGTGACTTGCGATCTCGATACGCAGACCTTGGAACAGACCTACGGCAATCCCTCCTGGCGAAACGCATATGGCGAAATCCGGAAAACGCTGGCTGAACACGGCTTGGATTGGCAACAGGGAAGCGTTTATTTCGGCAATGACAAGGTCGATGCAGTGACCTGCGTGCTGGCGGTTCAGGATTTGACCGAACGATACCAATGGTTTCATCCGTCGGTCAGGGATATTCGCATGCTCCGCATTGAAGACAACAACAACCTCATGCCGGCCATTGAGAAAGCTGCAAAGCGGGTCTCGCGGTAAGCATCGTCCGTGCGTGACATCCGCAGGCTGCGCATCGAGAGCAACAACGACCTGATGCCGGCGGTGGAACTGGCGCTGCAGCTCAAACGGGCCATCGGCACGCGCAGGCGGAAACAACGTCATCACTGCGCGGGCTGGCAGCGCCTTGAGTTCTTGCAGGGCCTGATCGAGACCATTCGACATGGGGGGTCTCCTTGCAGGTCGGCAAGACATTCCATGCAGTCAGCCACCAGATAAGGACGCGTTCAACGATAACTGAATCGCACTCAGTGTGCATGTGACGGATCGACTCGGGGGGATTCCAGGGCGGCGCGAACAGGCGTATCGGCGTCGGCATGATCGATCGCGATGCCATCAAATACCGCTGGGACACGTTGGGCTGCAAGCTCGACGAGCGCGAGCGGCGAATGTTCGCGGCCACCGAGGTGCGT
>JAKFWF010000069.1 GCA_021730785.1 Hyphomicrobiaceae bacterium
CCCGCAAGGGGCGCGCAAGTGCAGTGCGCGTCCTTGACCGCCGCCCGTCGCGACGGCCGACGCTCTGCCAACAGGATCAAGCCGCCATCCGACCACCCAACCACCCACTCAGTTCAGCGAGGAGGCCATTTGCAACCAGTATAGCGCTGACCGAAGAATAGACCGAGTCAAATCCGCCGACCGCCTCCGACGCATTCGCTTCGCCGACCGTGTCGCCCACATTGTCGACATAATAGACGTCGTTGCCGTCGCCGCCGTTCAAGGCGTCGGCCCCGAGCCCGCCATCCAACTGGTCGTCGCCGTCGGCGCCGCTAAGCGTGTCGTTGCCGGCGCCGCCCGAGAAGATGTCGTTCGTGGCTAGACCCAACAAACGATCGGCACCAGCGGTGCCAACGACTGCACCGGTGGCTCCATCGTCGCGCTGGTAGGCTTCGACGACGATCGGGTTCGCCGCCGTGTAGGCCGCCACATCTCCGAGTGTCGAGATCGCAGCCGTGCTGCCCTCGACGTAGCCGCTGAGAAACAGTCTTGACGCGTCGATCACCGCACCCGTGATGGCGGCGGAGCCATTTGTGCCTGCAATCTGCACGTGGGTGGCGTTACCGATCACGATAGCATGTTGATCAGTGCCCGGGATCTGCGAAAATGGATCGAGCCGCGCACGGTAGTCGTTGTTGGCGGCTGACGTGTCGAGTGTGCCTGTGACTGTCAGCGTCGGCACCGAAATGCCCGACCAATTGAAGGTGCCGAGACCAAAGGTCGTCTCATCGCCCGCACCTTGTGGCGACAGCAGAATTGCCGATTGGAATCGGTTGTCGGCGATCGTCTCCAAGCTGTACGGATTGCCGGCGGCAATGCCCGTTTCGATGCCGGCACTGCCAAGGCCCGCGATGAACTGGGACGTCAGCGCGCCATGTGAATGCCCAGCAATCACGGGGGCCGCGAGATTGGCGGAGTATCCAGGCAGGTTGATCACGATCGAGGCAGCATTGTCGAGCGTATGTTGCACATCGGCGATGCGATGCAACGTGCTGGCGGGACTGGAAGCGGGCACCGAGGCGACGATCGCGACCGGGTTGTCGAGCGAGTCGAGATGGCGGGGCGCGATCACGATGTAGCCAAGGGCGGCAAGGGCGGCCGGATTTGTCATGCCGTCCGCCGTCGAGGGACTGCCGAAGTGGCCGTGACTGTAGATGATGACCGGATAGTTGCCGGGCGTGTCAGGAGCGTACGTCACGCCAGTGATTACCCGCGTTTGCGTGACCATATTGCCGAGCGCGTTGGTGAACGAAAACGTATGCCCTGTGTCGATGAATGAGAACGTCGAAGATCTGGTCACTCACGGCTCCTGGTCACGGCGTGGCGTTCGCTGCGTAAACGCCGCAACTCTGACAATTCCGTCGCAACAACTTGTAAAGCCGGCGTCGCAACTCGCCCGACCGGGAACGCGATGGGGCGCGGTTGCCCGCGCCCCACAGAAAATCCGCCAGCTGCTTGAGCCTTACGCGTCGATCCACATCTCCTTGGCCTCGACGTAGATCGAGGGGTGGATCTTGTAGCCCTTGATCTTGTTGTCAGTGTAGTTGAACACGGCGCGCCACAGCGGCACCACGGCCGGGCCGTCGTCCAGCATGATCGCCTGGATCTTTGCCATCACCGCGCGGCGCTTCTCGACGTCGAGATAGCCCTCGGCCTCCGTGATCAGGGCATCGAATTCCTTGTTCGACCAGTTGCTCTCGTTCCATGACGCGCCCGACCGGTAGGCGAGGCCCAGCACCATGGTGCCGAGTGGACGGTGCGCCCACGTCGTGAAGCCGAACGGAACCTTGGTCCACACATCCCAGTATTGGGTCGACGGCATCACGTTGATCTTGACGCGGATGCCGGCTTCCTTCCACTGCTCGACCATGGCCTGCACGGCGAGCAACTCCCAGTCGGGGGCGGGGCGGGCCGCGATCTCAGTGTCGATGCCGTTCGGATAACCGGCCTCGGCCAGCAGCGCCTTGGCCTTGGCGACGTCGCGGTTCGAGCCGCCGATGTTGGCGTACTCGGGGTGGGCAGGGGCCACGTGATGGTGGTCGCCGGGCCTGCCGAGGCCGCGGTGGGCGGCCTTCAATGTCGCATCCGTATCGGTCGCAAAGCGCAGCGCCTGGCGCACGCGCTTATCGTCAAACGGCTTGATCGAATGCACGCGGGCGACCGCCGTATAGGCAGTGTCGACCGAGTTGATCTGCACGTGCGCCATCTTTTCGATCGCCGGCAAGGTCGCGATCGCGCCCTGGTAGATCATGTCGACCTGCCTCGACGCGAGCGCCGCCACCTGGGCCGCCGGGTCCTCGCCGAGGTCGACGATCTCGAAGCGGTCGATGTTGGCCCCGCCGCCCCAGTGCGGCTTCTTGTGGTTGACGAACACGGCGCGTTTTCCCACTTCGAGCTCGGTCATCTCGAAGGCTCCGGTGCCGTTCGCGCCGACCTTGAACTCGCCGTTCTCGGCCGGGTCCATGATCATCAGCGGATAGTGGAACAGCGCCTCGGGGATGGTCAGGTTGGCGACCTGGCCGTTGAGCTTGAAGGTGAAGTCATCGACCTTCTGGATCGCACTCGCGTCCCAGAGTTTCGTCGTCTTCTTTTTCTTCTGAGTCTTGGCGTCGATCTCGTCGGTTTCATACTCGGTGAGCAGGAAGCCCTTGAACAGGCCGACGACCGACGAACCGGTCTTGGCGTCGAGCACGCGATTGAGGTTCCACAGCGCGTCATCGGCGGTGAACTTGCGCCCCTTGCGCCAAGTCACGTCCTTGCGCAAAGTCATGGTCCAGGTCTTGAGATCGGGCGTGGCTTCCCACTTCTCGACGAGGCTCGGCCGCGTCACGTTGTCGACGCCGGTGGAGGTCAGATAATCGAGCACCTGGCGGCCGGCGTTGGCCGCTTCGACCCAGGAATAGGTGTGCGGTGATTTCAAATCCTGCACGCGCATGCCAATGCGCACAATGCCACCCTTCTTGGGCGTGGCAACCTGGGCCAGCACAGGGGCCGGCAATCCGGCGAGGCCATAGGCAAAGGGCGCTGCCACGCCGAGCAGGGTGGCGATGCGCAGGAATTCGCGGCGCTCGAGGCGTCCGTCGGCCATCTCGGCACCGGCGCGTCCAATGATCGGATGCAGTTTGTCGGTCATGAATGTCTCCCTGAAACCTGGCTGCGTTGACGGCAATTCAACCATTGCGCCGAGCTTAGTTCGCCTGAGCCGCTGCGCACAAGGGGCGCCAGAGAGCGGTGTCGCGGGTGGTGACGACCGAACCGCCCAAGGGCGGCAATCATCAACGCCGGATCAGGTCGAACGTCTCTTCTCGCCAGTTGCTCTGCGGAACGCTCGCGGGCTTCGCCTGGCCACTCGAGCGGCGCGGCACGGCTACTCTTGCAACTGCACGATATCGCGTGGCCGGAGGGGCGACACGCTTGGCCGGCGGTGCGATCACGGGCTGTGGCGCGGCGAGCGCCGACAACGCTTCGAGCGGTGGCCCCTCGGGCCGGGTCGAAACGCTTGGCAGGGATGGAAGTGCGTCCGGCTCCGATGGTGGCGGTGCCGCGGGGGCAGCGATCACGGCAGCGGTGGCAGATATTTCAGGGGCGTCGTCCGGTGGAACCGTTGGCGGTATCTCCGCAGCCGGTGTTTCCGCCGGACGATTTGCGGGCTCTGCGTGCTGCGCCGGCACGTCATGCTCGACCCGCGCCACGACCGGCTCAACCGGTGCGGCCGTTGCGGAGGCGACAGGTGCAGCGTCCTCCTGGTCGGGCCGCGGAACTTGCACGCCGTGATAGCCGAACCCGGGTATCGCCCCTTCGCGCACCAGCGGCGGTACTGCCGTGCCGCGCCAGCCATGCACGCGGGAAGCCGACGTTACAGGTTGCACCGCCGCGATCTTCGCGGGGCCGACACTGGCTGGAGAAGACATCAGTATCGCGACACACAGGCCGGCACCCGACGCAATCCACGGCCAGGACTGGCTGAAGGAAAACCGCTCGCTTTCGTAGGCGGGGCCATCGGAACTATTTTCGCCGTTGTCGCGATCGAGAAAATACGCTCCCTCTACCGTGGCGCCACTTTGCCGCTGTCCATCTGGCTGAATGTCGTTCTGTCGTGTGTTCACGGTCCCTTGCCGGCTCGTAGGCGCAATGCCTAGGCGTTAATCCAACTTAACCAATGAACTTCCTTGACGCCGCTCGCTCCCCAGATGGCTGACTGATTCGCAGCTGCCACGTCAACGCTCAAATGCGCGATACGATGGGCATTTGCTGCATCGGGCGAGGGTTGACAGGCATCGCCGTCGCACCTGCTATAGGGCGCCGTCGATTGAAGCACCCCAGGAGTTGCCCCATGAAAACCCATGCGCGAGCGGTCGTCATCGGCGGCGGCGTCGTCGGTGCCAGCGTGCTCTATCACCTCACCAAGGCCGGCTGGACCGACGTGATGCTGCTCGAAAAACACGAGCTGACCTCGGGCTCGACCTGGCACGCGGCGGCGAGCTTCCATACCTACAACTCGGACGCCAACGTCTCGAAGCTGCAGAAATACACGATCGACCTCTACCGCGAGATCGAGGAACGCTCCGGCCAGTCGTGCGGCATCCATGCGACGGGCAGCGTCGTCATGGCGGCGAACCAGGAGATCATGGGCAACCTGCTGCTCATGCACGCGCGCGCGAAGTACCTGGGCCTCGACACGGCCATCATTACTCCGTCGGAAGCGAAGACCAAGAACCCGCTGATCGACGAGAAATCGTTCATCGGCGCGCTGTGGCGGACCGACGGCGGCCACGTCGACCCCAACGGCGTTACGCACGCCTATACGGGAGCTGCCCGCAAGGCCGGCGCCGAGGTCCACCGTTTCACCGCCGTGACCGCCCTCAACCAGCGCACTGACGGCACCTGGGACGTCTTCACCGACAAGGGCATCATCCACGCCGAGCATGTGGTCAATGCGGCCGGCTTGTGGGCACGCGAGGTCGGCCGCATGGCCGGCATCGAACTACCGGTGTTGGCCATGGAGCACATGTACATCCTCACTGAGGAAATTCCCGAGATCACTGCTTTCGGCCGCGAAATTTCGCCGGCGACCGACTATTCGGGCGAGATCTACCTGCGCCAGGAGGGTCGGGGTGTTTTGATGGGCACCTACGAGCAGGACTGCCGGGTGTGGTCGCCCGATGTGACGCCGCCCGACTTCCACATGCAGCTGCTGCCCGATGATCTCGATCGCTTGAGCCCGCATCTCGAAATCGGCTTCCGGCATTTCCCGCCCGTGGGCCGCGCCGGCATCAAAAAGGTGGTCAACGGCCCCTTCACCTTCGCGCCCGACGGCAACCCGCTGGTTGGCCCCGTTCGCGGACTGCGCAACTACTGGAGCGCGTGCGGCGTGATGGCGGGCTTCGCCCAGGGCGGTGGCGTTGGCCTCGCACTCTCGCGCTGGATGGTCGAGGGCGATCCCGGCGCCGATATCTTCGCCATGGACGTCGCCCGCTTTGGATCGTTTGCGTCGAAGGCCTATACCAACGTCAAGGTCGTCGAAAACTACAAGCGCCGCTTCCGCATCGCCTACCCGAACGAGGAACTGACGGCGGCCCGCCCCCTTCGTCGCACGCCGGCCTACGACCGCCTGAAAGCTGCCGGCGCGGTGTTTGGCGCCAACTTCGGTCTCGAAGTGCCGCTGTGGTATGCGCCGAAGGGCACCGAGCCGGTCGAAATCCCGACCTATCTGCGGTCGAACGCATTCCCGATCGTCAAGGCCGAGTGCAAGGGCGTGCGCGATGCCGTCGGGCTGATGGATATCTCGGGCTTCGGCAAGTACGAGATCACCGGCAGCGGCGCTGCAGCCTGGCTCGACCGGACACTTGCCTGCAAAATCCCGAAGACTGGCCGCATGGTGCTTGCCCCCATGCTGAACGAACGCGGCACCATCAACGGTGACTTCTCGCTCGCCCGCTTGGGCCCGGACCGCTTTTTCATGATCGGCTCGGGCGTCGCCGAGGTCTATCACATGCGCTGGTTCGAGCAGCACCTGCGCGGCGTCGAGAATGTATCGGTGCGGGCGATCCCGCATGCGCTCAACGGCTTCATGATCGCCGGCCCGAAGTCGCGCGCGTTGCTGCAGTGCCTCGTCAAGGACGACGTGTCGAACGACACCTTCAAGTTCTTTGCATGCCGCGAGATGACGGTTGGCCTGGTGCCGGCGACCGTCATCCGGGCAAGCTATACCGGGGATCTCGGCTACGAGATCTGGTGTACGCCGGACTATCAGGTGACGTTGTACGAAGCGCTGGTCGAAGCCGGCCGCGACCTCGGCCTCGTGCACTTCGGCAATCGCGCCCTGATGTCGCTCCGGCTGGAGAAGGGCTACGGCGCCTTCTTCCGCGAGTTCCGGCCCGACTACACACCTAAGGAAAGCGGCCTCGACCGGTTCGTTGCCTACGACAAGGGCGACTTCATCGGCCGCACGGCGGCACTGAAGGATCGCGATGCCAAACCGACCCGCCGCCTCGTGACGATGATCGTCGATACCGACGTGGAGGTGGTCGGCTATGAGTCGATCATGCGCGGCGGTGAAGCCGTCGGCCAGGTCACCTCCGGTGGTTTTGCGCACTGGGCCGGCAAGAGTGTCGCGCTTGGCTACGTGCGCGTCGACCTCGCGAAGGATGGCGAAGCCTTCACCATCCCGATCTTTGCCACCGAGCGCCGCGCCGTGATCCATATGACACCGCTGTTCGACGCGAACGGCGGCCGACAGAGGGGGTGAGGGGCGATCGTCCCGCACTTGCATTAGCGATGCGCGAGTACCAACTTTCGGCAAAGTCACACCAACCGAACGAGGCGCACCATGGCATCCCTGCCATCACTGTTCATTTCACACGGCTCACCGGAACTGGCGGTGCGCACGACCGCGGCCCACACGTTCCTGACCACCTACGGGCGCGAACTGCCGCGGCCGCGCGCCATCCTCGTCGCCTCGGCGCACTGGGAGACCGCATCGCCGATGGTGGCCACCGGCGCCCACCCGGCGACGATTTATGACTTCGGCCGCTTTGATCCGCGGCTGCGCGAGATCCGCTACGCGGCGCCCGGTGCACCGGAGGTTGGGGCCCGGGCGGCGGAACTGGTGGGAGCGGCGGGCTTCACCGTGTCGGCCGATCCCACGCACGGCTGGGACCACGGCGTGTGGGTGCCGCTGCATCTGTTGTATCCAGCCCGCGACATCCCGGTGGCGCAAGTGTCGATCCAACCCGACGCCGATCCAGCGCACCACGCGCGCCTCGGCGAAGCGCTGCGTCCCCTGCGTGATGAGGGCATCATGGTGATCGCTTCGGGCGCCATGACGCACAATCTTGGTGCTTTTCGCGGCCAGCCGGTCGACGCGCCGGCACCCGCCTGGGTCAGCGGCTTCAACGAGTGGATGCACGACGCGCTTATCGGCGATCGCCGAGCCGATGCGCTGCGCTATCGCGACATGGCCCCCGACGGCGCCCTGAACCACCCGGAAGCCGAGCACATCCTGCCGCTGTTCGTGGCGCTCGGCGCCACCCGGCCCGATGAGCCCGTCAGCCGCGTGCACCACAGCTACGAATACGGCGTGCTGTCGATGGACATCTATCGATTTGGCTAGCGTCGGCCGCGACCGCGCGGCTACGCTTCAAGCACGCGTGTTGAAACCCGGCCGGTACGCCCATGATCCCGCTGCTCACAGGCTGTCGCATCCTCGACGTGACGGCTGTAATCCTCGGCCCCTATGCCGGCCAGATTCTGGGCGACCTCGGCGCCGACGTGATCAAGATCGAGCCGCTCGAGGGCGACAGCATGCGCGCCGTGCCGCCGGTTGCCGAACCTGGCATGACGGCGCTGTTTGCCAATAACAATCGCAACAAGCGCTCCCTCGCCCTCGATTTGAAGACGGCAGAAGGCAAAGCTGCCCTTTGCGACTTGATTCGCACCAGCGACGCGCTGATCCACAACATGCGGCAGGACGCCTTCGACCGCCTTGGCTTCGGTGTCGCTGCGGTGCAGGCCTTGAACCCGAAACTCGTCTACTGCGCCGCGGTCGGATTCGGCAGCAACGGCCCCTATGCCGGGCGGCCGGCCTATGACGACGTGATCCAAGCCATGTCCGGGTTCGCCGGCCTGTCTGCCTTGCGCGACGGCGGCCCGGCATTCGCGCCATCGATCATCGCCGACAAGGTGGTCGGCCTGCACGTCGTCTATGCGGTCTTGGCGGCCCTGCTCCATCGCGAACGCACGGGTGAGCCTGGATTGGCAATAGAAGTGCCGATGTTTGAAGTGATGACCGCCTTTGCGATGAACGAGCATCTCGGCGACGCAACGTTTCAAGTCGACGGCAACCTCGGCTATGCCCGCGCACTGGCGCCGCAACGGCGGCCCTACCGCACCGCCGACGGCTGGATCGCAGTTCTCCCCTACACGCTGCCCCACTGGCAACGCACGCTCACGCTGCTGGAGCGGCCTGATCTGCGTGAAGCAGCCTGGCTACAGGATGCGGCCCAGCGCAATCTGCGTGCGCCCGAGCTGTATGCGGTTCTGGACAGCCTGCTGCCGGCGCGCGGCAGCGCCTACTGGCTTGCCTCGTTCGAGGCGATCGACATTCCCTGTGGGCGCGTGAACATGCCGGCCGATTTGTTGGCCGACCCGCATCTACGGACCGTTGGCCTGTTCGACGCCCGATTCGACAGGCCTTCGGCGGCCATCCGCACCCTTAACCAAGCCGTTCGATTTGATCGACTGCCGCCTGTTGCCGATCGCCCACCACCGGCTCTCGGTGAGGCCAATACAGGGCTTCTGGAAACGGCCGGAACGTCAATCCCCGAAGAGATTTATCCACAGCGACCGGGTGCTGCAAATTCGTGACACCACGCGAGAGTGTTACGGCAACACGACAATAATCTGGTGATTTAGAGGCTAGCCATTGCCGCGAACGGGGCGTATAGACCCGCGCAATCGCGCTGCTGTGCGGCGTCTGACATACGAGGTGCCTTCCATGGCACATATTTCTACGGCGGCCACTGGCGCCGAGCATGCTCACTCCGACACTCAACACAACCGAAACTTCTGGTCCCTCACGGTTGGGTCCATCGGTGTCGTCTACGGTGATATCGGCACCAGTCCGTTGTACGCGTTCAAGGAAGCGATCGGGGCCGCCCATGAGCGTGGCCTCGTCGGCCGTGAACCCGTGATCGGCATCCTGTCGCTCATTCTGTGGGCGCTTCTGCTGATCGTCACACTCAAGTACGTGCTGATCCTGCTGAAGGCCGATAACAAAGGCGAGGGCGGTACGTTCGCGCTCATGGTGCTTGGGCAGTCCGTCGCCAAGGGCAGCGCGCCGCTGCTGCTGATGCTCGGCATCGCCGGCGTATCCTTCTTCTACGGCGATGCCATCATTACGCCGGCCATGTCGGTGCTGTCGGCGCTTGAAGGCCTCGAACTGGTCGCTCCCTCGCTCGGCAAAGCGGTGATGCCGGCGGCATTCGTCATCCTGTTTCTGCTGTTCTTCATGCAGTCGCGCGGCACGGCCAAGATCTCCGCCTTCTTCGGGCCGATCACGATCATCTGGTTCCTGGCCATGGCGATCGGCGGGGTGGTGCGCCTGATGGACGATCCAACCGTGTTGTGGGCGTTCAATCCTCTCTATGGGATCCACTTCGCCACTTCGCACGGACTGATCGGCCTGACCACCATGGGGTTCGTGTTCCTGGCCGTCACCGGCGCCGAGGCGCTGTACGCCGACCTCGGTCACTTCGGCCGCAAGCCGATCCAGGCCGCATGGCTGTGGCTGGTGCTGCCGTCCCTTGCGCTCAACTACCTGGGCCAGGGTGCAATGGTGCTGACCGATCCGTCCACGCTTAAAGATCCGTTCTATAAGCTCTATCCGTCGTGGGCGCTGATCCCGATGGTCATTCTGGCGACGCTGGCAACCGTGATTGCCAGCCAGGCGGTGATCACCGGCGCATTTTCCCTGACCCGCCAGGCCGTTCAGCTCGGCCTGCTGCCGCGCCTGGCGATCAAGCACACGTCGGAGAGCGTCGCAGGACAGATCTATCTGCCGCGTGTCAATTGGATGCTCTTTTGCGGCGTGACGGCGGTCGTGCTGCTGTTTGGCAGTTCGTCGAAGCTGGCGGCTGCCTACGGTGTCTCGGTGACGGCCGCCATGGTCATCGACAGTCTCATGGCATTCTTTGTGATCTGGAAGTACTGGAAATGGCCGCTCTGGAAGGCAGCATTGACGATCGTTCCGCTGGCCATCATCGAGCAGATCTTCCTGACCGCCAACCTGTTGAAAGTGCTCGAGGGTGGCTGGTTTCCGATCATCATCGCGTTCACGATCGGGCTCATCATGCTAACGTGGGTCAAGGGCTCGCGCCTGCTGGCCAAGGAGACGCGCAAGAACGAAGCCGATCTCGACTGGCTGATCCGCAAGCTCGAAGCCAAGCCGCCACACCGCGTGCCCGGCACCGCCGTGTTCCTGACCAGCGATCCCGACGCGGCGCCGAACTCACTGATGCACAACCTGAAGCACAACCGCGTGCTGCATGAGCGCAACATCATCCTGTCGATCAAGGTTGCCGGCAGTCCGCGGGTGGCCAACAGCGAGCGCATCACGGTCGAGAAAATCTCGGATGGATTCATTCGCGTCACCTGCATGTTCGGCTTCATGGAATCGCCGAGCATCCCGCGGGTGCTGACACTGTGCCGCAAAAAAGACCTCAACATCGAGATGGCCGGCACCTCGTTCTTCCTGTCGCGGCGCTCGTTGCGGCCGACTGCCAAGTCGGAAATGCACCGCTGGCAGGAGCAGTTGTTCATCCTGCTGGCCGGCTCCGCCCAGGATGCGACGACCTACTTCCAGATCCCGACCGACCGTGTGGTGGAAGTGGGCACCCAGGTGGCAGTGTAGCCCGCAAGTTGTCCAGCCGGTTGCGGCCACAATACCTGTCATGATGCCGTCGGCCGTCTTTGATAACGCCCGGGAATGAAGGCGCGACACCATGCCGTTTGCGTGGAGTGGCCAAACGGTGCTCGCTGGCCCGGCCGGTTCGGCCATAGTCGTGGCAGCCGGGTTCCTCGAGAAAGTCCCCATGAGCACAGAAGACAACCGCTTTTCAGCCCGTGCGGCGCGCTATGTGAAAGTCGGCAGCAATGTCGGCGCCGTCGCTGCCCGCGTTGCCGGCCAACGGCTGTTTGGCTTCCACACCGATGACACTCGCAACGCGTCGGAACTGGCCCTGGCGCTCGGCGGCCTCAAGGGCCCGATGATGAAGGTTGCGCAACTGCTGTCGACCATTCCAGAAGCACTGCCGCCCGAGTATGCGCGCGAACTCGCGCAGTTGCAGTCGCAGGCCCCTGCCATGGGTCCAGCCTTCGTCAAGCGCCGCATGATCGCGGAGCTCGGTCCCGACTGGGCCACCCGCTTCAAGAGTTTCGAGGCGACGGCCTCGGCATCCGCTTCCCTCGGCCAAGTGCACAAGGCGGTGGCACATGACGGCCGGGCGCTCGCGGTGAAACTGCAGTACCCCGACATGCAGTCAGCGGTCGAAGCCGATGTGACACAGCTGAAGGTCGTCTTCGGCATTCACGCGCGCATGGATTCATCCGTCGATACCAGCGAGATCATGAAAGAGATCGCCGCCCGCCTGCGGGAAGAACTCGACTACGAATTGGAGGCTTGCCACACGGCATTGTATCGCGAAATCCTGGCCAATGACCCGCTGGTGCGCGTGCCGGACGTGCTGCGCGACATCTCGAGCAAGCGGCTGTTGTCGATGACGTGGCTCGAGGGCAAACCGCTGCTGTCCTATAAGGAGGCCCCGATCGAGGATCGCAACGCCATCGCGCGCGCCATGTTCGGGGCCTGGTGGCATCCGTTCAGCCACTACGGCGTGATCCATGGCGACCCGCATCTGGGCAATTATACGATTTTCGAAGGCGCCGATGGCCGCCCGGCCGGCATCAACCTGCTCGATTACGGCTGCATCCGTACCTTCCCCACGCGCTTCGTGCAGGGCGTGGTCGATCTCTACAACGGCCTGCTGGAGGGGGATCGCGCGCGCGTGGTGCACGCCTACGAAAGCTGGGGCTTCAAGGGCCTCAACAACGACGTGATCGACGCCATGAACCTGTGGGCGCGCTTCATCTACGGGCCATTGCTCGATGATCGCGAGCGCACCATTGCCGAAGGCACGACGCCCGCCGATTATGGCCGCCGCGAAGCCTTCGGCGTGCATAAGATCCTGAAGGAGAAGGGACCGGTGACGGTGCCGCGCGAGTTCGTGTTCATGGACCGCGCCGCGATCGGCCTCGGCGGCGTGTTCCTGCATCTCGACGCCAAGCACAACTGGTATCGGCTGTTCAACGAGCAGATGGCGGGCTTCAACGTCGATACCGTCGCAGCCCGCCAGAAGAGCGCGTTCGCCAAGGCCGGCGTTCCGTTGCCGGTGTGAATTGGAGTCGGGGTGGCCGCGATCCGCACGACGATTAACTGGCGAAGGGGGTAGAAGTTGCTATAAGCGCGCGGTTCGCTGCCGATGAGGCGAGCGGGCCCGTAGCTCAACTGGTTAGAGCTGACGGCTCATAACCGTCTGGTTGCAGGTTCAAGTCCTGCCGGGCCCACCACATGTGCATTTGAAGGCCGCGCTGTTGAGTATCCCCTTGTCCGCGCTGGTGTTGTCCGACGGCCGGCCAGGCCATTTCAATCTGGCTGACGGGATCGTGGCGGCCGCTGGCCGGTTGCGGCCGCTTGCCGTGACGCGGATCGAGGTGCGGCGCGGTCATTGGCCGGGCGACGTCGTTGCCGCCTGGAGCAATGCCGGGGTGGCACCGGCACGGTTGCTGCGCACCGTCTATGGGCTCGATGCGGCGGATTTGAAGCCCACATCGCTGGTGGTGTCGGCGGGTGCGGAAACGCTCGGCGCCAACATTGCCTGCGCCCGGCTGCTCGGCGCCGCCAACGTGTTCTATGGCTCGCTGCGGCGGTTCCGGCCCGACGGTTTCAGCCTCACACTGACCTCCTATCCGGCGTTCGGCCAGCGGCTGCGGCACGCCTTCGCCCTGAAGCCGTCGCCATCGGCCGCGACCGCTCGACTGCAGCGGGCAGGCAGGCCCGCATCCCCGCCGCGAACACTTGCACTCCTGGTTGGCGGTCCGTCGGGCGAGAGCGACTATGGCGGTGATGACTGGGCGAGCATGCTTCAATTGATCGAGGCGGTGGCGGCCGGCGGCCTCCGCTGGCTGGTGTCGAACTCGAGGCGCACGCCGGCAGCCCTCAGTGATCGGCTGGCGGACCTCAGCCGTGGCACAAGCCCCGCAATCGCGCAGTTCAGTGATACGCGTCGGACGACGAGCGCATCGCTGGCCGGCATATTGGCGGCGGCCGATGCTGCCGTGGTGACGGATGAGTCGTCGTCCATGGTGTCGGATGCCGTCGCTGCCGGCTTGCCGGTGGTCGGGATCGCGCCGAAGCACCACCGCTTGACCGCCAACGAGCGCGACTACCGTGCTCATCTCATGGCAAAGAGATGGTATCGCGCGCTGCCGCTCGACGGATTGACGCCGGCGCGCCTCCTGGGTGCGCACGCCGAACTGCTGCCACTGGCCGAGGATCCGGTGGGTCCACTGGCCGCGCTGCTGGCCGAGCGACTGCCGCACCTGTTTGCTGCCGCCGACTAGGCCGTCACCGTGCGGCCGCCAGGACAACCTTCTCGCCCGGCGTAATGCTGCGCAGCAGGCCCACATCATCCAGCGCCTGCGCCCAGATGTTGCATGGGCGCATGAGGCGGATTTCGCGCGGGAGCGAGATCGGCGTCGGACCGAAGCCGATCAGGACGCGGTCATCCTCGCTCCAGAAGCAGATGTCGCCAGGGCTCACATTGAGCCGCGCATTGCGTTCACGCCCCGTGTGCACGGGAACCTCGAAATGGATGCTTTCCCCCCAGGTCTCGGCCGTCGAATGCAGCGGTAGGGCCGACCAGATGCGCGCCGCGGTCAGCGTATCGTAGAGCCTGACACGGAGCTTCACCGCGCCAACGACAAGTGCGGCAATGCGATTGCCATCGGTATGCTGGCGCGGCTGGGTTTTGTTGGCAGCGCGCGCATTCGTGTTGCGCAAAATGTTGGTCGGCATGGCGGAGCGTCACCCATTTGGTGTCGTTCAGCATCACACAGCACGGACTTTGTGGCCACAGCGAGGATGTGGCAGCCCATTCAATCAGCCAATACTCAGGCCGGCGGCGGCCCGAATACCAGCACCGCGTTGAGGCCGCCGAAGGCGAACGAGTTCGACATGGCATAACGCACGGCCTTGTCGCGCCCTACATTGGGAATGTAGTCGAGGTCGCACTCGGGATCGGGATCATCGAGCCCGATGGTCGGCGGCACCCAGCTCTCCTGCATGGCCTTGATGGTGGCGACCGCTTCGATGCCGCCGCCAGCGCCCAGCGGATGACCGTGCATGGACTTGGTCGACGAAATGGCAAGCTTATAGGCGTGGTCGCCGAACACTTCCTTGATCGCCTTGGTCTCGTTGCGGTCGTTGTCGGCGGTCGCCGTGCCGTGGGCATTGAGATAGTCGATGGCGGTCGGCGCTATGCCGGCATCCTCGAGTGCCATACGCATCGCCTCGCGCGGCCCCTCGATCGTCGGCTTCACCATGTCCTGCGCATCCGAGCTCATGCCATAGCCGGCCAGTTCGGCGATGATCTTGGCACCGCGGGCCTTGGCGTGGGCATAGGATTCCAGCACGAGAATTCCAGCGCCCTCGCCCAGTACCGTGCCGTTGCGCTTCTTTGAGAATGGGAAACAGCCCTGCGGCGAGAGCACGTGCAGCGCCTGCCAGGCCTTCATGGTGCCGTAGTTGATGACGCTTTCGGATGCGCCGGCGATGGCGATATCGACGACGCCGTTGCGGATGTAGTCGGTGGCGAGGCCGATCGCGTGGGACGCCGTCGAACAGGCCGAGCAGGTGGCGAAGGTTGGTCCCTTGATGCCGAATTCGATGCCGATGTGCGCCGAGGCGGACGAGCCGATGATGCGCAGCAAAGTCAGCGGATGCGTAGCTAGCTTCTTGTGAATGAACAGATCACGATAGGCGGTCTCGAAGGTCACAAGGCCACCGGCGCCTGAGCCGACGATGCAGGCGGCACGATAAGGGTTGGCAATCGGCCCTTCGAGGCCGGCCATCTGCATCGCTTCGTCTGCTGCGGCCGCTGCAAACCACGAATAACGGTCAGCGAGCGTGATGAGCTTGTCGCGCTTGAAATGCTTCAAGCGCACCTTGGGCTCGAAGCCCTTGACCTGGGCGGCGATCAGGATCTTCAACTCTTCGACTGGGAACCCCCCGACCGGGCCGACCCCCAATTGCCCGCGCTTCAGGCCGCCCCAGAACTCCGGCACGTTTGTCCCGATCGGCGTGACCACGCCCATTCCCGTCACCACGACGCGGCGCGCCGGATCAATTGCTGTCATCTGCCGTACTCTCGAGGTTACCCTGTTGACCGCGGTCGTGCAGAGCGCACGCCCGCCGCAGCGGCCCTACGGACGGTGCGATCTGACCTTGCCACCGGCCCTACCACTGGTCTGTCGTCCATATACCGGCCAACGCCCGTGTCCCGCCGAGCGCGCCGTGCGAATTTTGCGATACTGGAATTGAGTTTACGGCCGGCTTACGCCTTAGCCGCCAGTCGCTGCCTTCAACGATTTCACACGTTCGACCACCGAGCCCACGGTCTTGAAGGCTGAGGCCTCCTCGTTCGCATTATAGGGGATCTCGATGCCGAAGCTGTCTTCGATGTCGAACACGATCATCGCGAGATCAAGCGACTCGATCTTGAGATCGGTCAGCGCGGTTTCAAGCCCGATTGATTGCATCGGCTCTTTCATGTGCTTCTTCAGGATCTCGATGATCTTGGTCGCGACGTCGTCCATTTTACACTCGTCAGTTGTTCTGGCCGGCGCTCTGGCCACGATGAAGCAGCGCCTCTCCTTTAAAGCAGCCCCCTCCCCAGAACAAGCGGCCGGGGGCCAGGACCGTAAACTCCGCCGTTGTGGGGCTACATGCCCTTCCACCCGAGTGGCACGCCGCCACGTGGACCCTCGTCAGTAGGCACGGTGTCGCGAACAACGCCGAACGATTGACTTCATTGATCGCAACTGCCGACTGGTCACACGACCATCAGCTGTGTTTTACTGCGACGAGGCTCTCATGCGGCGAGGTAAAACGTCACATGGTAAACGGATGACAGAATAACCGGTCGAGCCCGCAGGGACAACGCCAGGATCAGGCAAGAGGACTACAGGTTCATGTCAAACACGGCTCCAGGACAAATGACGGCGCAAATGGTCTCCGTTGGCACGGCACAAAACGTAGCTGCGCCCTGGCTGAATTGCTACCCTGCCGGCGTCGACTGGCACATGAGTTTCGCGCCCCAGCCGCTGTACCAGTTGATGGACACCGCGGTGGCGAAGTTCGGCGGCTATCCGGCCACCAACTTCCTGGGCAAGACGATGACGTATGCCGAAATCGGCCGCCTCGTCGATCGAGCAACGGCCGGATTGCAGGCCCAGGGCATCGGCCGCGGCAGCAAGGTCGGCCTGTTCCTGCCCAATTGCCCGACCTTCGTGATCTACTACTTCGCGATCCTGCGCACCGGGGCCACGGTCGTGAATTTCAACCCGCTGTATAGTCACGAGGAATTGATCTTCCAGGTCAAGGACAGTCATACCGACCTGATGATCACGCTCGATCTGAAGGCGCTGTTCGACAAGGTCGAAAAGCTGCTCGTCGAAGGACACCTGAAGCGCGCCCTCGTCTGTTCGTTCCCGGCCTTGCTGCCCAGCACGAAGTCCGTGTTGTTCCGCCTGTTCAAGGCCAAGGAAGTGGCGCACACCGCGAAGTCCGCAGCAGCCGACAAGATCATCGCCGAAGCAGCGCTGATGGCCAACAACGGCGCCTACAAGAAGGTCGCGATCAACCCGATGGAGGATATCGCCGTCCTGCAGTATACGGGCGGCACCACCGGTACGCCGAAGGGCGCCATGCTGACGCATGCCAACCTCACGACCAACATGCAGCAGGTGCTGGCCTGGACCGGCGGCCTCGAACCGGGGAAAGAAAAAATCCTCGGCATCCTTCCCTTCTTCCATGTATTCGCCATGACCGGCGTCATGAACCTGGGCGTTGCCACGGCAGCCGAGATCATCATGATGCCGCGCTTCGTCCTGAACGACGCGTTGAAACTGATCGCAGCCACCAAGCCCACGATCATGCCGGCCGTGCCGACCGTGCTGAACGCAATGCTCAATCATCCCAAGATCCAGTCGTTCGATCTGTCGACATTGAAGTTTGTGCTGTCGGGCGGCGCGCCCTTGCCGATCGAGGTCAAGAACAGTTTCCAGAAGCTGACGGGCTGCAAGGTGGTGGAAGCCTACGGCCTGTCGGAAACCTCGCCTGGTGCTACCTTCAATCCGTTCGACGGCCCGGTGAAGAGCGGCTCGATCGGGCAGCCGCTGCCGGGCACTATTGTGTCGATCCGCGCGGTCGAAGACCCCGACAAGGAAATGCCGCTCGGCACCGAGGGCGAGATCTGCATCAAGGGTCCGCAGGTCATGAAGGGATACTGGGAGAAGCCGGGCGAGACCGCCAACGTCTTTCACGGCGGCTTTTTCCGTACCGGCGACGTCGGCAAGATGGATGACGAGGGTTTCATCTTCATCACCGACCGCATCAAGGACATGATCATCTGCTCGGGCTTCAAGGTGTTCCCGCGCCATCTGGAAGAGAAGATCTACGAGCACCCGGCCGTTGAAGAGGTGACCGTGATCGGCATCAAGGACAGCTATCGCGGCGAGGCGCCGAAGGCCTTCATCAAGCTCAAGGCCGGCACTACCGCCACCGGACCCGAGATCCTCAAGTTCCTCGAGCCGAAGCTGTCGAAACTCGAAATGCCCGCGCAGATCGAGTTCCGCGACGCCTTGCCCAAGACCATGATCGGCAAGCTGTCGAAAAAGGAATTGAAGCAGGAGGAGGCCTTGCGCCAGCGCGGGTGATGTCGAAGCGGAGTGACAAGATTGATCAGGCGATTGCCGATCCAGGTTCGGCTTCGGAGCCGGCCGGCGATGATGACGTCCCCTTGACGATCGGCGATCTGGCCGACGAGTTCGACATCACGACACGCGCGATCCGCTTCTACGAGGCGCGCGGGCTGCTCAGCCCCGTGCGGCGCGGCGCCAACCGCAGCTTCACCCGGCGCGACCGCGCGCGCCTGCGACTGATCCTGCGCGGCAAGAACCTCGGCTTCACCCTGGAGGACATCGCTGAATATCTGGCGCTCTACGACGCCGATCCGACGCAACTCACGCAGACCAGACTGTTGCTTGACAAGATCGAGGGGCACATCGCCGACCTCGTCGCCAAGCGCGCCGACCTCGACCGCACACTCGCCGACCTCAAGGAAATCCGCGCCCAGTGCAAGCGGCACTTGGGCAGCAAGGGGTAGGGCGATTGTCGGCCTGTGACGGGAGCGGACTTGGTAATTGCGCCAGCTCCAGCCGAAGTGTCTTGCCGAGCGCCTTGGCGGCACGCATCAAAGTTCCAAGCGCGACGCTGTCGTTTTTCGGGGCGAGCAAGCGGTCAAGCTGGGCGCCCGTTGTTTCCATCCGCGCCGCCATCGCTGTTTTGGTCAGGCCTTGGCGCTCCATGGCATCGGCAATCTGTGCTGCAATCACCTGCTTCGACGCAGCCAATGAAGCTTCTTCAAGAAGTCCGTCATCGGCAAGGAACGCCACAATACTCGAACCGTGGTGTTTTTCGGCGCGGCAAAACCCGACGTGTGGATCTCCGATCGCCTGCCCGCGCAGGCGACGCATGCGCGCGCCCACCAGGCTTGCCTCGCCCATCTGATCCGCGACGCTCAGTATGCCATCGATGCCGGCGACAAGATCTTCGCGCCGCAGTTCCTGGCGTTTCTGAAGCAGGTCTGCGCCATCGGCCGCAGGCGTCCCACTCTGAGCGACGCCACGATCAAATCCTACGCGCGCGATCTGGCGCGCGAACTCGAGCGTCTGCTCGCGCTGGAGCCGACGCAGAAGGACGGCAGTCATCTGCGCGCGACCATGCAGCTCGATGCCAGCGACAAGCTGCTCGTCTTCATGACGCGCCGCGACGTCGAGCCGACCAACAACGGCTGTGAGCGGGAACTGCGGCCGTCGGTAATCTTCCGCAAAGTGACGAATTACTTTCGCTCGCACTGGGGGGCTGCAGTTTACGCCGACATCCGCTCCATTGTCGCAACCGCTGGATCGCCGGTCGGTGAAGGGTGAGCAATTACTATTCGGCCGTAAACGCTGGCGTTCTCTCGGATCGGTAACTGTCCCCGAGTGCCGCCCCGAGTGCCGACCCAGCGCTCCCGCCGCGTCGATCTCTGCACTGTCGCTCCCGCGAGCGGGCTGCCGCCCGCGCCCGCTCGGGAGGGACGCCCTCCCGAACCCGCCCGCTTCTTACAGATAGAAGGCTGGGGTGTCGGGGCTGCGCCCTGACGCGGGTGCAGGGTGGCAACCCTGCTGCGCAGCAAGTCTCGTTTCATTGGCCGCGGCGACACTCCTTCGTCGAGCCGGCCGCCGCGGTTGGGATGGCTTCTGATCGGCCGCTTTCTGTCCGCCGACCCACCCCGCGCGTAGGCGCGAAACCGACAAACTGCAGGCGCCCGACAACCTGCAAAGCTGGAACCGCTACTCCTACGTCATCAACAACCCGCTGTCGCTGACCGACCCCTCGGGCTTCTTCTTCTCGGGCCTGTTCCGCGCCATCGGCAACTTCCTGTCCAGCGCGTTCCGCGCCATCGGCAACGTCGTGAAAGTCGTGCTGTCGAACCCGATCATCCGCAGCATCGTGCAGATCGTGGGATGTGCGGCGGCGACGGCTGTGCTCGGGCCGGCGGGGCCGGCGGGCTGTGCCGCGGTGTCCGCGCTGGTGACGCTGGGGTCCGGCGGATCATTGCGAGACGCACTCAAAGCCGCCGCGATTACGTTCGCGACCATCGGGATATTCAGCGCTGTCGGTCCAACGTTGAACGCCATAGCCTCCACGGGTGTTGGCGGCGTGCTGATCAAAGCTGGCGTGCACGGAGTGATCGGCGGCGCGCTATCGGTCGCGCAAGGTGGCAGTTTCCTGCAGGGGTTCGCCGGCAGTGCCATCGGCGCGTTGGGCGGGGCTGTCGCGGGGGGCGAAGGCGGCATCGGCATCGCCGGCCAGTACGGCGACGGCATCTTCGTGAACCAGCTCGCCCGCGCCCTGATCTCCGGCGCCGCCGGATGTGCCGGCGCGATCGTCACCGGCGGCAAATGCGCACAAGCCGCCGTGACAGCCGCGTTCGCGAGCTTGTATAATGGGGACCGCGCCAACTTAGGGCGGGCGTTCATCGGCACTGATGCACAGTACACATTGAACGGCAAATTGCAGGAATACTTTCCGAATGGTAATTTAGACCACAACACTACTCTTGGGGGCCTCTTCGGCGACGGGCGTCCGGATTGGGTCTTGGACAGAAGTAGCGTATTCAATTTAACTACGGAACGCAACTCGGATGGCGCCGCAAAGGATTTAGATCGCTATATTGAGACGGCCCGACAAAAGGGGCAAACCATCGGAATTGGGGATGCAAACATGCTCCTTCGAGATGGCCCAATTGTATTGACATCGAAAGGATTTTTGAATAGAGTATTCGGCCTCGCACCAGAGTATACTTTTTTTGCTTCGAAAACACACCCCGGAGTGATTAATTATACGTTTAATAATCCTGGAGAGACTGCAGCAGCGTTCGCGATACGCGTTGGGTTGATAGTAATCACAAGAGGGGCAGGAGGTCGGGCTACGCCCGTACCTCGGCCAAGATGAGGTCTACATGGACGTTCTTTCGACAAAACCGGAGGTGGGGCGTTTTGCAGCATCTCTTTTTCGACTTTGTGACGCGTATCGTGAAAACGACATGATCGTGGAAGCAAAGGGGTTCTCGGCTGTTGGTATTCGAGAGCGTGAAATTGAAAAATTTGCGATAAACTCGAAACAGGTCGAGGAGCACAGAATTCTCACTGCTGAGTTCAAAAAACAGTTGTTGTCACGTGGCGCCGTCAATTCGTTCGGCAAAGGTGAGCCAGGCTCCAGATCCGATTACGTATCTGCATTGATTGCGGCTGCTGAAGTTAAGAATGCTGAACAGATCACTCGTTTGCGCAATTTTCCTTATCTACATGATCCCTGTCAACGCAATTTTGCTGATTGGATTATTCAGACGGGAGGACTGCAACGAGACTGGCTTGATCGTGTTCGTCAGCTTGAGATTGAAGCAATTTGCAATGATGCCTACCGTTACAAGCGAGCCATTTCGACGGACGCCAAGAGGAGCCTCCGCACAGCAGTCGAAGAGTTTCTGTTGGCGACCTTGAAGTCACGATGGAATAGTGTTCGCGGGAACAGGAAAAATGTGGTGCTTTGGCTATCGCGACCAATTCGTAAGAATTGCCACTTATGCTGGGCCGCTCAGCACGCCCCCATGATGCCTCCTATTTTGCTGCCGGAAGAGCGACCCGACGTAGCGGGTGTAAATCGAACGTTGCTCGACTTTCGAACGTGGATTGAATTCGCCGACAAGCCCACCATGAAGTCGGTATCCGGTCCGGCGCAACAGACACGACTGGAGGTCGACTATCGAACGTTTTCTGCAGGAGTGGGATCATACTATGCATTTTCCAGCTTGAGCGGACTGGCTACAGTTGTCTCCGCTCACGCAGAACTGTTAAACATCGTGCAGGACGAGATTTTGTTAGAATTCAATAAGTTTGTGGAGCAATGACTTGCCATTAAAGTTAATTTTTTATGGTAGTGATGATGATGCGAGCGAATGGCGCATAGTAGGCATTCGTTTCTCAAGCATCGGTCATCTAAATGAAATAGACTCGTCACTTGTTGAAGTATTGGAACTGCTCGGTCGTTACGCGTGCGCAACCCCTGAATTTCCCACGCTGCTGGCCGACGCCTTCTCCCGCGACATTGCTGCCGCCCTGGCCTGCTCTTCGGTTCCCCTCCCCACCCGCCCGCCTTTCTTTCTATAGCAGTCGGGTTGTCTGAAGGGACGCGTCCCTTCAGCGGGGTGCGGGGCTGGCCCCGCTTCGCGCGCGAGCGCGAACTTTGACCGTGCCAAGTCACATCGTCGTCGGTTGCGAACACGCCCGCGCGGCTCGAATATCTGCATCGCGACCATCTGGGCTCGGTCGATACCATCACGGACGCGGCCGGCGCCGTCATCCAGCGCATGAGCTTCGATGCGTGGGGAAAACGCCGCGAGACCGGCTGGCTGCCGATCGGCGCCAACGGCATCGTCGCCTTCGACACCAAGACCACGACGCGCGGCTTCACCGGCCACGAGATGATCGACTCCGTCGGCCTCGTGCACATGAATGGGCGCATCTATGACCCCGAGATCGGCCGCTTTCTGTCCGCCGACCCACATGTGCAGGCGCCCGACAACCTGCAAAGCTGGAACCGCTACTCCTACGTCATCAACAACCCGCTGTCGCTGACCGACCCCTCGGGCTTCTTCTTCTCGGGCCTGTTCCGCGCGATCGGCAACTTCCTGTCCAGCGTGTTCCGAGCCATCGACAACGTCGTCAAGGTGGCGCTGTCCAACCCGATCGTGCGGGCCCTGCTGCAGATCGTGGGATGTTACTTTGCTGGGCCTGCCTGTCCCTTGGTTACAGCCGCCATAACGCTCGGCGCTGGCGGGTCAATAGTGGATGCTTTGAAGGCCGGCGCGTTCGCGTTTGCGAGTATGGGGATATTTGACGCGGTCGGCTTCCAGCTCGATGGCGCCAGGGCGGCGCTTGGCGGTGCATTCGGAGTAGTGAAGGCTGCCGTACACGGAGTGATCGGCGGGGCATTGTCGGTCGCGCAAGGCGGAAGTTTTCTGCAAGGGTTTGCCTCAAACGCCATTGGGGCCTTGACTGGCTCCGTCGCCGACAGTGTAACGACGAATCCACTGGGTAACACATTGATTGTGGCGGCTGGTGGCTGCGCAGCAGCCATTGTGACAGGAGGAAAATGTGCCCAAGGAGCAGTCACCGCCGCTTTCGCCAATCTTTACAACAAGTTCAGGTTGGGATCCCGAACCTACCTCAATCCGTGGGACGTTGGGAATGATGCGCATCGAACTTTGCAAAGAGAACTTGGCAGTACACATGGATATCAGTCTGAGCGCATGTTTAGCGACGAAGGTGCCTTTTTCGCTGGACGGGTTGATTTACTTGATCCAGCACGTCCATATTCTCAGATTTGGGAAATTAAGCCAGACGACAATCGATCTATTGCCAATGGGTTTGCGCAAGTAACTGGATACATTTTTGCCGGCAACTTAACTGGCAGTGGCTTTTATCACGGTGACGCTTTCGGTGGGGCGACAGCGAAATCATTACCGGGCGAGTATGGTTGGTATCACTATAGATTGGCAGCTCCAGGCGTCATCACGTATAATTTCACACCAGATCGAAATGTTTTTGCCTTTAATTTCGCGACCTATTGGGCTATCTTCTATGCCACATTGCCGTCGCAATTGCCAGGTGTAAGAGTAGCAGTGCCGGCGCGAGGTGGCTATAGGAGGTAGCGTTACGATGCACGCCCTAATAAAACACTTATCAACCTGGGAAGGCAGGCCGCCTTTTATGATGGCAATTGAATCACAAGGTCTGCGACTGCCTCGAGCATGGGAGGCTTGCGTTGCGGGTATGGCGGGAGTAGATTTGGTTGAATATCAATTTTATTTGAACGAATTTGCACGTGAGGTGTTGACCTCGGCGGGAAGAACAACACCTATTGTTCGACAGTTCCACCACAGCATCATTTCATATAGGTCAGCGTATCTAGACACGACGTATGAAAAATATGGATTTGCTGCGATTCCGCAAATCGAGGCATTGCTTAGTGATATGAAAAAAGCTAACACTGAAGCTGCTGAGTTGCGAGACAAACTGAATCGAGAAATATCAATATTTAAGCAACAAGAAGTGGTTAAATTTTTTGAACGGCGACAGCAACTCAACTCCATAACTGATTTTGAAGAAATTCTTGCGGAATCGGCAAAACAAAGAAATTATATATTCAAGAACAGATATTGGTGTAAAGCATCCGCAGATTTCGAATATCGAATGAAAATTGATCGAGGACGAAAAAATAGCTGGACTTTCAGTATTCCTTGGGAAGCTTATATACGACAAAGGTCGGACCAGGACTTCATGTATTCGGGCGCTGCTATTGCAGTCTGGTGCCCTGGTTTGCGAAAGTACGAATCGTACAATGGGGCGGCGGAAGCGATTTTGGGCGTTAATGCACTTGTTATTGCGTTCGACACACTGTGGAGCATGTTAGCAACTGGAAAGCGGTGACAGCGCGATCGGTTGTATTGTTCTGCCCCTATAGGGCTGAACCGGGTGGTGTCGATCAACACCACGGCCAAGGCGACCAGCGGCGCCACCAGCAACACCATCAACACCGTCACCTACGGCCCCTCCGGCAACATCCTGTCGCGCTCCGTCGTCGGCGCCTACAGTTATGCGGCGACCGCCAGCGGGTGCGCCGGCCTGACCGGCCTGCGTGCATCGGCGCCGGGCCTGCATGCGATCTCGGCGGTGTCGGGCGTCAAGAACGCCGGCTACTGCTACGACGACAACGGCAACATGATCGCGGGCGACGGACGCACGGTCACCTGGTCGGCCTATGACATGGTGACCGCGATCAGCCGTGGCAGCGCGGCGGTCGGCTTCGACTATGGCCCCGACCGGCAGCGCTTCCGCCGCGTCGACGTGGACGCCCAGGGCAAAGCCACCACCACGCTCTACGTCGGCGGCAAGGCGATGGAGATGATCACGCGGCCCGGCGGGGTCGTGGAGACCAAGGTCTACCTCGGCGATTTTGCGGTGCTGTCCTCCACCACGGGGCCGTCGGCGCCAGTCACGCCCGCGCGGCTCGAATATCTGCATCGCGATCATCTTGGCTCGGTCGATACCATCACGGACGCGGCGGGCGCCGTCATCCAGCGCATGAGCTTCGATGCGTGGGGAAAACGCCGCGAGACCGGCTGGCTGCCGATCGGCGCCAACGGCATCGTCGCCTTCGACACCAAGACCACGACGCGCGGCTTCACCGGCCACGAGATGATCGACTCCGTCGGCCTCGTGCACATGAATGGGCGCATCTACGATCCTGAGATCGGCCGCTTTCTGTCCGCCGACCCACACGTGCAGGCGCCCGACAACCTGCAGAGCTGGAACCGCTACTCTTACGTCATCAACAACCCGCTGTCGCTGACCGACCCCTCGGGCTTCTTCTTCTCGGGCCTGTTCCGCGCCATCGGCAACTTCCTGTCCAGCGCGTTCCGAGCGATCGGCAACGTCGTGAAAGTCGTGCTGTCGAACCCGATCATCCGCAGCATCGTGCAGATCGTGGGATGTGCGGCGGCGACGGCTGTGCTCGGGCCTGCCGGGCCGGCGGGCTGTGCCGCGGTGTCCGCGCTGGTGACGCTGGGGTCCGGCGGATCACTGCGAGACGCGCTCAAAGCCGCCGCGATTACGTTCGCGACCATCGGGATATTTACCGGCGTGGGGCACGCGTTGGAGGGCTTATCCGGCATCGGTGGTGCCTTGATCAAGGCCGGCGTGCACGGAGTGGTCGGTGGCGCGCTGTCGGTCGCGCAAGGTGGGTCGTTCCTGCAGGGCTTCGCCGGCAGCGCAATCGGCGCGTTGGGCGGGTATTTGGCGGGCGAAAGCGGCTATGCGGGCAAGTACGGTGACGAAATCCCGGTGAAACAGCTCGCCCGAGCGCTGATCTCCGGCGCCGCCGGATGTGCCGGCGCCGTGGTCACCGGCGGCAAATGCGCACAAGCCGCAGTGACAGCCGCGTTCGCGAGCTTGTATAATGGGGATGGGCTGAGGCTCGCGGCCAGTGCGGCCGGCGGCGCCGGTGGCGCGTATCTCGGAGCTGCTGGCGGTGGCGGGTTGGCTGCACTCTGTGCTGGCCTTACGGGCGGCGCCTGTGCTGTGTTCGCACCATATATTGTCGGCGGCGGGACCTGGCTCGGTCGCTACGGTGGTGCTTTTCTGGGTGGTGCAGTCGCGGATTGGGTTCAGCCGACGACGGGGGATGGTGATGGCACGGTTCAAGAAAGTAGAATCTTTGGCAAAGATGGCAAGAAAGAAATAGATGCCAGGGCGCAGAACCCAATAACGGGGAAAGAAGAGTGCTTTTTCTGCGGAAAAGAGGTCGGCCCGCCTTCAGGAAATGGACCTGATGCAAAACGTTACGATCATTGGTGGCCATGGTCAAAAGGTGGAAGTTCGACCGCCGCTAACGGCGAAGTGGTATGCAACCAGTGCAATGGGCCTGCCGGAAAGTGGTTTAAGGCACCGTGGAACTGGAGGTAACGCATGAAGAAAAGATCGGTTGCGAACTATCATAGCAAGGCGTATGCGTGTATTCACGTAATCAAACGTGATCGAGCCATTCTCCTTGTCGCCCACGATCTGGATGGAGACTGGCAGTTCTTATGCGGGGACTCACATGCCTCGTCCGAGGGACACGTAGTTGGAATAGGTCACCTTTTGGACAGCGATCCGTCGCTGAATGAATTAGTCGATCTTCCTATTAACTCTGAAGCAAGTCGAAGCGATGCGAACTCTCCTTGGTTTCGCAAGTTTTACTAATCCTCAAAGTTGACGCAGCACCAATATCGATCTCTATTCGGCGTCAATTGATTGCAATCGATTAACTGTGGGGAGCCGCACGTGCTGATGCGAAGCGGCCCCCGACTCCGGCTACGACTACTTCCGCAGCCTCAACAGTGACCGGTTCGGCAACGGCGTCGAGACCACACGATCGTTCGACGCCGCAACCGGCCGCCTCACCGCGATCAACAGCGCCAAGCCGAACGCGCAGGCCGTGCAGGCGCTCACCTACAATTTCGACACGCTCGGCAACCTGACCAGCCGCGCCGACACCCTGCAGGGGCTGTCGGAAACCTTCGGCTATGACAAGCTGAACCGGGTGGTGTCGATCAACACCACGGCCAAGGCGACCAGCGGCGCCACCAGCAACACCATCAACACGGTCACCTACGGCCCCTCCGGCAACATCCTTTCGCGCTCCGACGTCGGCGCCTACAGTTATGCGGCGACCGCCAGCGGATGCGCCGGCCTGACCGGCGTGCGTGCATCGGCGCCGGGCCTGCATGCGCTCTCAGCGGTGTCGGGCGTCAAGAACGCCGGCTATTGCTACGACGACAACGGCAACATGATCGCCGGCGACGGGCGCACGGTCACGTGGTCGGCCTACGACATGGTGACCGCGATCAGCCGCGGCAGCGCGGCGGTGGGCTTCGACTACGGCCCCGACCGGCAGCGCTTCCGCCGCGTCGACGTGGACGCCCAGGGCAAAGCCACCACCACGCTCTACGTCGGCGGCAAGGCGATGGAACTGATCACGCGGCCCGGCGGGGTCGTGGAGACCAAAGTCTACCTCGGCGATTTTGCGGTGCTGTCCTCCACCACGGGGCCGTCGGCGCCAGTCACGCCCGCGCGGCTCGAATATCTGCATCGCGATCATCTTGGCTCGGTCGATACCATCACGGACGCGGCGG
>JAKFWF010000059.1 GCA_021730785.1 Hyphomicrobiaceae bacterium
GGCGAATATGGGGGAGTTGGCGGGGGCGGAATGTGCCGGTTGGGCTGGGTTCTCCGATGTTCGCGGAGAGATGACGGAGTGATACCGGCCAGCGGAACACATGACTCTTTTCCTTATCCACTGGCCGAGCGGCCAAGGGCCGTAGGCCACGAGCGCCGGACGCAAAACTCTTGACCTCATTCAGGTCATGAGTTTTGCACGACGGTATGACTTGCTCGTAGGATAGCGGAGGGTGGGGAGGTCAGCGGGAGGGGCGGATGTGACCCGTTGCGGATCATGTGTTTGCACGCAACATCAGTGTTGCAAAAGTGCTGCGGCACGCCCGGTCTCATTTACACGCTGTGGAGTGTTTGCGAGCAGGTCAACGATCGACAGCGCGTCTAGGCTGCACATGATTGCGCACGTAAGCATCGAACAGATACGTCGTGTAGACAGTCGTCATGTTGGCCTCGTAGAGACCGGCATCAGTACGGAGCTGTTCGTCGGAACGTGAGCGCAGAAACGAACTCATGGATCGCGCGAGAACGTCGGACATCGACAATCGGTCGCCGGGTCGCATCGCGCGCAGCGCCGCAATGTAATTTTCTATGATGGCGTTGTTGATGACAGCCCGGCCTGTTGCCTTGGTGGCAAAGAAGGGTTTGTATCCGAACGTGCCGATCATCTCACGCACGGACGCGTCGCCCCCGCAGGCGCCGACTAGAACGACGGCGACGTCCTTGATGCGATCACCAGCGATGCGCTTCGAATCGGCCTGCATGGGCGCGATGATGTGTGTGTGGCCGCGGCCGATGATTGTCTCGATGCGGCGCCCGTTCAGGGCGGCGGCGATGTCGGCGATGCCTCGCCTGTTTCCGTCGGCTGTCGGTCTGTTGACGTATATTTCGATCGTTCGGCCAAACGAGCGAATAGTGAAAACCTCGTAGGTCTTGGCGTCGCGGCGATGCGCGCCGAGCATCTGCATGCGCAGGCGGAAGCCGCCATAGGAGGCTATGGCATCAGTGTCCTGGTCCATCCGCATGAACATGCGGTGCGTGTAGGCATTGCGGCTGGTCGGGCTGAACAGGCGCGCGAACGGCACGTTGAAGATCGAAGTGTCGAGCTGGTAGGCTTGGTCGATCGCCCTATCGCGTCGGTCGCCTGAAACGGTCTGATATGTTGAAAGCATGCTGCCGTAGACGCTTTTCAACGCGGGACTCTGCTCGGCGCCGTAGCGCTCATACAGCCGGTCGAGCAGTTGCTTCTTGAAACCGGCAACGGCTCGGGACGCAGACGGCGCCGTCAACAGTTCCATCAGCACAGAGCTATTGCCTTCGAACCCCGTGGGATCGCCAAGGGAGGCGATCGCATCGTCGATGAAACGGCTGCGATCACGTACGCTCTCGATGACCGGGTCGATCAGACCGAACGACGATGCAACCCGCAGAAAAACCAGTCCGCGACGAGGCGTCGCGCGCACGGCTTCGTCGCCAAATCGCGTGACGGTGGCTCGCTCGAGGAACGCTTCGAACGATCCGCTCTGTTTCAGGCCGGCAAGGACGACCGGATGAAGAAATTCCCGATAACTCGACGTTCCGAGACGGTAGAGGTCCTGCTCGCCGGCCACGATGGCATTGAACACCTCTGCCGGCCCAAGGCCATCAAGAATTTTGCGCCGATCCGCGTCGGCGAAATCATGCAGGCCGTTGAGGATGGAAATGAGCTGCTCGCCAGCCACGTCAAGCGCTGCCAGCGAACTTGGTGCCTGATGCGCGCCAGGAACGAGGCGAGCATTCTTCCACTTGATCAGCAAGTCGTACGCTGCCCTTTCCCAGGCGACGGGCTTACCGAGGCTGCGCTCGCGCTCGATTTTGCGCGCGATCGCGGCGGGGTTCTGCGCTGTGACGAAGGCCAGACCTTCTTGCAGGTTAGCTCCAAATATGCGCGACGCCAGCATCAGCTTCACCATCTCGTCACCGCCCCCCTCGGTCTCGCGTATCTGCGAGAACAGAGGTAGGATTTCGCTGCGGTGACGCTCCAACAGTCCGATCAACGAGTCGGCACGAGCCGCATCTCGCTCACCATTGGGGAGCCGACTAGCGAGGCTCGAGAGTTCACTCCACATGGCTGCACGCGAACGCGGCGCGTCTGTGGCGGCGATGATGGTTTTGACCAAGTTCAACGTCACCATCGGAGCGTGCACTTGCGCGGCAAGCATCTCCCACAAGGCGGCTGCGTCGTCGACGGACAGGTGGTGGCCGCTGAGCGCCCCGATGATGGCAGCTTCAGTCAGCGGCAGTGGATCGGCGTTACCGATCCAGCGAGTGCCAAGCAACGTGCCTGAGGAATCGTGAAGGGTGAACGCGTTGTGGATGAACCGATGGCGGATTTCATCCTTGGAGAGCGGACGCATCGCCGTGGTTGCCGACGCGAGGCGCGCCGCCCTCCACGCCTTTAACCGCTCGGCGGCGACGCTTTCCCAGGTCACGAGCCTGCCGGCACTGCGCTCCCGATCGAGTTTGCGATCGACAGCAGCCGGGTTCAACTCGGAGAGAAAGGCAACGCTCTCGTCCAAATCCGCGCCCAAGATTCTAGACGAGACCATGAGCTTCACCATCTCGTCGCCGCCGCCGACTGTCTCTTCGACCTGCGCCAATAGCGACAGCAGTGTTGCCCGATAGCGTTCGAACTGGCCGATCAGGGACGCTGCACGCATCGGGTCGGAGTAATCGCGATTCACTCTGTCGACGAGCGCGGCGAGTTCGCCCCACATGGCTTCGCGTGCCCGAGGCGAAACGGTTGCTGCGACAGCGGATTTCAGCACGGGCAGGGTCACCAATGGAGCATGGCTGTCGCCCGCGAGCATTTCCCAGAGCGCGGCGGCATCTTGGTCCGACAAGCGATGCCCCGCGAGCGATTCGACGACGCTCGCCGCTGCAAGGGGTTGCGGTTCGTCGCCACTGACCCAACGTTTTCCGAGTAGCACGCCATTGCCGTCGACCAAGGCAAACGCGCCATGGATAAAGCGGCGGCGGACATCGTCCGCGCTTGCAACGGGTGATTCCTGGTGCGTGTCCGACTTCGGTTCTTCGCTGGCGCACGGCGTGGCGACGGCGCAAGCGCACATCAGCAGAGCGAGTGACCAAAGGCGCCGCATAAGCGATGTAGCATCGCGTGGCGAGGCTCGCCCCAAGACGCGTGGCGAGTGGCAAACTTGGTCGGTCGCGTCAAAGCGGCACTTCATCCGCTTCACTTTGGACTGCTCTTTCGACGTGCCATGCTGTTGAGCCCCCCGACCCAGTACGAAAACGCCATTGCGGCAGAGATGTAACCCTTGGGGACGTCTGCTCCGAACCCCTCCGCAATCAATACCATTCCGATCATAAGCAGAAAAGCAAAAGCGAGCATGACGATGGTTGGATGGCACGGGCAATACAATTCACACTTTGCCCGTTCGCTTTCCCTCCCTCGCCCCTTGAGGGGGAGGGCCCGGGTGGGGGGTATCAAGCCGCTGGAGTCGCCCGCGACAAAGCACCCCCCCACCTGACGCCAGGGCGATCGCGTACGGCGTTCTTCCCCTCTCCCCCGCCACTTCGGGGGAGAGGGCAGAGGCCGGCCCTTTTCGACCGGCCGAGGGTGAGGGGCAGCCGCTTGTTCGAACCACTGCACGGCACTCTCGAGCTGATGTGGCGGTCGCGGAGCAAGTGGCTGTCCCTCACCCTAACCCTCCCCCTGCAAGAGCAGCGCAGGGAGGGGGGATACCAGCCTGCCCAATCGCGATCGCCGTGCACCTGACACGGCTGTATCGATTTTTTGAAGTACAAAAATTGATGCCCACGTCTTCGTCCCCCTCAAGGGAGAAGGGAAAAAATAAGCAAGATCAGACCGTCAACACTCGGTGCCGTTGAGAATTGAATGCGCCTGGGTTGGATCGCGGTTCACGAAGGTCAGCTACTGACTCGTGGCGCTACTGGTCCACTCCCTCGTCGTTCGTTTCGTCCGCATCCGACGGTTGCGGACGCGGGCTGTCGAGGCTTCGAGAGGCGGACTGTCGGCACGGCCGGGCCGGCGCCAACCACCCCGCATTCAATCGCTCCGTTCCGGGATCTGATCCAGTGGTGGCAAGCCCGCACGTTGGCACAGCAGCCATCTGGGCAATGCAACCCAACATTTCGCAGGGAGTGTTCGATGGCGGGAGACGGACCCAAGTTGCGTCCCCTCCTGCACTATCTCTTAGCCCCGCAGCCGGCGATGCAGACCAGCGGCTCGGGCGGGGGCGCTGCGGCGGTGGCTGGCCTTGCGACGGGCGCACTTTCATTGGCCGGTCTGCTGGCCGGTGGCGCCGGCGGGACAGCCGGCGGTTTGCGCTTGCGATAGAGGTCGGGCTGGTTGATCTTGAGGAACTTCTGCGCGGCAGCGGGCGCCGGCATCAGGACCACCGCGCCAGTGCACAGCACTGCCACAACGGCGACAGCGCGCATCGAACCGAACGGGCGCATGGACGTCCCCTGAAACGCGTAAAGATTACGAGACTACCCCGCGATCATGCTGAACCCGTCTTACCAAAGGCTTAACGTCGGCCGGCCATCACCTGCCTGACGATCACGGGCGAAGCGATGGCGAGGCCGATTGCGATGCTGGTCCAGGAGGCTGCGATCATCGGCACGGCGGCTGCGAACAGGATCGCGCACTCCCACCGCGCCAGGGGGGCCAGCGCATAGCGTGTGAACATCGCCGACAGCGCCGTGATCGATAGCAGGCAGCCGATGATCGAGGACAGGAAACTGCTCCAGGTGAAGCCCTGCACCATGATCAGCATCGACGGCTGGAACACGAACACGAACGGCACCAGGACTTTGCCGAGCGCTAAGCGAAACGCGGTGTTGCCGGTCTTGAACGGATCGGCACCCGCCATGCTGGCCCCCGCGTAGGCCGCGATCGCGACCGGCGGCGTCACGTCGGCCAGCACGCCGTAGTAGAACACGAAGAAGTGGGCGACGATCGGCGCGACGCCGAGCAATCCGAGCGTGGGAGCTGCCACCGTCACCATGATGATGTAGGTCGCGGTCGTCGGCACGCCGCAGCCGAGCAGGATGCACACGATCGCGGTGAGCACCAGGGTGTAGAACAGCGTCGCGCTCTTCATCTCGAAGGGCAGGAACGGCAGCAGCCCAAGTGTCGCCCTGGCCATGGTGTCGGCCAGCGATGTGACGATGAACGAGATCTTGAAGCCGACGCCGGTCAGCGTGACGACGCCGACGATGATGCCGACGGTCGCCGCAGCAGCGCCCACGCCGATCGCATACTTCGCGCCCATGATGAAGGCATCGCCGAGATCGGCCAGTTGGGCGCGGCCATCCTTCCGCGTCGCGAGGCCGTGGATCATGAAGGCGCCAGCAATCGCAAACAGCAGAAAATTGGCGCTGACCGCCAGCGGGCCGAGCGGGATCTGTGCCCTGAGCAGGCCGAGCGGGGCGATGACGCAGACGGCCGCCATGAACACCACGCTCGCAATCGCGCGGTTGGCTGCGAGTGCCAGCAGCATGCACCCCGTTATGCCCCAGAACGCCGCGAGATAAGGCGTATAGCCCGTGAACAGCACGACGATGAGTGCCACCAGCGGTGCCAAGGTCGGCCAGTCGCGGGCAAAGACTTCACGCAGCTTTGGGATTTCGGCGTCGGTGAGGCCGCGCATCCCGGTCTTCTTGGCTTCGAAGTGCACCTGGCAGAGCACGCCGAAGAAGTGCATGAACGCAGGGATGATTGCTGCCACGACGATGGTGCCGTAGGGCAGGTTCAAGAACTCGACCATCAGGAAGGCGGCAGCCCCCATGATCGGCGACGTGATCTGGCCGCCGGTGGCAGCCGTGCTCTCGACGGCGGCGGCGAAATGGCGCTGGTAGCCGAGGCGGATCATCATCGGGATGGTCAGCGAACCGACCGTCACCGTGTTGGCGACCGACGAGCCCGAGATCATGCCGAACAGCGCCGAGCCGAAGATCGAGACCTTGGCTGGTCCCCCGGCATAGCGCCCGGCAACGGCGGCCGCCACGCCGAGGAACAGCCGGCCCAGCCCGATCTTGGTCGCGAGCACGCCAAACAGCACGAAATGGAACACGTAGGTTGCGACCACGCCGAGGGCGACGCCGTAAATGCCTTGGCTCGTGAGGTAGAGGTGGTTGACGAGATAGGTCCAGCTCGCGCCCGGATGCAGGAAGATGCCGGGAAACCATCGACCCCAGATCGCATAGACGATCGAGAAGATCGCAATCAGCGGCAGCCCCCAGCCGATGGAACGGCGTGTGGCCTCGAGCAGCAGGGTGATCAGCGCCGAACCCATCACGACGTCGAGCGTGTTCGGATTGCCGACGCGATCGGCGAGATCGTGGAAGATCCACGGCACATAGAGGCTCGCGACCGCCGCCGCCGCGGCCAACGCCCAGTCGACCAGCGAGATGCCGCCCGGCGCCAGCAGGGACGATCGCCCCACGGCCTTGCCGCGCGCTGGCACAGCCGCGAATACCAGGAAGATCAGGCCGATCACGAACGCCAGGTGGATGCCGCGGTGGGTCGTCTCCTCCAGCAGACCGAAGCCGGCGGTGTAGTAGTGGAACAGCGACAGGATCAGCAGCAGCGCGCCGACCAGCAGCGAGGGCAGGGCCGCGAGCTTGCGAAAGCTCATCTCGGGATCGAGCTCTTCCTCCAACCGGCGCGCGTCGGCTTCCGAAATGGTGGGAATGGTCATGGGTGAACGGCCCTTAGCGTGCGTCCCTTAAGAGTGCGCCTCGCCCCGACCGCGCCCGATAGCAATGGCGCAGCACATGCTGACCAGGGCCGCGAACACTACATAGGCGCAGATCAGCCAGGGTTGCTTGCCGCCGCGCTCGAACAGGTCGGTCGCGATGATCGGCGTGATGCCGGACGCGAAGATGCCGGAGAACTGGTAGACGAACGAGATACCGGTATAGCGCACGCGGGTGTCGAACAGGTCGGCGAATAGGGCCGCTTCCGGGCCGTAGCACATCGCATAGATGATGCCGAAGGCTGCGATCAGCACGACATAGATCGTGGTGATGTCGCCGGTGTTGAACGCCATGAAACCTGGAAAGGCGCACAACGCCAGCAGGAACGAGCCGATGGCATACGTGCGCGGCCGGCCGATGCGATCCGACAAGGCGCCGAACAGGGGGATCGAGAAGATCATCACGAAGGCAGCGGACGATACCGCCCACAGTGCGTCGGTGCGGGCGATCTTCACCGTGTTGGCAAGATAGCCGATCGAAAACACGGCGAAGATGTTGAAGAACACGCCGTCGATGTAGCGCGCACCCATCCCGAGGAGGATGCTGCGAGGATAGCGTTTCAGCATGTCGAAGAACGGGATCTTGGCCTCGGCGCCATCCGCCTTGACGACGCGAAACTCGGGCGTTTCGAGGATGCGCAGGCGGATATAGAGCCCGATCGCCACCAGCACGATGCTGGCGATGAAACCGACGCGCCAGCCCCAGGCCAGGAAATCGGCATTGCTCAGCCGGCTCGACATCAGGCCGACCAGACCCGAGGCGAGGCACAATCCGATGGCCAGGCCGATCTGGGGAATGCTGGCGTAGAACCCGCGCTTTTCCTTCGGCGCATATTCATAGGCCATCAGCACCGCGCCGCCCCATTCGCCGCCGAGCCCGATGCCTTGGAGAATGCGCAGCAGCAGGAGCAGGAGGGGCGCCGCGATGCCGATCTGCTCATAGGTCGGCAGCAGGCCGATCAGCACGGTTGCCACGCCCATGATCATGAGCGTCAGCACCAGCATGCTCTTGCGTCCGATACGGTCGCCGAAATGGCCGAAGATGATGCCGCCCAGCGGCCGTGCGAGGAAGCCGACCGCGAACGTCGCATAGGCCAGCATGGTCGAGACGTAGGGGTCGGTCGTTGGAAAATACAGCTTGTTGAACACGATGCCGGCAACGACGCCGTAGAGGAAGAAGTCGTACCACTCGATGGTTGCGCCTAGCAAGCTCGCGAACACGACGCGCCGGACTTCGGCTTCAGAGACCTTTGGGGCTGCCCCCGTGACGTTATCCATCGTGCTCTCCCTGTGCCTGATTTTTGTTCGGCAGAGCTTATCGCGTCCTCTCTCACGCACCAGTGATTACGATGAACGATAGCTAACTTCTTGGTTCAGATTGGGTTCAATGCGCCGGGCCTAGGGTGTTTCTCACGAGACGAAAACTGAAACACCGAAGCCGGCAGCCCCGGCCGGCCTTACCCGGAGAGACCCAATGAACCGCTTCCTCATCACTGCTGCTGCTCTTGCCCTCACCGCAACCAGCGCCCTTGCCTACGGCAAGGCCACTGTCGACGCCAACGAGGCCGCGCAGGCGAGCCGCATCGAGCAGGGCCGCTACAACGGCGAACTGACGCGGCGCGAATATCGCAACCTGAAGGCCGAACAGGACCACATCCTGGAATTGGAGCGTCGCGCCAAGGCCGATGGCCACGTCTCGAAGCGCGAGTACCATCAGATCCACGACGCCCAGATCAACGCCTCCCGCCATATCAAGCAGGAAAGCACCGACAATCAGACGTCCTGGTATCGCCGGTGGCTGTATCGCACGCGCTGAACGGGGGTGATGCAAGTGGAAAAGGGTCGCCTCACGGCGGCCCTTTTTTGCGTCACCGGCCGAAGCGGCGGTGTGCCTCGATGGCGAGGCCGGTGGCGACGCTGCCGAAGGCATCGCCCTCGATGATGCGGGCGCCGGGCAACTCCTGGCTGATCATGCGGCGCAGCATCGGGATCGCAGCCGAGCCGCCGGTCACGAATACCGTTTCCACAGCGTCGGCCTTCAACCCGGCCAAGGCAATCGTGTCGCGGACTTTGGCCGCCACGCGGGCCATGGCGGCTGAAACGGCCTTTTCGAACTGGGCGCGGGTGACATCGAGCACCTTGCCGTCGTCGAAGGCAGCCGAGGCGAGGGCTGCCTTCAGCTGCGTCGACAGCGCGATCTTGGTATCTTCGATCTGGCCGAGCAGGGCGTGGCCGAGCCTGAGTTCGATGACCCGCAGCAGGCGATCGATCTTTTCAGGCTCCGCCGAATCGCGCCGCACGCCCTTGATCTCGGTCGTGACCTTGCCGTCGTACAGAAAATTGATGCGCTGCCAGGTGGCGAGGTCCTGGTAGTACCAGGACGGCGGGTTCATGTTTTTCGTCTTCAATCGGCTGTTGAGGCCGAGATAGGGCATCACGGTCGCGACGCTGAGCAGGCGGTCGAAATCGGTGCCGCCGACGTGGACGCCCGCGCAGGCCAGAATATCCGACTTGCGGTCGGCCTTGCGGGCACGCTCGGGCGACACGCGCACGAGGGAGAAATCCGACGTGCCGCCGCCGATGTCGATGACGAGCGCCAGTTCTTCCTTGGTCACGCTCTGCTCGTAGTCGAGGGCGGCGGCGATCGGCTCCAGCTGGAATTCGATGTGGGTGAATCCAGCCTTGCGTGCCGCTTCCTGCAACTGTGCCTGGGCGCGGGCGTCGGCCTGCGCATCGTCGTCGACGAAGTAGGCGGGCCGTCCCATGACCACGTGGTCGGCGCCGCCCGCGGTCTCGCGCACATGGCGGATGAAAAGCGCGATGATGTCGGAGAAATCGACCTTCTTCGCGCGTATATACGTCGTCTCCTCGAACAGCGGACTGCCGAGCAGGCTCTTCAGAGCCCGCATCAGGCGCCCCTCGTCGCGCAGCAGGTAATACTTGATGGCGTCGCGGCCGAAATGCGTCGCGCCGTCGTCGAAGGCGAAGAACAGCGCGGTCGGGATCGAGGTACGCCCCTCCTGCAGCTCGATCAGGCGTGGACCGTTGCCGGCCCAGTGCGCGATCGAGGTGTTGGACGTGCCGAAATCAAAGCCGCAGGCTCTAGACATCTGTTTGATCCCAGGTCAATCAGCGATCGTCAGTCGATGGCACGGTTGTGCGCGCGATTTTGCCGGATTAACTTCAACCCAACGTGAATTGTACGTGGCCGGTGAACGACGGACATTGGCGCAGGACAGCCGCTGGTGATTGCATCAGCTCGTCCGGTACGCAAGACCTGGAGCGTCGCGACATGAAGTGGTCTGGCGGATTTTCAGGCATGGTGGCCGTTGGGCTGCTGTTGTTGTGCCCGACTGCAGCCGTGGCGCAGACCCAGCCGGCATGCGCGCCCGTGACCAAGGACCAGATCGTCGCGCTGTCGGACAAGTGGGACAAGGCTTTGACCGCCGGACAGGTCGACGAAATCACCGCGCTCTATGCCGACGAGGCGGTGCTGCTGCCCTTGATGTCGACCGAGCCGCGCAAAGGTCGACCGGCGATCAGGTCCTACTTCGAGCAGTACATCAAGCGACACCCGCAGGGCGGCGTTAACACGCGGTCGATCATGGTCGGGTGCAATACGGCGAGCGACATCGGCACCTATGTCTATCGGCTCACAGGCCGGCGCAAGGGCACACGCGAGGCGGTCGGCGGACGCTACACGACGGTGTATGAGTTTCGCGGCGGGCAATGGCTGATCGTGCAACAGCAGGCGTCGATGGCGCCCGATGCCGTCAAACCGGCTCCCGTCTCGACCAAACCGCGCTGAAACCGTACCAGCAGCCGTCACGCCACTTCCAGCACCACGCGGCCGCGCACCTTGCCGGCCATCAGGTCGCTCGCGATCTGCTGCACGTCGTCGAGGGGCCGTGTGACGGTGAGCGCGTCGAGCGTCTTGACGTCGAGATCGCGGGCGAGGCGCGCCCAGGCCATCTCGCGCCTCGGCTTCGGTGCCATCACGCTGTCGACGCCGGCCAATGTGACGCCGCGCAGGATGAAGGGGGCGACCGAGCCCGGCAGGTCCATGCCCTGGGCGAGACCGGTCGAGGCGACGCAACCGCCATAGCGCGTCATCGAGATGACGTTGGCGAGCGTGTGGCTGCCGGCGACGTCGATGGCGCCGGCCCAACGTTCCTTCGCCAGAGGTCTGGCCGGACCTGAAAGTTCGCTGCGATTGATGATCTCGGCCGCACCCAGCGACTTCAGGAACACCTCTTCCTCGGGCCGGCCGGTCGCGGCGATGACGTGGTGGCCAAGCCGCGCCAGGACGGCAACGGCGATCGAGCCGACGCCGCCGGATGCGCCGGTGACGAGAACGGGGCCCTTGGCCGGTGTCACGTCGTGCGCTTCCAGCGCCAAGACACACAGCATGGCGGTGTAGCCGGCGGTGCCAATCGCCATGGTCTGGGCGCGGGAGAACGCCTGCGGCCGGCGCACCAGCCAGTCGCCCTTGACGCGGGCATACTGCGCATAGCCGCCATGGTGGCCCTCGCCGACGCCCCAGCCGTTGAGAATCACATCGTCGCCGGCCTTGATCTCGGCGTGCGTCGAGGCTTCGACCCAGCCGGCGAAATCGATGCCGGGGATCAGCGGCCACTTGCGGATGATCGGGCCCTTGCCGGTCAGCGCCAGGGCATCCTTGTAGTTCACTGTCGAATGGGTGACGCGCACGGTGACGTCGCCGTCCATCAGGTCGCCATGGCCAAGTTCGGTCCACGCCGTGACCGCACCCTTGTCGCCCTTCGTTGCCAGCAGTGCCTTGAAGCGGTCCATGGAAACCTCCTGTTACCGTCAGCCTCGTGGTGTCGCTTTTGCACCTATGGTCAAGCGCTGTCGCTGTCGAGGGGGCTTGTGTTCACAGGGCGTTCAAGTTTTTCGATCGGCGTCGGCATTTTACTTGAAGGTTCACGAAGATTGCCATTGCGGAATTTCCCTGCAACAGCGCTGTGGTAAACAAATCTCTCCACTATCTGCAGGATTACTTTGAATTATGGCAAAGCAACCGGCACCGTAATGTGTTTATACTTCGAAGTGTTGTGAGCGCAGCACTGGTGCCAACCTGCAGGCCACACGTGAACGCTACGTTTCAAGGCCTCGTAAACCAATATATATTGCGTCGCACAAAATTTTGCCCTTGTCCTTCAACGCGCAAAGCACTTACATATCGCTCACGATGCGGTCTTCGGGCCGTAGCGTCGAACCGCCGAAACCGGCAAAGGAGGCAGAGATGGAACTCAGAGTGAGCCTGAACGCAATCGCTGCGATCACATCATTCGCATTCCTCGCTGCGATCGTGTTGGGGATGATCTAGCTGCATCCCGCGTGTTTCCCCGGGGGCTGACGAGGCCCTCCACGATCCACCATCGAATTCATCGATGGAGGCAGCACCACAGAATAAGGCGCGGGGTCGCTCCCCGCGCCTTTTTGCTGGGCTGACCCCCTAGCAGCACGCCTCACGCCGCCTCTTCGCGCGCCGCCACCGGATCGTAATTGAGGACGGGCGCCAGCCAGCGCTCGCATTCCGCGATCGACCAGCCTTTGCGCTGCGCGTAGTCCTCGACCTGATCGCGCTCGACCTTGCCGACGCCGAAATAATGGCTGTCGGGATGCGCGAAGTAGAGCCCCGACACGGCAGAGCCCGGCCACATGGCATAGCTCTCGGTGAGCGTGATGCCGGCGTTGTGCTCGACGTCCATCAGCGACCACAGCGTGGCTTTTTCCGTGTGGTCGGGCTGCGCCGGGTAGCCGGGTGCCGGACGAATGCCGCGGTACTTCTCCGAAATCAGATCATCAGGGGTCAGCTTCTCTTCAGGCGCATAGCCCCAGAATTCACGGCGCACGCGGGCATGCATGCGCTCGGCGAAGGCTTCCGCCAAGCGATCGGCCAAGGCCTTCATCATGATGCGCCCATAGTCGTCGGTCTTCTTGAAGTGGGCTTCGAGGGCGGCTTCCTCGCCGATGCCGGTCGTCACCGCGAAGCCGCCGAGGTAGTCGGCTTTCTTCGAGCTCAAGGGCGCGACGAAATCGGCCAGTGCGGTGTGTGCCCGCTCACGGCCGCCCGGGCCCTTGTTGTTGCGGGCAATCTGCTGGCGCAGCGTGTGCAGGGTGGCGAGCGGCTTCTTGCGCTTGTCGTCGGTGAATAGGCGGATGTCGTCGCCGTCGCCGTTGGCCGGCCAGAAGCCGATCACGGCGTTGGCGGTGAGCCACTTCTCGGCGACCATCTGGGCCAGCAGTGCCTGCGCGTCGGCAAACAGTTTCTTGGCTTCGACGCCGACCTTGTTGTCGCTCAAGATCATCGGATAGCGCCCGGCGAGTTCCCAGGTCTGGAAGAACGGCGTCCAGTCGATGTAGGGCACCAGCTCGGCGAGATCATAGGATTTGAACGACTTTGGCCCAAGGAACGTCGGCTTCGGCGGGGTGTAGCTGGCCCAATCGATCGCAACGGGGTTGGCGCGTGCGACCTTGAGCGGCAGCCGCTGCTTCTTCAGCTCGGCCCTGAGATACCCCTCGCGCGCCTTCACGTACTCGGCCTTGATGTCGGCGACATAGCCCTCGGCGTCGGTCGGCGACAGCAGTTTCGAGACGACGCCCACGGCCCGGCTCGCGTCCGTCACGTAGATCGCCTGGCCCTTCACGTAGTTCGGCGAGATCTTGACTGCGGTGTGCACGCGGCTGGTGGTGGCGCCGCCGATCAGCAGCGGCACGTGGAAATTCTGCCGCTCCATCTCGGCCGCCACGTGGCACATCTCGTCGAGCGACGGCGTGATCAGGCCCGACAACCCGATGATGTCGGCCTTCTCGCGCCGCGCCACTTCGAGGATTTTCGCCGCCGGCACCATCACGCCGAGGTCGATCACCTCGTAGTTGTTACATTGCAGCACGACGCCGACGATGTTCTTGCCAATGTCGTGTACGTCGCCCTTCACGGTCGCCATCACGACCTTGCCGGCGGCCGGCTTGTTCTCGAGGCCGGATGCCTTCTTCTCGGCTTCGAGAAACGGCTGCAGGTAGGCGACCGCCTGCTTCATCACGCGGGCCGACTTCACCACCTGCGGCAAAAACATCTTGCCTTGGCCGAACAGGTCGCCGACCACGTTCATGCCGGCCATCAGCGGGCCCTCGATCACGTGCAGGGGCTTGTCGGCTTCGAGGCGGGCCGCTTCCGTGTCGACCTCGATGAAATCGGTGATGCCGTGCACGAGCGCGTGCTTGAGGCGTTCGGGCACGCTGGCGTCGCGCCACTTCAGGTCTTTCTCGGTCTTCTTGGCTGCGCCCCCCTTGAACTGTTCGGCCGCCTCCAGCAATCGGTCGGTGCCATCGTCGCGGCGGTTGAGGATCACGTCCTCGCACAACTCGCGCAAGGCCGCCGGGATGTCGTCGTACAGCGCCAGCTGGCCGGCGTTGACGATGCCCATGTCCATGCCGGCCTTGATGGCGTGATACAGGAACACAGCGTGCATGGCCTCGCGCACCGGCTCGTTGCCGCGGAACGAGAACGACAGGTTCGAGACGCCGCCCGAGATGTGGACCAGCGGCATCTTCTCTTTGATCTGCCGGGTCGCCTCGATGAAGGCCAGGCCATAGCCGTTGTGCTCCTCGATGCCGGTCGCCACCGCGAAGATGTTTGGATCGAAGATGATGTCTTCCGGCGGAAAGCCGACCTTCTCGGTCAGCAGCTTGTAGGCGCGCTCGCAGATCGAGACCTTGCGTTCGATGGTGTCGGCCTGACCGACCTCGTCGAACGCCATGACGACGACGGCCGCCCCGTAGCGCAGGACTTTGCGCGCCTGTTCGAGGAACTGCGCCTCGCCCTCCTTCATCGAGATCGAGTTGACGATCGCCTTGCCCTGCACGCACTTGAGGCCAGCCTCGATCACCGTCCACTTGGAACTGTCGATCATCACCGGCACGCGGGAGATATCGGGCTCCGACGCGATCATGTTGAGGAAGGTAGTCATCGCCTTCTCGCTGTCGAGCAGGCCTTCGTCCATGTTCACGTCGATGATCTGGGCACCGGCCTCGACCTGCTGGCGCGCAACCGCGAGCGCTGCCTGATAATCGTTGGCTTCGATCAGCTTGCGGAACTTTGCCGAGCCGGTGACGTTTGTGCGCTCACCGACGTTGATGAAGGACTGGGCGGCGGAGGTGGTAGTGGTCATGGGCTTGCTCGGTTCACTGTGGAATTGGTCAACGGTATTGCGACACCCCAAACTGTCATCCTCGGGCGTGGCCCGAGGACCCAAAGTTCAACGAGCCGTGCTGCCGATGTTCTGCGCCCGGTGTGCACTAGTCGCCATCCTGACCCCAGCCGCAGCCTGGGTCCTCGGGCCACGCCCGAGGATGACAGCTGCGGGGAGGTGAGGGCCGCGGAACTTCGCCGAGCCCATGCAACGCGATCGATCAGCTGACAAACACACATTCCCCCGCCTACCCCGCTACGAACGGTTCCAACCCGCTCAATCGCATCTTCTGCTCGATCACGGGCCGTTGCCGTGGCTTGTGCTTCTCCACATGCTCGCGCACGTGCTGGATGTGGTCGGGCGTCGAGCCGCAACAGCCGCCGACGATGTTGACGAGGCCGTCGGCCGCCCACGGCCCGATCAGGCAGGCCATTTCGTGCGGCGTCTCATCGTACTCGCCCATGGCGTTCGGCAAACCGGCGTTGGGATAGGCCGACACCCAGGTATCGGCAATGCGTGACAACTCGGCGAGGTAGGGGCGCATGGCCTCTGCTCCGAGCGCGCAGTTCAAGCCGATCGCCCAGGGCTTCAGGTGGCGCATGGAATACCAGAAGGCTTCCGTGGTCTGCCCCGACAGCGTGCGCCCCGACCGGTCGGTGATCGTGCCGCTGATCATCAGCGGCAGGTCGACACCCATCTCCTCGTAGGTCTCGAGCACCGCATAGCCGGCCGCCTTCGCGTTCAGCGTGTCGAAGATGGTCTCGATCATGATCAGATCCGAGCCACCCTCGATCAGCCCGCGCGTCTGCTCCTTGTAGATCTCGCGCAACTCGTCGAATGAGGTGTTGCGGTAGCCCGGATTGTTGACGTCCGGCGAGATCGACGCGGTGCGGTTGGTTGGTCCAATGGCGCCCACGACGAACCGCTGTTTGTCGGGCGTCTTCTTGTTCCATTTGTCGACTGCCTTGCGGGCGAGCTTGGCCGCCTCCACGTTGATCTCAAACGACAGCTCGTCCATGCCGTAGTCGGACATGGAGATGCGCTGGGCGTTGAACGTGTTGGTTTCGATCAGGTCGGCACCGGCGGCCAGATAATCCTCGTGGATCTGCTGGATCAGCGCGGGCTGCGTCAGCACCAGCAGGTCGTTGTTGCCTTGCACGTCGGCGTGGTAGCCGCGAAAGCGCGTGCCCCGGTAGCCCGCCTCATCGAGCTTGTGGCGCTGGATCATGGTGCCCATGGCGCCGTCGATGATCAGGATGCGTTTGCTCGCCGCGTCGTCGAGCGCCGCGCGGATTTTGCCATGGCTCATGCGTTCACCGCCTTCTTCACATCCATGGGGCGCGGACGCAGGCCGAGCAGGTGGCAGATGGCATAGACGAGGTCGGCGCGGTTCAGCGTGTAGAAATGCACGTGCCGGATGCCCTGGTCGACGAGGTCCATGACCTGCTCGGCGGCAACGGCCGCCGCCACCAGCTGTGTCGTTGCCGGATCGTTGTCGAGGCCCTCGAAGCGCCGCGCCAGCCAGGCTGGCATGGTGGTACCGGTCTTGGCGCCGAAGCTCGACACTTGGCGGAAGTTGTGGATCGGCACGATGCCGGGGTGGATCGGGCACCAGATGCCGCTTGCGCGCGCCTTCTCGACGAAGCGCAGGTAGTGCGCATTGTCGAAGAAGAACTGGGTGATGATGCGCGAGGCGCCGGCATCGACCTTGGACTTCAGGTGGTCGATATCGGCTGCAACGGTGGCGCTCTCGGGATGCTTCTCGGGATAGCCGCCGACCGAGATCTCGAAATTGCCGATGCGCTTGATGCCGGCGATCAGATCGGCCGTGCTGGCATAGCCGCCAGGGTGGGGCACATAGCGCGTGCCGAGGCCGGCTTGCGGATCGCCGCGCAACGCCACGATGTGACGCACGCCGGCTGCCCAGTAGCTGCGCACGACTTCGTCGACTTCGTCGCGGGTGGCGCTCACGCAGGTGAGGTGGGCGGCCGGCGCGAGGCCGGTTTCGGCAACCAGCCGCGACACGGTCTGGTGCGTGCGCTCGCGCGTCGAACCGCCGGCACCATAGGTCACCGAGACGAATTCCGGGCGCAGCGGTTCGAGCCGGCGCACGGCCGTCCACAGCGCCTCCTCCATCTTTTCGTTCTTGGGCGGAAAGAACTCGAACGACACATCGACCTCGCCCGAACCGACGAGGCGGCTGCGGCGCTCAGCTGTAAGGGACGTCATGGGGATCACTCCGCGTTCTGCAGCCGGTCGATGCTGGCTGGTGTCGTTGATGATGGTGCTGCAGCGCCCCGCCGGCGGGCGAGCCACAGCGATACGGTGAGTTTGTCGCCGCGCTGGGTGCGCGGCGGCGGCAGTTCCTCGCCGCCCAGCAGATCGAGGCCGGCGTCGCGCACCCAGCCTTCGATCGCCTGGCGGGCAAAGCCAAGACGGTCGTGGGCGAAACGTTCGCGCAGGAATTCGAGGTCGTGGGGCGCGAAATCGACGATCAGCAGATCGCCGCCCGGCAGCAGGATGCGGGCAGCCTCGCGGATGGCGCGCGCCGGATCCGACAGAAAGTGCAGCACCTGATGCATGACAACTGCGCCCGCCACGCCATCGCCGAGTGCGAGATCGTACAGATCGCCCTGGCGGACGGTGGCGCGGGCATCGGTACCGCGACCGAGTTTGGCGCGGGCGTAGGCCAGCATTGCATGATTGACGTCGATGCCGAGCCCGCGCCGGTAGTGCGGAGCGAACAGCTCCAGCATGCGCCCGGTGCCGGTGCCAAGATCAACCAACAGATCGTAAGTGCGGCCGGCGACCGCCTGGATCATCGCGCCCTCGACCTCGGCTTCGGCCACATAGAGCGAGCGGATCTGGTCCCACTCCGCCGCATGCTCGGCGAAATACGATTGCGCCGCCGCCTCGCGCTCGAGTTTCAGCGTCTCCGCGCGGGCGTGATCGCGGGCGACGGAGCCATCGCTGGCATCGACCTGGGCGACGAGGCTGCGGGCGAGGGCCGCGGTCGGCGTGCCGCTGCCGAGCGTGAAGTAGACCCAGCTGCCTTCCCGGCTGCGCTCGATCAAACCCGCTTCGTGCAGCAGCTTCAGATGGCGGCTGATGCGCGGCTGGCTCTGGCCGAGGATGCGTGTCAGATCCTTCACGCTGAGCTCGCTGCCGGCCAGCAGCAGCAGGATGCGCAGGCGCGTCGGCTCGGCGGCAGCCTTGAGCGCCGCGACGATCGCTTCCGATTGCAGGGTTGCGGGCATTCGTCCTCCTGTCGGACACAATATAAAGATATGTTTATATGTCAAGCGGAGAGGCGCCGATCAACGTAAGCGGGCTGTTAACCAAATCGCGGTACCTTGACCCGGATGGCCCCGGGGACGGATGGAGTACGCCTATGGCGACGGCCCGCATTGAAGTGATTTCGCCTGCGGATGTGCTGAAGTCGTTACCATTGACCATCGAACAGCGAACGTCGCCGACCAGTGCGGCAATCGCGGGCGCGTTCATCGCTGTGGCAGCCGCCTTGCTTCTCGCCCCGTTCGGCGTGCTGGCCGCCCATGCAGCGGTTGATCCAGCTGCCGTGTTCGCGACGCTGCGCAATCCGGCGACCGCACTGCAACTGGGCATCGGCCTGCTGTTCGGACTGGCGTTCGTCGCCGTGCCCTTGCGCAAACTTCTGCGCGGCACGCTGCAGCCGCGCCGGATCGTCGTTTCGCGCCACACTGTGAGTGCGGGCAATGGCGATGCGGGCATGGAGGCGGTCTGGAGCGAGCCGCTCGCGTCCTACGAGGGCGTCGCCCACCATATCCGCACGTCGTTGTCAGGCGCCCAGCACGAGATCGTCCTGGTGCACGCACGGGCATCGCGCACGATAGTGCTCGCCACTGCCGACCGCATCTCACAGCCGCAGGTCGCAGCCCTGGCCGCCTTGCTCAACGTGGCGCAAGTGCCGGCACGACAACTCTATGAGCGCAAACGCGCGCAGCCGTCGAACCGGCCGCGCGCCATGGAACTGAAGGCTGCCTGATCGGCGCGTGCATCCCGAACGGGATGACTATTTCTTCGGCGGATCGGGCTCACGCACCACGCGGAAGCTGACGCCCACGGATTGCGCGGTTTCTGCCATCGGTCGACGGCCGGAGTAACGCGCGATTACACCAGCCGACGCCGTCCGGCCACTCTTCACCACACGGGCCGGACAGCCCGAGCCGGCCGATGCCTGTAGCGGCTGACCATTGCTCGCCAGATCAGCGAGCGTCGGCGACCAGCAGTCCTGGACCAATTCCGCAACCGCCCCGCCCATGCCGGCGACACCGAAGCCGTTGTGCGCCGTGCCCTCGGTCGCCTGCAAGGATGCCGTGATGATGCCAGCGGTCTGTGTGGCGGGCGGCGCGGTGCCGACGCGGGCGACATATTCCCACTCGGCGGCCGACGGCAGGCGGAACGACTTGCCCGTGCGAACCTTGAGCCACGCCACATAGGCCTGGGCATCGCGCCAGCTCACGCACTGGACGGGCCCGGTGCCGCTGGCAACGCCGCAGGCCCCGGCGCGGTGATTGGTTGCCTTGGCAAAGGCCATGAATTGGGCGCCCGTAATGGCCTGACGCGAGATTGAAATCCGCTTCGGGATCATCATCCTGCGCAGCGGTCCCTCTTCGGGGCCCGCCTCGACATCATTGGCGCCCATCACAAACATGCCAGACTGTATCACGACCATGTCGGGACACTCCGGGCAATCCTTGAAGGGCGCGTCAGCCCGTTCCGATTGGTGAGCACTGGCGCTCGGCCAATCGAGCTTTTCGCGGATCGCAACCTCGCGCCATGCCACCACCATGAAGTGGATCGCAACCACGACGGTTGCGAGCGAAGCTCAGGCGCTGATCTCGGCCCAGTCCTGGCGCACCAGGCCCTAGGTCAACAGCAGCAGCCCGGCCGTGAGCATAAATAGCACAGCAGACGTAATTTCCGCCAGCGTCCAATGGCCGACCCCGACGTGCAGCAACATGTCCTTGATCAAATCCATGGCAATCCACCTGTGCTGGGCGCCGTTCGGCCGTTGTGCCGCTGTTAACGGACAGCAGCGGATGGCGGGTTGGGCGCGGGTATCGTGCCGGCACAACCGCAAGTTCGATGCCAGGGTGCTGGTGGCTCGACTGCAGCGGGGTTTTCCCCGATGCGGACGCAATGTCCGTGAGGACAACGGCAGCGGGCGCCAGCAGCGCCCAGCGTCAGAGCGAAGGTTACTTGGTGTTTCGAAATGGCACGCCGGTTCTCGCTTTGGATCACTTCTGCGCGATCGAATTTTTGTGGTTCAGTGCCACCACCTGCTGCTACCACCGAGCGATCGGCTTGCCGGTCGGTGGAATACAATGATTGAGTATTTTGGGCTGCAGTGGCTGGTTCGGTCGGGCGCCCATTGGCATTTCCGAGGCAGCGCTGCGCTGCGGCCATAATGCTGTTACAGACCCGGTAAAGCAGGTTATATGGCGATCGTCCCGTCTAGCCTTCGCGACTTTCCGTGCCCTGGAGTGCTGCCTGATGCCTGCCTCTCGAACCCTGGCTTATGCTGCCGTACGGCTGGCCTTGCTGCGAAGTGTCGTCGCTGTGCTTGCTCTGGTGGCGGCCGTGGCTGGCGCGCTGGCGCCGGTCCATGCCCAGGCGGTTGATCCGGCCGTGCGCTACATGGACATGGTTGCCCAGGAACTGATTGCAGCATCGCGCACGCGGTCGGCCGCCACCCTGCAGTCGGTGATCGTTCGCCACGCCGATCTCGCCTATATGGGTGGCCAGGGGCTTGGCGACTTCAGCAACCAGTTGAGCAGCACCGAGAAGCCCGCCTTCCTGTCCGGCATGGCCCGCTGGATGGCACGCTTTGCCACCAGCGAAGCCGACAAGTATCCAATCAGCCACGTCACGTTCCAGCCATCGGCCCGCGCGGCGAGGCTGGGATTGATGGTCGACAGCACGATCCACATGCGCGATGGCGCCAGCTACGATGTCGCCTGGCTGCTGGCCCGCAACGGCACCAGTTACAAGGTGCGCGATGCCCAGATCCTGACCTTCTGGATGACGGGCCAGTTGAACCGGCTGTTCAGCAGCTACATCAGCGAGAACGGCGGGCAGGCGCGGGCCCTGGTGATCGCGCTCAACCGGTGATGCCGTGGCGCGCCCGTGGTCGCCGCTCGTGTCCTATGAAACCGACGACGGCAGTCGCTGCATCGATGTTTTCGTGCGGGCCGACGGCACGTTCGGCTTCGAGGTGTTCCGTCGCGACGTGGAAGACGGGGGCACGTGGTATATCACCGGCCATTACAACGGTCGCCGCTTCGCAAGCCGCGCCGATGCCGAAGCTGCCGCCAAGGCCGCCGCGCCGTGGCAGAGATCGAGTTGATCGGCTTGCTCGACGTGCCTTCACCCTCGCAGCTTGAAGCGCTGGATTTTGCCGGTCGCGGTCTTCGGCAGGCTGTCGATGAATACGATCCAGCGCGGATATTTCCAGGGACCGGCCGCCACCTTCACGTGCTCTTTCAGGGCAGCTTCGAGCGCCTCTGACTTCTCGATGCCGCCCTTCAGAATGACGAAGGCCTTGGGCTTGACGAGACCGTCGGTGTCTTCGGCCGGCACCACGGCGGCTTCCAGGACGCTGGCGTGGCCGATCAATGCGCTCTCCACCTCGAACGGCGACACCCAGATGCCGGACACCTTGAACATGTCGTCGGTGCGCCCGGCGTAGGTGTAAAAGCCGTCGGCCGAGGCGGTGTACTTGTCGCCCGTGCGCATCCACTGGCCTTCGAACGTGGCGCGTGATTTCTCGCGCTGGTTCCAGTAGCCGTCGGCCGCCGTCGGCCCGCGCACCATCATCTCACCGATCTCGCCCGGCGCGACCGGCAGTGCAGCCTCATCGACAAGCTTGATCTGATAGCCATCGACCGCCGTGCCCGACGAGCCGAGCCGCACCTGGCCGGCGCGGTTCGAGACGTAAATATGCAGCATTTCGGTCGAGCCCACGCCGTCCAGAATGTCGACGCCGAAGCGGTTCGACCAGGCACGACCGATCTCGGCCGGCAGTGCTTCGCCGGCCGAGATGCAGGTGCGCAGGCGCTGTGAACCGCTGGCTGGCGTGCAGGTGGCTTCGGCCAGGATCGCGCCGTACAGCGTCGGCACGCCGCAGAAAATCGTCGGCTGGTGGGTTTTCAACGTTGCGAACACGGCAGCGGGCGTCGGCCGCTCAGCCAGCAAGATGGTGGTGGCGCCGACCGACATGGGAAAGCTCATGCCGTTGCCGAGCCCATAGGCGAAGAATAGCTTTGCTGCGGAAAAGATCACGTCGTCGGCGCTAATGCCAAGGACGCCCTGGCCGTACAGGCGCGCGGTCTCAATCATGCTGGTATGGACGTGGCGGGCGCCCTTCGGCGCGCCGGTCGAACCTGACGAATAGAGCCAGAACGCGGTTTCATCTGCAGCCGTGGCGGCGGTGGTGAAAGTCTCGGGCTGCGCCGCCAACTCCGCTTGAAGCGAAAACCCGTAGACCGGTGCATCGCCACCGGCCACGATCAGGTGCGTGAGTTCGCTCAAGCCACCCAGGATCGGCTGCACCACTTGCAGCAGCGCCGGCGACACGATCAGCGCCCGCGCCCGCGAGTCGGCCAGGATGTAGCCGTACTGCTCCGCCGTCAGCAGCGTGTTGAGCGGGATCGGCACCACGCCGGCCTTGATCGCGCCCCAGAAGCAGACCGGAAAGTCAATTGCATCGGGCAGCAGCAGCGCGACGCGCTGCTCGCGCTGCAGGCCGAAGCTGGTCAACAGGTTGGCCGCGCGGTTGGTTTCAGCGGCGAATGCGCCGTAGGTGATTTGCCGTGTGCCATCGACAAAGGCGATTTTGTCGCCGCGCCCGGCTGCCACGTGCGCATCCACCATGTCGGACGCGGCGTTGTAGAGGCGCGGATAGGCCATCGCAGTTCCCTTCATGAGGCATGTGCAATAAATGTTCACGCACTATATTGCAGGATGAAACATCTGTCCCGCATGATGTTGCCTGCGCTAAAGTTGCGGTGGAGAATTTGTGCAATGCAGCATAACATGGCGCAATGCGAAATGGCGGAGCCACTTCGACCATGACACAGGCTGACGAAAAGTCGATCGACCACCGGCGGGGCACCGATCCGGCGGAGGAGGAGTACCTTGCCCGCATCGGCGAGCGCCTGCGGCTGACCCGGGCGCGGCGCGGCATGTCGCGCAAGGTGCTTTCCCTCGCGTCGGGCGTGTCGGAACGCTATCTCGCCGAGATGGAGCGCGGTTCGGGCAACGCGTCGCTGCTGGTGGTGCGCCGGCTCGCGGCCGCCATGGGCATCCGCGTATCCGAACTCGCAGCGGAGGAAGCGGATCGCTCGGTCGATCTGCATCACGCCATCCACCAGCTGGAACGCTTGGCGTCGGCCGAGATCTCAGAGACGCGCGCGTGGCTGTCGAGCCGGTTCGGCAAGCCTCAGGCATCGGGCCGCCGTCGCATTGCGCTGATCGGCCTGCGGGGTGCTGGCAAAACGACGCTCGGCCGGGCGCTGGCCACCTCGATCGATGTGCCGTTCGTCGAACTCGACCGCGAGATCGAGAACGCCAGCGGCATGGAGATGTCCGAGGTGTTCGCAGCCCACGGCCAAACCGGCTTCCGCCGCCTGGAGTTCCAGTGCCTCGAACAGGTGCTGGCCACCTACGATCGCTGCGTGATCGCCACCGGCGGCAGCCTCGTCACCGAGCCGCGCACGTTCGATCTGCTGCTGGCGGAATGCTTCGTCGTTTGGCTGCGCGCATCGCCCGACCAGCACATGGCGCGGGTCGCCGCACAGGGCGATCTCAGGCCCATGGCGTCGAGCCGGCAGGCGATGGATGATCTGCAGGCGATCCTGGTGGCCCGCGCCGCCCTCTATGGCAAGGCCGACGCCAGCGTCGACACCAGCGACGGCGACGTGGCAACCGCGCTCGAACGGTTGCGCGCCAGCATCGATGCCGAAGGCTGAGCGCTGCGATCAGCGGTCCTTGGGGTCGAGCGCATCGCGCAAGCCATCGCCCAGGAAATTGAGCGCGAACAGCGTGATGGTAAGGAATGCCGCCGGAAACAGCAGGCGGCCCGGGTCGCTCTGGATGCTGCGCGCGCCCTCCGCGATCAGCACGCCCCAGCTCGTCATCGGTTCCTGGATGCCAAGTCCCAGGAACGACAGGAAGCTCTCGAGCAAAATCACCTTCGGCACCAGCAGCGTCATGTAGACGATGACGGGACCCAAGGTGTTGGGAATGATGTGACGGCGGATGATGCCGACGCTGTCGACGCCGAGCGCCTCGGCCGCCGCCACATACTCCTGCCGCTTGATCGACAGTGTCTGTCCCCGCACGATGCGCGCCATGTCGAGCCACTCGATGGCGCCGACCGCGAGGAACATCAGGATGAAATTGCGCCCGAAGAACACGACCAGCATGATGACGAAGAAGATGAAGGGCAGCGCATAAAGGATGTCGACGAAGCGCATCATCGCATCGTCGATGCGGCCACCGAGATAGCCGGCGGTGGCGCCGTAGAGCACGCCGATGACCACGGCGACGCCGGCTGCCAGCAACCCGATCGCGAGCGAGATGCGCCCTGCATAGAGCGTACGGGCCAGCAGATCGCGGCCGTTCTGGTCGGTGCCGAACAGGAAGCGGTTGTGCTTGAGCGGCACCAGCACCGTAACATCGCTGCCGCCGCCCGCCGCGATCTTTGCCGCGCCGAACAGGTCGGAGCGCTCGAACGACGCGAGCGCCGCCGCCGATATCGGGCGCGCGGCCGTCAGTCGCACCGTGATCGCGCCACTGCCAATCTCCACCCGTTCGACCTTCGCCCGCATCCGGGACGCGACCCGGGCCAGCGAGGGTTCGATCATTTCCTGCGTTGGATAGGTCAAAAGGCGCGCCGGCACGCCGACGTAATCCGCGTAGACTTTGTCGTAGGGGTGCGGGCTGAACAGCGGACCGAAGACCGACAGGCACGTCATGAGCGCGAGGACGACGACACTCGCCACGGCGGCACGGTTCGCGCTCAGCCGGGCCAACGCATCGGCCCACAGCGAGCGGGCTTGCTGTGCTGCTTCACTCATGGCGCACCCTTGGGTCGAGGAGCGCGTAGGCGATGTCGGCTGCCAGGTTGAACAGGATGACGAAGATCGCGACCAGCACCACCGTGCCCATCACGAGGGTATAGTCGCGGTTCAGCGCGCCTTCGATGAAGTAGCGGCCAACCCCCGGGATGCCGAAAATGGTCTCGACCACGATCGAACCGGTGAGGAGGGCAGCTGCTGCCGGTCCAAGGTAGGACACGACGGGCAGGCAGGCGCTCCGCAGCGCGTGGGTCACGACCGTGCGCAGCCCAAGCCCCTGGGCGCGCAGCGTGCGGATGTGGGCCGCGCGCAGGGCTTCGATCATCGCCGCCCGCGTCAGCCGCGCGATCACCGCGATCTGCGGCAGGGCGAGCACTAGGATCGGCAGGATGGTGTTGCGCACCGCGCCGTCGTTCCATCCTCCGACCGGCAGCCAGGCGAGCCACAGCCCGAGCGCGATCTGCAGCAGCGGCGCTGTGACAAAGGTCGGCACGGTCAGTCCGAAGGTCGCGAGCGCGACGACGGCGGTGTCGACGCCTGAGTTCTGCCGCAGCGCCGCCGTCACGCCGAGCGCCAGGCCGACCGTCAGCGCCAGGATCAGCGCACTCGCCCCGAGCCGGATCGAGATCGGCAGCGCCTTGGCGAACAGTTCAGCGACCGTGAAATCGCGGTAGTAGAACGATGGTCCAAGGTCGCCCTGCAGGAGGGCTGTTAGGTAGGACAGGAACTGGCGCCACAGCGGCTGGTCGAGCTGATAGATGCGGCGCAGATTTTCCATCACCTTGGCTTCGAGTGGCTGTTCCAGATCGAACGGGCCGCCGGGTGCGAGGCGGATCAAAAAGAACGAGATCGCCACCACCAGGAACAGCGTCGGCAGGGTCGATAGCGTGCGGCGGGCAACGAACGTCAGCATAGGGATGGGTGCCCGTGACTGGCGCACGCCGCGGTACTGACCGCAGCTGCCTGCCATCCGTTCACGTGCCGCTCGTCCGCAGTCCCGCCCACCCCCCGGC
>JAKFWF010000030.1 GCA_021730785.1 Hyphomicrobiaceae bacterium
CCGCGGCAGCCTCTACCTGAGCGGCACCGCCATCACGGCGCTGCCCGAGGGGCTGAGCGTCCGCGGCGATCTCGACCTGAGAGGTACCGCCATCACGGCGCTGCCCGAGGGGCTGAGCGTCCGCGGCAGCCTCTACCTGAGCGGCACCGCCATCACGGCGCTGCCCGAGGGGCTGAGCGTCCGCGGCAGCCTCTACCTGAGCGGCACCGCCATCACGGCGCTGCCCGCCACGATCACTCTCGGGGGGCGCACGATCGCAGATGCTCCAGTCATCCCAGCAATACACGAGGCTATTTATCGAGCCGCGTCGCAACCTGGTGCTCTGGATATGACACGGTGGCACTGCGATACGGCGCACTGTCGCGCGGGCTGGACCGTCACGCTCGCAGGTGAGGCGGGGCGCGACTTGGAACGAGCCGTCGGCACCTCCAATGCCGCCTATCTGATCTACGCCGCGAGTGATCCGGCGCGGCCCGTGATTGATTTTTTCGCCGACAAAGCGGCGGCACTGGATGATATGCAGCGCCGCGCAGGCGGATGATGGCGGTTTTGGAAAACTTACGAACGGAGGGGTAGCGATGGGTGGAGAAGCAAGCCGATCAATTTGGAAAGTCGAGCTTAGAGGCATCATTACGCGGGACATCAAGTGGGTTGAGATTGAGGCCTCATCCGGTGGTGCGGCAATGGTTGACGCTGTTGCTGCGCATCCGATGTATCGCGCAAAATCAGTAACTGTAGTTCGGAATTAGGAGCAGTTGTGATGTCCGGTTGTTACTGTGATGACGGCGACCATCCCGAGACGTATCGACATGGCGAGGTCGCCAAGTCGCGAAAGGAATACCGATGCTGCGAGTGCAGCAAGAGGCTGCCGGTCGGCTCGGCATTCCAGTTTTTCTGGGGTGTATGGAGCGGCGAGGCGGCAACCTACCGGACGTGCTTCGATTGCGTCGCGTTCAAGAATTGGTGCGAGGCGCACGTCCCTTGCATCTGCTGGAATTCGTTTGGCAGCATGATTGACGACGCTCTGGAAGCAATGCGCGAATACGACGATGATTGCCCTGGCCTGTATGCCGAGACCCGGGAAAAAGTGAAAGCACTGTATGCGACGCGTGCGGCTGCAAAACTCGAAGCATAAAGGGAGCGTGACCGTGAGTGATGGTCGAACAGATTGGACACGAGACGACGCCAGGGCCGCATGGGCGCGAGCCGGTCTCACCTATGATGCGCTGACCGCTGACACCATGGAGCGGCTGCGCGCCCTGATCGATGCCGAGATGCAATCAGGCGAATACTTGCGCGGCACGTTCCGAGCTACCCACAAACCTAAACGACTGCGGTGTGGAAGCTACGACATTCAGTGCACTGCTTGGTACTTCAAGGGGCATCAGTCACGCCAGTGCGTCACGTTCGAGCCAAGCGGTTTTATCGGGTTCGCAGGATGGTCTGACGACACGAACATTCAGCCCATCATTCGCGCGTTCATGGCGTGGGTGGACGAGGTCAAGATTTCCGCCAAAGCGGCGGCATGAAAGGAGCGCCGTTGATGGTCACTTGCAAAATTTGCGGCGCCCGGATGACCATGTTCCAGCGGTGGATTTCTTTTTGGTTTGGATGCTACTGGTACTGCAAATAGGGGGGGGGACGGCTTTGCAGGACGCACACGACTTTACGCCGACAGTGTATCGCCTGGCCAGATCACAGATCACGGTGCAGGAGCGCGGACATGGCAAATGGGCAGTGTGTTACTACGCCTTGGTGCTCGACGATGATGACAAGTGGGGACACGAGCCGCTGCCGTCATCACGCACAGACGAATGGCTGCGGCGAAACAGATTCGATAGTCTGCAAGCCGCCTTCGCGGCAGCGAGACGTGCACATGCCCTCGATATGCAACATATGCGAAAATTGAACGAGAGAACGTGATGCGCAAGCGACCACCGATCAAGCAGCTGGATGACGCGAGTGAATTAATGCGCGGAATTTTCAACAACTTGCTTTGGGAAGCGCAGCGCCTAGATGACTATATGAGACAGCTGTCCGCGTGCGCGACTTGCAACCATGTTTTTGATCTGCGGGATAAACGGCACGCCATCGTAGATGGCCACCATTTCTGCCCCGCATGCAATTTGGAAGCTACAAGGTAGAGGCTTCCGAATGCGTCGCAATCCATGGCCGATGCGCTCCGTGCACCACATGCGGCGGTTGCGCGTCAGGGCGGTGCGTCGGCCGCTGGTGCAATTCCCGCGAGTCGTTGTCGGGTCAGGCCACGCGTATGACCTGCGTTACGACAAACCGCGCCCCGTGCGCGTAAAGTGAAGGAACTGAAAATGTCCTGCTGCAATCACGCACTCGAGGAAAAGCTCCGCGCTGATCGAGCGGAGCGAAATGCGACAATGCAACACACCAACGCCGTCGAGGTCGTGGAAAGATTGCATGCGCGGATCGCTGATCTTGAGGCGGAGCTGTGCATGCACAAGTCTGCCACCGCAGTGCTACAGACAGGCATCAACGCGCTTGAAGGTGGAGTGCGAAGAATGCACGCTGCTGTGCCTGGCGGCAGTATCTGCGACCCGCAGAGTATTGCAGATGATCTGCGTGAGATCGCCAAATCCGTTGGTGTGAAAATCGAAAACTAAGGAAGCGGCAGCATGGGCATGAACAGATGCAGTGCGCTTGTGGGGCAAGCCTACAGCAGCAATGGTGTGTGTACTAACGGCTTTGTTACGTTGCCTGCCTGCGATCCGATTGGTGAGCAGCCGAGGTCTTGCTGGGCGTGCGGACGGCCTCACGTCCGTCAATCGAAGCTATTGTGCATGAGGGAAAACGAACCAGCGCCGACGTGGGATCAGGTACTCAGATCGCGTGCTCGTGCAGCACTTTTGCAAAACTCATGAATGGAGCGCGAGAGATGGCCGATGAAACGTACCCGATGCCGTCACAGGGGTGGACCTGCTTCCACTGTGGCGACCATTTTACCACGCCCGGCGCAGCTCAAGACCACTTTGGTAACACGCCGATGGCAGACCCCGCGTGCCGCATCAAAGTCGGCGAAGAACGTGGGCTGGTGATGGCACTGCGCCGGGCCGAGGCAGAGCTTGAACGCTACCGTGCAGACGATAGCGATATGGCCCGCGAGATGCACGGCATGCGCGCCGCCCACACAGTCGCTCTGCGCGATGCCGAGCAGCTTGGCTACGATCGCGGGCTGGCCGATATGCGAAAGCACGGTTGGCGACTGGCCGATGAAAAACTCGAAGCATGAGGAGCGGCGCGTCTCCCTATATAGGGCGGACACCACGCCACTCTACTTGCATATGCAATCTCGATCCATGGCGGCCTCGATTTCATTGTGAACAAAACAGTGGCGTGACGGTTTTGCATGCCATTTGTGTGAAGGTTAGTCTACGTGTGCAGTCATGTTCACGACAAGTCGTCAGCATGTTCCAGGCTCGATTGGTTGTCGAAAACCGTTGACAAACCCCACAACAATAGGCTTTTAGACGGTATCATTACGACTAGACACCGATCTTGACATGGTAGGGGTCACAGGTTCGATCCCTGTCGCGCCCACCATTTTCGCATCAGCATCCGGCCGGCGCCGTCAACGCTGGACCACATCCGAGACGAGCGTGTCATGAAAGTGAAGAATTCGATCAAATCGCTGCGCGTGCGGCACCGGGACTGTCAGGTCGTCCGGCGGCGCGGCCGGCTGTATGTCATCAACAAGACGCAGCGGCGCTTCAAGGCCCGCCAAGGCTGAAGGCCGGCATCGCTTGGCCGACACGCTTTGACGCAGGACTGCGGATTTCGTAAGCTGCGTGGCATGACAAACTTCAGTTCAGACGATCATGGCACCGCAGCACGCGTTATAGCTGCGGCGGCTTTTGCCCTTTCGGTCGCCATGGCGCATGTGGCCTCTGCACAGGTGCCACCGCCCGACGCGAATGCGCAAGTTGCACCGCCAGCAAATGGTCCCAAGGACAAGGCTCAGCCGCCCGCTGAGGCAACACCGAGTGCTGTCAAGAAACCACAACTCGGCAAAGTGATCCCGGAGTCGCCGGGCGAACGCGCGAAACTGCTCGATGATCTCTATGCCCATCTGGCGACGGCGCCAACGGACGACGCGGCAAAGCCGTTCGCGGAGGCGATCGAGCGGATCTGGCACACGCCCAACAGCGATACGATTTCGGCACTGATGGAGCGGGCGCAGCAGGCGGTCAACCACCAGCGCAACGACCTCGCCCTGCAACTGCTGAGCGCTGTGGTCGACCTCGCACCCGACTACGCCGAGGGCTGGAATCGGCGCGCCTTCGCATTCTACACCGAGGGCGACTACGAGCGCGCCCTCGGCGATCTGCGCCGCGTACTGGCGCTCGAACCCAACCACTACAAGGCGCTGGACGCGCTGGCGCTCATCATGCGGCAGCTGAACCGCAAGCCGCAGGCGTTGAAGGCCTACGAGAAACTGCTGACTGTTCATCCTTCCTGGCCGAACATCCAGGCGACCGTCGACGAATTGCGCCGCGAGGTCGAGGGGCGCGGCCTGTAGAGGCGGCACGCCGCACTACCGTTTTGGATAGAACTCGTTGGTCCAGGCCGGCCAGTCGAACGTGCGGGTGCCGGCCGCCCGGTCCAGCAGATATCTGGCGACGAGCATCGTGTCGCTGACTGCACAGGCCTGCGCCTGACCGGCCGCGGCCCGCTCGCGCCACCTACCGCTGGTCAAAAGTGCCTCGGCCTGGGTGGCGAGATCATCGGCATCCTTATAGATCAGCAGCGTGTCGGCCCCGTAGAGCGACGCCAGTTCGCCAACCGCCGGCTGGGCCACGAGACAGCCTGCGCCCAGGTATTGCGACAGCCGGTCCGACGCGTACCACTTCCAATCGCTGGCGATGCCGGCTGCAATCGCAATCCGCGAGCGGCCAAGCGCCGCAGTGTAGGCAGCTCCGCCCAGCGCCATTGCCGTGCCGGTCTGCAGGAACAGGCCAAAGCGTCGCTCGGGCAGTCGCTGCTGCAGCTGCTGCAGGAACAGCTCGCGCCCCTTCGGCTTGCCGGCGAAGAAGAAATCGTGGTCGTGGTCGGGGGCTGCATACGCGCAGGCGCGTTCGACCGACAGGTCGATCGGGTTCGGCACGAAGCCGACCGCGCCCGCGGTCGCATGGGCGCTGAGCGCTGCCCCCGCCGTCGTCGCGAAGGACGCGTCGCTCGTGGCCGCGAAGCGGCGAAAGCGATCACTGGGGCGACCGCCGCTCAAGGCATCGAGATAGACCGAAATGATCTTCACTCGCGGATGGCGATGACGGATAGCATCGATCGTCTCTGCCGTGATCAAGTCCGCGTGCATCAGGCAGATGACGTCCGGCTCGACCGTCTCGACCAGCTGGATGAGCTTGGCGTTGGCGGTCCGGGCGCCGAGCGGACGGTAGCGCAGCGGCGCGTGATAGTCGGCGATGTCACGATCACTGAACCACACGACGTGGCTGCCGGCCCGGATGAAGCCGTTCCGCAGCTTGTGCAAGGTCGCGTAGAAGAACGTGCCGAAATACTTGTTGCGCTCGGAAAAGCCGACGAGCAGCACACGCGGCATCGGCGGTGGGTGCTGCACCACGATCCTCAGCGCCCCTCGGCGACCGGGGCTCCATTCTCGTCGAGGAAGGCGAGCCGCACCATGTTGGTTGCACCGGGCGAGCCGAGCGGCACACCGGCGGTGACCAGAATGCCATCGCGCGGCTTGGCGAACCCCTCCTCGAGCGCGATGCGGCAGGCCTTGCGCACCATGTCGGAGAGGTTCTCCGGATCACTCGTCAGCACCGAATGGGTGCCCCACACGATCGCCAGCTTGCGCCCGGTGGCGAGCACGGGGGTCAGGCCGATGACCGGCAGGTTCGGCCGTTCGCGCGCCACGCGCAGCGCGGTCGAGCCGGTCGCCGTGTAGCAGATGATGGCCGCGAGCTTCACCGTATCGGCGATGGCGTGCGCTGCAGCAGCGATGGCATCGGCACCGGTCGCCTGCGGCTTCGTCTGCGTGGTGTGCACGATGGCATCATAGGTCGGATCCTTTTCCACCTCGATGGCGATGCGGTCCATCATGCGGATCGCTTCGAGCGGGAACTGGCCGACGGAGCTTTCCGCCGACAGCATGATGGCGTCCGCGCCGTCGAACACGGCGGTCGCGACATCGGACACCTCGGCGCGCGTCGGCACCGGCGAACTGATCATGCTCTCGAGCATCTGAGTTGCAACCACCACCGGCTTGCCGGCAGCCCGCGACTTGCGTGTGATCTCCTTCTGCAGGCCGGGCACCCGCTCGACCGGCATCTCGACGCCGAGATCGCCGCGCGCCACCATCACGCCGTCGACGGCGGCGATGATGTTATCGAGATCGGTGATGGCGGAGGGCTTTTCGATCTTGGCCATGATCGCCGCCCCCTGGCCGATCAGCTGGCGCGCCAGAAGAATGTCATCTGCCCGCTGCACGAACGACAGCGCGATCCAGTCGACGCCGAGCCGCAGCGCATAGTCGAGGTCGGCGCGGTCCTTTTCGGTGATCGGGCTGATCGGCAGCAAAGTGTCGGGCATGGCGATGCCCTTGCGGCTCGCAAGCGCACCGCCGACAACGACCTCGGCAGTGATCCGCGTTTCGCTGCGTTCGACGACCCGCATCCTGAGCTTGCCGTCGTCGAGCAGCAGCGCGTGGCCGGGCTCGATCGCCTGGAATATCTGGGGATGGGGCAGGAAAATGCGCTCCGCACTGCCCGGCGTCTCATCGCGATCGAAATGGAAAATCGACTTGTCGGCGACGATCGCGCGCCCGCCGCCCATCTCGCCGACCCGGAACTTGGGGCCCTGCAGGTCGCACAGAATGCCGATCGGTCGCTTGAACTTCACTTCCGCGTTGCGCACCGTCGCATGCAGCTTGCGCGCGACCTCGTGGGTCGCATGGCTCATGTTGATGCGGAACACGTCGACGCCCGCCTCGAACAGGCGCTCCAGCATTTCGGGCTCGGAGGACGCAGGTCCAAGCGTTGCAACAATCTTGACCCGACGATCACGCCTCATTTGGGCTTCGCTCCGCTTTCATTGGGATCGGTCAATCGGACGGTCCAGTCCTTCGCCTCGCCCGTGTCGATCTCAAAAAATCCGGCACGCTTGTAACCGCGCTTCGGACAATCCTTCACATCCCTTATTATGAAAGTTCGATCGGCGGTACACATGAAGTTGTTACCGCCCCACTCGCCGGCGCGGTCGTAGTCGACGGCGTGCACATAGATGTAGCGGCTCGGCATCTGCTTCAGCAGCGTCTCGCACGATTGCGCTGGAATGTTCCACCAACCTTCGGTGGCCCAGCCCTTCTGGTCCTGGTAGCCGATCGACACGCCGAGCCGGCTCGTCGTCGCGTTGCACAGCTTGAAGTCGGCAAGTGCAGGATGAGCACTCGGCAGCACCAAAACGAGCGTGACCTGCGGCACTATGCGCAGCAAACGCCAGCGGCGGTGCGCCGATGCGATCCGATGCCATGATAACGAGCTAAACGGTGCCATCGACGAGGATCACGCGGAAATCGTTGACGTTGGTTTGGGTCGGCCCGACCTCCACGAGATCGCCGAGTGTGCGGAAGAATGAAGACGAATCGTTGTTGGCGAGGAAGGTGGCCGCATTGAGGTTCGCAGCCCTTGCCCGCATGAGACTGTCGGCGAATACGAAGGCGCCGGCTGGATCGCTGGCAGCGCCGCTGCCACCGTCGATGCCGTCCGTATCGGCTGCCAAACCCGAGATCCCAGGCGCCCCGTCGAGCCCGATCGCAAGCGCAAGTGCATATTCCTGATTGGGCCCCCCAGCCCCACTGCCCGTCACCGTCACCGTAAACTCGCCGCCCGAAAGAATTGCGACACGGCGCCCCTTGGCCCGTGCCGCCAGCGCGAGCGCAGCATGGGCGCGGCCGACCTCGCGCGCTTCCCCTTCGAGCGCGTCGCCGAGGAACTCGATCTCGTAGCCTAGCGCCCGTGCCTGTGCTGCCGCAGCTTCCAGCGAGGCTTTAGGTGCCGCAATGATCTTGCAGCTCGTGTTGGCCAGTGCCGGGGCACCGGGCTTCACCGTCTCGTTGCGGGGATCGGCCAGTGCCGCCGCGATCTCGGGAGCTGGCGTGATGTGCCATCGTTCAAGAACCGCGCGCGCATCGGCGAGCGTGGTCGGATCGGCAACGGTTGGGCCGGACCCGATGCTGGTCGGCTGGTCGCCCGGCACGTCGGAGATCGCCAGCGTCAGCAGCCGCGCCGGGTGTGCTGCCGCTGCGAGCTTGCCGCCCTTGATGCGCGACACGTGCTTGCGGACGATGTTCATATCGCCGATCGGCGCGCCGGCACGCAGTAATTGTTTGGTCAGCGCCTGTTTGGCGGCAAAGCTCACGCCCTCGACCGGCTGGCTCCACAGGGCCGACGCACCACCCGATAGTAGCACGAGCACAAGTTCATCGGCGCCCGCCCCCTTGGCCGCGGCGATCGCGCGGGCAGCGCCTTCAACGCTGTTCTGGTCGGGCACGGGATGGGCCGCCTCGATGATTTCAAGACGCCGGGTCGGCAGCGCAAAACCATGCCGCGTGGTGACGAAGCCCGAGACGCGTTCCCCCCCAGGCTGACCGGCATAGTGTGCTTCCGTCGCAATCGCCATCGCCGCATTGGCCTTGCCGGCACCGATCACGATTATGCGTCCCTTGTCCGGTACAGGCGGCAAGTGCGGCGGCAGGCACAGGCGCGGATGCGCTGCATCCACCGCGGTCCGGTAGAGGGCAAGCAGCGGATCTCGCAGGCGCTCGTTGCTCATGGGGCGGGCTCATGCAGGCGGCAATCAGAGCCGTCCATGTGCTGGCGAGATGGCCCTGGCGTCAAGGTGGTCATTAGACGCCGGTCAGCATAGTGTGTCAGCGACAACTGCCGCCGAATGAACCTGCGCCCCGCTATGCTCCACGAACCTCCCGCCCGGCCACTGATCCAATCGTCGGAGGCCGACAGTTATTCCGTGATCGCAGGCGCGGCAGATGCCGGGCTCGTTATCGTCTGCGATCACGCCCGCAATGCGTTCCCGCCCGGCTACGGCACGCTCGGCCTGCCGGCAGCCCAGCTCAGGCGTCACATCGCCTATGACATCGGCGCCGAAGCAATCACGCGGCAGCTGTCAGCCCACCTCGGCGTCCCGGCACTCCTCACGCACTACTCCCGCCTGCTGATCGATCCCAACCGCGGCACGGACGATCCGACCCTCGTCATGCGCCTGTCGGACGGCGCGATCGTGCCGGGCAACCGCGACCTCACACCGGCAGAACGGCAACGGCGGATCGAGCTGTACTATCGCCCCTACCACCGGGCGATCAGCGACGTTCTGGATGCATGCGTTGCAACCGGCATCGCGCCTGCGATCCTGTCGGTCCATAGCTTCACCGAAAGTTGGAAAACCGTGCCGCGCCCCTGGCATGTCGGCATTCTGTGGGACCACGATCCGCGGCTCGCTGCCCCGCTGCTGGAAGCGCTCTATGGCGAAGGTGATTTGATCGTCGGCGACAACCAGCCCTATCACGGGGGGCTCGAGGGCGATACCATGTGGCAGCACGGCACGTCTCGCGGCCTTGCCCATGCGCTGGTCGAAGTGCGGCAGGACCTGATCCGTGACGACGCGGGTCAGGCCGCTTGGAGCAAACGTCTCGCCCGCGTCATGCGCCAACTGCTCGATCGCCCTGACCTGCAACCGGCATTCCGCCGGTCGCGCCCCCAGATATCATCCAGATGACGCCGAAGGAGACCCCCATGGCCGCAGACGACAAAGCCCGCATCGAATTGGAAGCCGCAGCCTACCGCCGACTGGTGGAACACTTGCGCACACGCAGCGACGTACAGAACATCGATCTGATGAACCTCGCTGGTTTCTGCCGCAACTGCCTGTCGAACTGGTATCAGGATGCGGCCGCTGCCAGTGGCCAGCCGCTGAGCAAGGACGCCGCCCGCGAACTCGTGTACGGCATGCCCTACAAGGAGTGGCAGGCGAAGTACCAGAAGGAAGCGACCGCGGAGCAGAAGGCTGCATTCGCCAAAAGCGAGCCGCACAAGCATTGACCAAGACCTACCGGGCGACCGCCTGCGGCAAGCGGTAGACGCGCGCCGCGGTATCGTGGAACAGGCTCGCGCGTTCGGCCGCCGTGTAGCCCGCCGCGAGCCGCTTGAAGGCGTTCCACAGCACCGTGTAGCTGCAGCTCAGCTTGTCGACAGGGAAATTCGACTCAAACATGCAGCGCGTGGGCCCGAAAGCCGCGATCGCGTGGTCGAAGTAACGCCGGGTTGCCGCCGCCAGTTCCGCGCTGGTCGGCGGGGTCGCTCGATGCTGCCAGCCGTAGCCGTTGACCTCCATGTTGAGGCCGCCGAGTTTCATCATCACGTTCGGGCAGCGGGCGAGTTCGTCGATCTGCCCTGTCCAATAGGCCAACACCTCGTCCTGCCGGCCGGCATAGGGGCCAGTGCCGATCGGCCCGCCGAAATGGTCGAGGATGATGACGGTATCGGGGAAGGCGCGGGCGAGGCTGAGAGCATCGGGGATCTGGGTGTGCGCACACCACACTTCGAAACTCAAGTTGCGGGCGCGCAAATGCTTGAAGCCGGCGCGGAAATCGTCGCGCAGCAGCAATCCTTCCGGCGGGTTGGTGCGGTGGTTCTGGATGTCGGCACTGGCATGCCAGAAGGCGCCGCGCCGGATGCCGCGGAAGCGCGCCGGTGCCGCCGCCAGATGCGCATCGAGGACGTCGGCTGCTGCATCACCAATGCGCAGATCGACGGTGCCGATAATGCCCGCCGCGATCCGAGTTTGGCCATAGCGGCCCGATGCGCTCATGGCGGCCATGCCGTTGACGAATTCCGTCTCGCCAACGCAGCGCATCGCTTCTGGACCGTCGGCGCGGAACATCTCGCCGCACTCGATGAACACGGTCGCCACCACGTTGTGACCGCCGCCGAGGTCGGCCGCCATTTCGTCGATCAGGTAGCGGGGTTGAACCATGTGGCGCCAACCGTCCCACAAATGGTGGTGCGGATCGATGATCGGCACGTCAGACTCGAGCGCCGTCTCGGCCACCAGATCGAGCCAAGCCTGATTGGTCGCCTTCGACGCCATGGCAGCCTCCTTGGGGTCAATGCGCAGCATAAACTCGTTTCAACTGCCGAACCCGCTCGACGAGCAATCCGACCAGACTCGCAAGATCGGGTGTATTCAGACCTTCGAAACGGCAGGTGTTCCACAGCTCCTTGGCGACGTCGGGCAGCCGCGACAGCATATCGCGAACGTGCGCGACGGTTCGTTCGCCGTCATGACCGCATTTCTTCGCCTCTGCTTCCCAGTGGCGGGGATGGATCTGATCAAAATTGTACTGACCATCGACCGACATCGCGAGCTTATTGTTCCGACGCCGGTCGGCATAGGGCAGCCAACTCGCCACATCATACAGCGGCGCCAAGCGGAACCGGCCGCCTTGGGTCAGCAGAATGCTGTAATTCTTGGCGTGAGCATCCGTACCGCCGATCACGAAGTTGAAGGCGCACGCCCGCATGAACCGATCGCGATCAACGCTTGGCTCGCCCGACCCCGACAGCACCTGCATGACCGCCTGCATGCCCGGCCCGCGCTCGCTCTGATACTTGATGGCCGGGTGAACCTTGAGCGCCTGGCACATGTCTTCCTGGTGCACACGGCGTACTTCACCTCCGCCTGCCGTGAGCTCGACGAGGCGTCGGCCGGAATATCGCAGCCGGTCGTAGCGCTGGATCACAATGACGGGCAGCGTGCCAAACATCTCGACCCAGCATGGCGGCGTCGGCAGGCCCAGTTGGCCAGCGAGCCGGATGCAGAACATTTCATTATAGGCTTGCCCGGCATGACCGACGATGCTGGGCTTCAAAATGTGTGTCGAGGGCGTGCGGCCGCGCGGCTCGCCCCAACGTCCATTGACGAGGCAAAGCGTCTTCTTGCGCTGCGCGCCAGCCAGCGAGAACTGCCCTGCATCCGACGTGAACTGGGTGGCAGCAGGGTCGCGCATCAATTCCTTGAACCCGGCTTCGAGTTGGGTCCGGCTCAACATCTTGATGCCCTGCCGTTGCTTCAAACCTGCAACGCTTTCCGGCGGCACTATCTGCACCGCTCCTTGCAAATCCTCGCCAATGTGGGTCAGCAGTGCGAAGGGATTGCGGGAACTGACTGAGAAACGTCGGCCGATGCTCTGCAACGTCGCCTCGTTCTCGGGTAGCAGCCCCCACAGAAAAGGAGCGACTGCGGTATCGTCGTGTTCGGCTGCAGCCAGTGGCATCGACAAGGATAATGGCATCGCTTCCGGATCGGCCAGCCACGCAGCATCATAGGTCAACTGCAGCTTGCCGGTGCGCAATTGCGTGATGGTACCGATCTCGCGATCGTCCAGCAGGACGCGCAGGTCCTTGGTCATCGGCTCCGCCGTTTCACAGGAGCACCATAACCATGGTCGGCAATCGCATCGATATCGAGGATCGCGCGCCGGCCTGCACCGGCTGGCGCGATGCCTTGGTCAGCCGACTGCGGATCGGCGGCAAATACCAAGATGTCGAGTTCGTTCAGGCAACGCAGGACGAGATCAAGCTGCACGCGTGGCCAGCCGTTTTCCATGCGGGAGATCCAGCGGCGGGAGACGCCGAGACGGTCGGCCAGGACCTGCTGTGTCAGGCCCGCAGCCTCGCGCCGGACCTTGACAAGTGCCGCAATATCGTCGGGCCGTCGTAGCTGCTGTTTCATGGCATGACATGTAATCGTTCGATCGCATTCCTTCATTGTGATCGAGCGGTTACATACACAAAACGACACCGATCGATTACAATCCACAAATGTAATCGATCGGTAGCATTGCGTCAATGCTACCGATCGATTACCTTTCATTGTAAAGATTATCGCACTACGATTCAACCGACCAACAGCTTTGGCGCGGCGGTGCGGATCAGCGCTTCCACATCGAGTCCGGGCGCCACCTGCTGATAGTCGTCGTCGATCAGCAGGCAGGCGGCGCCATGCACGAAGGTCCACAGCGTGAGTGCAATCGCCTTCGCGTCACCCTGCACCGCGTTCTGGCTGCAGAACAGGGCAACCTGATCGATCACGCCGGCAAAGCAGGCATGGCCCGAGTCCGATACATCCTTGGCCTTCTTCAGGGCCGGGTTCTGCCCGAACATCAGACGGAACACGGCCGGCTCGGCAACGGCGAACGCCACATAGGCCTGCCCCATCGCGATGATGCCCTCGAGCGTTCCAGGACCGCTCGTCGCAATCGCCGCACCCGACCTCTCGCGTAGATCGTTGAAGCCCTGCTCGGCGATTTCCTCAAGCACTTCAAGGCGGTCGCGGAAATGCTTGTAGGGCGCAGCCGTCGACACACCGGCTAGCCTGCAGGCATCGGCCAGCGTGAAATTCGCCGCTCCGCGTTCGACCAGCAGTTCGCGCGTTGCGGCGATCAGGGCTTGACGCAGGTCGCCGTGGTGATAGCGGGTCTTTGTTCCCGACTTGGGCGTTTCATTCGCGGTCATCGGTCGCATCACTGCCAGAAACGAAAGATACTTGCTAAGTTAGCATCACTAACTTATGTTACGGCTACTTACTTTACAAGTCAAAACGGACAGGAGACCGATCATGATCAGACGAGATCGGACATTGCAACTGGTGCTCTATCTCGCCGCTGCCGTGGTCGGTGTGGTGCTCGGCGGGTGCCAGGAAGAACTGCCGCACGTCGAAGCTCCGTTGCCGGTGCGCGTCGTCGTCGTCGCACCGGCCAATTCTGCCGAAACGCGCAGCTATGTCGGCGTGGTCCGCCCGCGCTATGAGACCGATCTTGGTTTTCGCGTCGGTGGCAAGATCACCGAACGACTCGTCAACGTCGGGGATGAGGTCAAGGCCGGCCAGGCGATCGCCCGCCTCGACGTGACCGATTACAAACTTGCCCTCGAGCAGCAGGATGCCGAGCTGCGCGCCGCCCTGTCCAGCCGCCAGCAGGCGATCGCCGCCGAAGAGCGCTTCCGCAAGCTGCTGCAGCAGACCTGGGTTGCACCCGCAGCCTATGAACAGCGCAAAGCCGCGGCCGATGAAGCCCGGGAGCGCGTCGAACGGGCGTCGCGGGCGGTCGCGACGGCACGCAACCAGGTCGCCTACGCCGAACTCAAGGCCGATCAGGCCGGCATCGTGTCCCAGATGCTGATCGAAGCCGGCCAGGTCGTGACCGCTGGACAGTCGGTGACGCGAATCGCCCGCCTCGAGGAAAAAGAGGTGGTCGTTGCGGTGCCCGAGCAGCGGCTTGAGGAATTGCGCGCCAGCACTGCGCGCATCGAACTGTGGGCCAACGGGCAGGCCTCCTATGCCGCCCGCCTGCGCGAGGTCGCGCCCGAGGCCGACCGGGCGACCCGCACCTTCCAGGCGCGCTTTGCCATCGTCGCGGCGGACGAGCACGTGAGCCTCGGCATGACGGCGACCGTGCGCCTGTCGCAAACAGCAACCAGCGCCACGATCAAGCTGCCGGCCAGCGCGTTGTTCAATGATGGTCGCGGCAGCGCCGTATGGGTGGTCGATGGCAGCAGCGGCACGGTCAAGCGTGTCGCCGTGGATGTTGCCGCCTACGGCCAGGACGAAGTGAAGATCCGGGGCGGCCTTTCCGGCGGCGAACGCGTCGTCGCCATCGGCACGCACCTGATCGACGAAGCCCGCCTGGTCCGCATTGTCGAGGAGCGCCTGCAGTCCGCCACCGCAGCACTCGCTCGCTGACCCGAAAGGTTCGGTGCCATGAAGAAGCTCAACCTCTCCGCCTGGGCCGTCAGCCACGGCGCCGTCGTGCTGTTCCTGATGATCGCCAGTGTGCTGGCCGGCTCCTACGCCTACCTCAATCTCGGCCGCGCCGAGGATCCGACCTTCACCATCAAGACCATGATCGTGCAGGTCGCCTGGCCTGGCGCAACCGCGGAGGAGATACAGAACGAAGTCGCCGAACCGATCGAGAAGCGCCTGCAGGAGCTGCCGCTCCTCGACTATGTGCGGACCTACTCGCGCCCGGGCGTCGCCGTGCTGCAGGTGCAGCTGCGCGACAACGCGCGCGGGTCGGCCGTCGCCGACACGTTCTATCAGGTGCGCAAGAAGCTCGGCGACACGCGGCGAGAGCTGCCGCAGGGCGTGCTCGGACCGTTCTACAACGACGAGTACGGCGACGTGTTCGCCGCCGTCTACATGCTGTCGGGCGATGGCGTCTCGCGCGCCGACCTGAAGCACTATGCCGAGCACCTACAGAAGGCAGTGCTGCGCGTGAAGGACGTGGCCAAGGTCAACGTGGTCGGCGACACGCCGGAGCGCATCTACGTCGAGATCAGCCACAAGAAGCTCGCGACCCTCGGCATTCCAGCCACCGTGATCTTCGAGAGCCTGCAGAAGCAGAATGCGGTCACGCCGGCCGGCTCCATCGAGACCGGCAGCGACCGCATCCAGGTGCGCGTGTCGGGTGCCTTCAAGGGAGCGGACGCCATAGCCGCCGTGCCGATCGAGTCGGGCGGGCGCACGTTCCGCCTTGGCGACATCGCCGACGTGAAGCGCGGCTACGAGGATCCGCCCGCGTTCATCGTGCGCCACAACCGCAAGCCGGCCGTCGGCGTCGCCGTCGCAATGTCGGAGGGCACCAACGTTCTGGTGCTCGGCGAAAACCTCAAGCGGGCAGTCGCCGCATTTAAACAGGAGATCCCGGCCGGGGTGATCGTCAATCAGATCTCGAACCAGCCGCGGGTGGTCGAGGAGTCGGTCGGCGAATTCCTGAAATCGTTCGTCGAAGCCCTGGCCATCGTGCTGGTGGTGAGCTTCCTGTCGCTCGGCTGGCGTACCGGCATCGTCGTGGCGCTGTCGGTGCCGCTGGTGCTGACGATCGTATTCACGATCATGTTCGCCATGGGCATGAACCTCGATCGCATCACGCTCGGCGCGCTGATCATCGCGCTCGGCCTGCTGGTCGACGATGCCATTATCGCCATCGAGATGATGGTGGTGAAAATGGAGCAGGGCGTCGACCGCATCAAGGCTGCAACCTTCGCCTGGGAGTCGACCGCGTTTCCGATGCTGACCGGCACGCTGGTGACGGCTGCGGGTTTCCTTCCCGTCGGCTTCGCCAAGTCGACGGCTGGCGAATACGCCGGCAACATCTTCTGGGTGGTCGGCATCGCGCTCGTCGTGTCGTGGTTCGTGGCGGTGATCTTCACGCCCTACCTCGGCGCCAAGCTGCTGCCCGACTTTGCCAAGCACACAGCGCACACCGACCCGCATGCCCTATATCAGACCCGCAGCTATAGGGCCCTGCGCCGCGTGATCGCCTGGTCGCTCGGCAACCGCCGGAAGGTGCTCGGCGCGACGGTCGCAGCTTTCGCTCTCGCCATCGCCGGCATGGGGCTTGTGCAGCAGCAGTTCTTCCCGACGTCGTCGCGCCCCGAACTGTTCATCGAAGTGCGCCTGCCGGAAGGCTCGGCAATCGGCGCCACGGAAGCGGCCGTCCGCAAGGCGGAGGCCCTGGTCGCGGGCGATGAGAACGTGCTGTTCTTCACGAGTTACACCGGCCAGGGCGCGCCGCGCTTTTTCCTGGCGCTGAACCCGGTGCTGCCGAACGAGAACTTCGGCCTCGTCGTTATCCTCACATCCGATGCGGCAGCCCGCGAGCGGCTGTTTGCGAAACTTGAAAAAGCGATCGCAGACGGTGCCATTCCCGAAGCCCGCCTGCGCATCGACCGCTTGAACTTCGGCCCGCCGGTCGGCTTTCCGGTGCAGTTCCGCGTGGTCGGCAGCGATCCCCTCAAGGTGCGCGAGATCGGCGCCGAGGTGCGCGAGATCATGCGCCGGGTGCCCACCACCCGCGACGTCCAGTTCGACTGGAACGAGCAGGTGAAGGCGGTGCGCCTCGACGTCGACCAGGATCGTGCGCGCGTGTTCGGGTTGTCGACGCAGGACATTTCGCAAACCCTGCAGACGCTGCTGACGGGCGCGACGGTGGCTGAATATCGCGAGGGCACCAACCTCATCAACATCGTCGTGCGGGCGCCAGCCGAAGAACGCCTGCGGCTCGACGGCCTCGAGGACCTGACGCTGCTCACCCGCAGCGGCCAGGCCGTGCCGCTGTCGCAGATCGCGAAGGTCACGTTCGCGCACGAAGAGCCGATCCTGTGGCGGCGCAACCGCGATCTCGTGCTCACCGTGCGCTCGGACGTGGCGCCAGGCGTGCAGGCGCCGACGGTAACGGCCGCGATCCTGCCACTGCTCGTGCCGGTGATCGATCGTTTGCCGGCCGGCTATCGCATCGACACGGGCGGCGCGATCGAGGAGAGCGCCAAGGCCAATGCCGCGCTGTTCAAGCTGTTCCCGCTGATGCTGCTCGCCATGCTCACGCTGCTGATGTTCCAGCTGCAGAGCTTCTCGAAGCTGTTCCTGGTGTTTTTGACGGCGCCGCTGGGGCTGATCGGTGCGGTACTCGGCCTGCTGGCCTGCAACGCGCCGTTCGGGTTCGTCGCCCTCCTCGGCGTGATCGCGCTGGCCGGCATGATCATGCGCAACACGGTGATTTTGGTCGACCAGATCGACCACGATCTGGCGGCCGGCAGCCCCCCCTGGGACGCGGTGATCGAGAGTACGGTCCGGCGGGCCCGCCCGGTGGTGTTGACGGCACTGGCCGCCGTGCTCGCGCTCGTCCCGCTGTCGCGCAGCGTGTTCTGGGGGCCGATGGCGATTGCCATGATGGGCGGCCTCATCGTCGCGACCATCCTGACGCTCGTGTCGTTGCCGGCGCTCTATGCGGCCTGGTTTCGCGTAAAGCTGCCCGAAACGGCGACCGAGCCTGCTCTGCCACTTACCCTCGACGAGGTCGCGGTTGCGCCCTATCGGCAGGCGGCGGAGTAGCTGGCCTGTGCATTGCCAGCGCCACAAATTGCGGTAGACTGAGTTGGCAATCGAGAGCGGCGACCCCCATGAACATCCGAGCCAAGCTCACTCCTGCACAGCATATGACGATCGAGGAGTTCCTCGCGTTCTACGACACGCGGCCGAAGGGCGAAAAGTGGGAACTAATCGAGGGAGTGGCGGTGATGAGCCCGACGCCGGTTGAGCACCATCAGGTGATCGTGGCCAATATCTGCCATTACTTGATCGCTCATAAGATCAAGCACAAGGCAACCTGGACTGTAATGCCGGGCGTCGGCACCCGTGTTCCCGTGGCGCAGACCAGCCTGCCCGAACCCGATATCTTCGTGAAGGAAGCGCCCGCCACCGACCGCTCGATCACCGAAGACGCGCTCGTCATCATCGAGGTGCTCTCGCGCAGCAACACCAAAGCCGACCGGGCCTGGCGCAAGCGTGTCTATGCGAGCGTGCCCAATTGCCAGCACTACGTGACCGTATCGATGAAGAAACCGCTGGTCGAGGTGTTCGACCGGGCCACGGACTGGAAAGACCGCCTCATCGAGGACATCGACGCGGCGGCGGCGCTCCCAGCCATCGGGCTTTCGATCCCGCTCGAAGACATATACCGCTGGACGCCGCTCGAGCGGGCGTGAGGGCAGCTCCGCTCACGGCGGCCCAAAGATCACCTGCAGGCGCCGGCGCCAGCCCTTGGTGCGGGCGACATCGCGAAACAAGTGCAGCCACTCGCCGAACGCGATCGCAAACACGTTGACCGTCCGCTGCCGCCCCTTGAGACCGAACCGCAGCGGTTCGGTGGCCGGCGCCGTGGCGAACGTGCCGAACAGGCGATCCCAGATGATCAAGGTCGAGCCGTAGTTGCGGTCGAGGCAACGCTGGTTAGAGGCGTGGTGCACCCGATGATGACGCGGCGTGTTCAAGACCCACTCCAGCGGCCCGAGCGAGACATCGAGGCTCGTGTGCAGAAAGAACTGGTACAGCAGACCGGCTGCGATCATGCCGCCGATCGCCAGCGGCGGGAAGCCGAGCCAGGCCAAGGGCAGGAAAAATACGAAGGCGCCGGTCAATTGCCCGGTCCAGCCGAGTCTGATTGCCGCCGACAGGTTGAAGTGCGTCGCCGAGTGATGGACCGCATGCGTCGCCCACAGCCAGCGCACGCGATGCGAAGCGCGATGGAACCAGTAGTAGCAGAACTCGACGCCGAGGAAGAGCGCCAGGATCGTCCACGGCCGGTCGAGCGGGATGTCGAACAGGCGGTGCTCATACAGCCACAGGAACGGCAGTGCGGCGATGCCGCCGGTCACGACGCGGGCTGCGATGTCGCCCACGGCGACACCGACCGAAGCCGCAGTCTCCTTCAGGTCGTGCTCCTCGTCGTGGTGGCTGAGGCGGGCATAGGCGTATTCGGCGGCGATGAAGATCAGGGTCAGGCCGAGGAAGACGCCGGCCGGCTTGCTGACAACCAGGCCCGTTGGCATTTCGATCATGACACGTTGCATCTCACTTTCTTGAGTTGCGAGTTGGCGATCGTTGTCACTGGCCGAGCGCGGCGCGGGCCTTCAGCATGCTGTCGCGGCAGGCCTGCGAGATCTTGTCCTGGTTGGCGCCAAGGCAGCGAATGATGCGTCCGCCACCGGGTTGCACCGTCGGGCAGAACTTCTGCACGTCGCCATTGCAGGCGGCGATAGCGGCTTGCACGGCCGGATTGTTGAACTGCGGCGGCAATTGCTGGGCCAAGACGTTGTGCGGCAGGGTCGCTGCCACAAGGGCCACGGCGACCAGTCGGTAGCGGAGTTTGTTCATGACGGCGTCCTCGTTCGGCTTCGTGATCTGAGATCAAGTCAGACAAGACGGCTGCCCTTGACGGCTGGGGCAGCCTAGTGCTGGGCACCGGCGGTCATGGCGAGCATCAGGCCGGCAGCGAGAGCAAGCGATGCGGTGCGGATCGTTGTGGCGGACATTGCGTGTTTCCTCGTTGGTTATGATGCAAGTTGTTCAAGGTCATCGACTTGGTGGCAGGCGCCGATCCTCGCCGTGACAGGGGGAGGGACCGGCGACTGCCTGCCGCGGTATCAGAACGAGGTGCCGCGCGAGCGCTTCACGGAGTTGCCGGCCGGGCCGGTGTAGGTGGCGCCGCCCGAGCACTGGCCGCCTGAGCAGGACGTGGTGCCGGAGCGCGTTGCCGATTTGCCGCGGGGACCCGTCACGACCGAGTTCGACGAGCAGCTGCCGCCCGAGCACGAGGCAGCGCCCGTGCGGTTGACCGTGTTGCCTTTCGGGCCAGTCGTATTGACGGAGCGGGTGGCAGCATCGGCGTAGCTTGCGCCAGCAACCATCAGGGCGGCGGCGAGGGCGAGGGGAGCAAATTTCATGACTATCTCCTGTCGGGTTGAGCGACACCGGTTCGTCGGTGTCTGATCAGGAGAGTGCCGGTGGCGCTTTGCCCGGGTGTTTCAGAAAAAAGCCCGAATGTAACAATTTGTATCCAGCGCTCCGACACGGTTTGCGCGCCCGCGCCGCAGGTATAGTCTTCAGGCCATGACCGATCAGCCGCGACTCATAGTGGTGGAAGACGACGGCGAAATCCGCGCGCTCGTCGCCGACTATCTGCGCAAGCAGGGCTTCAAGGTCGACGTGGCCGACGGTGGGGCAGCGCTCGACCGGCACCTCGCCGCCAGCGATGCGCCCGATCTGATCGTCCTCGACGTGATGTTGCCGGGCGAAGATGGATTGTCGATCTGCCGCCGATTGCGGGCTGCCTCGCGCGTGCCGATCCTGATGCTGACGGCGAAGGGCGACGACATCGACCGCATCATCGGCCTCGAGATGGGCGCCGACGACTACCTACCGAAGCCGTTCAACCCGCGCGAGCTCGTTGCCCGCATCCGCGCGATCCTGCGGCGCAACGAACCTAGGCCGGTCGAAGCGAAGAAACTGCGCGTCGGCCCGCTCACCGTCGATCTCGACCGGCGCGCGATCACAGCCCAGGCCGGTACCGCGATCGAGCTGACCAGCGCTGAGTTCGATCTGCTCGAATGCTTCGTTACAAGACCCGGCCGGGTGCTCTCCCGCGACCAACTGATGGACTGGACCCGCGGCCGGCGGGCAGACGCCCTCGACCGCACCATCGACGTGCAGCTGAGCCGCCTGCGCCGCAAGATCGAAAGCGGAGACGAGGTCTTGATCAAGACCATCCGCAATGCCGGTTACATCCTCGCCGTCGACGTCGAGGAGGCCTAGCATGCAGGGGCGCCTCGGGCTGGCCGGCCGTCTCGTACTGATCCTGCTGTGCGTGCTGATCGCGCTCGGGCTCACCGGCATCGGCGTGTCGTGGTATTCGCGCGGGCAGGATGCGGGCGTCGGCGCGCGCCTGCCGTTGCCCGATCAGGTGGCCGCCATCGTCGGCATCCTGGAAGCCGGCAGGGACGTCAAACGCGAGCTCATCATTCGCGCAGCAAGCAGCGACGACTTGCGCGTGACGGTGGAAAAGAGCCGGCCGCCGCCTTCGACCATCGGTCGGCGATTCCCCGTCGTCGAATGGGTGGTCGGACAGTATCTCGAAGCACTGCACGATCGCGACATCGAAGTGTTCGTGGCACGCGAACCCGGTTCGTCACAGCTGGCGCATTGGCTGGGCGTGCTAACGCCGAACGCCAAGCTGCCGCTGCGCATCGTCGTACCGCTGGTCGGCGGCGACTTCGCCGTATTCGAAACCCGTGGCGCACCAACTCAGCGCATTTTCGGACTGCCGACCGGCTTCTGGGTCGGCATCGTCGGGGCGCTTCTCGGGCTGATGGCGATCATCGCCATCGTGCGCGAGGCCAAGCCCTTGGGTGAACTCGCCCGCGCCGTGTCGACGTTTTCCGGCGACCAGCCGCCCCACCTCGTCCAATCGCGCGGCGCACCCGACGTGCGCGCGCTGATCGACACGGTCAACGCCATGCAGAGCCGCATCGTCGGCCTCGTCAAGGGCCGCACGATCCTGCTCGGCGCCGTGTCGCACGACCTCAAGACCTACGTCACGCGTCTGCGCCTGCGCGTCGAGGAGATCCCCGACACCGTCCAACGCGACAAGGCGATCCGCGATCTCGATGACATGACGGCCCTGATCGATAGCGCAATCGCCGTCGCCCGCGGCACGCCGGCCGCCGGCCTGCGCGAGCGCCTCGATCTGACCCGGCTGATCGCGGACGAGATCGCCGAACGCGAGCCGGCGCGCGTGCGCCTGCATCGGCCGAAGCGGAAATTCGAGCTCGAAGGCGATAAACTCGGCCTGCAGCGCGCCTTCGGCAACCTGATCGAGAATGCGCTCCGCCACGCGGGACGCTGCGAAATCACGCTGCTGCCGTCAGCCGGTGCCGTCGTGGTGCTGGTGGAGGACGACGGACCGGGCATTCCCGAGGCCGAGCGGGCAGCCGTCCTGGAGCCGTTCTATCGGCTGGACACCTCGCGCAACCGCGACACCGGCGGCAGCGGGTTTGGCCTCGCCATCGTCAAGCAGATCGTAGAAGGCCATGGCGGCACGCTGGAGCTCGTCGACAGCCGCCTGGGCGGCATCTGCGCGCGCCTCACTCTTGCGCCGATCACGGAAACAGATGCGCGTTCGCCAGCCGCTGCTAGACTGGTGCGCGAAACCGCAACCTGAGCCAAAGCCGGCAAGGACGACGTCATGAGTGCGCCCAAGACCGCCGCCTGCGTCATCGGCTGGCCAGTGAAGCATTCGCGCTCACCCAAGCTGCACGGCTACTGGCTGAACCGCTATGGCATCGATGGCGCTTATCGTACCGAGGAAGTTGCGCCGGCCGACTTCGCAGCGTTCCTCGGCAGCCTGCAGAGCAAAGGTTACGTCGGCGCCAACGTGACCATTCCGCACAAGGAGGCGGCCCTGGCGTTGACCAAACCCGATGCCCGCGCGCGCAACGTCGGCGTCGCCAATACGGTTTGGTTCGAGGATGGCGAACTGCGCTCGACGAACACCGACGTCGAAGGCTTCATCGGTGCGCTCGATGCAGCGGCTCCAGGCTGGGACCAGCGCACGCGGACGGCACTCGTTGTCGGCGCGGGCGGCGCGGGACGGGCTGCGGTATACGGCCTGATCGAACGTGGCATCAAGACGATCTACGTTGCCAACCGCACCTATGAGCGGGCCGCGGAGTTGGCCGACCATTTCGGCCCCAGCGTGAAGCCGGCCCAGTGGGCCGACATTGCGACGCTATTGCCGGCGAGCGACCTGCTCACCAATGCGACGCAACTGGGCATGGACGGCCAGTTGCCGCTCGACCTCGACGTCAGGCTGCTGCCGTCTGGCGCGGTGGTCAGCGACATCGTCTATGTGCCGCTCAAGACCCCGCTGCTGGCCGCCGCCGAAGCCCGCGGCTTCGCCACGTCGAACGGTCTCGATATGCTGCTGTACCAGGCCGTGCGCGGCTTCGAGCTGTGGTTTGGCGTGCGCCCCGAGGTCACAGCCGAGCAACGCGCGATGCTGGTGGCGGATTTGGTGAAGCGGTAGCTCGACCCCTGGTCGATAACCGCTGGCAATTGCGCTCATCGCGCGACCAAACCCAATTGGGGCAGGCCCAATGCCGCCCCGTCTGCCAAAGTTATCCACGGTGCCAGAAAGCGGCCGCATGATCTCTCGCGTGTGAAAAACGTGACGAGGCAATGCCGTGCTGGAAGATGAACTTGAACGACGACCATTCGAATTCAAGACGGCCTATCTGCGGCTGAAATCCGAGATCGCAGCACAGCGCTTCGTTCATCATCTGCGCCAGTTCCAAGCGCTTCTCGGCAAGGCGGGTTTTAATCCAGGCCAGCCGCGCAATCCGGCCGGTCAGTCCGACGGCGGCCAGTGGGTGGGCGATGGCACCGCGCGGGCGACGCCAGCCACCGCTCGCGGACGGCTCACCGTTACGATTTACGTGCGTGGCCGCCCCCTGGATGCGTCGCCCGCGCAGGCGACGCAGTTGGTCGTCGCCCAGGTGCGCGCACGGGAAGCCATTCGCCAGGTCCGTGAACTCGATCCGACCTGGAGGCCAAGAGCGAGCGCAAGCGCCAATACGGTGGAGGGAGAAATCCGCACCGCGGAGTTCCATGCGCGCGAGGCTGGCATACGCCTTATGGAACTGGCGCGCGGGGGGCTCGGCGGCAACAATGGGCCTCCCCTCAACGAGCCTGCGCCGCGGTTTGGCACCGGCAGTTCCGCCCCCCCGCCGTTCGACGCCATCAACGCCTATCGCACGCTGACCGGCATGCCCGACACCGCGCTGTCGCTCGCAACCAGGGCCTCGCAAGGGACCGTGGCCTTCGGCGAGGTGGACGGCAAGTATGTGTTCGGTGTGAATTCCAACGCGCCAGGCTATACGGTGGCCGACCAGACGGCCGCGGAAGCCATGCGCGACCGACTGGTGCAGCGGTATCCCGATGTGATGGCGACGGATAATCCAGGTCACATGCCGAATAATGCAGTGTTCCATGCGGAAGCCAATGCCCTGCTGCGGGCAGCCGCAGCCAACGGTGGCACGCTGGCGGGACGAACGATGGAGATCCGAGTCGACCGGCAGTTGTGCAGGAGCTGTGGTACCGTCTTGCCACTGATCGGGCTACAATTGGGCAATCCAACAGTGCGCTTCCGTGATGGCGCAGGACAAATCAACACAATGCAGAACGGCAGATGGATCGAGTGAGGTGTGTTCCATGGAAAAGCGTGCGTACTTCGATACTTTCAAGGGAAAAGGCTGGCCTTCATTAAGGTATCTTGAACCCTATTTTCTCGCTCCGTCTGGTCGACAGTGGTTCTACCAAAACGGCAACGACAGTGCTGGACTTGATCTTCTCGGTGTTGATGGCACCGACCATCTCGAGTTTGCGAAAGGTCGGGTCGACATCAAGCTTGATATGTGGGGCAATCCCGACCTGGGCGTGCTGTTGATCTATTCGAAGTTTGGCAAAGCCCCTCGCGAGGATTATTCCTCGAAGGGCGATCTTACGCGCCTCAAGGAGTGGGTGCGCACCACGCATGACGACCCCATGCCGGTGGGACTCTTCATTCCCTTTGACCAGGCATGGCTCGCGGTCAAGGAATTCATCGAGACCGAAGGGCAATTGCCAAAAAGTATCGAGTGGGTGCGAAATC
>JAKFWF010000011.1 GCA_021730785.1 Hyphomicrobiaceae bacterium
CGATCCTCAAGCTGGGGCTCCCCGCCCCGTTACGCCTGTTCTCTCAACTGGTTACTGTCCATTCCGGGCGCCACCCTCGCGGCTCCTGCCCCCGCCTCAGCGGGCTGTCGCGTAGCGACTTCGTGCCCTGGCGCAAAGTGACCCGCGTCGTGATGGTGCGCCAGGCTCGCGGAGGCAAGCGCGGGCTGGCCAGCGCCGCCGATGTGCGGGCACGCGGGCGCAGCTTGCGGACGTCTGCTATTTTGGCCACGGAGGGGATCAGTCGGCCGGCGCTGGTCGCGCGGTTCGGCTGCGGCAGGGTAGCAAGCGTGACCGGCTTCGGCGGTTCGAGGGCGGCTTGCTGGACGGGCGCTGGGGCTGGCCGCGCGAGATAGGTTTTCGGCGTCGAATAGCAGCCGGCAACACACGTGATGGTGTTGGCATCGGCCGGCGAGGGCGCAAGTGCAGCGATGGGCTTCAAGCCGGCTGGCGCGGCGATTTGGCCGGTGCGGGCCGATATGATGGGCGCTTCATAGACGATCGGGCTGCGCTGTGGTGAGCACCCGGCCATGCATTCGATGCGGCTGAGGGCTGGATTGGTCGGTAACCGTGCGGGCACGATCGGCGCGTCGCCCTGAGTTTGGAAGTTGCGGCGACCGGCCCGGATCACGCGCACCCGGTCCAGGCTTTGGCGGGGACCAGCCTCTGGCGCCGGCGCCGCAGCCGGCGCTGGAACGGGCCCGGCCGCTGCCAGCCCCGGCGTCGGCTTCTCGAGTTCAACCGCGCGCACCGTGATCGGCCAACCCACATGGGGCGCCGTTGGACCGGAGCCGCCCAGGGCCAGTGTCGGCGCCTCGCTTGCCTCCGTGTCGGCGGGCTCACGGTTCAGGATCACGATGGGTTCGTCTGCCGTTACGGGCGTGTGAATCGCGAGCGTCGCAAGGAACGCCGCCGTCGCCACAAAATACGTGGCATATGATACGCGCGACATAATGTGAGTTTCCCGAGCCTGAAGTGGTTTTCCCAAGGAGTTCAGGCCGAGACTAGACATAGTTGGTCAATAAAATGCTCACGGCTGATCAAAATTGACCTGCCGGCGCAAGTTTACTCTTTGGCGGGTGTCCTTGGTGGCGCCTGGGGAGGCGCCACCAAGTTCGGTGTCAGCCGTCCGCACTGCATTTGCGGCGGGCCTCGCTGACATCCGTCAGCCGCATGAAAGCGCGGAACCGCTCGACATCATGATATTCCCGCATGCAGGCGATCCGGCCGAGTTCGAACACCACTTCGTGGCGCAAAACGCCGTCGAGTTCGAGACCGCTCTGGCGGTGGCGGAAGCGGAAGGCCACCTGGGCGCGGCCCTGATTACCGAGCGCGACAATGCACTGCGGCCTGATTGCAATCACTTCGAAATCCCGCAACATGGCATTGAGTGTGCGGCGCATCCGGTGCTTGCCGCGAGCTTCACCACCGAAGTCAACCACGTCTCGCGGCAGCAGCAACTCGTAGATCACACCCCTGGTGCAATATCGTAGCGCCGCCTCTGTGTCGACTTGCGACCAGGCAGCATAGTACTCACGCAAAACATATTCGGGGCTAGGGTTCAGCACGCGACCTCCCTTGCGCTTTGCCATTACGCCATAGGTTGAGCCTATGGCCATTTCCCCACCCCACCCGGTATCGGTAACAAAACAGTGATGATACGTCAATTCAATGAATAAGTGCAAATTAGCTCCGACTTTTCAATTGAGTGATATATTTTAGCAACACATTGCGCGCAGCCGTTGGCCTGGGCGCGCGCTGCAACACAGCGCGCCAATGGTTAGGCAGCACTCACGAATTGTGTGGTTGCCGCGGCGCTGGTGTGGCACGTACGCATGGCGGCGGGTGGGACAACGGTCGCAGTTCGATGAAGTTGCGGGTGGGTAGCGGCAATCGTGCAGGCAGGCCTCGGGTGGTGGTCACGCAGCGTGACACGGTATGCGTGCGCGCCGCTATATGGCGCGCTGGCAGCGCTGCTGATCGCAATGACGATTGGCACGGCGGCGGTTGGCAAAACGCCGGGCGGCGTCTCATGCTATCGCGACATTTGCCATCGGGTGCGCACCATCGAAGAAACGAGGGGGGCCATCGGCCGGACCGTGGTTCTCGAAGCCTCCTACTATGACGACGCCCGCGTCGACCGCTACGTGCGCGGCCAATGGACCTCGAGCGGCGAGTTCTTCGATCCCAGGAGTTCAGCGCGCGTCTCGAGTTCCGATTTTCCCGATGGCACCGAACTGCTGCTGCGCAACCCGGAGAATGGCCGCGCCTCGCATGTCCGCGTCAACGACTTCGGACCGTTCTTCGGCACGCGGCTGCTCGATGTGACGCGGCGCGTGGCAGAGGATCTGGGATTTGAAAGCCGTGGACTGGCCAAGCTCGAAGTGACGGTGATCGCACCACCGCCGGCCAACGAACCGACCTATCGGCTCAATCGGGTGTGGCCGGCGGTGACCGGCTATCTTGGCACCTTCGGCAAGGACCAGATCCAGGCCATGTCGTCGCTGCTGATCATGCAAGCGAAGGTGCCTGAGGTGCTGGCAACGGCGCCGGCAGCGCCAGCCGCACGCTCTCCACGTGTGGCGGCAGCCCGGCCGATACCGATCCTGGAGCCAATTCCGGCCGTTGCTGGCCTGCAGCCAGCCGAACCAGCCACACCCCGACCCAGGATACGCGAAACCGTGCCGACCGCGCCCCATGCGCCGGCCGATACCCTTCCGCTTGTTCCAGAGCCGCTGAGCCCGCCGATCGTCGTTGCCGATGCGAGCCCGGTTGCGCCGCCTGCGTCTGCCCCGGTCGCATCGCCAGTGATGGCCGAACCAGCAGTCTCAGTACCACCGTTGGCCGAGCAATCGCCGCCAGCCGTCACTGCGGACCCGCAGCCGGTGTCCGAACCAGAGGCGGCGCCTGCGACGACGCTCGTTGCACCGCTGCAGCCGGCACCGGCACAGACGGAGGTCGCCCTGTGGCTGCCCCCTAGCAGCGGCGCGGCGAACTCATCAGGCTCGGCGACGGCTGGGCTCGTGGTTATGATTGCCGGCTGCCTGGTGGCAAGCCTGCTGGCGTTCGCCTGGTCCTATGCCTCGGTGTGGTACGCGCGGCCGGCCGCGGAACTGCCCTTTCCCAGTGCCATTGCGGCTGCGATCTACCATGACCCGGCGCCAGGGGGGGCGCCGTCGCCGATCGTGGCGACGACGGCAGAAGCGGCTCCAGAACCGCCCGGCGGTGACATTGCAGACGAGCCAGCCAACGTCTTCGCTGCCGAAGCGCCCACGATCGGCTGGCCGGCGAGCCGCTTCGATCATGCGACCGCGAGCCTGATCCCGTCGGACATCACGATCTTTGGTACGGTCATCAGCCGCATGCCGATCATTCTCGCGGGGCGCGTCGAAGGACGGATCAGCAGCCCGGCCGTCGAAGTGCTGGCGGGCGCACGGCTCGATGGCGATGTGGACGCGGACCTCGTCGACAACAGCGGCACGATCGATGGCCGGGTGTCGGCCGGCACGCTGCATCTGCGGGCCCGCTCAGAGCTGTTCGGCGATGCCCAGGCCAACCAGCTCAATGTCGATGCCGACGCCCGGCTGGATGCAAATGTGCGTCGCGCCTGAACGGCACACCGGCTCTGCGCGTCAGCGGACGGTGGCGTCGACGGCGCCGAGCCCCGCGAGTTCGAAGCGGATGCGGTCTCCTGTCGCCACCGGAAAGGTCGGGATGACGCTGCCAGTAATTACGACCTGGCCGGCCTGCAGGGGGCGGCCACGGTCGGCGGCGAGGTTGGCGACCCAGGCGAGTGCCCCCAGGGGATCGTCGGTCATGCCGGTCCGCTGCTCGGTGCCATTGATCACGAGCCGACCCTGCAGGCCGTTGAGGTCGTGCGACGCTGCCACAACCACCGGGGCACCAAGCACGATGCCGCCATTCCAGGCGTTGTCGGCAATCAAGGTGTAGGCTTTGGTCGACTTGTAGTGCGCATGGCGATCTTCGATCAGCTCGAACGCCGGCATCACTTCGCCGACGGCATCGCGAATGGTCGCCGCCGTGTAGGGGGCAGGGCCCTTAGGCAAAGTCCGCGAAACCCGGATCGCGAGTTCAGCTTCCAGCACCAGATGCATATGGTCGGCAAGCGTCAGTGTTGCGCCGCTGGCGTGGATGCGGTTCCGGTAGATCATGCCGCCGCACGGATGGTCGATGCCCATCAGGGCCTGCATGACCTTCGTCGTGGTCGCGATCTTCAAGCCGGCAACCGGCCCCTGCAGCGGCGTCCACAGTTCGGCGAGCGCCTCTTGGGCAGCGTAGGCATCGGCGACCGTGGGCGGCGCCAGGTGCGGGGGCAGATTTTCGTAAGGTGAGCGGGTGCGGTGGGCATCGGCGATAAAGCGGGCGGCGGCGGCGGCATCATAGGCTGGCATGTGAACACTCCCGGGGCGGCTCTGGTGCAAACTTGGGCGCGGCCCTGCACGGCCGTCAATAGATGCGGGTCGCGACGATCCATGCCGTGACGAAAATCGGCGACAGCGCGGTCGAAATCACGATCGCGGTCGAAATGAACTCGGCCTCGTTCTTATACTCGGCCGCGAAGATCGAGATCAGCACGCCGACGGGGGTCGCAGCCGCCACGACCAGCACATCCGTCACGTCGCGCGCGAAGCCCATATAGCGGCATACCCACCAGGTCAGCAGCGGCGCCACGCCGAACTTGAGCAGCAGCATCAGGATTTGCGGGATCCACTCGATCTTGAGGACCTTCGATGCGGCCACCTGGGCGCCCAGCGTGTAGAGCGCGAGCGGCGTGAAGATCGAGCCGAGAAACTGCATCGGCTGGGCGACGACGGTGGGCATTTCGAGTTCAAAGGCGCGCAGCGAAATGCCGAGCACGACGGAGGGGATCAGCGGCGTCTCGAAGGCGACCTTGAGCTTCGACAGCAGCCCTCCTTTGCCGGCCGGCGCCAACAGCCACACGCCGACCGAGCAGCCCAGCATCGACATCAGCGCCGTCATCACCGACTGGTAAATGAGGTAATCGGCGCCGAACGCCAACTGGGTGACGGGAATGCCGAAGAAGCCGACGTTGGCATAGGCCGTGCCGAGGCCAGTGATCGGGCCCAGCGACGCGCGCTGGCGCAGCAGCAGCACCGCCAGCCAGCCGATCGGGATCAGCAGCAGGAACTGCACGATGCCGAAATAGAACACCGGCCAGATGACGCCGATCGGCTGCTTGCCGGTGGCGAGGAAATGGACGAGGAACGCCGGCATCACGACGTAGACCTGCACGCGGTTCAGCGTGCCGATGTCGAGCTTGAGGCGGCCCTGCAGCAGGTAGCCGAGCGCCACCAGCGTGATGATCGGCAGCGTCACCTTGGTCAGAATGTCGAGAAACAGCGCCATTTTTCCCCGCCGACAGCGCTTCCGGTGCCAACCGGGCGCGGGCAGGCGCGACGGCATCGGCACGTCCTGCAGATGTCGGCGATCACGGTGTCTGGATCAAGAGGCAAGGCTGGGGTACCGGCCGCGCAGTTTTGCATGCCGCAAGCGCACGGCGATGTGGCAGTTACGGACTGCGTTGCAGCAGGTGAATGGCACCGGAGCTGTGCACTGCTGCGCGCTCGTGTTTGCAGCACCAGCGGCTTTCGGCGTAGAAGCGATCGAGGGTGCGGTGACGCGGCCCGCCCAAGGCCCAAGGAGCATACGTTGATGCCAACCGCAGCGCTGACCGCAGATGCAGTGAAGCAGTCCCTTCTCGCGAGCTTCGCCGCAGCCCAGGTCCACCAACAGCCCTACCAGCACTGGTTTGTCGAAAACTGCCTGCCTGCAGCAGCACTGGATGCGGCCATCGCGCTGCCGTTCGCCGCGCCGGCACTCGGTGGCATCTCTGGCAAGCGTGAAGTGCACAATGCCACCCGCAAATACTTCGATGTGGAGAACCGGGGGCGATTCGCAGTGGCAGGCGCCATGTCGGATGCCCTGCAGAGCACCGACGTCACCCGCGCGATTGAAACGAAGTTCGGCTCCAAGCTCGACGGCACCTATCTGCGCATCGAGTATGCCCAGGACATCGATGGCTTCTGGCTGGAGCCGCACACCGACCTCGGCGTCAAGCTGTTCACCTTCCTGCTCTATTTGTCGAAAGATGCAGCCCACGCCGATTTGGGTACGGACATCTACGATACGGCCAAGAAGCATGTTGGCCGCTCGCCCTTCAAGCCCGGCGGTGCCATGATCTTCGTGCCCTCGAACATTACGTTCCACGGTTTCGAACCGCGCAAAATCGAGGGCGTGCGCAAGTCGATCATCATCAACTACGTCTCAAACGAGTGGAAGGCCCGCGAGCAGTTGGCCTTCCCCGACCGACCGATCAAACACTGACCGGTCGCAGTTGTTGCAAGGCTGAGATGCGGCCGGCTTCAGTTGATGATGCCTTTGTACTTCAGGATGGCGCCAAGCACGTTCGAGTAGTCGTCAGTCCACGGGGTGCGGGACGCTGCACCGTCGCCGAGCGCTGCGACGGGCGTCGCGCCGTTCCAGGTCTTGATGTCGGCCAGGACTTCCGGCGACTTCGCCAGGAACATCACTGTGGAAGGGAGCGCATCGAGGCTCTTTGTAACCGGCCTGTCGACAACCAGCACCGCGCTCACATCGGGGATCGACCGCGCGATTGTGCTGGCGACATCGGCGAGATCCATATGCTGGTTCGAGATGTGGAGCACCAGCAGCCCCTGTGGCGACAGGCGCGACAGGTAGAGCTCAATCGCCTCCCGGGTCAGCAAGTGTACAGGAATGCTGTCGGAGGCGAACGCGTCGATGACGAGGTAGTCGACGGTTGCGGCGGGCACTTTGCCCAGAGTGAGACGGGCGTCGCCGATCACGAACTTGGCGTCCGGGCGGCACCGCGAAAGGAATGTAAACAGCTTCGGATTGGTCGCGAGCCGCACCACCAGCGGATCGATGTCGTAGAATGTCCAGTCTTCGTTGGCGCGCGCGTAGCACGACATGGAGCCAGCGCCGACGCCGACCGATGCGACGACGAAACCGCCGTCCGCCTTGCCGACACTGCCGCGCGCCACTTCCACTCCTCGCGCCATCGGGCTGCCGGGATAGTAGTAGGTGGCCGGCGGCGGGGTTTCGACGGCGGTGCCGGTAGCATCCTTCACCCGCATGGCGCCATGCAGCGTGGTGCCGTGCATGAGGAGGCGCAACTGGCCTTCGTCATACATCATGACGCGATGCACGCCGAAGAACGAGCGCTCGGCGAAGCCCTGATTGATCGCCGACGGCATCAGGAACAGCGCGAGTGCCATGATTGCGGCCGTGGCGATGCGGCGCAGGACGAGGCTGTGGGCGATCAACAGGTAGGTGCCGGCCGCCAACATGAAGACAGGTGCGATCCGGCTCGAGACGGCAACGGCCGTGACATTCGACGCGGCGATCAGCGCGAGGACTACGACCACGGCCGCCGCAATGCCGACAAAGATAAGGGCGACGCGGCGTTCGGCGACATCGTTCCAGGCCCTCCAGATGCCCTTGCGGGAAGCAAGTCCGGCAAGCAGCAGCAGGGGGTATTCGTAGATGGCATTGAAGATCTGCGGTGCGATCAGTGCCGCGAAAATGCCGCCAACCACACCGCCACACGACATCCACATGTAGAATGCGGTCAGATGGCGGCTGTCGGGCCGCAGCTCGTAGAGTTCCCTGTGGCAGACCATGGTGGTGACGAAGAAGGCCGCAAAGCCAGCGCTGGCACCGAGGACCCATCCGCCCGAGCCGATCGAGGTAACCCCGAGCAGGGTCATCACGGTGAAGACGGGCAAGCTCCACACCATCCAGTGGTGCGGGATCAACGGGGTTTCGCGAAACACCAGAATGAACGTGGCCAGGAACAAGGCGAGCGGGATCACCCACAAGAACGGCGCCGAGGCCACATCGGTCGTCACATAGCTGGTGAAGGAAACCAGCAGGCCCGATGGAATGGCCGACAGCCACAGCCAGGCGGCGCGGCGCGATCGCGATAGGGCAGCCAACGGCACGGCTTGGTCCTGGGTTCGGGCTTTGCCTTCAGGGGTATCGGTCGCCTGCACCACCAGGAGGCCGCACAGGGCGATCAGAACGCCGAGCAGCAAGAAACCACTGGTCCACACGCTAGCCTGCCCGGACAACCGCAGAGTCGGCTCGACCAAGATCGGATAGCCCAGGAGCGCAATCAAAGAACCGAGATTCGAAGCGCCGTACAGGAAATAGGGATCGGCGGCCTGTGGATGACCCGAGCGCGCGAACCAGGATTGCAGCAGCGGCGCATTTGCCGACACCGCAAAAAACGGCAGGCCGACGCCGACCGTCAGCACGCCAATCAGCCACAGATAGGCATCGCCGGCAGGTGGCTCGTCGGCGAAAGCTGGCAAGCCGAACGGCAGGGCCAGCGCTGCGGCGGCCATCAGGCCAAGGTGGGCGAGGGGTGCATGGCGCTTCGGGCACCAGCGGTTCAATGCGTGGGCGTAGGCGTAGCCGGCGAGCAGGATCGCCTGGAAGAACACCATCGACACCGCCCACACCGACGGCGCACCGCCAAGCTTGGGCAGGATCATCTTGGCGAAGATCGGCTGGACCGAGAACAGCAACAGCGCCGACACGAATAGCGCCGCGGCGAACATGGCCAGCGTCGCCGCATTCTCGCGTAACCCCGACAATCCACGGGCAGCGATATTCCGCAAGGCGAGAGTACTCATCGACAACTCCGACAAAACAGCGACCGATCAACTGGTACTGTAGGCGGAATTGATTGAGTGAAGGTTGAGATGGCATGAACCATGTATTGTCAAAACGCAGGCAGACGGAAATAAAGCAATAACCAATTGCAATTGTTACTGCGAGTTAGGAAGTTCTTGGCGCCAGAACGGGACCGGGCGGTCTTGGCGATCGATGCTCGCGACCGAGATGCGGTTGGCGCACGCTCGCCTGGCTGGCAACAGTCATGGAGCTGGCACCTGGAAACGGCGGTAGCAGCGGCGGGCGGCAAGACGAGGGACGAAAGCCAGTCGACCCTGCAAAAGGGCGCAGGGCATTGGAAGCCTGAACCTTGAGGTGCGGGTCCAGGGCCTCAGGCCCGGGTCAGGGCGCGCCAGCCGGTGCCCCACCCGCCCCGCGGATCGATCAGCGGCGCGGCGGCGCCGTTACGATCCCCGACGTGAGGCGAGCAGAAGCAGGGCCATCCTCAGCCAGATACCAGCTGTTGACCCAGCCGCCGATGCCGGCGTGCTGGACCGGGCACCAGTCCTGCATGCACTGCCCGACCACGCGCACGTCGCGCGCATCGGGCGGGAGGGCGCCGATGGCGAGGTGTTCCTGCGATGGTCCATTGCGCACGTTCAGCACGTCCGACGGCGCAACGCCGGCAACGCGGAAGGCGATGGAGATCGGGGCAGGCGCCGGCTGTGCCGAGGACTGTGTGCCGAGTGGCGGCAAGCCTGGTGCGGCTGCAACCGCCTTCGCCGCGCGCTTTGCCGCAACCGGCGGCGCGGTTGCAAGTGCCACCACCTGCTTTGCCGGTTTCGCTGGTGGCGCAAGGGCTGCAGCGTCAGAGTTTGACGCACGTGGTTGCGGCACTTTGCTTGGCCGCGGTGATGGGATCGGCGCGTCGGCTTCTGCGCTGGCGATACGAAGCGGCGGCGCTGTGGGCTCGGACAGTCTGGCTGCTGGTTGCTCCAGCCCGACGCCGGCCGGGGCGCCCACGCGCCTGGCGACCACGACTTGTCGTGTGATCAAGGTTGCGGTGCCGGTTTTGCCATCGTCCCGACTCCAGTTGATCTGGCGCCCTTCGCGCTGCAGACGCATGCATTCAGCCTTGCCGTCGAGCCACTTGGTCCACTGCTGGCAGAGCTGGTCGTCCTTCACCCACCAGCGTCCGCGATCGACGCTCGCGCCGAGGAAATAGGCGACCGCGCCGGCTTCGCCGGTCATTGTGCCGTCATCCTCATAGCGAATAGGCACCTTGGTTCCGAGCGGCGTGTCGATCTCGATGGTGGCACCGGTGACGGCTGCCCTAAGCGCGTCACCCGACATGGCGCCCTGTTGAGCTGCGACCGCGGTACTTGCCGCAACCAGTCCGGCGGCAATGAGTAGTCTTCGCATCCTGCTGTCCCGCTACGCACAATCTGCTCGATCGGCCACTTGAACATGGCGAGTGTGGCAGGAACATGCTGCGGATATGTCGCACTCAGGATAACAACCGTTCACTCTCAATTGCTCAAGTTCCGACCGGCGAAGTTTGGCACGAAGCCCTGCTTGCGGATTTCGGCGGCGACGCTCGAGGCTGTACTGCCCGAGAGGTATTCGACGACGAAAACGCTCTTGCCGCGGGCTTTGGCGCGCTTCAGCAGCGCAATGCTGCCCGCCACCATCGTGCTCGGATTGCGCGCGCCGTTGTGAGCGACGCCGTGGAACAGATCTTCCTTGGCAATGCCATCGATGGCGGACGCATAGCTGTCGCTGTCGAGCAGTTCCTCGGCGTTCTGCACCAGGATCGCCGCGTCGCCCTTGATCGAGCGGGCCGCCGCTGAAATCTCGCGCACGAATTGGATCATGGCCGCGCGCGACCCGCCGGGCGCCGACACATTCTCATAGGTGTCGACGCGGTCGAGGTAGAAGCCGTCATAGCCCTGCGCCAGGATCTGGCGCACGCGCGCCAGTACGATCGATTTCCAGGCCGGCTCCCAGAACTTGACGACATAGTTGCCAGCCCACCCCTGGGTGCGGCTGGTGAGCCACGCAGGTTGGCCCGACGCACAGCAGCTCTTCCAATAGCTGCGCCAGCGCTCGGCCTCCCCGACGGACAGGTAGGCCAGCACGGCCCGGCGACCGCCACCCGGTTTCGAGCGGTACTTGCTGGCGTTGCCGGCATGGTCGGGGTCGATCACGACGACGTCGGCATTGGAGCCGGCGATCGAGCCCGTGCGCCCCTGCAGCTGGTAGGTCCAGCTCTGGGCACTGCGCACCAGCGACTGGCCAGCCGCGGCCGGCTGCGCGGCGAAGGCGACCGGACCGAGTATCATCGCTGCCAGATAAAACGACAGTCGGCGATTATTGTGCGCGCTCATGATAGACCCTCGTGGCATAGCCGGTGCTGATACAAGCAATGCCGGGTTCATAGGCCACGAGACCCAAAATGATTAACGCGCGGACTGAACGTGGTTAACGACGCGAGGTCACCACTTCAGTTGCCGGCCAAGCCATGGATGTCTTCGAAGAAGAAATCCTTCCAGCTGGCTGGCGTCGTCTTGATGGTGCCGACCCTGGCCATGAAGGATGCGAACTTGAACATGCCGATGGGGGCAACTTCGAACACGACGCCGGGCTCCTTCAGCAGTTCGACCAGTTCCTCGGCAGACTGCTTCTCCTTGACCTTGCTCAGATAGATGTCGACCGCGGCCTTGGGGTCCGACTTGATCTTGGCCATGGCTTCGGTGATCGCTGCGATTACGGCTCCCATGATTTTCGGGTTTGCATCGCGGAACTTCGAGGTGGCAAACACGATGGCGTTGTTCACCGGCCCGCCAAATACGTCGAGGGAGCTCAGCACCTTGTGCACCTTCGGGTCCTTCAGCGCGATGTTTTGGAACGGCGGCAGCGAGAAGTGGCTGTTGATCTCGCTGACCGGCGACAAAATCGACAGCGTCGCGTCCGGGTGGCCGAGCTGCAGCGTGATGCTGTCGAGCTTGCCGTGCTGGCCGGGGCCGAACTCCTTTTCGGCTGCCATCTGCAGGATGGTCGCCTGCGACGACACCTTGATGGTCGGCACGGCAATTTTGTCCTTCTCGGTGAAGTCCTTGAGCGACTTGATGTTCGGGTTCTTGGTCAACAGGTACATGGGCATGCCGCCGCACCCGGCGACGCCTTTAACCTGGCCCTTGGTGCGATCCCACAGCAGCAGCATGTTGGAGCCGCCGCTGGTGACGAAATCGACGTTGCCCGACAGCAGCGCGTCGGTCGCAGCTCCGCCACTGTTGAAGGTGATCCAGGTGCTCTTGACATCGCCGAGGCCGGCCAACTTCGCGTGCTTCTCGATCAGCCGGCCCTCCTCCATCAGGATCATTGGCAGATAGAGCAGTCCCGGCTGCTTGGTGATGCGCACCTCGGTGGTCTCGGCCGTGGCGCCTGAAATCGAAGCAATCAGTACGACGGCCATTATCAGCAGGCGATTGAACAGCGGCATAAGCCCTCCCCGGGTAAACCTTGTTTATTGCCGCGAGGCTAGCATGACGCTGGATGCCCGTCATGCGCGCGGCAGCACTGCTGCCTGCCACGTTGGGCAGATGACGGCGTGCTGAACTTGGGCTTTACTGGGGATCAAAAACCCAGCAACCCGAGGAAATCGCCATGGCCAGTGCCGACAAGTCTCCGCCCCAGTCCTTCACCGTCAGTCATCTCGAAAGCAGTTCCTTCGCTGAAGGTCTGCGCTCCTATGCCAAGTATCGCGACCTCGGCATCGCGGCCGCCACCAAGGGGCTTGCCACCGCGCAAGTGATCAAATTCGTGCCGCCGGCCACCGACGAAGTGCGCCAAATGCATCTGCACAACGTGCAGTTCCAGATGATCTACGTGCTCAAGGGGTGGATCAAGACCGAGATGGTGGGCCACGGCACCCACACCATGAAGGCCGGCAGCTGCTGGATCCAGCCGCCGGGCATCCACCACATGGTGCACGATTACTCCGACGACTGCGAGGTGCTCGAAATCGTGTTGCCTGCCGACTTCGAGACGGTCACCCTGCCGAAGGGGTGAGGCGCGGCGCGCATGTGTAGTGACAATGTCATTACATTGAGGTGGGGTATGCTCCCAGAAGAACGCATCATGCCCGCCAACGTCGCCAAAGGTGCCCCTCGCCGGGACACCCTCAATCTTCGCATCAGGCCGGAGGCCCGGAACCTGATCGACCGGGCGGCGGCCGTCGCGGGCAAGACCCGTACGGACTTCGTTCTCGAAGCCGCGCAAAAGGCTGCAATCGAGGCGCTGACCGATCGAACCATGTTCGTTGTCGATGTCGATGTGCACGCGGCGTTCGTGGCGGCTTTGGACGCGCCGCCGGCACCGAAAAAGCGTTTGCGCTCCACGATGCAGTCGCCCACACCCTGGGACGTTCGGACCGCGAAAAATGACGATCGCGGCTCCAATCCCGCTCGACGATAGCCACCAACTTGATGCGTTCGATTGCGGCCAACCGGCGCTCGACAAGTGGCTGAAGCGGCGGGCCCGTGGCAATGCGGCGAACGGTGCATCGCGGACCTATGTGGCCTGCCAGGGGGCCGCCATCGCCGGGTACTTTGCGCTGGCAGCCGGCGCCGTCGACGTGTCCGCCGCGCCCGGCAGCTTTCGGCGCAATATGCCCGACCCCATTTCGATCATCGTGCAGGAGCGATTGGCGGTCGCACGCGCGCAGCAAGGCGAAGGCCTAGGTCGCGCGCTGTTCCGCGATGCCGGATTGCGCATCGTTCAGGCGGCCAGCATCATCGGTGTGCGGGGCGTTCTGGTCGATGCAATTTCACCAGAAGCGAAGGCGTTTTACTTGGCCTTGGGTATGGTCGAATCCCCCATCGCACCAATGACACTCATGGTCACTGTGGCTGATCTGCGTGCCGCTTCGGCCACCCCATAACGCGGCCACCATTCCTCGTGCGCAGCCGACCCTTCCGCGCTATGCTTTGCCGGTATCTGCGTCGAGGGTTAAGTGCCGGGTCCCGAGTTCACCAGCGTCTTTGACGCGTTCGCAGCGTCGGCCGTAGCTGCGCCGCACGCGCCGTTCCTGTGCGTGCCAGCCCGCGCCGACCGGCCACAGTTGGACCTGAGCTACGGCGAGGTCGCAGCCCGTGTCGACAGCCTGCGCACGCGCTATGCGGCAGCCGGCTATGGTGCTGGCCACCGGGTTGCGCTGTTGCTGAGCAACGACCCGGTGTTTTTCGACCACTACCTGGCCCTCAACGCGCTGGGCTGTTCGATCGTACCGGTAAACCCGGATTACCGCCACGATGAGATGGCCTATCAGATGGCGCATAGCCGCGCCGACCTCGGCGTTGCGGTGACGGCGCGGGTCGCGGACCTCATGCGCGCTGGCGCCGAACGGACGCCGCCATTGCCCGTCATTGATAGTGCGAAGCCGCCCGCGCGATTTCCAGAGCCCACCACCCGTGCCGGCAGCTGGCAGCCGGGGATCAAAGCTGAATGCAGCCTCATGTACACGTCCGGCACCACCGGGCGGCCCAAGGCCTGCATCCTCACCAACCGCTACTACCTCGAAGCTGGCGGCTGGTACCGTGACCTTGGCGGGCTTGCGGCCATCCGCCCGGGCCGTGACCGCGTCTATAATCCGCTGCCGCTCTATCACATGAACGCGCAGGCCGTGACCGCGACCATGGTGATGCTGACCGGCACGTGCCTGATTATCCCTGACCGCTTCTCGCCGTCGCGCTGGTGGCGGGAAATTGCCGAGACGGCGGCGACCATCATCCATTATCTGGGTGTCGTCCCGCCCCTGCTGCTGAACCAGCCGCCGTCCCCCGCCGATCGTGCGCATAGCGTCCGCTTCGGCATCGGTGCCGGCGTCGAGCCGCAATTGCACGCGCCATTCGAGGAGCGCTTCGGTTTTCCGCTGGTCGAGATCTGGGGCATGACCGAAACCGGTCGCATCCTCGCCGTGACGGGTGAACCGCGCCACGTTGACACTCGCGCTTTCGGCACCCCTCGCAGCGGCCTCGAGGCCCGTGTCGTCGACGCTGATGACCGCGAAGTGCCGCGCGGCACCGACGGCGAACTCGTCGTGCGCTGGGGCGGCGCGGAGGGCGCGCGGCACGGTTTTTTTTCAGGCTACCTCGACAATGATGCGGCAACCGCTGAGGCCTGGCGAAACGGGTGGTTCCACACCGGCGATACGGTACGCCAGGACGCCAGTGGCATGCTCTATTTTGTCGACCGCTCGAAGAACATGATCCGGCGGGCCGGCGAAAACATCGCTGCCGCCGAGGTCGAGGCCGTGCTGCAGAGCGCGCCGTGGGTGGCACAGGTTGCGATCCTGCCCTGCCCGGACGAGGTGCGCGAGTCGGAAGTGCTGGCCTGCATCGTGGTCCGGCCGGGAGAAACCGCCGATCACGCTTTGGCTCTGCAACTCCATGGTTGGGCAGCGGCGCGCCTCGCCTACTACAAGGCGCCGGGCTGGGTGCTGTTTCTCGACACCCTGCCCACCACCGGCACGCAAAAGATCCAGAAGCATCAAATTTTCTCCAGCACCGAGGATCCCCGGGCCCGCACGGGCATCCATGACCTCAGGGCCCTGAAGAAACGCCCATGAAACACAGAACTTCAAAGCCGTGTGGGCTGCCGCCTTTCCGCCCTGAAGCGGCCGGAGCGCCACCCGAATCGCCAGCGCATTTAGATGTCGTTAGCCGAATCGGCGTGAAGTTGCGTCGGTCGGGTGCCCGAGCTCCCGGGGCCCGTCCGCGAGGAGAAAGCAAGATGTTGACCAGCGTCGTTCAGAGCATCCGCACCGGGCGTCAGTATCCAGAGCTGCAAGGCACGCGCGTGCTCGTATCCGGGATTTCGAGCGAGCGCGGGATCGACATTGCCCGCGGTTTTGCCGAGGTCGGCAGCCGGCTGGTGGTGCAGTTGACCCCCCACGCCGCTGCTGAAGACGATCAGCGGCAAACGACCCTGCTGCAGGTTCTCGCCAATACCGCTACCGAAGTTCAAGCCCTGCACGCCCCCCTCGACACCAGCGATGCGGCGGTCCGCTTCGCCCAGCGTGCCGTGCAGGCCTATGGCGGGCTCGACGTGGTGGTGAACATCATTGCCCCGCAGCCGGATTGCATTCCCCATTCCGCCACGGTCGACGACATCGAGGATGCAGTTGCACAGACATTGCGCTCGGCCTGCATGATCACGCGCATTGCCGCCAACCGCATGAGCCTGACCTGGACCGAGGGACTGATCCTGAACGCGGTCTTGGTGCCGGCACCGCGCACGATGGCCGATGCGGCCTTCACCAGCATGCTCAACCAGACGCTGGCCCACATGACCCGTGCCGAAGCCGCCTCCTGGGCCAGTAAGGGCATCCGCATCAATGCGGTGAAGCCGCACGATCTGTCCGATTGTGGCCCTGTTCGCGGTAAGTCGACCAGCGCCTCATGTCGCGCTGGCGAAGCCGATATTGCGGCACTCGCCTTGCATCTGGCGTCGAAGCGCGGACATACTCTGACGGGCCACATCTTCGATGCCGAGGGCATCGCCACCCGCCGCTGTTGATGGGAGCGGCTATCCTTTCGACGAGGTCCGCACCGTGACGACACCCCATCAGCGAACGGCCCTGCACACCGGCGGCTGCCAATGCGGCGCGGTGCGCTTCGCGCTATATGCCGAACCCGACAACGTCTCGATCTGCCATTGCCGCATGTGCCAGAAGGCGAGCGGCAATTTCTTCGGCGCGTTCGGTGGCGTCAGGCTCGGTGACTTCGCCTGGACCCGGGGTGCGCCAAAAGCGTTTCGCAGCTCCAAGGTCGTGGCGCGCGACTTCTGCGCCGAGTGCGGCACGCCGCTGGCGTTTCGCTACGTCGACAAGGACCGGATCTCGATCGCGATCGGCGCGCTCGACCACCCCGAGCGGGCCAAAGTCGAGCTGCAGCTGGGTATCGAGAGCCGCATTGCCGGCTTCGAGACGCTGCACACGTTGCCGGCCAAGAAAACCAGCGACTGGCTCAAGGCCGACCGTGCCGCCGACCTCGTTTCCCGGCAGCACCCCGATCGTGACAGCTGAGGCTCGGCCGGCAACGGTGGATGCCTACGCCGCACGCTCGGACGTCGTCGTCTTGATGTCCGTGAACCGGATCTCGGGAGCGCGCTCCTGCGTCCAGTTCAGCATGAAGCTTGAAGGCGCGAAGAATACGAGGTCGCCGTCGAGGTCGAGGGCCATGGCCGAACGGTTCTTGGCGGCGAAGCTGTCCAGCTGTTTCGCGTCGTCGGCGGCGACCCAGCGCACCGTTTCGAAGGAAATCGTCTCGAAGCCGATGGGGAGGCCATACTCGTTGGCGAGGCGGTCGGCCAGCACGTCGAGTTGCAGCGCGCCAATCACGCCGATGATCGGCTGACTGCCGTCGACCGGCGAGAACAGCTGCACGACGCCTTCTTCCGCCATCTCCTGCAGCGCCGTGCGCAGCTTCTTCGCCTTGATCGCATCGTCGAGGCGCACGCGACGCAGGATTTCCGGCGCGAAGCTCGGGATGCCGAGAAAAGCCAAATCCTCGCCCTCGGTCAGCGTATCGCCGATCCGCAACGTGCCGTGGTTGGGCAAGCCAACCACATCGCCGGCATAAGCTTCGTCCGCGATCGAGCGGTCCTGGGCGAAAAAGAACTGCGGTGATTGCAGCGCCATGGTCTTGCCCGTGCGCATCAGTTTCACTTTCATGCCGCGCGTGAGTTTGCCCGAGCACACGCGCATGAAGGCGATGCGATCGCGGTGGTTGGGGTCCATGTTCGCCTGAATCTTGAACACGACGCCGGTCATCTTCGGCTCGATGGCCTCCACCACCCGGGTCGACGACTTGTGCGACAGCGGCGCCGGTGCGTGGGCGACGAGCGCATCGAGCAGATCGCGCACGCCGAAGTTGCGCAGCGCGCTGCCGAAGAACACCGGCGTCAGCGTGCCCTCGCGAAAGCTGCGCAAATCGAACTTGCCGCAGGCGTCCTGCACGAGTCCCACTTCCTCGCGCCAGCGTTCAGCCACGTCCTGTTCCATCAGGACTGCGATCGCCGGATCGTCGATGCCCGAGACCGCGAGGCCGTCGGCATCTTTGTCGATCTGGCGCACGCGCGGATGGGTCAGATCATAGGTGCCGCGGAAGTCGCGGCCACGCCCGATCGGCCAGAACATCGGTGCGGTGTCGAGGGCCAGCACCTTCTCGATCTCGTCCAGCAGGTCGAGCGGCTCGCGGATCTCGCGGTCCATCTTGTTGATGAAGGTTAAAATCGGGATGTCGCGGAGGCGACAGATCTCGAACAGCTTGCGGGTGCGCGCTTCGATGCCCTTGGCCGCGTCGATCACCATGACGGCCGCGTCGACCGCAGTCAGCGTGCGGTAGGTGTGGTCGGAAAAATCCTCGTGGCCCGGCGTGTCGAGCAGATTGAACACTGTATCCCGGTACTCGAACGTCATCACGGACGTTACGACCGAGATGCCGCGCGCACGCTCGATCGCCATCCAGTCGGAGCGCGTGTTGCGGTCAGCGCGCTTGGCCTTGACCTGGCCGGCGAGCTGAATGGCGCCGCCAAACAATAACAGTTTCTCGGTCAGCGTGGTCTTGCCGGCATCGGGATGTGAGATGATCGCGAACGTGCGCCGCCGCCCGATCTCGCGCGCGAGCGGCGTAAGCGCGGTGTTGGCGATCGATAAGTCATTCATCCGAAAGAACCCAAGTGGCGATACGTTGGGGCGTACCTATCCGAGTTCGCAGCGCGGCTCAATGAGCAGCGGACCGGCAGTGGACACCAGGATTTGATCTGCCCGTCGGCGGAGTATGACATCAATTTTCCATGTGATCTGGGTTAACAGGTAGTGTAGAACCCGGCCGGCGCTCAGGTCGGGACACTCAGGGAGGACTGTTTTTATGCGTATCGCTACACTCGTGCTGGGCCTGCTCATGGCCCTTCTCGTGCCGCTCAGCGCGGCCAACGCCCAACGCGGGGCCAACCCCGACAGCTGGGAGTTGCTCGGCGAGCAGACCGTCGGTTTCCGCGACGACCGAGATGTCTTGACAATCAATCAGGACGAAGCTTGGTTCCGCAATCGCGCCTACCGCACGCTGCACTTCGTGATCGACCGCGGCGATATCGAGATGAAGGATGTCACGCTGGTCTACATCAATGGCCAGCGTGAACAATTCAACATCGGCAAGAAGATCAAGAAGGGCGGCCAGTTCGCGCTCGACCTGCGCGGTGAGCGCAGCTTCCTGCGGCAGATCGAAATGCACTATCGCGGCGAGTTCGGCATCTCGCTGGGCGGCGGCGGCCTGCGGGTCGACCAGGCCGTCGTGAAGGTGTTTGGCGAGCGCGTTCAGCGCCGTCCCGAGCCGGTCGCTGAGCGGCCGGTGTTCGAGCGCAGCGGCTGGTCCGTGATCGACACGCGGACGTTCGAAACGGGCGATGACCAGGTCACGTTCAGCTCGCGCCGCGGCGATGGCAGGTTCGGCCAGATCCGCCTGAAAGCCGGCCGTGAAGCCGTGCGCATCCGCGACGTGGAGGTTCGGTTCCGCAATGGCGAGACCCAGACGGTGCCGATCCGCAGCCGACTGGAGGAAGGTGAAGAGTCGCGCGCGATCGATCTTGCCGGTGACACGCGCTTCCTCGACACGGTGACTGTCAATCTCGAGCCGCGCCGTCGTCCGGGCCGCATTGAGCTCACCTTGCTCGGCGAGCGTCGTGTGGGTCGCGAGGGCACGCCTGTGGTTGGCGGCGGTGGCGGCGATATCTATGCCAGCCGCGGTTGGACGTTCCTGGGCGAGCAGACGGTTGGCTTCACCGCCGAGCGTGACGTGATCGACGTGGCGCAATCGGAAGACTGGCACCGCAATCGCCAGTTCCGCTCGCTGCACCTGATCGCCCTGCGCAACGACATCTTCATGAAGGCGCTGCGCGTGACCTACATCAACGGCCACTCGGAAGAGTTCGTGATCGAACGGTCGATCCCGGCCGGCACGGATACGGAAGTCGACCTGCGCGGCGAGCGCAGTTTCATCCGCCGCATCGAGATGGTCTATCGCTCCAAGCCTAACTTCCGTGGGCAAGCCGTGATGAAGGTCTATGGCGAACCCGGCCGTCGCTGAAGTCAGGCTACGTAGCGAAAATGGCAAGGGGCGGAACCACATAGGTTCCGCCCCTTTTTCCTTTCAACTTGTAAATGGGCAGTTGGGTCGCGCGAAACTCACGATTTCCGAGGTCCTGTTGAACCCTCGGTACAAGCCCACCTTCACCCTGCGGGTGAACTTCGAAGGGCCTTCAGCCCTTCGAGCATCCAGACCAGGGCCTGGGGCCCTGGACCCGTTTCCAAAGGCCTCAGGCCTTTGGCGGGGTTTCGGTTACGCGCAGTCGACTGCCGGTTCTGGCTTCAATGCGTCAGGATCTTCGACAGGAACAGTTGCGCCCGTTCGCTGCGCGGCTTGCCGAAGAAGTCCGCCTTCGTGGCGTCCTCGACGATCGCGCCCTGGTCCATGAAGACGACGCGATGGGCGACGCGGCGGGCAAACCCCATCTCGTGCGTGACGACAGCCATCGTCATACCCTCCTCGGCGAGCTTGACCATCACGTCGAGCACTTCGGTGATCATCTCGGGGTCGAGCGCCGACGTCGGCTCGTCGAACAGCATGGCAATCGGGTCCATGGCGAGCGCGCGGGCAATGGCGACGCGCTGCTGCTGGCCGCCAGATAACTGCGCCGGGAACTTGGCCGCCTGCTCGCTGAGACCCATGCGTGCAAGCAACTCCTGCGCCTTGGCGCGTGCCTCCTCCGCCCCGCGCCCCAGCACCTTCTGCTGCGCGAGCACGATGTTGTCGGCGGCCGTCATATGCGGGAACAGCTCGAAGTTCTGGAACACCATGCCGATGCGCGAACGCAGTTTTGGCAGGTTGGTGCTGCGTGCGCCGACCGAGATGCCGTCGACTGTTATCTCACCTTTGGTGAAGGGCTCGAGCCCGTTCACGCACTTGATCAGCGTGCTTTTGCCCGAGCCTGACGGTCCGCAGATGACGACCACCTCGCCCTTGGCGATGGCCATCGAGCAGTCGTCGAGCACGCGGAATGTGCCATACCACTTGCTGACGTTCTTGATCTCGATCACAGGGTGTACTTTCGACGCAAGCGGTTGACGAGGCGCGAGGCGCTGAAGCAGACGACGAGGAAGATCAGGGCGACGAACAGATAAAGCTCGGTCGGCCGGTTGTCGCGGCTGGCGACGATCTCGGCGGAGGTGAGGAAATCGCGCAGGCCCACCACATAGACCAACGACGTGTCCTGCAGCATCACGATCGACTGGGTCAGCAGCACCGGGATCATGTTGCGGATCGCCTGCGGCAGCACCACGTAGCGCATCGCCTGCAGGTTGGTGAGACCAAGCGCCATGGCAGCCGAGATCTGCCCCCGCTTCACGCTCGAAATGCCGGCGCGGATGATCTCTGAATAGTAGGCGGCTTCAAACATGATGAAGGCGATCAGCACGGAGTAGAAGCCGCTGATCGATGTGCCGGTGAGCTTCGGCACCAGCGTGTAGAACCAGAAGATGACGAGGATCAGCGGCATCGAGCGCAGGAAGTTCACGTAGGCAGCCACGCCCCAAGCGAGCGGCTTGATGCCGGACAGCCGCGCCACCGCCAGGATCAGGCCGAGCAGGATACCGCCCGTCACCGCCATGATGGTCAGCTGCAACGTCAGCCACACGCCGTTCAACAGGAATGGCATGTTGCGCCAGATGACGTCGAAGTCGAAGCCGCTGAACATGGCGTACTACCCCCCGACCGTGATGGCGCCGACAATGCGGGTGCGGGTTTCAACGACGCGCATGATGGCGATGACGAGGCCGGTGACGAGGCAATACAGCACGGTCGCCACCGCGAAGGCTTCGAACGCCGCGAATGTATATTCCTCGATCTGCCTCGATTGCGCGGTCAGTTCCAGCACGCCGATGGTGAGCGCCAGCGACGAGTTCTTGAACACGCCGAGGAAGTCGCTGGTGAGGGGCGGAATGATTGTACGGTAGGCGACCGGGATCAGCACATGGCGGTAGACCTGGGTTGGCGTCAGCCCCATGGCGAGGCCGGCGTTGCGCTGGCCGCGCGGGATCGCCTCGATGCCGGAGCGCACCTGCTCGGCGACGCGCGCTGCGGTGTAGAGACCAAGGCACAGCACCACGGTGATGAACTGCGGGTAGGGCAGATCGCGCTTGACCCAGCGGCCCCAGTCCGCCGGCAGCAGTTCCGGCACCACGAAGTACCACAGGAACATTTGCACCAGGAGGGGGATGTTGCGGAAGATCTCGACATAGGTGGTTGCGGCCAGCCGCAGCACGCGGTTCTCGACGGTGCGCAGAATGCCGATCACCGAGCCCAGGGGAAAGGCGATCGCCCAGGCCAGCAGCGCGATCAGTATGGTGTTGCCGAAGCCCGAAATGATCCAGCCGAGATAGGGCTCCTTGAACAGGATCGACCAGTTCCAGTTGTACACGCCCATGATCAAATCCGAAGGCGTTGCAGTTGTGGGTGGGAACGGCGGAGGGGACGGCAACGGGTCGACTGGAGCGGTAGAGTATCCGATGCGTTGCCGTTGTCATCAAAAAGAGGTGGGGCCGGGAGGCTCGGCCTCCCAGCGGGGTGCGGGGCTGGCCCAGCTCGCGCTCGGGCGAATTAGAGTGCGTAGGTTGGGGCCCTTGCGAGACCCGACGCGGACACCTCCCGTGCGATGTCGGGTCTCGAAAACCGCTCGACCCGACCTACGAATGGTCTCCTCGCAATCAGGGTGTGTAATTTTTGTCGAATTAACAGTATATGCAACTTTTATGATCCGCACGCGAAACACTCGGTTTCCCCACGAAACGAGGGGCGCGAGGTGGCCGGAGGCCGCGGCGGGCCTTCCGCGATTGTAGTGAGTGCAGCTTCGGGCCACCTCACGACAGGATTTTTGGCATAGCTGCAGCCTTCAAGGAATTGCGTCCCTCTCCGAGTTCCACGGAGTGGGTGCAGTGAGCCTCCGATCGGCACCGCGTGCGGTGGCCGCCGCCGTTCGAGGCGATCGGCCTTCGGCTTTCCGGCGGTCGGCAAGCGTGGGCTTCCTGCCACCGCTCGACACCGGCTGTCACACCGGCGTGTCGCGATTGCGCCTCGACCACGATCATCTTCCGACAGATCACCACGCGGGTTTTACCCCCGGACCTGTAACCGCCTCGCCGTCCTGGTCGCCACCGGTGACGTCCCCTCATGCGCTGCGGTCGAGGGGAAGAATAACTCGTGGGCGGTGAGGCGTGGATAAGTTGGCGGCAACTGCCGCGGTGCGAATTGATCGAAATGGTTAGGTTATGGGGGGCTCGGTGCAGGCAGCTTGCGACGAAGCGGGAACCAATTTCCGCTTGTCGGAGGTAAGCGAGCGTGGTTCTATGCAGGGGTAGCCGGACGGAGGTGTGCAGGTTTCTCGGACGGCGGCCAGCGATGGCGTCACCACGCGCACCGTAGGCCGGCGTCGGAGAAGCGCCAAGGCAGGAAGTCGCGAGAGGTGGAGCCGTGACGGTGCAGCGGGCTCTATGGGG
>JAKFWF010000015.1 GCA_021730785.1 Hyphomicrobiaceae bacterium
TCGCCAAGCCGCGGAAATCACGGCGTAATTTCACGCACGCGAAGAGTTAAATATACAGCAATATCAACGAGTTAATTGGTGGCTGGGGGACTAGGATTCGAACCTAGACAACCAGAGTCAGAGTCTGGGGTCCTACCGTTAGACGATCCCCCATGGGACCATGCGAGGGCCAACGCTGCTCGCATGACAGGCTCCTATCAGGCGCCGCGCGTGGCCGCAACCCCGCAGCCGCCAACTTTTTTTGCGGCCTGCGCGCGGCCAGTGGCCAAACTCGGCCGGACGGAGTAGCACATGTGCCTTGTGTCCTTCGAATTTCGATCCCTTCTGGACGAAGCCTGCGCCCTCAGCTGCCGCATGTGCAGTGGGCCTTGTGGGAAGACAGTATACGCTCGATCGAGCCGAAAAACAAGCCTTCGAATACCTTCATGCGGGCGGCCTGCTGTTGGCCGTAGTTGGCCGCCTCGATCATGCGCAGGGCGGCGGCGGTCGAGGCGCGCGTCGCCGGTGATGTTGCGGCATCGTCCTTGATCAGAAGATCGCGGGCGCTCTGCAGCGTCTGCAGCACGGTCGGCTGCGTCTTCAAGCTGGCAAGTTGCTCGGGCGTGACGAGACCTTCCGCCAGCGCCTCGATCAAGGCCGGCAGATCGGTCCGCTGGGCTGCGGTCAACGCCAGGGGCTGCAATGGTGCGCCGGTGGCGGCCGGCTTCACGGGCTCCGCCCCGGCATCGGCGCTGGCGGCAGCGGCGAGTGCTTTCGCCTCGGCCAACCGCTGGTCGCGGGCCGCGGTGACGCGCTTGAAGGCGAGGGTGCTGGCCTTCGATGAGAGGGCTGCCACGTCGTCGAGCCGTTTGCGCAGGCCGGCGAGGCGGGCGAGCTTGAACTCCATCATCTCCGGCACGCCGTTGCACAGGGCTGGATGTGCCGGCTGAGCGCTGTAGCTGTCGATCTCGCTCGCGACCCGCAGCAACGTCACATGTTGCCGCCCGTTCGAGCCGAACTCGAGGGGGGCGCCCTTGTCGGCGACAAAGCTGTCGAGCGCACGCAGCGCAGCGAGTTCTTCCGATGTCGGATTAGCGCTCGCGATGGCCGCCAGTGCTGGGTCCAGCGCCTTCAACTCCCAGCGCACGCAGCGCGAACGCCCCTGCTTCACGGCGCTCTCCGCGCAGACACGCGCCACCTGCGGAGCCTGTGCCGCCTTGGCGGATTTATTCCAAAACAACCAGCGCCCGGACATGCCCGGTTCCGGTATGCGGGCGAGCTTGTCGAAGGTAATCGCGGCGTTGAGGTCGCGGCGATAGAGGTCCGAAAGCGCGCCGTGATAGGCGAAGCTGCACTTGGCAGTCGCATTGGCGATCGCCGGCAGCGGCTCGGCCGGCGGCGCCGGTTCGGATTTCCGGCGCACCTGCCCTGAAACCGGCGTTATTCCCGCAATCGTGGCAGTGATCGCCAGGGCGATCGCGAGGCCCATCGACGCGGCGATCAGCGATCGCCCGGCGGTTGTACGCAGTACTTTCAACACCAAGGGTAAACTCCAGCAGGCGTCAGGTAACAGCGAACGACTTTGCAAGGGCGCCGACATGGCGTCAATCGGCGCCATCGCCCGCACCGTCATCCCCCCTGCACGCGCAAGGCGGCGGCGGCGGCGACGGGGCCGATCACCAGCGATACCAGTGACACGGCGGCGACCAGCAGGAACGGCGACAGGAAGCTGCCGGGCGGCGTCACCACGGCGGTGATTGCAGCTATGCCGAAGATCAGTGTCGGGATGTAAAGCGGCAGCACCAGCAATGCGATCAGCACGCCTCCACGCCGCGCCCGCAAGGTGAGTGCTGCACCTGCGGCCCCCAGCAGGCTGACGGACGGCGTGCCGGCCAGCAGCGTTGCCGCCAATGCCGGGTAGGCTGCCAGATCGAGGTTGAGCATCAGGCCCAGGATCGGCGCCGTCAGGCACAGCGGCACGCACGTGGTGAGCCAATGGGCGACAGCCTTCGCCAGGCAAACGAGTTCAAGCGGGAGCGGCGCCAGGCTGAGCGCATCGAGTGTGCCGTCCTCGGCATCGACCTCGAACAGGCGCGGCAGGGACAGCAAAGCCGCCAGCAACAATCCGATCCACAGGATGCCGGGCGCGATGCGGGCAAGCAGCTTCAGGTCGGGACCGAGGCCGAGCGGCATCAACGATACGACGACCAGATAGAAGCCGAGCGCGGTGCCGATCGCTGCGCCGTCGCGCAGGCTGAGGGTCACGTCGCGACGCAGGAGGGTGAGGAACGCGCTCATGCGTACCCTGCACAATCGGAAGGCGCAGCCGTCCCGAGCCGCGGTTCCCTCTCCCCCGCCACTTTGGGGGAGAGTGTTAGGGTGAGAGGTAGCACCTTGTACGAAAGGGCGCTTTCCAGCCGGCGCGCAGTTTGCGTGTCGGAAGGCGCAGTGAAGTGCTCGAACAAGCAGTTGCCCCTCTGCCTCGGCCGGCCAAACGGGGCCGGCCTCTGCTCGCTCCCCCGAAACCTACCGCGTGCACACAAGCGACTCGTCACGCAAACAATTTCGGTATTACAGCGAGTTAAAAAATCATTTGACTGATTATAACCCCTCCCCTTCTCGTCTTGGCCACGTCGGCGGTCCTCCACGACAACGGGCCGCAAGCTCGGTGCGTCGGCCAAGGTGGGTTTTTGGCAATGGCCTGGTTTCCCCAGCGAAACCAGAGGGTGAGATGCTTGTCGTGGACGGCCGCCTACGCGGCGGTGACGAAAACACCTGAGAGTTGGCCGAACAAGTGTTCGGTCAAATCTCGGCTCGTGGGTTCCCGCAACCGACATGTGTGAATCCCGTAGCCCCCGAAACGCCAGGGGAGAGGGTGAAACCGCGACCTCTATCCAACGTGTCATGCTGCCGCCCCCAGCCGCAGTGAACGCGCATTCACGAGCCCGAGCTCCACATGCGTCGCGGCGATCACGATGCCGCGAGCCGCCCTGTGCTTTTCGATTGCCTGGACGAACGACGTGATGCTTGGTCTGTCGAGCGACACCGTCGGCTCGTCCAGCAGCCAGATCGGCCGGTGCGCGACCAGAATCCGGGCAAGGCCGAGCCGGCGGCGCTGGCCAGCCGAGAGATAGCCCGCAGCGACGCCGGCCAGATCGGCCAAGTCGAACGCATCGAGCGCCGCTGCTACCGGCGCTGGCCCCGGCGGCGCGCCAAGGTAGCGCGCCCAGAACGCGAGATTCTCGGCGACCGTGAGCCGCGATTTCACCGCATCCAGGTGCGCCGCGTAGTGGCACTGTCGACCGACGTCGTCGTCGACTGCGCCGCCCTCGAGTCGGATCACCCCCGTTTCCGGCGCAATCAATCCCGCCACCGCTCGCAAAAACGTGGTTTTGCCGGCACCGTTCGGGCCGGTAACGATCAGCGCATCACCGTCGGTGACTGCGGTCGACACGGCGTCCAGCACCAGCCGGCCGCCGCGCACGACGCTGACTTGTTCGACGATGAGACGGAGCGAGGTAGGCAACGGGTGGCCTGGTGTGAAACGTGATTTCGATCTGCGCAGGGCTGGTCGGTCCGGCAGGACCCTATGTCGTGGCACTGTCGCACTGCAGCAAGCCTCGCTATATAATGATGCTGAGTTCACCAACGCTAGCGCAAAAGCTGCGGCGGAAGGGGCATTGGCGCCTCTCTCGACCCTGGTTCCCATCGGCACCCCGGTGGCGCGGCTCCTAAACGCTGATGGAGACGACAAATGATGATGAAGGCCCCCGTTTCGCTCGACAGCTTCAAGTGCCGCAAGACGCTCGTGGTCGGCGGCAAGTCCTATGTCTATTTTTCATTGCCCGACGCCGAGAAGAACGGCCTGCCCGGCATCTCCAAGCTGCCGTTCTCGATGAAGGTGCTGCTGGAAAACCTGCTTCGCCATGAAGATGGCCGCACCGTCACCAAGACCGACATCGAAGGCATGTCGGCCTGGCTCAACGACAAGGGCAAGGCCGGCCGCGAGATCGGCTTTCGCCCGGCGCGCGTTCTCATGCAGGACTTTACCGGCGTGCCCGCCGTGGTCGATCTTGCCGCCATGCGAGATGGCATGAACCTGCTCGGCGGCGATCCGCGCAAGATCAATCCGCTGGTACCGGTCGACCTCGTGATCGACCACTCGGTGATCGTCGACGAGTTCGGCACACCGAAGTCACTCGGCGAAAACGTCGCGCTGGAATATGCGCGTAATGGCGAGCGCTACAATTTCCTGAAGTGGGGCCAGGGCGCATTCACGAACTTCCGCGTGGTGCCGCCGGGCACCGGCATCTGCCACCAGGTGAACCTCGAGTATCTGTCGCAGACGGTGTGGACCACGGACTACGGGCCTGAAACCCACGCCTATCCCGACACGGTGGTTGGCACCGACAGCCACACCACAATGGTCAACGGCCTCGCCGTGCTGGGCTGGGGGGTCGGTGGCATCGAGGCGGAAGCGGCCATGCTCGGCCAGCCGCAGTCGATGCTGATCCCCGAGGTGATCGGCTTCAAGCTGACGGGACGCCTGAAGGAAGGCATCACCGCGACCGACCTCGTCCTCACCGTCACGCAGATGCTGCGCAAGAAGGGCGTCGTCAACAAGTTCGTCGAGTTCTATGGCCCGGGCCTCGATGCCATGACGCTCGCCGACCGCGCGACCATCGGCAACATGGCGCCCGAGTATGGCGCCACCTGCGGCTTCTTCCCTGTCGATGGCGAAGCGATCAAGTATCTGACAATGTCCGGCCGGGCGACCGACCGCATCGCCCTCGTCGAAGCCTACTCGAAGGCGCAAGGGTTGTTCCGCACGGCCGGCGATGCGGACCCGGTGTTCACCGATACCCTCGGCCTCGACCTCGGCGACGTCGTCCCTTCGCTCGCTGGTCCAAAGCGGCCCGAGGGCCGCGTTGCGCTGAGTGACGTCAACAGCGGGTTCGCAACGGCACTTGCCGGCGAATACAAGAAGCCCGGCGAGTATGCCAATCGCGTCGCCGTCGAAGGCCGCGACTTCGATCTTGGCCACGGCGACGTGGTCATTGCCGCCATCACCAGCTGCACCAACACCTCGAACCCGAGCGTGCTGATCGCAGCCGGCCTGCTCGCGCGCAATGCCGCCGCCAAGGGCTTGAAGGCGAAGCCGTGGGTGAAGACCTCGCTGGCGCCGGGCAGCCAGGTGGTGGCGGCCTATCTGGAAAAGGCTAATCTGCAGAAGTCGCTCGACGCGGTCGGCTTCAATCTCGTCGGCTTCGGCTGCACCACCTGCATCGGCAACTCCGGTCCGCTGAAGCCGGAGATCTCAAAAGCGATCAACGAGAACGGCCTTGTCGCGGCAGCCGTGTTGTCGGGCAATCGCAACTTCGAAGGTCGTGTCTCGGCCGATGTGCAGGCGAACTACCTCGCCTCGCCGCCGCTCGTCGTCGCCTATGCGCTGGCCGGTTCCGTCACCATGGATCTGACCAAGGAGCCACTCGGCATGGGCAGCGACGGCAAGCCCGTCATGCTGAAGGACATCTGGCCAACGAACCACGAAGTGCAGCAGTTCATTGCCGACAACGTCACCCGCGATCTGTTCATGTCGCGCTATGCCGACGTGTTCAAGGGCGATGCCAACTGGCAGACGATCAAGACCACGCCGAGCCTCACCTACGGCTGGAACTCCGGTTCGACCTATGTGCAAAACCCGCCCTACTTCGAGGGCATGACGATGGTGCCGAAGCCGATCACTGATCTGACCGGCGCCCGCATCCTCGCTTTGCTCGGCGACAAGATAACGACCGACCACATATCGCCGGCCGGCTCGATCAAGAAGGAGAGCCCCGCCGGCGAGTATCTACTCGGCCACCAGGTGCGCCCCGCCGACTTCAATCAGTACGGCACACGGCGCGGCAATCACCAGGTGATGATGCGCGGCACGTTCGCCAACATCCGCATCAAGAATGCGATGAACAAGGACGCGAACGGCCAGATCAAGGAGGGCGGCAACACGACGCACCACCCTTCGGGCAAGGTGATGTCGATTTATGACGCGGCAGCCCTGTACCAGAGCGAGGGCGTGCCCCTCGTCGTGTTCGCCGGCATCGAGTACGGCAACGGCTCGTCACGCGATTGGGCGGCCAAGGGCACCAATCTGCTCGGCGTCAAGGCCGTGATCGCCCAGTCGTTCGAGCGCATCCACCGCTCGAACCTGGTCGGCATGGGCATTGTGCCGTTCACCTTCGAGGACGGCACGTCCTGGGCCACGCTCGGCCTCAAGGGTGACGAGACGGTCAACATCAAGGGGCTCGCAACCGTCAAGCCGCGCACCATGATGACGGCCGAGATCACTGCGGCCGATGGTACCATGCGAACGATCCCGATCCTTTGCCGCATCGATACGCTCGATGAGATCGAGTACTATCGCAATGGCGGCATCCTGCACTACGTGCTGCGCAATCTCGCAGCTGCGGCGTGAGGACCAATTGGTTCGGGCGGACAAGGTGCCGCCCGGACCAATTGTTCGATCCGTGAGAAATTCTCCGGCAAGTTTTGGAGTCGGACTATGTTTCGGACCGCATTTCTGGTGTTGCCGCTGGCGGGGGCTTTGTGCCTATGGGCGCAAGCGCCGGCTGTTGCTGCTTGTACGGACAAACCCGCCAAGGAGAGCGACTGGACGAACTGCAAGAAGAGCAGTCTCAGCCTGGTTGGCATGGGGCTGCAGCGATCGGTCATGATCAAGGCCGATCTCGCCGGTACCGATTTCAGTCAGGCCGCATTGCAAGGGGCTGATCTCAGCAAGTCCAACCTCGCCAACACCTGGTTCGTGAAGGCCGATCTCACGAAGTCTAATTTCGCCGGCGCGTTTGGGACGCGGACCCGGTTCACCGATGCGAACATGACCGATGCCGATCTGACGAAAGTGGAATTGTCGCGCGGCGACATGATCAGGGCGCGGCTCGAGAATGCCCAGATGGGCGGGGCGCAATTGCTGCGCGTCAACCTGACGGGCGCGCGACTGAAGGGGGCGAAGCTCACGGCCAGCAATCTATCGCGTGCCATGCTCATCGGCGCCGACCTGAGCGATGCCGATCTGCGCGGCGCCTATCTCTACCTCACCCGCATCGAAGGCACCGACATGAGCGGCACGACGGGTCTTGAGCAATGGCAGCTGCAGATCGCCTGCGGGGACGCTGCAACAAAGCTGCCGGCCGGCCTCGTGCGACCCGGCAGCTGGCCTTGCCCGCCGCCAGAGCCCTGAGGCCGGCGCACACTCTGTCGTCATATGTATGATAACAGCGACTGCTGAGAGCCTGCCGGCAACTGCTTCTCAACCGGCCTGCGCCTACCGTTCACGCGTGTAAAACGCGTGAGTACGGTCATGATCACATCTACCCTTCGAGTCCTCGCACGGCAAACCCGCAGTTGGTTCAGCGTCACGCTGTTCGGCGCGATCATGGTCATCCTGCTGTGGATCGGCGTTGCCGCCAAGCACTTCGAAAACCGCGCCAATGACCTCGATAATTACCGGCGCGATACCGAAAACGTCGCGCTGCTGTTTGAGGAAAACGTGCTGCGCTCGATCGGCGAGATGGACAAGGCGCTCCTGTACCTGCGCCGCACCATCGAGCAGACGGCGCCGCCGCGCGACTTTCATGCCATCGTCGGCACGTCGGATATCCTGAGCGAGCTCATCGTGCAGGTGGCGATCATCGATGCCGACGGCATCCTGCGCGCCTCCAACGTCGGACCGCAGCCGGCACCGCCGACCGACCTCAGCGATCGCGAGCATTTTCGCTTCCACCGCGAGCACGACACCGACATCCTGTTCATCAGCAAGCCGCTGATCGGCCGGGCCAGCGGGCGCTGGTCGGTGCAGCTGACGCGCCGGCTGTCGAACCCCGACAAGAGCTTTGCCGGCGTGGTCGTCGCGTCCTTCAACCCCGACCACTTCGCCAAGTTCTACGGCCACATCGACCTCGGGCCCGGCGCGTCGTTTGCGCTCGTCGGCACCGATGGCATCGTGCGCGCCGCCGGCGGCTACCGCTCGGTGTCGATGTTCGCGCTTGGCCAGGACACCACCGGCAGCCCGCTGTTTGCACGCATCGCCCAGGGGCAAGACGGCTCCTTCACGGAATTCGACGAGACGACCAAAACCGAAAAGCTCGTCATGATCCGCAAGGTGGTGGGCCACGTCCTGGCGGTGGTCGTGTCGGTCTCCGAGCAAGCCATCTACGGCACGTCGACCGCCAACCTGCGCATGTATCTCCTGACCGGCTTCGCCCTCACGCTGATGGTGGCGGCCGCCACCTGGCAGGCGCGCAAGGCGGAGAGCCAGGTCAAGCTCAAGGCGCGCCAGCTGACGCTCACGCTCGAACACATGAGCCAGGGCATCATCATGGTGACGTCGGATCTTTCGATCCCGATCATGAATGGCAAGTGCGCCGAGTTGCTCGGTCTGCCGCCGGAGACGGTCAGCCGCCCGCCGAACTTCGAAGCGCTGATCCGCGATCTGACGGAGCGCGGCGAGTTCGCCGAGCTCGCGCTGCCAGAGACCCTGACGCCGATGGAAGTCTTCGGCCCTCGCGATGCGGCCGGCAAGTTCGACATGTACGAGCGCACGCGGCCGAACGGCACGGTGCTCGAGGTGCGCAGCGCGCGCATCGAGGACGGCGGATTCGTGCGCACGTTCACCGACGTCACCAACCGCCGCAAGGCGCAGTCGGAGGCCGACCGACTCGCGTCCCAGGACGTGCTGACCGGGCTCGCCAACCGGCGCGTGATGAGCGACGCCCTCGACCGGCTGACGAAATCCACGCTCGATCGCCCGGCCGCTTCGTTTGCGATCCTGTGCCTCGACCTCGATCGCTTCAAGATCGTCAACGACACCCAGGGCCATGCCGTCGGTGATCTGCTGCTGAAGGCGGTCGCGGATCGCATGCGCCGTTCGGTGCGCTCGACCGACCTCGTGGCACGGCTCGGCGGCGACGAGTTTGCCGTGCTGATGGAGACGATCGACCGCGAGCAGTCGCCGGAAGTGGTGGCCGAGCGCCTCGTCGAGACCCTGAGCCGGCTCTACGAGATCGAAGGGCACCAGTTGCTGATCGGCGCCAGTGTCGGCATCGCGATCGGCACCATCGACGGGACGACAACCAACGAGGTGTTGATCGCAGCCGACCTCGCGCTGTACGCCGCCAAGGCTGCCGGTCGCGGCACTTACCGGTTCTTCCGCAAAGAGATGAACGAGGAGATCAAGGCCCGCCAGCGCATCGAGACGGATCTGCGCGAGGCGCTGCGACTCGAGCAACTGGAACTCTACTATCAGCCGATCGTGCGGCTCGCCGATCGCGCCATTGTCGGGTTCGAGGCGCTGGCGCGCTGGAACCACCCGATCAACGGCGTCATCACGCCGGACAAATTCATTCCGGTTGCCGAGGAGTGCGGGCTGATCGAGATGCTGGGCGGCTGGGCGCTGCGGGAAGCGTGCCGCCAGGCCACGCATTGGCCGGACCACATGCGCGTCGCGGTCAACCTGTCGCCGCTGCAGTTCGCGAGCCCCGACCTGCCGCGCACGGTCGAGACGGTGCTTGGTGAAACAGGCTTGGCGGCGACGCGGCTCGAGCTCGAGATCACCGAGGGCCTGCTGATCCGCAACACCGAGCGCACGCTCGACACGCTGCATCGCCTGAAGGCACTCGGCGTGCGGATCGCCATGGACGACTTCGGCACCGGCTACTCGTCGCTGAGTTACCTGCAGAGTTTCCCGTTCGACAAGATCAAGGTCGACCGCAGCTTCGTGTCGGGCGTCAACACGACGCCGCATGCCTCAACCGTGGTGCGCTCGGTGATCGACATCGCCAACGTACTCGGCATGACGACGACGGCAGAGGGCGTCGAGACCGAGGACCAGTGCGGCTGCCTGCTGACGCTCGGCTGCGACGAAGCCCAGGGCTACCTGTTCGGCCGCCCGCAGCGGGCAGCCGATGCCGTGCGCCTGATCGCCGTCGGGTCAGCCGCACTTCCCAAGGTCGCGTGATTGACAGAGGGGCGCAAACCAGGGTTGGCGGTGCTCCGCCGACGCGTCATCTCGCCAGATACCCTGCGTGATCGACCACCACACCAGGCGTGCCGCGGTTGAAGGCCGCCGCCAGGTCCTGGCCCAGGGGCCGCTTGGTCAAGGTCGAGTGATCGACCCGGACATAAACCGTCTCGCTGCTGCAGATCACGTCTGGTCGGCCGGCGATACGGAATTTCGCTTCAAGCGTGAACGACGTCGTGCCGAGGTGGAGCGCCGTGATCGCGATTTCGAGGACGTCGTTGTTGCGAGCCGGTGCCTTCCATGTCGTCGTCTGCTGGACGAGTTGCATGTCGAGGTCGTTGGTTGCAATTTCATCGGCGAAACCAAGCGCGCGGAAGAACTCCATGGTCGCGACATCGACATAGTCGCCATAGCGGGCGTTGAACACCACGCCCTGGGCATCGCATTCCTGGTAGCGCACACGGAGATAGAAGCGGAACGGCGCGGGCGTCACGAACTCACCCCTCCCGCTTGCCCGCATAGCGCTGCTCGGCCGCGTAATAGGCGTCGAATCCGACTTCGGCCCGCAATGCGGCGAAGTCCATCACAGCGCCGGCTGGATGGCCGCCGGCCTTCATCACCGCGAGCCCGTTCAAGATCGATCGCATGGCGGCCGACAACAGGGTAAGGGGGAAGATCGCGAGGCCGTAGCCGAGTTCGCGCAGCTGGTTCATCGGCAGAATGGGCGTGGCGCCGCCCTCGACCATGTTGGCCAGGTGGATGCCGGGCGCCGCCTTGATCATGCGCTCCATTTCGGCGGCCGAGTGGGGCGCTTCGATAAACAAGATGTCGGCACCGAGGTCGCGGAAGGCGTTGGCCCGCCAGATCGCCTCATCGAGCCCGTGGCCGGCGCGTGCATCGGTGCGTGCCAGGATCATGATGTCGCCGCCGCGCTTGCGGATAGCATCGCGGGCAAACACCGCGGCCTTGATGCGGTCGAGCGCGTCGGCGCGCTCGACGACCAGCTTGCCCTTGGTGTGCCCGCACCGTTTCGGGCTGACCTGGTCCTCGATCATGATGCTCGCAGCACCTGCCTGGAAGAAGCCGTGCACCGTGCGCTCCACGTTGAGCGCGTTGCCCCAGCCGGTGTCGCCGTCGGCAATCACCGGCATCGCGGTCGCCGCGCAGATGTTGCGCACCTGATCGGCCATTTCGCTATAGGAGATCAGCCCGAGGTCTGGCTCGCCGAGGCGCGCAGCCGAGACGGCAAATCCGCTCATGAAGGTGAAGGCAAAGCCCGCCTGCCCGATCATCTTCGCCGACAGCGCGTCCCAGCAGGACGGCACCATGTGGCACTTGTCCTCGCTTAGCAGGCGGCGCAGGGCGGTGGCTCTTGGTGTCATGTGGACCTCGTTTCTGATCTGGAATTACTTCAACGCCACTGCTGCTTCGTAGACCTGTGTGCCGAGCGCACCGCCACCCAGCAGAAAGGTATCGCGCACCCCCTCGGCCGACTTGCGGAAGGCGAGCGTCTCGGCCGCATCGAGCGCGTGCACCTTCATGTTGTTCAGCCGACCCGCTTCGATCGCTTCTTTCTCGATCTGCGTCATGTCGTTGCGCAGCGCCACCTCGGCCGACCTGGCCGCTGCCTGGACGATCGCCTGTTCGACGTCTGAAAGAGCTGCGAAGGCTGCAGTGTTGATCACCACGATGTACTCGGCCGCACTGACGTTTGCGACGGTGATCGTATCCATCACCTCCCACAGCTTGCGAGCCTTGATTTGCGCGGTGCTCGTCATGCCGATCTCGACGGTGCCGCGCTGGTAGGCGAAATACTGGTCGCTGCCAGCGATATTGAGGGGGATGCCGCGGACGGCTTCGACCCATTTGCCGAGCAACGACGTGACAATTCGCACCCGGCGCCCCTTCAGATCGCCGGGTTGGCGCAGTGGCCCGCCGCGCGTCAATAGCACCGTGCCGCCATAGGCATTCCACGCCAGCACGCGCACCCCGGTGCGGGCGATCGCGGCATCGAGCGGCATGCGGACCGGCGAATTCGGCGCTACGGCGGCCCGCAGCTTGGCGTCCGAGTCGAACAGGAACGGGATGTGAAACACCTCGACGGCCGGAACTTCGCTGGCATAGCTCGCCAGCGACACGACCCCCATTTCGATCGCGCCGCCGCTGACTGCCGTCGGCACGTCCGGTTCGTCGAACAGTTGTCCGCTGTCGAAGATCTGCACCTCGATGCCGCCTGCGGTGGCCTTTTCGACTTCGTCCTTGAACCGCACCACGCTGCGCCCAAGCACGCTCTTGATGGGCAGTTGCATCGTCAGCCGGAGCGTGGTGCGGGCGGCGTTGGCTGGAACCGTTGTGCCAACCATCGCGAGCAAAGCGGCAAACATAGCCGCAGCCAACCTCATCGCAACTCTCCCCGGATCGACCGTCAGGTCGGCAAATTTGGCACTGGTTCTGTGTCAACCGTGCTGCCAATCCTTGCGGGACGCTGCCATATTGCCCTGGGTGAGGCAAGAATGTGCCGCATTCAAGTGGTGAACAGGACATGATGATGGACATGACCCACGAGGTATCGGTCTATTGGCAGCCCGGCTGCACCAGCTGCCTGCGTGCCAAGGAATATCTGACACGGCACAACATCCCCTTTCGCTCGCGAAATGTGCTGACCGATGACAGCGCCTATGCCGAGCTGGCGCACTTCGGATTGAGGCGTGTGCCGATCGTCACGAAGGGCGAGGCGTGGGTCGATGGTCAGTCGCTGAAGGACATCGCCCGGCTGGTCGGCATTGCGCACAAGGAGACACGGCAACTGCCGCCGGTCGAACTGAAAGATCGTTTGCTGACGATCGTCGATGGCGCCGGCCGCTTCGTCGCGCAGATCACGCCGGCCGACCTCGAGGGCACGATCCTGCCGAACCGGCCGCGCTCCCTGACGCAACTGGCCTACCACCTGTTCAATGTCGCCGATGCCTTCGTCGAGCACGAGGAGGGCACTCCCCTGACCTTCGCCGCCTACTGCCGCGAACCGCTGCCCGGCACCATGAGCAAAACGGAGCTGCTCGCCTATCGCAACCGTGTGCGCGATCGTGTTGCCACCTGGTGGGAGAGCAAGGGGGCATCGCGGGATTGGCGGACTCGGGCCGACGTGTACTATGCAGAACAGACCATGCACGATTTTCTCGAGCGTACGACGTGGCACGCGGGTCAGCACACGCGGCAACTGATGTGGACGATGCAGGATCGCCTGGCGATCGCCCCCGATCGCCCGCTGACGGCGGAAATTTTCGCAGATCTGCCGATGCCCGACAGCATCTGGGATCCGGCATAAAGTCGACCGCTACCGCTCGGCGATCGCGCCGGCAGCCGCCGCGCGGATGGCGGCGATATTCGCCTGGTATCTACCACCCGCGAAAACCGCCGAGCCCGCGACCAGCACATTGGCGCCGGCAGCGGCTGCGATCTTCGCTGTTTCGGGCGTCGCGCCGCCGTCGATCTCGAGGTGGATTGGACGTGTACCGATCATCTGCCGCACACGCCGGATCTTGTCCGCCATGGCTGCGATGAAGCTCTGGCCACCGAAGCCCGGGTTGACCGTCATTACCAGGATCAAATCGACCCGGTCGAGGACGTAACTGATAACGTTTTCAGGCGTCGACGGATTAATTGCCACGCCCGCCTTCTTGCCAAGCGCGCGGATCAGCTGCAGCGATCGGTCGAAATGGGGGCCGGCTTCCGCATGCACGGTGATGATGTCGGCTCCGGCCGTGGCGAAGGCTTCGAGATAGGCATCGGCAGGTGCAATCATGAGGTGTACGTCGAATATCTTCTTCGAGTGCGGACGCAGCGCCGCGACCACCTGCGGCCCGATGGTAATGTTGGGCACGAAATGCCCGTCCATCACGTCAACGTGAATCCAGTCGCAGCCGGCGGCGTCGATTGCCCGCACTTCCTCGCCGAGCTTGGCAAAATCGGCGGACAGGATCGAGGGGGCGATGATGATGTCGCGGGCCATGGCAGTTCACTCCGGCGTCTGGAAGCGCTGACATCTATCGTGACGGCTTGACGGCCGCAACGCTTCGCGCAACCTGGGCTGTTGGAGCAACCGCAGCAGCTTCAGCGGGGACGATCATGAACCAACAGCCGCCAGAAGGGACACAGCCGGACCTGAGGGTCCGCGCGACCTTTCGCAACTGGACCAGGATCGCGGTGCGCTATGCCGACCTCGACCCCATCGGCCACGCCAACAACACCGCCATGCCGATGTTCTTCGAGGAAGCGCGCTGTGGTTTGATCTATCCCGTCCTGCAGGCGAACGGCCGCACCGACCTCGAAATCGTGCTGGTGCGCACGACCATCGACTACCTCAAGGAGCTGTCCTATCCGGCGACTGCCGAGGTCGGCTCCCGCGTCCATCGCGTCGGCACCAAGTCGCTGCACATGCTGCATGGCGTGTTCGATGCGGCGTCCGGCGCCTGCGTCGGCACCGGCGAGTGCACCCTGGTGATCTTCGACAAGCGATCGCGCACATCCCTCGCCCCGCCCGACGAGCTGCGGCAGCGGCTGCTCGCGATCGGATAACGGCCGCGCGCGTTCCTGGCGCTGCATGCTCGTCGTGCGACGGCGCCGGGCCCGGTTGCCGGACAAGCCCGCCCGCACTTTCCAACCAAGCTTTGGACATGGGCGCTCCCCTGTCATCGGGCGCGCGACGTCAGGCAGCCCTTGCGCGATCTCCCTAGGTGACGAGGAGTGTCACGCGACCGGCTTGGTCTCGCCGAAGGCCGGCACGGTGCTGGCGAACTGATCGAGCCACTTGACCATCTTTGGGTGTTTCGGCCGCCACTTGCCCTCGTGCCGGAAATCGAGATAGCCGAGCGCACTTGCCACCGTGATGTGGCCGTAGTTGGGGGTGGCGCCCCATAGCGGCGGGTTTGTTTCCAGGTGCAGCAGCGACTCGTCGATCTTGTCCTGCTGGCGTTCCATCCAGCTCGCCACCCACTTGTCCTCGGGGCGGAACCGGCGCTCGTAGACCAGCAGCAGCGCTGCATCGAGAATGCCATCGCCGAGCGCGCCGAGGGTCAGCGTGTTGAACCGCTCGGCGCCTGCCGCCGGGAACAGCTTCGGCGTAGGCTTCAGGCTGTCCAGATACTCGCAGATGACGTGGCTGTCATAGAGTTGCGAGCCGTTGTCCAGCACCAGCACGGGAATTTTCGACAGCGGGTTCTCTTTCTTCAGGACGCTGTTGTTGGGCGCGTTCGTGTCGGCCTGCTCGATCTTGATCTGATCGAACACGCCTTTCACGCGCGCGGTGATCTTCACCTTGCGGCCGTAGGGCGAAAGCGGTGACGACAGAAGCTTCATCATGGGGCAACATCCTGGTTGTCGGTCGGCTTGGGGTCGCCTGGCATCGTGCCGGCTAATCGTTGCGACGGCAAGCCGCCACACCGCCTGGTGTTGGCATGCGGTCTGGCATTCGCGCCTGTACGACACTGAGGCTTGGGGTACCATGGCAGGAACACGACGGATCGCGCATCGAGGCTCCATGACATCGCAAAGTCCCACGCATGCAGCGCTGGCCACTGCGGCCGCCCCCGCATCCCCCTACTTCGCCCCGGAACACGAGTTGCTGCGCGACCAGGTCCGCCGCTTCGTCGAGGTCGAGATCAAGCCGCACGCGGCGGCCTGGGAGACGGCCGGCTTTGTCCCGCGCGCGGTCTTGAAGCGCATGGGCGCGCTGGGCTTCTTCGGCATCCGCTATCCGGCGGCCTATGGCGGCTCGGAGATGGATACGCTCGCAACCGTGGTGCTCGCCGAGGAACTCGGCCGCTCGACCTATGCCGGCGTCGCAGTCACCGTTCTGGTGCACACCGACATGGCTTCTGTCCACGTGTTCAGTGCCGGGTCGCAAGCGCAGCGGGCGCGCTGGATGCCGGGCATCATCGACGGCAGCGTCATCACCGCGGTTGCCATCACCGAGCCCGACGCCGGCTCGGACGTGAAGGGCATGCGCACCACGGCGCGCCGCACCGGCGCCGACTACGTCCTCGACGGCACCAAGCTCTACATCACGAACGGCGTGCACGCGAACCTCTATTGCGTCGCTGCGAAGGTCGAGGGCGCAGATCGCCCCAGCCGCGCCGTCACCATGTTCCTTGTCGAGAAGGGCACGCCGGGCTTGCGTGTCGGCCGGCAGCTCGACAAGCACGGCTGGCGTTCGTCCGACACCGCCGAACTGATCTTCGAAAACTGTCGCGTTCCGGCCGCCAACATCCTGGGCGCGGAGGGCGGCGGCTTCCACGCCATCATGAAGAACTTCCAGAACGAGCGCATCGTACTCGGCGCCATGGCCATGGGCGAAGCGCAAGCCGCGGTCGACCTGACGCTCGACTGGGTGAAGACGCGGCGCGCGTTCGGCCAGCCCCTGTGGGAGAAGCAGGCGATCCGCCAGCGCCTTGCGATGCTCCAGGCCAAGATCACGGCCGGTCGCCAGCTCACGCTGCATGCCGCCTGGATGGCCGACCGGGGGCTCGACGCCACCAAGGAAGTGTCGATGGTGAAAGCGTACTGCGGCGAACTCGTCAACGAAGTAATGTATGACTGCGTACAGTTCCACGGCGGCACGGGTTTCATGGCCGACAGCCCGATCGAGCGCATGAGCCGCGACGCGCGCGTGCAATCAATCGGCGGCGGCGCCACCGAAGTCATGCTCGAGGAAGTCGCGAAACGCATGTGACACGGTGGAGCGTCTGCGCCCCGCCGTCACCCGCGCCGCCGATCATGACGGCGGCGCCATCGCCTCGGCGATCAGGGCTTCGGCAGCGGCGCGCAGGAAGCTCTCGGCGCCCTGACCGATCACGGGTTCCTTGCCGATTTCGAGCAGAATCGGCACCGCCAGTGGTGACACCCGCGTCAATGCCTCGTGGCGAATGCGGCCCTCGATGCGACCCAGGAACTCGCCCAGCCTGGCGATGTCGAGCAGGCCGCTCGCCGCATCGGCCCATGCCGCCTGCAGCAGGATGTGGCGCGGGTCATGCTGGCGAAGGACGTCGTAGATCAGGTTGGTCGAGAACGTCACCTGCCGGCCGGACTTTTCGAGCCCCGGATGCCGCCGCTCGATCAGCCCCGCGATCACCGCACAGATGCGGAACGTGCGCTTCATCAGCGTGCTCTCGGCAAGCCAGGCTTCGAGGTCATCGCCGAGCATGTCGGCTGCAAACAGCTGCGCGAGCGGGAGGCGGCCCTCCGCGATCATGGCCGAGAGGTCGCCGGCCGCCCAGATCGACAATCCGTAGTCGTTGGCGACGAAGCCGAGCGGACGGGCCTGCGCCCGCTCCAGCCGCCGCGTCAGCAGCATGCCGAGCGTCTGGTGGGCGAGCCGCCCCTCGAAGGGAAAGGCGACGAGATAATGCCGGTCGCCGCGCGGGAACGTCTCGACCAGCACGTCGTCGATGCCGGGCAGAGAAGAGCGCGCTGCCTGCAGGGCGAGCCACTCGGCAACCGGAAGCGGCAGCGACGGCCATGACGCCGGGTCCGCCAGCATGGCGCGCACACGGCTTGCAAGGTGCGTCGACAGCGGGAATTTGCCGCCGGGATAGCTCGGGATTTTCGGGTCCTTCGCCCACGACTTCGAGACGTAGACCTCGCTGTCGCGCACCCCTTCGAGACGCAGGATCTCGCCGGCAAATACGAACGTGTCGCCGGGGCTCATCTCGCCAGCGAACCATTCGTCCATTTCGCCGAGCATCCGGCCGCCACGCAGCGGCTTCCCCCGCCCCGGTTTGCCATCGGCGGACGGGGGACGCTGGCCCGCCCGCACCAGGCGAACTTTCAGCATCTCGCTGTCGACGATGGTGCCGATGTTCATGCGGTGCTGCTGGGCAAGCCGCGGGTGGGCGAGCCGCAAACCGCCATCCCCGGCCGGCCGCAGCTTGGCATAGCGCTCGTAGGCCCGTAGCGCGTAGCCGCCGGTCGCGACGAAATCGACGACCTTGTCGAAATCGCCCCGCGACAGTTCCACATAGGGCGCGGCCGAGCGCACCAGCGCGAACAGCGCGTCCGGCTGGAACGGCGCACTGCAGGCAACCCCCATGACGAACTGCGCCAGCACGTCGAGCGTGCCGGACCGCACGAGTGCCACGTCCGGCACGTTGGCCTCGGCCGCATCGAGCGCGGCGCGGCATTCGAGCACCTCGAAGCGGTTCGATGGCACCAGGATCGCGCGCGAGGGCTCATCGAGGCGATGGTTGGCGCGACCGATGCGCTGGATCAGGCGGCTCGCCCCCTTCGGCGCGCCGACGTTGATCACGAGGTCGACGTCGCCCCAGTCGATACCGAGGTCGAGCGTCGAGGTGCACACCACCGCCTTGATGCGCCCCGCTGCCATCGCCGCCTCCACCTTGCGGCGCTGGCCAGCTTCGAGCGAGCCGTGGTGGAGGGCGATCGGCAGATTGTCGTCGTTCGCCTTCCACAGCTCCTGGAACAGGAGTTCAGCCTGGCTGCGCGTGTTGACGAACAGCAGCGAAAGCTTGTGGGCTTTCACCGCGGCGTAGATCTGCGGCACCGCATGGCGCGTGGTGTGTCCCGACCACGGCAGTGGCGCGTCGGATTCGAGGATCGTGATGTGGGGCTTCGCGCCGCCCGCCGTCATCACCAGGTCGCCGAGCGCGATGTGGCTGTCGGGCGCGGTCTGGGCCACGAGGTAGGCGCGCAGTTCCGATGGCCGCGCCACCGTCGCCGACAGCCCGATCGTGAGCACTCCCGGCGCCAGTGCGCGCAACCTGGCCAATCCGAGCGCCAGCAGATCGCCGCGCTTCGAGGCGACGAGCGCATGCAGTTCATCGAGGATGATCACCTTCAGGTCGCGGAACAGAAAGTGCGCGTCCTCGTGGCTCAGCAGCAGGGCGATCTGTTCGGGCGTGGTGAGCAGGATTTCGGGCGGCTTCACGCGCTGGCGGGCGCGCTTGGCGGTCGAGGTATCGCTGGTGCGCGTTTCGATGTCGACGGCGAGACCCATCTCGGTGACGGGCGTCGTCAAGTTGCGGGCGACGTCTACTGCCAGCGCCTTCAAGGGCGAGATGTAGAGCGTATGCAGGCCGGCGCCCTGGTTCGACCGGTCGGCCTGCGTCGTCAGATCGACGAGGCTCGGCAGGAAGCCGGCAAGCGTCTTGCCAGCGCCAGTGGGCGCGATCAGCAGCGTCGAGCGGCCAGCCTTGGCGCCCTCCAGCAGCGCCAGCTGATGCGGGCGCGGGCTCCAGCCGCGCCGCTCGAACCAGGCGGTGAACACGGGCGGCAGCGTGACCGTCGATGGCGTCGGGAGTGCAGTGCCGGCCGCCTTCGGCTTCCCAGGTCGACGCACGGCCACGGCCTCACCCCGGCTCGATTGTGCGCGGCTTGCCGCCAGCCGTCACCAGCCGCCCCTTGGCAGGCAGCGCACGGGCGACCTTCAGGCCCGGCTTGATCGGCGCCATCACTTCCTTCTTGGCTTCCACCATGATCACGCCGCCGAAGGTCGGGGTCACGCGCGTGCCGAGCCGCTCGAAGTTCGCCGCCTGGCGCAGCACGAACTTGCGCTCGAACGGCGGCATGTGCAGCGCGTAGGTCCAGTCGATCGGCGTGAACAGCGCATCGCCGAGCATCTTCTCGAGCTGCCCGCGGCTGTAGGGGCGGCCATGGCCGAACGGGGTGTGGTCGAGGCGCGCCCACATGCTGCGCCGGTTCGGCACGATCATCAGCAAGCGGCCGTCCGGGGCAAGCACGCGCCACATCTCGCGCAGCAGCGGGCGCACGCGCTCTGCGGTTTCGAGGCAATGGATCGCCAGCAGTCGATCGACCGCGTTATCGGGCAGCGGCAGGCGCTCTTCCTCGACCAGCACGCTCATGGCATCGCCCTTGGACGGCCACACGAGCGCGCCCTGGGTCGCCGGCATCAATGCGCCGATGCGGCGGGCTTCACCGCGGAAACTGCCGAGGTAGGGTGACGCGAAGCCGAGCCCGATCACGGTCTGGCCCTTCAGGTTCGGCCAGTGCGCACGGATGCGCCGCCGGAGCACGCGCCGCGCGATCTGGCCCATGGGACGGGCGTAGAAGTCCCGCAGATCGGTGACATCCTGATGCATGGACCTTGAAATCTATGTGGCATCAATTCCGCGCAGCATCATGCACGAGAATCACGCCGGCCCCAAACGCCCATCCTCAGCGGCCGGCGGCGTAGCCTTGCATGCCGCGGGGATTGGCTGCCGCCTTGCGGCGGACGCCATCTTGCGATGCGGCGGTCAGGCGGCCTTCGCTCCAGGCGCCGCCGACTTCGACCTTGTGGCCGCGGCGCTTCAATTCGTCGATCGTCGCTTTGGGCAGGCGATCCTCGAGCGCGACCACGCCGGGGCGGGCGGCGCGCGGCCAGAACGAGGCTGGGAAATGCTCGATGTGCCAGGCCGGCGCGTCGATCGATTCCTGCAAATTCATGCCCCAGTGCACGTGGCGCAGCAGGAATTGCGTCGACCACTGATCTTGCTGGTCGCCACCCGGCGTGCCCCAGCTCATGTAGGGGCGGCCATCGCGGAAGGCCATGCCGACCGACAGTGTCGAGCGCGGCCGTTTGCCCGGCATCAGCGAGCCGGGCTGGCCCTCTTCGAGCCAGAACATCTGCGCGCGGGAGCCGAGCGGGAAGCCGAGCGCGGGGATCACCGGCGACGACTGCAGCCAGCCGCCCGACGGCGTGGCCGAGAACATGTTGCCGGCCTTGTCGATGATGTCGATGTGCACGGTGTCGCCACGGCTTTCGCCCATGCGGCCGACGGTCGGCTCGCCGGCGCCTGAGGCGCTGACGGCGGTGCGGCCCTCGGAGATGCCCTTCATGATCACGTCGCCGCCGAAGCCCGCGATGGTGCCCGGCCGCTGGTCCATGTCGGCGCGGGCGGGGTCGATCAGCCGGCGGCGTTCGGCGTTGTAGGTTTCGCTGAGCAGCGTCTCCATCGGCACTTTCGCGAACAGCGGATCGCCGTAGAATTTCTCGCGGTCGGCATAGGCGAGCTTGGCGCACTCGATCACGAGGTGGATGAAATCCGGGTCCGTGGCCGATAGCTTGTCGAGGTCGTAGCCCTTGAGGAGCGCCAGCTGCTGCAGCAGCACGGGCCCTTGCGTCCACGGGCCTGGCTTGAACACGCGCAAGCCCTTGTAGTCGAGATGCACCGGCGCTTCGATCGTCGGCTGCCAGGTCGCCATGTCCTGCGCGGTCAGCACGCCCTTGTGGCGCCGGCCGCTGACATCCATCACCTCGGTCTTGCGGCAGAACGCGTCGATCGCCTCGGCAACGAAGCCCTGTGACCAGACCTTGCGGGCGCGCTGGATGACGGCTTCGCGGTTGCCGCCGCCGGCCTCGGCTTCCTTCAGAATGCGCTCGTAGGTTTCGGCATGGCGCACATTGCGGAACAGCGTGCCCTGGGTCGGAACCTTGCCCCCCGGCAAGTAGACCTCGGCCGAGGTCGGCCAGTGCGTCTTGAACAGGTCCTTGACCGTGTCGATGGTCGCCACCGCCCGCTCGACGATCGGATGGCCGTTGCGGGCATAGCCGATGGCGGCTTCCAGCACGTCGCGCAAACTCATGGTGCCGTGTCGCTCGAGGATGAGCAGGAATGCGTCGAATGTGCCGGGAATGCAGGCGGCCAGCAGCCCCGTCCCCGGAATGATGTCGAGCCCCAGGGCGCCGCGATAGTGCGCAATTGTTGCGCCAGCCGGTGCCGGCCCCTGCCCGCAGACGATGACGGGCGCATCGGCGCCCTTGTGCTGGCGCTGGTCGAACAGGATGACGGGAACGTCGCCGCCGGGTCCGCACAGATGCGGCTCGACCACCTGCAAGGTGAAGGCGGCCGCAATACCGGCATCGAAGGCGTTGCCGCCGCGTTCCAGGATGCCCATGGCCACGGCGGTTGCGATCCAGTGCGTGGTGGCGGCGACCCCGAATGTGCCGTCGATCTCGGGGCGGGTGGTGAACGGATTGGGATTGACGAACGACATGGCGGCTGGTCCTCGGGCCTGGGGTGCGGCCAGAGTGTAGCACTGCTTGGGCGGGGGCGAATATGG
>JAKFWF010000052.1 GCA_021730785.1 Hyphomicrobiaceae bacterium
CGGTGATCGGGGATGGCGGACAGCGCCTCGAACAACGTGCCGGTCGTCATCGTCGGTCTCCTTGGCTCGGGAGACCTGAAGACACTTGTTCGCTGTGCAATACGATGCGGTGAATTGAATCACCCTGCCTCAAGGGGGGAGGGAGTGAAGACCGAGAGAGCGTTGCCAATTTATTCGTTCATGCAATCGCCCTGCCTGTCACCCCATCAACATGCCACGGTCGGTAACTGGTGAGGACCTGCCAAAGCGCGTCACCCGGCTGCCCCGTGCCGCGGTCGAGTCCGCGCGGCATGGCGCGATCTTTATCCCGGATGTCACCGCTGGGCCTCGGGCCGGCCAGGTCGATGGGCTTCGCCCCTCGCGCACCCCGACCTGAGGGCTAGTTCCTGGACCCTATCCTGTCGGTTACGCGCAAGCAGTTTGGTGATCAGCTATTTCGTCCACTTGAAGATGTTGCTGAACGCGGTCTTCACGCCTTCCTTGGCCTTGCCGACCACCGTGTTGCGATCGGCCAGGCGCTCGAACGCGCTCTCTTCGTCGATCAATTCCTTGTACTTCTGCTGATTGGCGTTGTCGGCGGCCATCAGCGCGTGGCGCTCGTCCTGGGTCAACGGCCCGACGCGGGACATCGGCGGGCGGATGAGCGTGCGCTGTACCATCGACGGCTCGCCCTTGTTGTGCAGGAACGACACCAGCGCCTCACCCACCTTCAGCTCCTGGATCGCCCGCTCGGTGTCGAGATCGGGATTGGCGCGGAACGTCTCGGCGGCGGCGCGGATCGCCTTCTGCTCCTTCGGCGTGAACGCGCGGAGCGCATGCTGGATGCGATTACCCAGCTGCGCCGAGATCTTATCCGGCACGTCGCCCGGGCTCTGCGTCACGTAGTAGACGCCGACGCCCTTCGAGCGGATCAGCCGCGTCACGCGCTCGATCTGGTCGAGGACGGCTTTCGACGCGCCGTCGAACAGCAGATGCGCTTCATCGAACAGGAACACGAGTTTGGGCTTTGGCAGATCGCCGACCTCGGGCAGCTTTTCGAACAGCTCGGCCAGCATCCACAGCAGGAAGGTAGCGTAGAGCTTGGGCGTGTTCATCAGCTTTTCGGCGGCGAGAATGTTGATCACGCCGCGGCCGTCGGGGGCGAGCTTCACGAAATCGAGGATGTCGAGCGCCGGCTTGCCGAAGAACAGATCGGCACCCTGTTCCTCCAGCACCAGCAGCCGCCGCTGGATCACACCGACGGTTGCCGGCGCGATGTTGCCGTACTTCGAGCGCAGCGATGCCGCCCGCTTGCCCATCTCATCGATGATGGCGCGCAGGTCCTTCAAATCATCGATGATCATGTTCTCGTCGCCAGCCTCCCGCTCGTCCTCGGCCCAGCGGAAGGCGATGTTGAGCACGCCTTCCTGCGGCTCGGTCAGGTCGAGCAGGCGCGACAGCAGCAGCGGGCCCATCTCGTGGACGGTCGCCCGCACCGGATTGCCGTTCTCACCGAAGATGTCCCAGAAGCTGACCGGGAAGGCGATGTTGCCATAGGCGGTGAGGCCGATTTCCTCGGCCCGCTTGACGAGGTGCGTCTTCTTCTCGCCCTTGACGCCGATGCCGGACAGATCGCCCTTGATGTCGGCGGCAAACACCGGCACGCCGGCCGCCGAGAACCCTTCGGCGATCACCTGCAAGGTCACGGTCTTGCCGGTGCCGGTCGCCCCCGTGACGAGGCCATGGCGGTTGGCGAGCGCCAGCTCGATCATCTCGGGCGCGAACTGCCGGCCGGACTTGCTCGCCCCGATCAGGATCAGCCCGTTCTGCACATAGTCGGTCGGGTCGGCGGTCTCATCGTGGGGGCCTGCTGGTGCGGCGGACTGGGACATGCTCGATGCTCCTCGCGCGACTCGATTGTCGGGCGCCGCGCCTGCCCGCGCTGATGCCATGGGCGTTGGCCGTTTGCAAACGCCGGCTCGCGGTTGTGTCGGGCCTGAGACTAAGACGGTTCGCGGCGGAATGTAAGGCCGCGCGGCTGGCACTCCCTGCTCATATCAGCGGCCGCCCGTCACGCAGAATGCCTTGCATCTGCGGCGTGAAGCCGTGGCCAGTCGCCTCGTGTACGACGAGGCCGGGCAGCAGCTGCAGCGGGGCACGCGAACCCTTGATGCCGGCGACGAGGATGCGCATCGCAGGCTCTCCCAAGCGCGGATGAACGGGTCGCACCGTCACCGCACCGAAGCGGCCGGCGAAAGCTGCCAGCAGTTCCCCCAGCGCATCCGCCCGGTGGATCACGGTCGCCGTACCGCCTGCCTTGGCGAGGCGGGCGGCGGTGCGCACCCAGCGATCGATGCCGCCGGCCGCCATCACGTGCGCGCCGGCCTTCAACGGGTCGGTGGGCATGCGCCCCTCGCCTTCGGTCTGATATGGCGGGTTCGCTACCACATGGTCGAACGAATCGCCCTCGAGCCCCGCCGCCTCCAGGACGGCCGCCGGCTGGGTGAGATCGGCAGTGATCACCCGGGCACGCGCCGCCAGTCCGTTGGCTGCGATATTGCGTTGCGCCAACGCTGCCAGTTCGGCTGCACGCTCGACCAGCACGACGCGCACAGCCGGCGCCCGCGCGGCCAGGCAAAGGCCAACCGCACCGACACCGGCGCCAAGATCAACAATCCGTGCGTCTTGTGCGGGATCGACCCCTATGGCTGCGGCCAGCACTACCGCGTCGAGCCCGGCGCGATAGCCGCCCTCGGGTTGCAGAAGCAAAAGCTTGCCACCTAGAAACGCATCGGCTGTTGCCGCTGGAACCATCCCGTCACCCTGCGACATCGCGGTTCACCCACTGGCCAAGTTCGGCGTCCTCGAGCACGCGCACCGCCCGCTGCCACTGGTCGGCTGCGACCAGCAGGCGGCCCTGCAGGATACCGATCGAGCCCTCCATGACGCTCATATTCTGGTCGACCAGGGCCGCGTCGAAACCGGCATCGCGCAGCAGGACGAGTGCAAAGCCCATGAGGACAGGATCGTTGGAGCGAATTATCTCTCGCATCGGTGGAAATTAGCCCTATAGCTTCGCTTCGCCGCTGCGGCACTATGCCGGACAGGGCCATGAGCGAATGAGCAGTACACTATAGCGCAGATACGTCATGACAGACAGGATGGCAGCCATGGGCCTTGCCGCATCCATCGCAACCTACCCGGACCAGACCGACGGACTGGCGCCGCTGCTGGCGCTGGTGGCAGCAGATATGGCAGGGGTCAACCGCATCATTCTCGACAAGGCGGTGTCGGATGTGGAGCTCATTCCGGAACTCGCCCACCACCTGATCGACTCGGGCGGCAAGCGCCTGCGTCCGATGCTGACAATCGCGTCGGCAAAGCTGTGTGGCTACGGTGGCGAGTGCCATGTGCGCCTGGCAGCCGCCGTCGAATTCATGCACACCGCCACGTTGCTGCACGACGATGTGGTCGACGAGAGCGATGTGCGCCGCGGCAAGCGGGCGGCCCGCCTGCTGTGGGGCAATCAGGCGAGCGTGCTGGTCGGCGATTTTCTGCTCGGCCAGGCCTTCCGCATGATGGTCGACGTCGGCTCCCTGCCGGCCTTGAAGATCTTGTCGAACGCGGCCGCCGTGATCGCCGAGGGCGAGGTCATGCAACTGGCGGCCGCCAAGAACACCGCCACCAGCGAGGAGAGCTATCTCGCCATCATCGACGCCAAGACTGCCGCGCTGTTCGCCGCAGCCGCCGAAGTGGGCGCCGCCATCGCCCAGCGGCCGGACGCCGAAGCGCACGCGCTGCGGGCTTATGGCCGGTCGCTCGGCATCGCCTTCCAGCTGGTCGACGATGCGCTCGACTACGGCGGCGACAGCGCCACGCTCGGCAAATCGGTCGGCGACGATTTCCGCGAGGGCAAGATCACGCTGCCGGTCATTCTCGCCTATCGCCGCGGCACGGCGGAGGAGCGGGCATTCTGGGCGCGCACCCTGACCGAAGGCGTGATCGAGCCGGGCGACCTCGAACACGCGATCACCCTCATGCGGCGCCACAAGGCGATCGAGGCGACGGCGGAGCGGGCGCGCAAGTATGGCGAAGACGCGCGCGCGGCGCTCAGTGTGTTTCGCGACGGCCCGGCCAAGCGCGCGCTGCTGGATGTGGTCGGCTTCTGCGTGGCGCGCGCCTATTGACGTGCACGCGACGGGCGGGCGGCCGTGTAGCGTCCCGTCAACCGAGCTTCACCGCGCGCACCCACCACGACGGCTCGTCGTTGGCGAGGCGGACGGCTGCCTGCAGCGGATCATCGAAGATGCCAAAGCAGGTCGGGCCGCCGCCTGAGATCGCTGCATAGCGGCATCCGGTCTGGCCGAGCAACGCCGATTTGACGGCGGCGGCCACCGGCATCACGGCAATTGCAGCTGGCTCCAGGCCATTGCCGCGGGCAGTCAGGAAATCGATGGCGCCTATTCCCGAGTTCGGCGGCTCGCGGCGCTGTCCGTGCACAAGCGACGGGGCACCCAGCCGGCGGAAGACTTGCGCGGTCTTGTCGGCCGGCGCGGGGCTCAGCGGATTGACCAGCACGGCGCCGAGGGTCGGCCAGCCGGGCAGCGGCGTCACGATTTCTCCGACGCCGGTCATCCACGCAGTGCTGTTGGCCAGGCACACGGCCACATCGGCGCCGATCGAGCGGGCGATCGTCACCCAGTCGACGCTGCTGGCCAGTTCCGGATTGCTGCGCCGCACCGCACGGATCACGGCTGCGGCATCCGCTGAGCCGCCGCCGATGCCGGCTGCAACCGGCAACTGCTTGTCGAGGGTGACGGCACCGAGCCTGAGCCGCGGCTCGGCCTCGGCGAGCCGACGCAGCGTGACCGCGATCAGGTTTTCCCCGGCGATCGTCGGCGCGAACGGGCCGGTCACCGTGACGCCCACGGGCACGCCCTCGTAGAACGTGATCTGATCGCCGATGTCGGCGAAGGCCACGAGGGATGCGAGTTCATGGTAGCCGTCGGGGCGGCGGCCGAGGATTTCGAGCGTCAGGTTGACTTTCGCCCGCGCCAGTTCGGTGATCATTGTCGCAGTGCCTGTCGGAACGGGACCAGAAACGGAATCGCTTCGGCGACAGGGTATCGGGCTGACATGGCCATGGCGAGGGTCAAGCGCGGGTTTTGCCAGCTACGCCCGTTCTCACCGCGATCCCACGTCACAGTTCGATACCGGAGTGGTGCTGGAGCTGGGGTGCGTAGGGGGTAAAATTTTCGCCGCTTGGCCCGCTTTGACCGCCATTCCATTCGCGTTCGTGTTGTTCCCCTGCAGCAACGCAGAGACTCTCGGCCGCCATAGTGAAGTCGCCTTTGCGGCTAGACCTTGCCCGGCGTGAAAGTGAGCTGCTAGTGTACCAGTCTGTATTCATATGGATCATGTTGCGACAGTAGCGCCACATGTGGACGACGTTGCGCCAGGCAGGGCGGCCACGCGCGAGATGTAGGGAGTAAAAGGTGCCAAACTTCATCGAGACGATCGACGCGGCAGGCGGTGCGACGACAACCTACACCTTGGGTCTTGGTCAAACCGCGCAGGGCGTGTTGTCGACAGGTGCCGACCACGATTGGTATCGTGTCAACCTGGTCGCCGGCCAGCAGTATACGTTCGCCGAGGTCGGCACTGGCACGAACAACGTTCACGACACGTTCCTGCGGCTTTACGACACGAATGGAACGACTGTAATCACATTGAACGACGATGGCTTACCAAACCTCAATTCCATATTGACATTCACCGCGACGACCAGTGGAACCTACTACCTCGATGCTGGTTCGTTTGCGAACTCTTCTGCAGGCCAGTACGGTGTTTCCTTCAACACCGGCAACCGAGCTTCGTTCGATATCGAGATGGGCGCCGGTGTGATCGACAGTAATCTGTCCTGGAACACAATACCCGGCACGGCTGCGACCGTAACCTATGCCTACAGGCAGACCTTCGCAAATAGCGTGGACGCTGATGACTTTGCGGCGCCATTCTCGCAGCTGAGCAACGCGGAAATTGCCGCCGTCGAGGCGGCACTCGCGAACTACAGCGAGGTTGCAAACATCAACTTCCAGCGCGTCAACCCGACTGGTTACTCGGATAACGCGACCATTCTGATCTCGAATTATAGTTCGTCGACCGATGGTTCGGGGGCATATACCTACTTCCCTGGCAGCACGGCTGATGCAGGGGATGTGCGCTTGAACACAACCTCGGTCTCGACAACGAGCCTTCCCCCTGGCAGCTACAGCGACTTTGCCATCCTGCACGAGATCGGCCATTCGGTGGGCTTGTCGCATCCAGGCCTCTATAACGCCGCGGCAGGCGTCTCGATTATCTATGCGAATAGCGCGCAGTTCATCCAGGACTCTGAGCAATATACTGTCTTGAGCTATTTCGATGAATCGAACACGGGTGGCAGCTTTAACAGCTACCCGCAATCCCTGTTGCTGTACGATATCTATGCTTTGCAGCAGATCTATGGTGCCAATTTTTCAACTCGCGCCGGCAACACGACCTACGGCTTCAATTCGAATGCCGGCGGGATCTACGATTTTGCAACCAACTCGAGCCCAGTACTGAGCATCTGGGATGGCGGCGGTAACGATACGATCGACTTGTCCGGCTATTCGGCAAACCAAACCCTCAGCCTGGTAGCGGGAACGTTTTCGAACGCCGGCGGGCAGATCGCCAATCTATCGATTGCACTCGGAGCAGTCGTCGAGAATGGCATCGGCGGCTCGGGCAGCGATACGGTCACCGGCAACAGCGCTGATAACTTCCTCGATGGAGGTCTCGGCAATGACACACTGCGGGGCGGTGCCGGCAACGATGTTTTGCAAGGTGGGGCCGGCGACGACTCGCTGGACGGCGCCAACGGAAACGACGTTTATTACGTAGACTCGACGACAGACGTGGTCACCGAGACGAATGCCAGTGTGGCGACCGGCGGGTTCGATACGGTTTATTCTTCTGTCAACTACACCGTGTCCGCAAATGTCGAACAGCTACTTCTAACAGATGGTGCTGCGAACGTGACGGCCACTGGCAACAATAACACCAACTATCTTTACGGAAACCTCCACATTGGCGGCGTGACCCTCATCGGACTGGGCGGCAATGATGTCCTCTACGGTTCCAACTATGCCGACCGCATCGACGGTGGGGACGACAATGATATACTTCTGGCCTTCTATTCAGTTGATGGCGTCGACACGTTGATTGGCGGCGCGGGAGACGACGTCTATTACTTGTTTGAGCAAGGCGATGTATTAATTGAGGCATCGAATGGCGGCTTGGACACGATTTATACTCAAGCCAGCATAGTAACCGCAGATAACATTGAGCAGTTTGTGCTCTATGGTGAGGCCGCATCGGTAATCGGCAACGACAGCAACAACAACATTTTTGGCAACAATTCAGGCAACAGTCTTTCGCTCGATGGCGGCGGCGGCAACGACTGGCTCATTGGCTCCAATCAGTCGGACACACTTCGAGGTGGCACCGAAAACGATATTCTACAGGGGCTGGGCGGCGCCAATCAGTTGCTCGGTGGTGCTGGTGATGACCAGTATTATTCCACGTCGAGCGCGGACGTCATTACCGAAGTGGCGGGACAAGGATTCGACACCCTGTATGCAAACTACAACATCAGCTCGCTGGCCGATAATGTCGAACAGCTTGTGATCTATGGCGGAGCTAGCAGTGCCGTCGGTAACGACTTTGATAACACGCTGTATGGCAACAACAACTCGGTTGGCCTAGCCCTTGATGGTGCCGGTGGAGCAGATCTGATCTTTGGTTCTAATTTCGCGGACGTGGTGATCGGCGGGGCTGGGAGCGACGCTCTGTATGGCTTAGGTGGAGCTGATCGCTTCGCTTACACTGCAGGGAACGCAGGAGCAGACACGATTGTGGACTTCAGCCAAGGCAGTGACCATATCGACCTGGCAAACCTCGGATATACCGCGGCCTCGATCGGCGGGGCCATCCAGATCTCCGGAAATAGTTCGGCGTTGATCACATTTACTAACGGCAACCTGGCCGGAACGACGATCACCGTCCTTGGTGTCGCCCATGCGAATGTAACCGCAGACGACTTCTTATTCGCGTAAGCGACACACATCGCTCTACTGGGCGCATCACCTTACGTGGCAGCGTCGGTGCGGGTACTTGGCCGTACCCGATGGCGCATCAACAAGACGCAAATCGGTCGCTGCCGCGGCAATGCTGGTGTCCTGCTAGTCGATGCGCAATCTGGTGGCATGCAGCGTCTCCGTGCCGCCTGTTTCCGCCGCGAGCCCCCACAGCCAAGGTGTATCGATGCGGTCGGCGCCTCGCGTCTGCGCCGGAGCCTCGAACTTGAAATCGTAGATCTTGCGGCCCTCGCGCTGGGGACGAAAAACCTTTTTCAGCGGCGTGCTAACGCGGCCTTCGTAAGCGAGGGCTCGGGACTGCGGTCGTCGCGCCTTCTCAGATGCCGCGTTTTGGCTGACCGTGCGGATCCTTCCAGGACAGTTACCGTATTTCGATAATTGGTCGTAAACACTGGCGTTCTCTCGGAACTGTAACTGTCCCCGAGTGCCGCCCCGAGTGCCGACCGGCAGCGCTTCCGCCGCGTCGATGTCTGCACTTTCGCTCCCGCGAGCGGTCTGTTGCCCGCGCCCGCTCGGGAGGGACACCCTCCCGAATCCACCCACTTTCTTTCTATGTAAGCGTGTGCCTGAAACTGCGCTGACGGTAGAAATTTGCGTCGATCCGCTTGACGCATGCGCCTGCGCGGACCCATCCTCTCGATTGCGTGAAGTCGAAACGAGAAACTGCAGTTTCCGGGAGACGACCGATGGCCGAGGCTGACGCATCCGCAGACGCTCGCACTTCCCCCCTGAGCCGAAGACGCATCCTGCAGGCCGCCGGCACGGGGGCCGCCATCCTCGCCCTTGGTGCCAAGACCGCGACTGCACAGTCCGGGCCAGTAGCACCACCCAGCACGGTCACCAGCCCGCCGCGCGATTTCGCACCCGGCGGCGCGCCGAACACCTACTTCTGGGACCCCGACGTGATCGCCGTCGATCCGAGCTTCAACGGTCTCGCCCAGCCGAATGCACCAATCCAGCGCCTGTGGACCGGCGCCCTTTGGGCGGAAGGGCCGGCCTGGAACGGACAGGGGCGCTACCTCGTGTGGAGCGACATCCCCAACAATCGCCAGATGCGCTGGCTCGAAGACAACGGCCAGGTCAGTGTGTTCCGCGCGCCGTCCAACAACTCGAACGGCAATTCGTTCGACTTCCAGGGCCGGCAATTGTCCTGCGAGCACCTGACGCGGCGGGTCGTGCGCTACGAACTCGACGGGTCGGCGACGATTCTGGCCGACAACTTCGGCGGTAAAAAACTGAACTCGCCGAACGACGTGGTGCCCCATCCCGACGGCAGCTACTGGTTCACCGATCCGCCCTATGGCGGCCAGCTGTATGAGGGCACCAACGACGCGGCGGGCGGCCCGTCGAACCCGGGCGGGCTGATCAAGAACCGCCTCGGCCAGCCGCCCGAGATCGGTTCCGCCAGGCGCGAACTGCCGACCAACTGTTACCGCATCGATCCGTCCGGCCGCGTCGACCTCGTCGTCACCGAGGACCAGGTGCCCGATCCCAACGGCCTGTGCTTCTCGCCCGACTACAAGAAGCTCTATGTCGTCTCGACTGGCAAGGGACCAGGCGACACGGGACCCGGCGGCAAGGGCGACATGCACGTGTTCGACGTGGGCGCCGACAACAAGCTGTCGAACGGCCGCCTGTTCACCGACTTCATGGTCGACGGCGTGAAATGCGGTCCCGACGGTGTGCGCGCGGATGTGAACGGCAATCTGTGGTGCTCGTCGAATGCCGGCCGCAGCGTCGGCTATTCCGGCGTGACGGTGTGGAGCCCTGCGGGCAAACTGCTCGGCCGCATCCGTATCCCCGAGATTTGCGGCAACGTCTGCTTCGGCGGGCCCAAGCGCAATCGCCTGTTCATGGCGGCCAGCCAATCGCTCTATGCCGTCTACACTGCGACGCAAGGGGCTGCACCCGGGTGAGGGCTGTGCACGGCGCACTTTGCGCCCTTGATGCCGCCCCACTCGACCGCTAGGCGCGGGGTTCCACTTTGGAGCACGCGCATGAACCTCTGGCTGCGACTTTTCTGGTATCTGGCGACCGCCTGGCGCCGGCCGAAGCTCGAGTCGACGCACGCGGTGTCGATCCTGCCGTTACGCGTTTGGCCGACCGACCTTGACGTGTCGATGCACATGAACAACGGCCGCTATCTCGCGATCATGGATCTGGGCCGCCTCGACTTCATGGTGCGCACCGGCCTGTGGCGGCCGCTGGTGCGCAACGGCTGGACGCCGATCGCCAGCGGCATCGCCATCCGCTTCCGGCGTGAACTCCGCATGTTCGATCGCTATACGCTCGAAACCAAGCTGCTGGCCTGGAGCGACGTAACCGTCGTCATGGAGCAGATCCTGCGCTTCGCGTCCGGCCCGCGCACCGGGCAGGTTGCCTCGCGCGCACTGTTCAAGGGCGGGCTCTATGATCGCAAGGCAAAAGCGTTTCTTCCCGTAGCACGGCTCATGCGAGAGATCGGTGTCGAGGCCGACGCGCCGCCGCTGACGCCCGACGTGGCAGCGTTCCTGAAGTCGGACGAGGCGATCAGGGCGGGGAAATCGTGAGGTCGTGAGGTGGTGAGTGAGCGTGAGGTCGAAGTGGCTCTGCGACGACCGCACGACTGACGCTTACTCACGACCTCACGCTCACTCACCACTCAGAACTTGCAGCTGAGCAAGGTCACGGCACTCGACTTGTCGTGCTGGGGCGGCGCTTCTTCCACATTGAGGACGGTGACCACGCCCTTGTCGACGATCATGGAATAGCGCTTGGAGCGGATGCCGAGGCCGCGCGCCATGAGATCGATTTCGAGGCCGATTTTCTTGGCGAAGTCGGCGCTGCCGTCGGCCAGCATGGTGATCTTGCCTTCGGCGCCCGTATCCTTCGCCCAGTTGGTCAAAACGAAGATGTCGTTGACCGCGGTGCAGGCGATGGCATCTAGCCCCTTGCCCTTGAGCTCGGCCGAGTTGGCGACGAAGCCCGGCATGTGCTGTTTGCTGCAGGTCGGCGTGTAGGCGCCGGGTACGGCAAACAGCGCGATCTTCCGGTTGCCGAAGAACTCGGCCGTGGTCACGGGCTTTGGACCTTCCTCGCCCATGATGGTGAAGGTCGCTTCGGGCAGCTTTTCGCCAATGCTGATCGCCATCTGTCGTCTCCTGTTAGGATGATACCGCGCGGCACCCTAACGGTACGATGGCGCTTAGTCGACCTTCCAGGTCGCTTCCGACTGGCCGGACGCGCTGACCATGGTGATCAGCAGCGTCTTGCCCTTCAATTCAGCGGCCTCGACGCCGGTGTCGAGATTGATGGCGAAGGTGACGTTTGCGCCGGGGGTCGAGGGCACCCGCTTCGGCAGGCTGAGATAAATGCCGTCCGGGGCCTCGACGAACACGTCGGCGCCGGCGAGCTGGCCGGCGAACACGACATCGATCTCGAGCTTCGGCTTGTCGCCGGTGAGGATTGCGCGCACGGCCTTGAGTTCCGGATCGTTCGGGCGGCGGTCAGCCGTCTTGCGCGGCACGGCGTCGAGCGCGGCGGCAAGCACCAGCGGCGCCGGAGTGCTTGCGGTCGGCATGGCGAGCGACAGTTTGGCCTCGGCTGGAATGCAGATTTCCCGGCACACGCCGAATTCCATCGCCAGATTGAGCACGACGGGCTTGCTCGGGTCCTTCGGCGTGACCTCGACCGGGAACACGACGGACGTCTTGTAGCCCACCGCCTCGCCGCTCGCATCCTTCAGGCGCGAAGGCTGAGGATAGAGCACTTTGGCGCTGCCCAGGTTCTCGGATGCCGCCCAGTCGAAGAACGGCGGCACGCCGCCGGCATCGCCGGGACTGCGCCAAAATGTCTTCCAGCCCTCAGGGATCGCGACCTCGATCCCGGCGTAGATTCGCCCGGGACCTTCGCCCATCGACACGTTGCCGGCCACCATCCGCGTCTTCGATTTGAAGCCTTCGCTCCACGGCGACGCCACTTCGGCGTTTGCGGCGCTGCCAGCGGCCAGCGCGCACAACCCCGCTGCGATCGCCATCATCGAACCCATCGTTTTCAAAGCGGCATGCTCCGTGATTCGCAATCAGCGTCGGATATGGGGGCAGACGGTGAACACGCGCAAATCACGGCTGTGCGACGGCCGTCGGCCAGCAAGTCTTGAAGTCGGCCTACACCATGGCAGCCAAACGCGCCATGGTTGTGGCAAAGCGCGTCTCGGCCGCGGTGCGCTGCACGTGCCGTCCGCCGTCGACGACGCGAGCGCCGCGTACCCAGACTTCGTTGACCAGCGGACGGCCGCTTGCGAAGATCCAGGCGTCGAGGACGCTGTCGCCGCTGCGGCCCGCCAATTCAACGGCATTGCCCAGTACGATGTGGTCACCATCGGGCCAATCCGCAATGCCAGCTGCCTGGCGTCCGCCGGCCAGTGTCGTGTCGAACAGCGTCCGGCCGACCGACTGCCCGGCCGGAGCGAGCCGATTGCGGCGCCGGTCGCGCAGCCGCTGGCCGTATTCCACAGTGCGCAATTCTTCTGCCAGCGTTATCAATACGTTAGAATCTGTGCCAATACCAAACCGACCGCCCGCGTTTTGGAAATCCACAGCAGGAAATATGCCATCGCCAAGGTTCGCCTCCGTGATCGGGCACAGCCCGACCACGGCCTTCGACGCCACGATCCGCGCGATTTCGGCCGGCGACACGTGGGTCGCGTGGATCAAACACCAGCTGTCGTCGACGAGCCCCGTATCGAGCAGCCACTCGACCGGCCGCTGGCCCGACCAGGCGCGGCACTCGGCGACCTCCCGTTCCTGTTCCGCGACATGGATGTGGATTGGACCATCGCCGGCATAGTTCGTCACGGCGCGGGCGAGATCATCCGGCGTTACTGCACGCAGCGAGTGCGGCGCCATGCCGATCAGCGCACCGGGCAAAGCACTCAAGGCTCGGGCCGAGGCTTCGTGCAGGCCGATGTAGCGTTCGAGCGTGGTGACAAACCGCCGCTGTGCCGGCAGCGCGGGCTCGCCGCCGAAGCCGCCCTGGGCATAGAACACCGGCAGCAGCGTGAGGCCAATTCCCGTAGCACTCGCCGCGGCGGCAACGCGTTCTGCCATCTCCGCGACATTGGCGTAAGGGCGCCCGTCGACGTCGTGGTGCAAGTAGTGGAACTCGACGACGCGGGTGTAGCCCGCTTCCAGCATCTCCACATAGGCCAAAGTGGCGATCGCCTCGACGTCGTCGGGCGTCAGCTGGTCGAGGAAGCGATACATGACGTCGCGCCAGGTCCAGAAGCTGTCATCGCTGGTTCCGGCGCGCTCGGCGAGACCGGCCATGCCGCGCTGGAACGCGTGGCTGTGGAGATTGACCATGCCGGGCAACGTCGTGCCGCCGATCGATGCTCCCATCATGCCCCTTGACCTCCGCGCCGCAACCACAGACCCTTCTACCAATGTTTACCGCCAAGCTGAAAGGCGCGCCCATGCCGGTGTTCACCAACGCCCGCCTTGCGACCATGGACCCGAAGCTGCCGGGACTAGGCATTATCGAGCATGGTGCTGTGCACGCCGATGCGACAGGCAGCATCACCTGGGTCGGACCGGCGAAGGATGCCCCCGCCAGCGCAGAGCCTGCGCTGGATCTCGGCGGACGTCTGTTAACGCCCGGCCTGATCGACTGTCATACCCACCTCGTCTGGGGCGGCACCAGAGCCGACGAGTTCGAAATGCGGCTGGCAGGGCGCAGCTACACCGACATCGCGCAGGCTGGCGGTGGCATCGTGTCGACCGTGAAAGCTACGCGAACTGCATCTCAGGCCGAACTCACGCAGCTGGCCATAAAACGCGCCCGTGCCTTGATGGCCGAAGGTGTGACCACGATCGAAGTCAAGAGCGGCTACGGGCTCGACCTCGAATCGGAGATGAAGCAACTGCGCGCGGCACGCGCCCTGCCTGCGGCGCTGCGTAATCGGCTGGATGTGACGACGACATTTCTTGGCGCCCATGCGCTGCCACCCGAGGCCAACGGTGACAAGGACCGCTATATCGACCTCGTCTGCCGCGACATGATGCCTGCGGTTGCGCGGGAAAACCTCGCCGACGCGGTCGACTGCTTCATGGAGGGCATCGCCTTTTCCGGTGGGCAAACGGCCCGCGTGTTCGATGCGGCGAAGGACCACGGCCTAAAGGTGAAGCTGCACGCCGACCAGCTGTCGAACCTCGGTGGTGCGGCATTGGCCGCCCGGTACGGTGCGCTGTCCGCCGATCATCTGGAATACACGGATGAGGCCGGCGCCATGGCGATGGGCCAGGCCGGTACGGTCGCGGTCATCCTGCCGGGTGCCTTCTACTACCTGCGGGAGACGCAAAAGCCGCCGATCGCTCACTTTCGCCGGCACAATGTCGCCATGGCCGTGTCGACGGACGCCAACCCCGGTTCGTCGCCGATTTTGTCGCTCAGGCTGGCGATGAACATGGCCTGCCTCCTGTTCGGCCTCACCGTCGAGGAGGCGATCCTCGGCGTCACGCGCAATGCGGCCAAGGCGCTGGGCCGCACCGACATCGGCGTTCTGAAGGCTGGCGCACGGTGCCATCTCGCGATTTGGGACAGCCTGTCGCCGGCCGCTCTCGTGTATGAGATGGGTAGCAGTCCGCTCTATGCGCGGGTCTACGGCGGTATGCTGGAGGGCACCACCTCATGATTCCACTCACGCTGCGACCGGGACAGGTCACACTTGCCGATCTCACCGCGACTGCCGGCGGCGCAATTCCGAAACTCGACGCCACGTTCTGGCCCAAGGTCGAGGCGGCGGCGAACATCGTCGCCGATGCCGCGAACGGCAAGGCCGCCGTCTATGGCGTCAACACCGGCTTCGGCAAGCTCGCCTCGAAGCGCATCGCTCCGGCCGACACGGCAACCCTGCAGCGCAATCTGATTTTGTCGCACTGTTGCGGCGTCGGCGACGCAACACCCCGGCGCATCGTGCGCCTGATGATGGCGCTGAAGATCATCTCGCTCGGCCGCGGCGCGTCGGGCGTGCGCCGCATCGTGATCGAGCAACTGGAAGCGCTGTTGGCGCACGACATCTGCCCGCTGGTGCCGATCCAGGGGTCGGTGGGCGCTTCCGGTGATCTGGCGCCGCTCGCGCATATGACGGCGGTGATGATCGGCGAAGGCTTCGTGCTCACGGCGCACGGACCGCGGCCCGCGAGCGAAGTTCTCAAGGCCGCTGGCATGGCGCCCATCACGCTCGGCGCCAAGGAAGGGCTGGCGCTGATCAATGGTACGCAGTTCTCGACCGCGTGGGCGCTCGCCGGACTGATCGACGCCCACAATCTTGCTCGAAACGCGCTGCTGACAGGCGCGCTGACCGTTGACGCCGCCATGGCCTCGACCACGCCGTTCCGGCCGGAGATCCAGGCCCTGCGCGGACATGCAGGACAGATTGCGGCCGGCCACGCGCTGACGATGCTGCTGGCTGACAGCCAGATCCGCTTGTCGCATCTCGACGGTGACGAGCGCGTCCAGGACCCCTATTGCCTGCGTTGCCAGCCGCAAGTGATGGGCGCCTGCCTCGACCTGCTCGATTCTGCCGCTCGAACACTGGTGATCGAAGCCAACGCCGTCACCGACAATCCGCTGGTGCTGGTCGAGACGGGCGAGATCGTCTCGGGCGGCAACTTCCACGCCGAGCCGGTCGCCTTCGCTGCCGACCAGATCGCTTTGGCTGTTTCCGAGATCGGCGCGATTACCGAACGGCGCATCGCGACGCTCGTCGACCCTGCTCTCAACTTCGGGCTGCCGCCGTTCCTCACGCCGGAGCCCGGCTTGAACTCCGGTTTCATGATCGCTGAAGTGACGGCCGCGGCGCTGTTCGCTGAGAACAAGCACCTGGCGAACCCCTGCTCGACGGATTCGACGCCGACGAGCGCCAACCAGGAAGACCACGTGTCGATGGCAGCCCACGCGGCGCGGCGGCTCGCCCGCATGAACGACAACCTCGCCCAAATCATAGGCATCGAGCTGCTGGTGGCGGCCCAGGGCATCGAGCTGCGCGCACCACTGACGACGAGCGCGCCGCTCGCCCGTGTGATCGCGCAACTGCGTGTCCGAGTGCCAAAGCTCGGCCCCGACCGCTACATGGCGCCAGATCTTGCGGCGGCGGCTGAGTTGGTCAAGTCCGGCAGACTGATCCAGACGGCCGCAGACGCCACCGCACCCGCCGATCCGTTTCCCTCGCTCACCTGAGGTCCACCCCATGACCCGCATCGACAATGCCCGCATCATCAAGAGCCCGACCGGCAGCGAAACGTTGGCCGAGACCTGGTTGACCGCATCGTGAACGAGAGTGTGCGAATTGACGCGCAGGTCATTGGGGCGACTTTCGTACGGTGTGATTGATGTGTGAATTACTGGGCTTCAAGCTCGATGGTGCCGGCAGTGAAATCGATCGGCACAAGATGTGGCGAGAGAAGCCAGGGCTATCGCAAATGACTCATTCGGCCGAGCATCTCCAGCATGATGTCGTGGTTCCAGCCGGCGCTTTTCAGCTTGGTGGTCAGTGAGCCCTTGGCGGGATCGAGGCGTGCGACGTCGAGGGCGCGGCGGCGGAGCACAGCGATGTTGGCCGGGCCGTGATCCCGTCGGTTGCGCGCGGCGTCCGCGCCGAACGACACGTCGAGCTGCCAGTGCAGCGCATTCCCGATCTGCCAGTGCGCACGCGCCGTCTCCAGCAGTTTCGCGGGCGACAGCCTCTTCGACAGCGCGAAGATGCGCACGTCGGTCGTGACTTCGCCGTCGCTCTCGCGTGTCGCGGTGACGCGTCCGAACGCCTTCAATCCCGGAAATTCGTGATGCTCGGCGAGGCCTTTCGCCGCGACCACGACGCCGACGCGCGTCTCGGTGCGCCCGTGCCCCTTGGTCTCGGTCCTGGCCGTGGGGGGCGGTTTTGCTCCCGCCTTCGGCTTGTCCGCCGCCGATAGGCATGCGCGCGCGTCCGGGGCCACCGGCACGGTGCGCGAGTACATCTGGCTGCCGGAGACCGAGATCGCGCCGACCCGCGCGGATGTGGGTGGGCATCCGAAGCGCCACCAAAGCGCCTCGCGCACGCAGGTCGACCGGCCGCTCGCCGTGGTCGACGCGGTGAACGGCGCGACGCCCGCCACCTGGTGGGTGTCGGTCGACCACCTCAACCGGCCGGTGCGCATGACCACGTCGGCGAAAGCGTTGGTGTGGGACGCGGTATGGCTGCCACTTTGCGCGCGCGGCGGCCGGCTTCCGGAACGGGAGTCGCCGCGCGCCACCAAGGAGCGCAGCGTGCACGCGATCACGGGCACGGCGACGCTGAACGCGCGTTTCCCCGGCCAGTGGTTCCAGCTCGAGACCGGCTTGCACTACAACTGGCACCGGAGCTACGATCCGACGGTGGGTCGGTACACGCAGCCCGATCCGCTCGGGTTCGTGGATGGCCCGAGTGTGTATGGGTATGCGAACGGGAGTCCGCAGGTATTCGTAGATCCGGACGGATTGCGCATCTCCGCAAACACGGTTCGCAAGTTGTTAGAAGCTTGTTTGGTAGCGTATCAGGTGCTGACTGGAACCAAGGCCACGACACGCGTGCCTCCCTCCCCCCCGCCTATCACCCGACCGGCGAGCACAATCCAAGGACCACCCAAAACGGGCGGTGGCACAGGTGGTTCGGCTTCGCCGCCACTAACTGGTCCTGGAGGTAATTCGCCACCGCCTCCTCCGACCAGTGGTGGAGGATCGACACCGCCGCCCACGCCGCCATCGCCGCCACGCGGCGGTTAGCGTCACGGATCAACGGATGCAAAATGATGATCGGACCACAGGAGCAAGTAAACTCATGGCCGAGCGAAGAGGAGGCACTACGCCTTGCAGGGGAGGGCAATTTGGAGGCTCAGCTCTATCTTGGCTGGGCTTACGACAGACACGGTTCACTAGAGTACAATGCCGGTCGAGCATTGCTGTGGTTGAGGAGGGCAGTCGAAGCCGGCAGCATCGAAGCTAAGCGGCGGTTGTGTCGATTTTTATATGATCAAGGCCAAGCTGAAACGGCTAAGTTGGCATCCGAATTAGTAGACAACGGTGATTTCTTCGGAAATTACATAATGGGACATTTGTTAGCGCACGGCGATTGTGGTGTCGTAAAAGATGTACCGAGCGCACTGCAGCACTTCGATAAGGCAGCTGAACAAGGGCATTTGATATCGAAGATTGATAGGCTCAGGTTTGGGTCGCGCTGGGGATGGTACAATCCGTTTGCCCTTATTCCTGCGATCGGATACGGCGTGCAGGTGGCGCTTCTGTCGTTTCGGAATCCGCGAGACCCTGCAGTATTTCGCTAAATGCAACGAACGAGGTGCGCACGATCTCGGGCACCGCTCACCCTGGATCATGCATCAAAGGGGCGTCTCGCGGCCTGAACTGATGGTCGTGCGTTTGCTACCAGCCCCGGGGGAGGCTGCTGCGGTCACTCGCTGTGCAACGCGGGGGGGGGGCGTGCCACGGCACGGCGGCGGATTGGGCGAACGCGCCCAACGGTTTACCCCGAAGGCGAGAGGCCGAGCGCGATGGCGCGGAACAGGTAGGCGTGTGCCCGAGACTGCGCTGACGGTGGCATTTTGCGCTTGACTGAGCCCATCTCAGGCGGCGACGCTGGTGCGTCGCGTGGGCTCGCCAAGACGCGTCGCCGGTGGCGACCAGTTCCAGGGCAGCAGCTCGGCGAGCCGGTTGATCGGATGCGCGCCGATACGGGCGATGACGTTTCCTTCGGGGACAAGTACCGAATTTCGATATCTGACCGTAAACGCTGGGGTTCTCTCGGATCGGTAACTGTCCCCGAGTGGCGCCCCGAGTGCCGACCGGCAGCGCTTCCGCCGCGTCGATCTCTGCACTTTTGCTACCGCGAGCGGGCTGCCGCCCGCACCCGCTCGGGAGGGACGCCCTCCCGAACCCGCCCGCTTTCTTACAGATAGAAGGCTGGGGTGTCGGGGCTGTGCCCTGACGCGGGTGCAGGGCCGCGGCCCTGCTGCGCAGCCCCTCCGGCCGCATCGTCACGTATTACCGCGACACGGTGGGGCGGATCACGCAGGTGACGACCAAGCAGAACGCGGCGGCGGCGAGCGTGACGCTTGCCAGCGCAATCGCCTACCAGCCCCTGTCGCGGCTGGTGCAGGCGATGGCTTATGGCAACGGGCTCAGCGACTTCAACACGCATACGCTGGATTACGAGCTCGACGTGCTGGGCGTCTACAACGGTGCGACCAGCGTCATCAACCGCGCGCACACGCGGGCGGACCGGCTGAACCTGACCAACATCTTCGACAACGTCGCGGCGGCTAACAACCAGGTGTGCGCCTACGGGCCGGCCAACCGGCTGCAGAATGCGGACGGGCCGTGGGGCAAGCGGACGTTCTACTACGATGGCGTCGGCAACCGCACCACCGAGATCGCGACGCCGCCGGCCAGCACGGTCGCGACCACGGATACGCTGGGGTATGCGCCGACCAACAACCGCGTGAGCCAGATCGTGCGCGGCGGGTCGACCGTCCGTTCGTTCACCTATGACGGCGCCGGCAACCTGCTCACCGACAACGGGCTGGGCGGCAACAAAACGTATACATACAACCGGCGCAACCGCCTGTCGGGCGCGACCGTCGGCGCGCTGACGTATGGCTACACGTACAACGCGATGGAGCAACTGGCGATCCGCCAGGCGACTAACGCCACGCCGGTGACCACGACGCACTTCATCCACGACATCTTCGGCAACGTGATCGCCGAGACCGCCGGCGGCGGCGCGACCGGGGCCACCGGCACCGTGCGCGAGTACATCTGGCTGCCCGAAACCGAGATCGCGCCGACCATGGCGTCGCGCACGCAGGTCGACCGGCCGCTCGCCGTGGTCGACGCGGTGAACGGCGCCTCGCCGGCAACCTGGTGGGTGTCGGTCGACCACCTCAACCGGCCGGTGCGGATGACGACGTCGACCAAGGCCGCCGTGTGGGACGCGGTGTGGCTGCCCTGGGGCGGCGTGCACGCGATCACCGGCAGCGCGTCCCTGGACGCCCGCTTCCCCGGCCAGTGGTTCCAGCTGGAAACGGGGCTGCATTACAACTGGCACCGCAGCTATGATCCAACGGTCGGGCGATACACCCAGCCCGATCCGCTCGGGTTTGTCGATGGGCCGAGTGTGTATGGGTATGCCAGGGCTGCACCATGGCGTTTTGTAGACCGCAATGGTCGCACGACGTATGCGGTAGTAAATACGAATGGATATACGGGGCACGTGGGAGTGGTAGTGGTTGGACCGTCTGGAAATGCACTTTATGATCCAGGTGGAAGTTATAGAGAAGACACAATCGGTAGCGGGCAAGCTTTGTTTGGGGATGACGTGAATCTTAGTGATTACGTAAACTACCAACGGCAAGATGGCCCGGATGTGGAAGTAATAGCCTTTGCGACTACCGCCGCTCAGGAAAAGAAGATTATCGACAACATTGAAGGACGTGGCGGGTGTCTTCCGGGGTATTGCGCAAAATGCAGCTCTTCAGTGTTCAATAACACGGCACCGTTCTTTAAGGATCTGCCCGGTTACTTCTTTCCCAGCAGCTTTGGTTCGTTGTTGAAGCGTCGTGGTGGTTCTCCGGTTTCAATTCCATGAAGGGGCGAGCAGACACATTGCCTGTGCGAGCATTGATATGTACTTTGGCAGCCACGCTCCTGACTGCCGCGCTTAAAGGCAGTTATGTGCTGCGTCACATGCCCGCTGATTGGCGAGTGCCCTTCATCATTTCAGCAAGCATCGCACTTCCGCTTGCGGTGCTGGTGTAACTGCTCACCCCCTGCGTCGGTTTGACTCGCGGTGCCGGCATTGATTGCGTCGGGATCGCCTGATTCAAGCTCGGGATGCCGCCCGAGACACGCGATTCGCTCGACCATGACAGCCTGAAGCC
>JAKFWF010000051.1 GCA_021730785.1 Hyphomicrobiaceae bacterium
CTAGCAGTTGTCGTAGATCACAATCGAACAGAACGTCGCCATCCGCAAGCAAGTGCACGTGCGTCACCGGGCGCCGCGCCTCGGCGAGGCGCGCGATCGGCTTCAACGCGAGACCGGTCTTGCCGGAGCCCAGGATCATTGGTGCGACCAGTACGTGCAGGCGATCGACCGCGCCCGCATCGATGAAGCCAGATACGGTCCAGGCGCCGCCCTCGATCAGCAGGGTCTTCAAGCCACGTTCGAACAGGGCATCGACGATCGCCCGCGGCGACATCGGATCGCCCTTGGCGGCCAGTCGCACCACTTCGACGCCGGCCGGTGCCGGCGGTCCATCGAGCGCGCGCACCACCAGGCGGCGGGCGCCGTCGTCGATCAGGCATCGCGCTCCCGGCGGCAGACGTCCCGATGGGTCGATCACGACGCGTGCGGGATTGCGGCCCTGCACGCGGCGCACGTTCAGCAACGGATCGTCCGCAACGACCGTGCCGATGCCGACCACCACTGCGTCGACGGCCGCCCGGAGGCGATGCACGTGGTCGAGGGCGGCGTCGCGGTTGATCCAGCGGCTTTCACCGGTCGGCGTCGCGATGCGCCCGTCCAGCGACTGGCCGAGTTGGGCGACGACGAACGGCCGACCCGGGTCTGCGGCCGCAATGCTGGCGCACGGGTCGGCGGGGGATATCGTCACGGGATGCCTCCGGGCAATCGAACCTCTGGCGCCGATCGTACACCCTATTTCCGCCCGCCAGATGGCATGATTGGCGATTGTTCGCATCGTCGTGCCATATGTATGGTGCCGCCCGAGGCAAAGGGAACCCCGCACGTGTCATCGCTCAGATATCGCAATGCCGAAGCACGCCGCGGCCGGGCCGAAGTGCTGCTCGGGCTCGACGAAGCGCCGGCTGCCTGGCCGTTTCTGCCGGTGGCGGCATTGTTTACGCTGGCCTGGGTGGTGTTTGCGTGGCCGTGGCTGTCCGGCGCTTATACGATCCCGTGGGATGCGAAGGCGCAGTTCGCGCCCCAGGTGCAGTTCCTGGCCGCCAGCATCGCGCGCGGCGAAAGCCCGTTCTGGACGCCGCACAACTTCGCCGGCCACCCGCAGATCGCCGACCCGCAATCGCTGATATTCTCGCCGCCCTTCCTCATCCTCGCCCTGCTCGACAACGCACCGGGCTTGTGGGCGATCGACACGACGGTGATGCTTTCGGTACTCGCGGGCGGCCTCGGCCTGCTGTGGCTGGTGCGCGAGTTGGGCTGGCACTGGGCGGGCGCGGTCATCGCCGCACTCGGGTTCTGTTTCGGCGCGTCGATGGCGTGGCGCCTGCAGCACTTCGGCCAGGTGCTGAGCCTCGCATACCTGCCATTCGCCCTGGTGTTCCTCAAACGTGCGCTCGAACGCAGCAGTTGGCCCAACGGCCTTTATGCTGGCGCCGTGGCCGCGGTCATCATCATCGGCCGCGATCAGGTCGGCCTGCTGTGCATCTATCTGCTGATGGCCTATGCCGTCTGGCACATTGTCACCGCGCGCGACTGGCAGAACGCCCTGCGCTCGTCGCTTCTGCCGCTCAGCGCAGGCGCGCTCGCCGGCATTGCCCTGATCGCAATCCCGCTGACACTGACGTTGCTGCTGGCCGGGCAATCGAACCGGCCGGCGATCGATTATGCCGGTGCCGCGGCCGGCTCCCTGCACCCGGCGCTAGTCGTCACGACGCTGATCCCGCAGTTGTTCGGCGCAGCGGGCGAGATGGAGAAATTCTGGGGCCCGCCGAGCTTCACGTGGGAGAACACCGGCCTGTTCACCGCCCAGAATGTGGGCCAGTTGTATATCGGCGCGCTTCCCATCCTGCTGCTGATCGTGGGCGCCATGCGTGGCGTCCTGTGGGACCGCGAGGTCCGCTTCTTCACCGTCTGCCTGATCGTCGTAACGCTCTACGCGCTTGGCGGCTTCACGCCGTTTTTTCGTGTCGCCTATGAAATCGTCCCCGGCGTCAAGCTGTTCCGCCGGCCGGCCGATGCGACGTTTTTGATGGGCGGGCTCGCGAGTTTGCTCGCCGGCTACGTCGTCCATCGCATGTTCAGCTGGACGATGCCCGACGGGCGGCCGTGGCAGCGGGCAGCCGGGATCGCGCTGGTGGCATTCGGCTTCGTGTTCGCGATCGGGGCCGCCGTCGCCCTCGACCGCGTACACCGGGCGATCCCGCCGATGCTGATCGCGGCCGGCTGGCTCGGCGCCAGCATCCTTGCGCTGCGCATCGCCGAGGTGCGCAAGGCACTGACGCCGATCGCAACCGGCATCGGACTGATCGCCCTCATCGCGGCCGACGTGACATGGAACAACGGCCCGAACGGCGCAACCGCCCTGCCCCCCGCCGCAATCGAGATCCTGGAGCCGGCGAGCCGTAACCAGACGCTGGCCTTCGTGCGCAACCAGCTGGCGCGCACCGCTTCGGCCGACAGGCGCGACCGAGCCGAATTCATCGGCCTTGGCTTCCACTGGCCGAATTTATCGCTGACGCATTCCATCGAGCAGACGCTCGGCTACAATCCCGTGCGCCTGAAGCTCTATGTGGATGGCACCGGTGCCGGCGACAGCGCCGGCAGTGCCGGCCAGCGGAAATTCACCAAGCTGATGCCGTCCTATCGTTCGCCAATCGCCGATCTGCTGGGGCTGCGCTACATCGTATCGGGCGTGCCGCTGGAAAAGATCGACCCGACGGTGCGGGCGGCCGACTTCCCGCTGCTGGCACGTACGCCCGACGGCGACATCTACGAAAACCCGCGTGCCCTGCCGCGCGTCCTGTTCGCGACGCGGACGATCGCGGCCGACTTCGTCCGGCTGATGGCCGAGGGCGGCATGCCGGACATCGACTACGCAACAAGCGTGCTGCTGGAAACGGCAGCGCCCAGGCCCGAGCGGCGGCCCGGCCGGGCGGAGATCGAGCGTTACACCAACACGGTCGTAGCGATCGTGACCGACAGCCCGGACGGCGGCATTCTCGTGCTCAACGACATCTGGCATCCGTGGTGGCAGGCGACGGTGAATGGGGAGAGCACGCCGATCCTGCGCGCCAACGTGCTGTTCCGTGCCGTCGCCGTGCCGCCCGGCAAAGCCCGCGTGGTGTTCAGGTTCACACCCCTGGCCGGCGCCTGGAAGCAAGTACGCGGTTGAGGGCGCTTCGCGCTTCGCGCTCCCCCGCGCCCACTACCTCGCCAGTTCCTTCAGGCCGCGGCGGATCAGTTTGGCGGTGTCGGCCGCGTCGCCAAGCTCGCCCATGGCAATCGCCACCGCCTGGGCCGCTTGCGCTGGCTGATAGCCGAGGTTGGTCAGCGCTGACATGGCCTCGGCGGCGGCTGTATCCTGCGGTGCGCCTGCACTCGGCGCTTGCGGCTTGGCCCCGCCGGTCGCGACCTGCGTGCCGCCCTTCAGGCCGGCGACGCTCAAGCCCGGCGCCTTGTCCTTCAACTCGAGGACGATGCGTTGCGCCAATTTCTTGCCGACACCCTGCGCCTGCTCGACCACCGCCCAGTTCTGCAGTGCGATGGCGTTGGCAAGGTCCTGCATCGTCACCGTGCCAAGAATGTTGAGCGCGACCTTAGCACCGACCCCTTGCACGTTCTGCAACGTGCGAAACCAGCTTCTCTCGACCTCGCTGGTAAAGCCGAACAGCTTGATCGCATCCTCGCGCACATAGGTCTCGATCGACAGTGCCGCCGGCTCGCCGAGCTTCAGGTTGCGCAAGGTGCGCGCCGAGCACGACACGTCATAGCCGACGCCGTTGACGTCGATCACGCAATGGCTTTCCCCGATCGCATCGATGATGCCTTTGAGTTTGCCGATCACAGCGCACCCTTCTTGATCGCCCGGGCGGCGCGCGCCTGCGGGCTCGACCGGTGGTTGGCGTGGCAGATGGCGATGGCCAGCGCATCGGCCTCGTCCGCGCTGTCGAACTTGGCTTTCGGCAGCAGGAAGCCGATCATCGCCTGCACCTGGCGTTTCTCCGCATGTCCGGCGCCAACCACGGTCTTCTTGATCACGTTGGCTGCGTATTCGGCCACGTGCAATCCCTTCATGGCAGGCGCCAGCAGGGCGATGCCGCGCGCCTGGCCGAGTTTGAGCGTCGAGCGCGGGTCCTTGTTGACGAACGTTTCCTCGACCGCTGCCTCGGCCGGCTGTAATGTCGTGATCACCGAGGTCAGCCCCTGGTAGAGTTCGCGCAGCCGGAAGGCGAGGATGTCATCAGCATCCGACGTGATCATGCCGGACGCCACATAGACGAGGCGCACGCCGTCGCTCTCGATAATGCCCCAGCCGGTGCGGCGCAGGCCCGGATCGATGCCGATGATGCGAATCGGTGCGTTTGCCATGGGCCGCGGATAGCACAGCCAGTCGCCGCTTTGCAGGGGGCGGTGCCCGTGATGCTTCCGCACAGCATTTGAAATCGCTGGCCGGTGCGGGTACAGCCACGGGAGCCCATTCGAAGGACTTTGCCATCATGACCGCCGACAAGACGCCGACCGCCGCAACAACGCGCGACTGGAGCCGGACGCTGTTCCTGCCCGAGACCGAGTTCCCGATGCGGGCTGGCCTGCCGCAGCTGGAGCCGAAGCTGCTCGCCCGCTGGGCGAAGATGGACCTGTACTCGAAACTGCGCGCGGCCGCGAAGGGCCGACCCAAGTTCGTGCTGCATGATGGTCCGCCCTATGCCAACGGCAACATCCACATCGGGCATGCGCTGAACAAGATCCTGAAGGACCTCGTCACCCGCTCGCAGCAGATGGCGGGCTTCGATTCGAACTATGTGCCGGGCTGGGACTGCCACGGCCTGCCGATCGAGTGGAAGATCGAGGAGGAGTACATCGCCAAGGGCAAGGCTAAGCCCAACCTCAAGGACCCGGTCGCCATGCAGGCGTTCCGCGCCGAGTGCCGGGCCTTCGCCGGGCACTGGCTGAACGTGCAGCGGGAGGAGTTCAAGCGCCTCGGGGTCGAGGGCGACTGGGCGAACCCCTACTCGACGATGACTTATCCCGCCGAGGCGCAGATCGCGCGCGAACTGATGAAGTTTGCCGAGAGCGGGCAGCTCTATCGTGGCTCGAAGCCGGTGATGTGGAGCGTGGTCGAGAAGACCGCGCTAGCCGAGGCGGAAGTTGAGTACCACGACTACCAGAGCGACATGGTGTGGGTGAAGTTTCCGATACTGCCGGCGCTCCTCGGAACGTCAACGCCAGGATCTCCGGCCCCTAGACTATCTCGGCTCGAGGGTGCCTCGATCGTAATCTGGACCACGACGCCTTGGACAATTCCAGGCAATCGTGCGATCGCTTTCAATTCGAAGATTTCCTATGGGCTGTATAAAATTGTCGATGCGCCGGAAGGCAATTGGCTCGCCAACGGAGAAGAGATAGTCGTCGCGAACAGTCGCGCGGCGGATGTGATGAAAGCCGCTAAAATACCGGACCACGGCTATGTCCTTGCCGATCCCGTCGACTTGACCGAACTTGCGAAAAGGGTCTGTGCACATCCACTCGCGAACAATACTCGGTCGAATCGTTACTCATTTGCAGTCCCTCTTCTCGACGGCGATCACGTCACCGACGATGCGGGCACCGGCTTCGTGCACACCGCACCTGGCCACGGCCGCGAGGACTTCGACATCTGGACGGCGTCTACCCGTCTACTGATCGCGCGCGGCATCGATCCGGCGATCCCCTACACCGTCGACGAGAACGGCGCCTTCACCAAGGACGCGCCGGGCTTCGAGGGCAGGCGCGTAATCACAGACGAAGGCAAAAAGGGTGACGCAAACAAGGCGGTTGCCGAGGCACTTAAGGCCGCAGGTATGCTGTTGACCGGCATGCGCACTCTCAAGCACCAATATCCGCATTCCTGGCGCTCGAAGAAGCCCGTGATCTTCCGCAATACCCCCCAGTGGTTCATCCACATGGATAAGGAAATTGCCAAGCTTCCCGATGGGAAAGGCAAGCACAGTGGATCCAACGCCCAGACACTGAGGTCACTCTCCCTCCAGTCCATCCGAGACACCGAGTGGGTGCCGGCGTCGGGGCAAAACCGCATCACCGGCATGATCGAGGCGAAACCCGACTGGGTGATCTCGCGCCAGCGCGCCTGGGGCGTGCCGATCACCGTGTTCGTGAAAAAGGGCACGCACGACGTGCTGGTCGACCCACGCGTCAACGCCCGCATCTATGATGCCATGACCAAAGAGGGCGCCGACGCCTGGTTCAAGGACGGCGACGGCGCACGCTTCCTGAAGCCCGACTACGATCCCGCCGACTACGAGAAGATCAACGACGTGCTCGACGTGTGGTTTGATTCAGGCTCGACCCACACCTACGTGCTGGAAGACCCGGTGCACTTCCCGGGCCTCGCCGGCATCCATCGCAAAGTCGACGGCGGGCGGGACCGCGTCATGTACCTCGAAGGCTCGGACCAGCATCGCGGCTGGTTCCACTCGTCGCTGATCGAGAGTTCCGGCACCCGCGGCCGCGCGCCGTTCGACGTCGTCCTCACCCACGGCTTCGTGCTCGACGAGGCCGGCAACAAGATGTCGAAATCATCGAAGAACGGCGTGTCGCCGCAGGACGCGATCAAGGACTCGGGCGCCGACATCCTGCGCCTGTGGGTCGTGGGCTCCGACTATTCGAACGACATCACGCTGTCGACCGACATCATGAAGTCGTTCTCCGACCTGTACCGCAAGATGCGCAATACGCTGCGCTGGATGCTCGGAACGCTGAAGCACTTTTCCGTGGTCGCTTCCAACTCCGCTATCCCGGAGCCGGCCGGAAGCAACGGGGCACCGGTGAAAAACTTCCCCGAGCTGGAACAGCTGATGCTGCACCGGCTGGCCGAACTCGATCCCGTGATCCGCTGCGCTTACGAGACTTACGATTATGCGAAGGTGGTCTCGACCTTGGCGCACTTCATGAACACCGAGCTGTCGGCGTTCTACTTCGACATTCGCAAGGACGCGTTGTACTGCGAGGCACCATCGTCGCCGAAGCGGCTGGCGGCGCTCTACACGGTCGAGCAGATCTTCCGTTGTGTGACGGTGTGGCTGGCGCCCATCCTGGTGTTCACCGCCGAGGAATGCTGGCTGTCGCGCTACGGCGACGATGGCGAACGGTCGGTGCACCTCGAACTGTTCCCGACCCTGCCAGCCGCGTGGAAGAACGACACGCTCGCGGCAAAGTGGGACCAGATCCGCCGCGTCCGCTCGGGCGTCACCGGTGCCCTCGAACTCGAACGCGCCGCCAAGCGCATCGGCGCGTCGCTGGAGGCCGCTCCGATCGTGCACGTGGCCGATGGCGAATTGCGCCGGCTGCTCGCCACCGTCGATCTGGCCGAAGTCTGCATCACGTCCGCCATCACGGTGACGGACAACCCAGCGCCCAAGGACGCGTTCTTCGTCGCCGACATGTCGGGTGTGCACGTGGTGCCGAACCGCGCCGAGGGCAAAAAATGCGCCCGCTCCTGGCGCATTACGACGGACGTCGGCAGCGATCCAGCCTATCCTGAGCTTTCGGCCCGCGATGCCGCCGCCATGCGCGAGATTGAGGCTTGAGCAACAACGGTTGCCAGTCTCGAGCACCGGTGTGTTTTAGCGTGGAGCTGCCAAATCGGTAATTTTGCCTGTTCGGGCCGTCGCAATCCCACCTTGGCTGCCGTGGTAAGGAGCCCACAAAGGAGCCCCCTGCCATGAGCAGCAGCCACTCGACGCTAGCGAGCAAGCCCCTTTATCCGCCGACCGTCACGGCACCGCCGCAGCCGTTGCCGCTGTGGCGATTCCTACCCACGTTCGTGCGCAACCCGCTGCGGGCACTGCCGCGCCAGGTCTACGAAGACGACATGCTGGTGGCCGCGCGCGCTGGTGCCACCATCGCCTGGGTGATGGCGCCTGCCCTCGTCGAGCAGGTTCTGGTCAGCCAAGCCGACGCCACGACCAAGTCGCCGGTCGAAAAGCGCGTGTTCAACGCGTCACTCGCCGACAGCATTCTGATCGCCGATGGCGCACAGTGGCGCTGGCAGCGCCGCGCCCTCGCACCCCTGTTTCGGGCAGTCGACCTCCAGACCCATGTGCCCGCCATGGCCACCGCCGCCGAGGCGCAGGTCGCCCGCTGGCGCAGTGCCGCATCGCCTGCACCACGCGCCGTCGACGAAGACATGACGCGCGCGACGTACGAAGTCATCCTTGCCACCATGCTGGTCGGCGGCCGGCCAGCCGAAGCTGAAACCATCCTCAAGGCCGGCAACGACTATCTTGCCCGCATCTCCTGGGAGATGGCCTTTGCCCTCCTGCGCCTGCCCCCTTGGCTACCGCATCCAGCAACCGGCCAGATGCGCCGCGCCGCCCGACAGTTGCGCGAGGCGGTCTCGGCCATCATCGCTCGGCGTCGCACTGAGGGCGGCGATGGCCGCGACCTGCTCGGCCGGCTGCTCGCGGCCCGCCATCCCGATACCGGCGAGCCGATGCCGGACAACCTCATCGTCAGCAATCTGCTGACCCTGCTTGAAGCTGGCCACGAGACGACGGCCAAGGCGCTGACCTGGACGCTCTATCTGCTGGCGCGTGCGCCCGACTGGCAGGACCGCGTATTCGACGAAGTGCGCGGCGTGGCTGGTGATGCGCCGATCACAGCAGACATGCTCGCCCGGCTGCCGGTGACGCAGCGGGTAGTGAAAGAAGCGATGCGGCTCTATCCGCCAGCCCCGGTGATGGCGCGCCAGGCAGCTGAGCCGATTACCCTCGGCGCCCATCGCCTGCCAGCCGGCAGCCAGATCATCATCCCGATCTACGCGATCCATCGGCATCGCAAGTTGTGGGCCGACCCGGACCGTTTCGACCCCGACCGCTTTTTGCCCGCGGCCGAAGTTGCCCGGCTGCGCACGCATTACATGCCGTTCGGCGGCGGGTCGCGCGTGTGCATCGGCGCCGCCTTCGCGCTTTTGGAAGCAACCACGCTGCTGGCGACGTTCGTGCGGGCCGCGCGCTTCGGCTGGGATGGCCGCCACCTGCCCGAGCCGATCAGCCGGATCACGCTGCGCGCCAAGGGCGGCATGCCGCTGCACGTAATCATGCGTTGATCAGCGCGCGATTGACTTGGGGTCGGCTGAAGTTAGACAGTGATCGACGCGCTGCAAAACCGTGGCGCGGCAACATAAAAACAAATCCGGGGGAAACGACATGCTGAGACGGGAACTCTTGCGTGGGCTCGCCGTTGCGGCCGCGCTGACGGGCATGGCACCGCTGGCCGCCGCCCAGGATACGATCAAGATCGGCCTCATCCTGCCGATGACCGGGCCGTTCGCCTCGACCGGCCGGCAGATCGAAGCGGCCGTGAAGCTGTACATGGCGGAGAACGGCGCGACGGTCGCTGGCAAGAAGATCGAAATCATCGTCAAGGACGACACCAACGTCGCCGATGTGACGAAGCGGCTCGCGCAGGAAATGGTCGTCAATGACGGCGTCAAGATTCTGGCCGGCTTCGGCTTGACGCCGCTCGCGCTCGCTGCAGCCCCCATCTCGGCGCAAGCCAAAGTCCCGCAGATCGTGATGGCGGCCGGCACCTCAATCATCACCGAGCGCTCGCCCTACATCGTGCGCACCTCGTTCACACTGCCGCAGAAGGCCTCCGTGATCGGTGACTGGGCGGCGAAAAACGGCTTGAAGAAGGTGTTCTCAATCGTCACCGATTTCGCGCCCGGCCACGACGCCGAGAAGTGGTTCAAGGAGAGTTTCGCCAAGGCCGGCGGCGTGATGGCAGGCGAAGCCCGCGTGCCGATCGCCAATCCCGATTTCGCCCCCTTCCTGCAGCGGGCAGCCGATGCCAAGCCCGACGCGATCTTCGTGTTCGTCCCCTCGGGCCAGGGCGCGATCTTCACCAAGCAGTACGTGGAGCGCGGGCTCGACAGGTCGGGCATCAAGCTGGTCGCAACCGGCGATCTCACCGACGACGACATCCTGGCGAAGTATGGCGACAGCGTGCTCGGCGTGATCACGGCCGGGCCCTATTCCGCAGCCCACCTGAGCGCGAAGAACAAGGCCTATGTGGCAGCCTTCGGCAAAGCCAACGCCGGCATGCGGCCGAACTTCATGTCGGTCGGCGGCTATGACGGCATGCACGTGATCTACGAAGCCTTGAAGAAGACCAACGGCAATGCCGATGGCGATGCGCTGCTGGCGGCCATGAAGGGGCTCGCCTTCGAAAGCCCGCGCGGGCCCGTGTCGATCGATGCCGGCACCCGCGACATCACGCAGACGATCTATCTGCGCAAGGTCGAGAAAGCCGACGGCGAACTCTACAACGTGGAGTTCGGCGCGGTCGAAAACGTGCGCGATCCAGCCAAGCCGTAAATCAAACCGGCTGCAGGAAGTCGAAGTCACAGCCCTGCGGCGCCTGCAGAACGGTACGTGTGAACAGCGCGCCGTAGCCGCGCGCCTCGGGCGCCGGTTGCGGGGGCAGCGCCGCCCGGCGGCGATCGAGTTCCGACCGCTCGACCAGCAGATCGATCGAACGGTTCGTCACGGAAAGTCGGATACGGTCGCCGGTCTGGACGAGGCCGATCGCGCCGCCGGCCGCCGCTTCCGGTGCCACGTGCAGGATGATCGTGCCGAACGCCGTGCCGCTCATGCGCGCATCCGAAATGCGCACCATGTCCTTGACGCCGGCACGCGCCAGCTTCTTGGGGATCGGCAGGAAACCGGCTTCCGGCATGGCGGCCGGGCTGCGTGGACCTGCATTCTGCAACACGAGAAAATCGTCCGCTGTCACGTCGAGGTCGTCGCGGTCGATGCGGGCGGCGAGGTCATCGAGCGAGGCGAACACGATGGCGCGCCCCTCGCGCTCGAACAGCGCAGGGGTCGCTGCCGACCGCTTGATGATGGCGCCGTCAGGGGCGAGGTTGCCGAAGAGTGCAACCAGCCCGCCCTGTGGCTCGACCGGATCGGCTGCCGTCTTGATCACACGGCGGTCCACATAGTGCCCTTCTTCGGCATCAAGCCGCTGGCCCAAGGTCTCGCCGGTGACGGTCAGGCAGTCGAGGTTGAGCAGCGCCTTCAACTCGCGCAGCACGGCGCCGACGCCGCCGGCCGCAAAGAAGTCCTCCATGTAGAATTCGGTGCCGACCGGCTTCACGGCGGCGAGCACCGGCGTCGTGTCGGACAGTTCGTTCAAGCGCCGCAGATCGAGCTTGGCGCCGACCCGGCCGGCTATCGCGGCCAGATGGATGATGCCGTTGGTCGAGCCGCCAAGGGCCAGCAGAATACGCATCGCGTTCTCGACCGACTTCGCCGTGATGATGCGGTCGGGCGTGAGCTTGGCCTTGATCATGCGTACGGCTTCGACGCCCGAGGCTTCCGCCGCACGCAGGCGGTCCGCATGAACGGCCGGGATTGCAGCCGTGCCAGGCAGGATCATGCCGAGCCCTTCGGCGATGGCTGCCATGGTGGACGCCGTGCCCATCACGGCGCACGTGCCGGCGGTGGTCACGAGGCGCCCTTCCACATCCTCGATCTCGGCTGTGGTCATGGTGCCCGCCCGATAGCGCATCCAGAATTTCCGGCAGTCGGTGCAGGCGCCGACGCGGTCGTCCTTGTAGCGCGACGTCATCTGTGGGCCGCCGATCAGCTGGATCGCCGGCTTGCCGGCGCTGGCGGCTGCCATCAACTGCGCCGGCACGGTCTTGTCGCAGCCGCCCATCAGCACGACGGCGTCCATCGGCTGGCCTCGAATCATCTCTTCGGTATCCATGGCCATCAAATTGCGGAACTTCATGGAGTTCGGCGCCAGCGTGCTCTCGTGCAGGCTGATGGTCGGGAACTCAAGCGCAAGACCGCCGGCATAGGTCACCCCGCGCTTCACCGCCTCCAGCAGCTCGGGAAAGTGCCGGTGGCAGGGGTTGAACTTGGAATGTGTATAGGCAATGCCGACCACGGGGCGGGCCAGTTCATCGAGCGAAAAGCCCTGCGAGCGGGCGAAGGCGCGGCGCATGTAGATCGAGAAATCGCGGTCGCCGTAGCTCTGCAGGCCCTGCAGAAAGCCCGTATCCGCAGCATTTTTCGTGGTCTTGGTCATGGTTCGTTCCCCGTCGACGGCGCGGTTTGGTTAAGCGATGTTAACCGCTCGTAAAGATGCTTACGCCAGTCTGCTGCGACTTCCCACACTGACCGGCGGAGCGCAGGTATGACAGATATGAGCAATGCCGCCCGCATCACATCGAGCCTCAACCAGGTCGAGAACGACACCGGCCGCGTCGCCTTTTGCGGACCCTTCGTGCTGTCCGCGATCACCGGCTATCCGATCAGCCGCGTCGAGGACGAAATCAAGACGATGCGCAGTGCCTATGGCGGCGACTGCGACACGGTGAAGGGCACGTACACCGAAGAGGTCGCAAGAACGCTCGCCGTTTTCGGCTTCGGCATGGAGCTGAAATCATCCTTCATGCACCTGGAGCGCAAGGCGCGCCCCAGCGTCTGGACGTGGATGCAGAAGCCTCGCAACGCCTGGTCGCACTACATTCTGGCGATCCACAAGGGCAAGGAAGGCCACTGGATTCTGATCAAGGGCGTGAAGTTGTGCGACACCTACACCGGCGGCAAATGGCAGTTCGTCTGCGACGGCCCGCACCGCGGTGCGAGGATCATGGAAATCTTCGAGGTGAAGAAGAAGGTCGAGTTTTCGTGAGCCAACGGCACTTGGCCTACTCGGAAGTCGGCCGATGTGTCCGACCGTGCCACGCGGAACTGTCGAGCCGACAAACCATTAGGGCATCATCAGGCGAACCCGACTTTGCAGCTCAGGCACCAGTTCCGCTTCGAACCAGGGGTTGGCTTTCAGCCAGCCGGTATTGCGCCACGAGGGATGCGGCAGCGGGATGAGCACCGGGCGCGCGTTGGCATGCACCAGCGTGCGCCAGTCGCGAACCGTGTCGGTCAGGCCGGTGCGCCAGGGCCGCTCGAAGCGCCGCGACAGGTGCCAGCGCTGCGCATACTGGCCGACCAGCAGCATCAGCTCGAGGTCGGGCAGCTGGGCGAGCACCTTGTCGCGCCACAGAGGCGCACATTCGCGCCGCGGCGGCAGATCGCCGCCCTTGGCATCGTTGCCGGGAAAGCAGAAGCCCATCGGCAGAATCGCAACCTTGCGTTCGTCGTAGAACTGTGCGGGCGTGACGCCCATCCAGCTGCGCAGCCGCACACCTGAAGCATCGTCGAAGGGTATGCCCGAGGCATGCACACGTGCACCGGGCGCCTGACCGCAGACGGCAATCCTGGCACTGGGCGCGACGCGAACGACCGGGCGCGGCGCATGCGGCAGCGGCTTGCCGGCCGGCGCTACGACGCAAGCGCGGCAGCCGCGAATGTCGGCCACGAGGCGCTCGTAGGCGGACGCGCTCAAACCTCGAACCTCATGCCGTCCGCGGCGATCAGAATGCGGTCGCTTGCGATCGTAGGCGCGAAAGCCAGCATGTCTGGGTTCATGTGCGTCAGCATGATGCGGCGCGCGACGAGGCGCGGCAGATTCTGTTCGATCGTGCGCCAGTTGAGATGGAACTTCGCCGCCCGGTCGACGGCACAGCACTCGGTGATGAACAAATCGGCGCCGTCCGCCACTTGGACCAGTGCATCGACCCACTCCGTATCGCCGGAAAAGCCGACCGTGTGCCCACCGCCTTCGATCCGCAGGGCGTAGGACGGCGCACCCGACGGGTGGCTGACCTCGACTGCGGCAACCTGCAGGTCGGCATCGGCGAAGGGGCGGGCCGGCGTGATCTCGTCAAAGGTCAGATCGAAGCGGCGCTCGACCTTGGTCATGCCCGGAAACAGTGCTTCGGCGATTATTTCATAGCGCGCGGCAATACCGGGCGGACCAACCACGCGCAGAGGCGTCGTGCGCTTCAGCAGATACTGCGCCGACAGAATCATCCAGACGACGCCGGCGAAGTGATCACCATGCAGGTGCGAGATCAGTATGGTGTCGATCGCGTTGGCATCGACGCCGGCGCGCGTGAGCCCGATCGACGCCGTCGCCCCGCACTCGAGCAGCACCTTGCGGTCGCCGATCTCGAGCAGGAACGTGGATTGCAGCCGCCCGCCGGAGCCGAACGCGTCGCCGCAGCCGATCACGGTCAGGCGCATGTCACATACCAGCCTTGGCGCTCGGCCGGGTGCTCATCTGCCCATACCAGCGGTCGAGGTTTTTCAAGTGCGCCGGCCGTTCGATCCTGCTCGGACGCATGAAGTCGACGGCCACAAGCGCGGTAATGTCGGCAATGGAGTAGTTCTCGCCGGCCATGAATGGCTTCGTCGCCAGTTCGCCGTCCATCATTTCGAGCGCCGCGCCGACACGGGCGCGGTTCGCGTCTCCCCACTCCTTGATCTGCGGCACCTCCAGCTCGGCCATCGAAGGATGCGTGTGGCGGAACACGGTGGCCACGCGGGCGAGCAGGCCATGCTCCATGCGCCGGTTCATCATCTCGACGATTGCCTTGTCACGGGCATCACGGCCGAACAGCGGCGGCGTCGGATTGGTCTCCTCGAAGTAGCGACAAATGGCGACGCTCTCCGAGATAGCGGTGCCATCGTCGAGGATCAGGACCGGCACCTGTCCCATCGGATTGTGCTTCAGGAACTCGGGCGCGCGGTGCTGCTTCTTGCCGATCTCGATCTGTTCGAAAGGCACGGTGATGCCCTTCTCAGCGAGAAAGATGCGCACGCGCCGTGGGTTCGGCGCGCGTGACTGTTCGATGATTTTCATGGCGGGGCGGCTCCTTGGCGGCATATTCTGGCGGGCCTTAGGCCTAGCGAACGCCCCAGGCGAGGGCAACCGGGGCACTGCATAGCTTCGCCCGGCACAGGCGTAAACCGGTCGTTAGCGAATTTCTAGAACACTCGCGTCCATGACGACAGCTCACAGCGCATCCGCCACGCCCGGCAAGCAGGGCGCACGCGCCAGCCGCATGCGCCGTGCCGATGCCGAGCGCCTGCGCGAGACCCGTGAGCGGCTGGCCCAGGGCACCACATTGAAGCCCGAGTTCGAATACGAACTCATGATGATGTTCGTGCGCAACGAACTGTCGGCGCAGGCGCACATGTGGCTGCTGGCGATCATATTCTCGCTCGCCTCCACCTATTGGGCGCCGCCCGTCCACGCAGCCCTGTGGTTGATCTGCCTGATCGGGGCCAAGGTCGTGCTGCTGCTGGTATGCCGCCAGCTCAACTCGATGCCGCCAGCGGACGTGAAAGTCGGCACCTGGCGCCGGCGCCTGGTGATTGCGGAAGCCATCAACGGCACGGCCTGGGCGGGTTTTGCACTCGTCGGCATCCACAATCCGATGCCCAGCCCTTCGGAACTGGTGTTTGCATCGCACGTGTTCATCTTTGCGTCGCTGATCGTCGTCTTGGCGATCCGCATGACGTTTGCCTCGACCATGATCCCGATCCTCTATGTCGGCACCATTCCGATGACGATCGCGGTGGTGTTGCGCCTCGGCATGCTGAACCAACTGTTCTACCTGGCGCTCGCGGCCATGGCGGTCGGCGTGCAGATCTACTTCATCTTTCTCGCCAAGGGCCTCTATTCGACCGCGCTCGCCATGCTCGAGTTTCGCGCCGAGAAGGACGCGCTGATCGCCGAACTCGAGGAATCGAAGTCGATCTCGGACGAAGCACGCCGCCGCGCCGAGGGTGCCAACCTCGCCAAGTCGCGATTCCTTGCCACCATGAGCCACGAGTTGCGCACGCCGCTCAACGCCATCCTCGGATTCTCCGAAGTGATGATGAGCGAGATCATGGGGCCGATGCAGAACAAACTCTATAAGGACTATGCTGGCAACATCCATGACAGCGGCCGACATCTGCTCAATTTGATCAACGAGATTCTCGATCTGTCGCGCATCGAGGCCGGCAAATATGAACTGCACGAGGAGCCGTTGCGACTGTCCGACGTGGTCGAAGATTGCCATCAGCTGCTGAAATTGCGAGCCGAGGGCAAGGGCTTGCACCTCATCGACGCCTTCGATGAAAGCCTGCCGCAGCTGTGGGCGGACGAACGCGCGGTGCGCCAGATCTGCCTGAACTTGATGTCGAATGCGATCAAGTTCACTCCGCGCGGCGGCACCGTCACGCTCACGGTCAAGGCCGCTGCCGACGGCGGGCAGATCATGAGCGTGCGCGACAACGGCCCCGGCATTCCCGAGGAGGAACTTCCAAAGGTCATGCAGGCCTTCGGCCAGGGCTCGCTCGCCCACCAGACGGCGGAGGGCGGCACCGGGCTCGGATTGCCGATCGTGAAGAACCTGATCGAACTGCACGGCGGCACGTTCGAACTCCGGTCCGAGCAGCGTAAGGGCACCGAGGCGAGCGTGACGTTTCCCAAGCAACGCGTGCTGCAGGCCGTACCGCCGCTGCAGCCGCTCGGCCAAGAGCGCCATCGCCAGCCGTTCGAGCCGGTGCGCGCCGTGCGGCGCCCGCGCATCCGAACCACCGCGGTGCACGAGCGCGCGTGACATTTGGCCCGCGACGATTGCAGACGCGGTCGGGAAGGCTTAGGTTGAGCAACAGCGGAGAATGCTCCGCTGCCGAGGTTCCATGGATAGTCCCTGCGTCAAAATTTGCGTCATTGATGCGACAACGGGGCTGTGCGCAGGCTGCCGGCGGACGGTGGCTGAAATCGCCCAATGGACGCGCCTGACCGCGCAAGAACGTCGCCGCATCATGGCGAGCCTCGCCGACCGGCAGTCGATCACGCTACGTGCCGGGAGCACTTGAAATGCGGTTTTGGATCCTGCTCGGCATCATGGGCGTGGCCATTGTCGTGGCTTTCAGTGCCGGAGTCGATGGTTCCGTGGCCGGCATCGAGACCGGCCGCTTCATGTCGCTCGTTGTTTTGGGCATGCTGTCGGCCCTCATCGGGTTCGGGTTGCTTGGAGAGTACCGCGGCCGCATAAGCACGGCGGCCCGCGATGCGCTGATCTGGCTTGGCCTCGGCTTCGTCCTGGTGCTCGGCTACAGTTTCCGCGACGACTTCCGCAGCCTCGCCCAGCGCGTCACCGGCGAGTTGATGCCGCCGGGCGAAAGCATCAGCGTCGACAACAACGCAGCAGGAGAGCGCGCGGTGCGCATCCGCCGGCGGCCCGACGGGCATTTCGTCGCCCGCGGCGATGTCAACGGCGCCAATCTCGTCATGCTGGTCGACACCGGCGCCTCAACCGTGGTGCTGAAGCCCAGCGACGCCAAGGCCGCCGGCATCGACGTCGACGGCCTCGTCTTTACCGTGCCCGTGCGTACGGCCAACGGCACGGCCTATGCGGCGGCGGTGCGCATCAAGCGCATCAACGTCGGTGGCATAGTGATCGAGGGCGTGGAGGGACTGGTCGCCAAGCCGGGTGCACTGAGCGAAAGCCTGCTGGGTATGAGTTTTTTAACGCGATTGCGGTCTTATGAATTCTCCGGCGATTTCCTGACGCTGCGGAGCTAAGCCGTTATCGAACCTGCGCCGCGCCGTCGTTGTGCGAGTAGCGGTATCATGGCCACATCGTCAAGCATGCGGCATGTGTTTGCCGAGGGCGCAAGCTGGTTGTGTGCCGCCGCCCTTCTGGTCGGCGGCGTCGTTTACCACAACGAACTGCGCGCCAGCGTCTATGCCTTCGTCGGCATCGAGATCCCGGCCGAAACCGGCCATCGCGCCCGGCCCGCCGCCACCGCGTCGCACGTCACCGAAGCCGACCAGCGCATCCGCCAGGCCGAATTGCGGGCCGCCGAAGCCGAAGCCCGTGCACGGCAGGCCGAGGCCCAGGTGCGTGGCCAGCAGCAGGCCGCCGCTGCGCGCTCAACCGGCGGCAGCGCGCCATCACGCTCGCAATACGGCAACCTCGTCGAGCTGCGTGCCGCCCGCGACGGCCATGTCTACGCCAACGCCGAGTTGAACGGCCGCCCCGTCGGCGTGCTGGTCGATACCGGCGCGACCACGGTGGCGCTGACCTACGAAGATGCCCAGCGCGCCGGCATCCACGTTTCTAACAGCGATTTCACCGCCCTGTCCCAGACCGCCAACGGCACGGCGCGATTTGCTCCCATCACCATCGACCGCATCACGATCGGCAACATCACGGTCAACAATGTGCGCGGTGCCGTCGCCGAACCCGGCCGCTTGCACGTGACGCTGCTCGGCATGTCGTTCCTCGGCAAGCTCATTCGCTTCGAGATGCGCAACGGCACGCTGGTGCTGGAAAACTGAAGCGGGCGAAGCTGTCCGCCGGCCCCCCGAGACTTTCACCAACCACCACAAAATTCGAGCTACGGCCCTCAGCGCGTCGGCAGGGCGAGGACCGAAGGCTGGCTGCGGTCCTTGAGGATCAGGTCGTAGGCCGCAAGCAGTTGGGCGCGCTCGGTGTCCCAGCGCAGCAGGGCCTGGGCGCGCTGCCGGCCGATGCCCGCCAGGGTCGCCCGCAACGCGTCGTCACCGAGCAAGCGCGCCATCTGACCAGCCAACTCGATGGGTGAGTTGTTGCGCGCAACCAGCGCGGCATCGCAGGCCACCCGCATGCCCTCGTCGAGATCGAACTGCACGAACGGAATGCCGAGCGTCATGTACTCGAACACCTTGTTCATGGAGATCTTGTCGTTGTAGCCGTTCTTGGGATCGGGGATGACGCCGATGTCGAACGTTGAGAACGCGCGCAGCAGCGGCTGGCCCGACAGGAAGCCGGTGAAGGTGACGTAGTCGTCGAGGCCGTGGGTTGCGACCATGCTCTTTAGCCGCTCGAACTCGGTGCCGGAGCCGACGATCACGCACTGCGTATCACGGCGCCCCTGGACATTCACCAGCTGCGCCATGGCCTCGATCAGCAGATCGACGCCGTCCTGCGCGCCCATGATGCCGACATAGCCGATCACGTGGCGCCGGCCGTTGCGAAGCCGCGCCTCGCCCTCGTTGCGCTTGAAGCGTGACAGTTCGGGGATCGAGCGCACGACGAACACGCGGTCCGCCGGCATGCCGCCGCGCTCGATGGCGATCGCCTTGAAAGTGTCGTTGGTCGCAATCGATGCGTCGGCGGTCTGGAAGGTCAAGCGCTCGAGCTTCAGCAGCAGTTTGTGGAACGCGCCGCGCTTGCCAAACTTAGCCTCGTACAGCTCGGGGTTGATGTCGTGGTGGTCGAACAAGAACGGCTTGCCGAAAAGGTATTTCCAGAACGCACCGATGATGAAGATCAGGTCGGGCGGGTTGCAGGCCTGGATGCAATCGAAGCCGACCTTGAAGTGCACCCGCACGCTGAGGACGAACTCCCAGAACAGCGCCCAGGAGTATTCGACCGCATAGCCGAGCGCACCGTCCGCCTCGAAGGGCAGGGGGTGACGGAACACGTGGATGCCATCCAGCAGCTCATAGGCTTTCGTATACTGCGCGCCCTTGGGACAGATGATCGATACCGTGTAGCCGGCATCGCGCAGGGTCGATGCTTCCTGCCACACGCGCCGGTCGATCGGCATCGTCAGATTCTCGACGATGATCAGGATGCGCTTCGATTTCTGCAACGCCGGTACTCCCGCGGCGCGCCCACGCTGCGGTCCGTTCGGCCGGCTGAAGGGGCGCTCAAGTGGCCGCAGAATGCCACGTCAGAGTAAATGTTCCGTCCCTCGCCATGGCCAATGGAACCCTGCGGCTCGTGCCAAAATCGGACAGGGATGAGCATGCCTTGGTTAACAAATCGTTATTGCGCGCTGGTCCGTTTCTTGCGACGAAGGACGGCAACTGGATACAATTCGACGCAATGTTTCA
>JAKFWF010000043.1 GCA_021730785.1 Hyphomicrobiaceae bacterium
ACAACGCCAGCCCGAAGCCCTTCGTGTGGACCAAGTCCGCCGCGCTCATTTTGCGAAAGGAGCGGCGCGCCCTCGATAAACTCGATGCCATCAAGGGCGGGAACCAAGCGACTGAGTCGGAACACTAGGAACAGACCTTCTTGACTTTGCACAAAAAGACATCACTGTATTCACGTATAAGAACTATCTGATTTCGTTGAAAATGCCTTCGAACGCTTTGCCGGGCTAGGTCGGCGTCGCAACGACCACGCCATAACGCCATACGGCGACCCGCGCTGCGCTTTGGCCCTGGCCTGACTGGCGAAAACTAGACCTACCGGCCGGGCCCCGTCAGCCCTAGTGCCGGCAGCATGGGCGTGTCCCAGGTGGCGCGGGCGTCGTCTGTCACCAGCCCGAACGGCGAGTGGTAGGCAAACAGCGCCCAGCCGAAGCCTTGGGCCTCGGCGGCCTTGCGCACGGTTGCGAGCCAGCGCAATCGGCTGCCGTCATCTGGGGCTTTCGCTTCGGCCGGCTGGCGAAAGGCGCCGAATTCGCCGACGATGATGCGGCTCGTGTCGACACGCTGCCGTGCTGCCCAGGCCTTCGCCTCAGCCATACGCTTTGCGATGTAGGCGGCGTCGCGGTTGGTCTTGATGTAGTCGTCGATCTCGCGCAGCGTCGGCACGAAGGCGGCCGCTCCGCCCTTGGCGCCACGCGCCTCGAACAGGCGGGCGCTCGCTTCGGTCGCAGCCTTGCGGTTGGTCAAGTGCGGTGGAAACGACAGCCCGCCCAGGGCCTTCAAGGCATCATTGCCCCAGGTCGTGCCCTGGTGGGTGAAGGAGTGCGGCTCATAGTAGTGCACGTCGACCAGCGTGCGTGCGTCGTAGCCCGCCATATCGAGATGCTCGAGCGCGCGGATGGCCGACCAGCAGCCGGGCGTCACCACGATCGTCAGGGTGGGCGCGACGGCTCGGAGTTCTTGATAGATGTCCCGCTGGATGATCGTCCAATCGGGGCCATCGGTGCGCCGGCATACAACCTGTGGCTCATTCATGGGCTCCAGAACCCAGCGATCCTGGGGAATGTCGCGCAACAGCACGACGATCCGTTTCAGGAAGCCGACATAGGCACGCAACTCCGCGCTGTCGCGGGTAGCGATGATCTGCAGCGCGCGCCAGCGCGGCGTCGATTCATGGCGCGCCCAGCCGGCGATCATCACCCGCATGCCGGTTGCAACGATGCGCTGGACGAACTCGACAAGGCGCCGTTCCATCGCCTGCACGTCGCCCGGGGAGCGGTCGAGGAACGGCGACGGCTCCACCGCCAGCCTGACGAAATCGAAGCCGGCATTGGCGAGCCGGGTCAGTTCCGCATCGCTCGTCTCGGCGCGCGGACCTCGGAATATGGGCCACTCGTCGCTTCCCGGGTAGGCCAGGTAGTCGCCGATATTGATGCCGCGCTTGAACGGGGCCGGAGCAGCCGAACGCTGCGCGGCGGCCTCGTTACCGCCGGCACAGCCCAGTATGAGACCAAGCAGAATGATCCAAGTCCGCCACCGTCGCTGCATGCACTGCTGATCCACCAAGCGCTCCACCCGAATCAGGATGAACGGGCACGCGCGCTCGATGCAACAAGAAAAAGTGCATACGAATGGGCGGTTCTCGCTTGCCGCCCGCCGTCAGGCAGGAAAGAACTAGCGAGGGACAAAACATACAAGGAGTAAATCATGACAAAGCGCGTCGCATTGATCACCGGCGGCATGGGTGGCCTGGGCGAGACCATTTCAACCAAGATGGCGGACGCCGGCTACCGGGTCGCGGTCACCTATTCACCGTCCAACAAAACGTCGGCCGAATGGCTTGCCGCTCAGAAATCCCACGGCTACGATTTTCGTGCCTACCCCTGCGATGTCGTCGACTACGACAGCTGTGCGGAGTGCGTAAAGAAGGTTGCTGGCGACCTCGGCGTCGTCGACATCCTCGTCAACAATGCCGGCATCACCAAGGACATGACATTCCGAAAGATGACGAAGGCCGACTGGGATGCGGTGATCCACACCAATCTCGACAGCGCCTTCAACATGGCCAAGCAGGTGCACGACGGCATGATCGAGCGCGGCTGGGGCCGCATCATCAATGTTTCTTCGGTCAACGGCTCGAAGGGGGCCTTCGGCCAGACCAACTATGCGGCCGCCAAGGCCGGCATGCACGGCTTCACAAAATCGTTGGCACTGGAAAGCGCCCGCAAGGGTGTCACAGTAAATACGATTTCGCCGGGTTACATTGGTACGAAGATGGTGACGGCCATTCCAAAGGACGTGTTGGACGGCAAGATCATCCCGCAGATCCCAATGTCGCGCCTGGGCAAGCCCGAGGAAGTGGCCGGCTTGATCATCTACCTCTGCTCGGAGGAAGCCGCCTTCGTGACGGGTGCCAACATCGCCATCAACGGCGGCCAGCATATGCAGTGACGGCGCGGCGATCGGAGGCGGCGTGGCAATCGACGACACCAGGACGGGAACCAACCCACGCCTGCCGCCTTTTGCCACGGTTGCCGCCGAGCGCCTGCGCGCGCGCAGCGAACTTGTCGGCGTTTCGGCTGCGGGCATCGCGCTGCTGGTGGTGCTGACGGCACTCGACTGGGCGATTGGCCTGCTGGCATTCAGTGCCATCGTCGGCTACGTGCTGGCTCGGCGCGAGGTGCCGGCAGGAGGTGCCAGGCTCGGTTTTGACAGCAAGTTCGATGCCGCCGACCGGGGGATCGAGCGCCAGATCTTTGTCGATGCCATGCCTGACCCGGCTTGGGTGCTGGATCGCACCAGCCTAGTGTTGTGCGCCAACGTGCCGGCACGCGGCTTATTCCCCTCTCTACGGACCGGCATTCAGGTTTCGTCTGCCGTGCGCAGCCCCGACGTGATCGAGGCCGTCGATCGCGCGCACGCGACCGGCGTCGTGCAGCACGCCTCACTGCACGAACGAGTGCCGATCGAGCGCAGACTTGCCGTCGTAGTGGCGCCGCTGCTCATGCCGGGCGGCGGTGAGCAAGACCCGTCATTGCTGCTGACCCTGCGTGATCTGACTGAACAGGATCGCTTGGCGCAGATGCGCGCTGATTTCGTCGCCAATGCCAGCCATGAGTTGCGCACGCCGCTCGCCTCGCTGCGCGGCTTCGTCGAGACGCTGCAGGGGCCGGCGCGCAACGACCCGGCAGCGCGTGAACGTTTTTTGCGCATCATGAGCACCCAGGCCGATCGCATGACGCGGCTGATCGATGACCTGCTGTCCCTGTCGCGGGTCGAGATGCGCGAGCACGTTCCGCCAACGACGATCGTCGATCTGGTCGCCATCGCGAGTCAGGCCATCCAGGGACTAGAGCCGCAAGCCACCGAAGGGCGCATTACACTCATCCTCGAGGCAAAAACGCGACCCATGCGCGTGCGCGGCGACCGCGACGAATTGCTCCAGGTACTGCAGAACCTCTGTCAGAACGCCATCAAGTACGGCCGCGAAAACGGTCGGGTCGAGGTCCAGATCAGTCGGCGTGAGGGAGCTGGGCTGCGGCCTGCCCGCATTGCGGTGGCCGTCATCGACAATGGCCCGGGCATCGGCGCCGAGCACATTCCCCGCCTGACCGAGCGCTTCTACCGCGTCAACGACCTGCAGAGTCGCGAAAAGGGCGGCACCGGCCTGGGTCTCGCGATCGTCAAACATATTGTGAGCCGACACGGCGGCGAGCTGCATGTCGTCTCGGAATTGGGCCAGGGCTCGACCTTTACGTTTGTCCTGGACGAAGCAATTGAAACTATAAAAACATCATGAAAATCATGATGTTGAATTGTCATATTGGCGATGCATGGGTGCCCTAGAACAGGGCTGCGGAGGAGTCTGAGGGTCAGAGCTTCCCCGCCAGTCTCTTTGGGAGAACAAACGTGAACCTCAAGTTTTCGTCGCTCGTAAGTACGGCGGTGGCGGCCAGCGTGATCATGGCCGCGACCGTACCGGTCCAGGCCGCCGACATTACCGGCGCCGGCGCTACCTTCCCGTTCCCGATCTATTCGAAGTGGGCTGATGCCTACAAGAAGGAGACCGGCAATGGCTTGAACTACCAGTCGATCGGCTCGGGCGCCGGCATCAAGCAGATCCAGGCCAAGACCGTTACCTTCGGCGCCACCGACGCGCCCTTGACCGCCGATGACCTGAAGAAGTCCGGTCTCGTGCAGTGGCCGATGGTGATGGGCGGCATCGTGCCGGTCGTCAACCTTGAAGGCGTGAAGCCGGGTGAACTGGTGCTCGATGGTAGCACGCTGGCCGACATCTATCTCGGCAAGATCAAGACCTGGGACGATGCCGCGATCAAGAAGCTCAACGCGTCCGTCAAGCTGCCCAGCACCCCGATCACGGTCGTGCGCCGTTCGGATGGCTCGGGCACCACGTTCAACTTCACCGACTATCTGGCCAAAGTATCGGCCGACTGGAAGGCGAAGCCTGGTGTCGGGACAGCTGTCGAATGGCCGGTCGGCGTCGGCGCCAAGGGCAACGACGGTGTGGCCGGCAACGTCGGTCAGACCAAGAACTCGATCGGTTACGTCGAGTACGCCTACGCCAAGCAGAACAAGCTGACGCATGCCGATATGATCAATGCGGCCGGCAAGCGCGTGTCGCCGACCACTCCGTCGTTCCAGGCTGCAGCCGCGAACGCCGACTGGGCCAATGCTCCGGGCTACTATCAGATCCTCACCAACCAGAAGGGCGATGGATCCTGGCCGATCACGGCTGCGACCTTCATCCTGATGTATGGTGAGCCGGCCGATAAGGCCGCTGCTACCGAAGCACTGAAGTTCTTCGGCTGGGCCTTCGACAAGGGCGACAAGATGGCGGAGGAACTTGACTACATCCCGATGCCGAAGCCGGTCGTCGAGCTGATCAAGAAGACCTGGGGTTCGGACATCAAGTCCAAGTAAGGATCCAAGGCACGAGGGCGCGGGGCATTGTCCCCGCGCCCTCTGCGACTTTGCTCAATACTTCGGTTGTTTTCGGTCGCATGTGCTGGTTGACCCAATCGGCCCCCTTCCTGAGGTTCCTGTGACTGACATGTCGATTCCAATGACGCAGACCGGCTCCGACTCGGCTGCACGGGCGCGTCAGCTGCGTTCGCTCAAAGCCGGCGATACAGCGTTCTATTGGGCAACCCGGTTGGCGGCTTACGCCGTGCTGCTGCTGCTCGGCGGCATCATCATATCGCTGATCATTGGTGCCTGGCCTGCCCTCAAGGCCTATGGCGTGGACTTTCTGACGACCCAGCGGTGGGCGCCGTCGGCGCAGCCGGCGCCGATATTGGGCGGTCTCAGCCCGATCTACGGCACGCTGGTGTCTTCGTTCATCGCCATGCTGATCGCCGTCCCGGTCGGTCTCGGTATCGCAATCTTCCTGACCGAGTTGTGCCCGCCGGCTTTGCGCCGCCCGATCGGCATGGCTGTCGAACTGCTGGCCGGCATCCCGTCGATCATTTACGGCATGTGGGGCTTCTTTGTCCTTGGGCCCTTCCTGGCGAACACGTTCCAGCCCTGGGTGATCGCGCGCTGCGCCGGCATTCCAATCCTGCAGGACATCTTCGCGGGTCCGGCCAGTAACCTCAGCTTGTTCAATGCCTCGCTGATCCTGGCGATCATGGTGCTCCCGTTCATCACGGCGATCGCCAAGGATGTATTCGAAACCGTGCCGCCGGTCCTCAAGGAGGCCGCATACGGCATCGGCTGCACGACCTGGGAAGTGGTCAAAAACGTGGTCATTCCCTATACCCGCGTCGGTGTGATCGGCGGCGTCATGTTGGCGCTCGGCCGCGCACTCGGCGAGACCATGGCCGTGACCTTCGTCATCGGCAATTCGTTCAAGATCTCGGAATCGATCTTTGCGCCTGCAACCACGATCTCATCGGCCATCGCCAGCGAATTCGCCGAGAGCGACGGCCTGCACCAGTCAGGCCTGATCCTGCTCGGGTTGCTGCTGTTCGTGCTCACCTTCTTCGTCCTGTCCGCCGCCCGGCTGATGCTGATGCGGCTCGAGATCAAGGCCGGCAAATGACCCCCAACACCAATCCCTACTACGCCGCACGCAAGCGCAAAAACGCGATCAGCATGGCGCTATGCGTTAGTGCAACCCTGTTCGGGCTGACCTGGTTGGTGCTTATCCTGGCGACCCTGCTGTGGAACGGCATCGCCGGCCTCAACCTGGCGATTTTCACCGAGAACACACCGCCGCCCAACGCTGGCGGCGGCGGCCTCGCCAACGCCATCGTCGGCAGCCTGATGCTGACCGCGATCGGTGTCGCGATCGGCGGGCCGATCGGCATCCTGGCCGGCACCTATATGGCCGAGTATGGCCGTTATAACCGGGTCACATCAGTGATCCGATTCATCAACGACATCCTGCTGAGCGCGCCCTCAATCATCATCGGCCTGTTCGTTTACGGCGCCATCGTGCGCCCGATGGGTGGCTTTTCCGGGCTCGCTGGGGCGATTGCGCTGGCGGTTATCGTGATCCCCGTCGTCGTGCGCACGACCGAGGATATGCTGCTGCTCGTCCCGAACCAGATCCGCGAGGCGGCCGCAGCCCTCGGCTACCCGCGCAGCCACGTCATCCGCCTCGTCGCCTACCGGGCGGCGCGCGCAGGCCTGATCACCGGGGTGCTGCTCGCCGTCGCCCGCATCAGCGGCGAGACCGCGCCGCTGTTGTTCACAGCACTGAGCAACCAGTTCTGGAATGTCGATCTCACCAAGACGGTCGCCAACCTGCCGGTGACGATCAACAACTTCATCAACAGTGCCGACAGCAACTGGAAGCAGCTCGCCTGGACCGGTGCACTGCTGATCACTGCTGCTGTGCTCACACTCAGCATCGCCGCCCGCGCCATCGGCGGCAAAGGTAGTAAATGATGACCGGAGCAGCCGCCGCGCAAATCATGGAACACGCCAAAACGACGCCGCACCACGTGCGCATTGCGATCAACAACCTCGATTTCTACTACGGCACGTCGAAGGCCTTGAAGAGCGTCAACCTGCCGCTCTACGCCAACAAGGCCACGGCCTTCATCGGTCCCTCCGGCTGCGGTAAGTCGACCCTGCTGCGCGTCCTCAATCGCATGTATGACCTCTATCCCGGCCAACGGGCGACCGGCGAAGTCGTTCTCGACGGCGAGAACATCCTGAAGCCCGGCCTCGATCTCAACCTGCTGCGTGCCCGCGTCGGCATGGTGTTCCAGAAGCCGACGCCGTTCCCGATGTCGATCTACGACAATATCGCTTTCGGCGTGCGGCTCTATGAGAAGCTCAACAAGTCCGAGATGGACGAACGCGTCCAACGTTCGCTGGAAAAGGCAGCGCTCTGGAAAGAGGTCAAGGACAAGCTCAATGCCTCGGGCCTCAGCCTGTCGGGCGGCCAACAGCAGCGCCTGTGCATCGCCCGCACGGTTGCAGTGAAGCCCGAGGTGATCCTGTTCGACGAGCCCTGCTCCGCTCTCGACCCAATCTCGACGGCCAAGATCGAGGAACTGATCGACGAACTGACGTCCGACTATACCATCGCGATCGTAACCCACAACATGCAGCAGGCCGCGCGTGTGTCGCAGCACACCGCGTTCATGTACCTCGGCGAGCTGATCGAGTTCGGCGAGACCAACGGCATATTCACCTCGCCGCAAGACAAGCGTACCCAGGACTACATCACCGGCCGCTTCGGCTGACCCGCCAGAGCTTGCCTGGGCGCCGTCGTTTGGCGGCGCTACGGGCTCGCGATATCGGCAAGGCAAGGCAAGGAAAGTTCGACATGACACAGCATACGGTCAAGTCCTACGAGGACGACCTCAAGTTCCTCGACAACCGCATCTCGCACATGGGCGGCATGACCGAGCGGCTGCTCGGGCAGGCATTCGATGCGCTGAGCCGCCGCGATCCGAAACTGGCCGGCGTCGCCATCGCGAGCGACAAGGCGATCGACACCATGCAGCGCGAGATTGAGGAGCACGCGATCGCGATGATCGCCAAGCGCCAGCCGGTGGCCGACGATTTGCGCCACATCATGGCGTCGCTGAAAATCTCGGCCGACCTCGAACGGATCGGTGACTTCGCCAAAAACATCGCAAAGCGGGCGCTCGCCATCGCCGGCGAGAGCCACCCGAAGCCCCTGCTGCTCGGCCTCGGTCACATGGTGGAACTCACGTTGCGCCAGCTCAAGGACGTGCTCGACGCCTACGCCGCGCGCGATGCCGACAAGGCGCTGGTCGTGTGGCGCAAGGACGAGCAACTCGATGCCATGTACAATTCGCTGTTTCGCGAACTGCTGACCTACATGATGGAGGATCCGCGCAACATCGGGCTTTCAACGCACCTGCTGTTTGGCGCCAAGAACCTAGAGCGCATCGGCGACCATACGACCAACATCGCCGAGACTGTGCACTATCTGGTGCATGGCCAGACCATCACCGATGACCGCCCCAAGGGCGACAACACCAGTTCGACGTTGATCCAACGAGGCTGATCCATGACTGCAAAAGTCTTGATCGTCGAGGATGAAGCGGCGCTCGCCGAGATGCTGCGCTATAATCTCGAGGCCGAGGGCTATGCCGTGCGCCATACCGCGCGGGGCGACGATGCCGAGATGATGGTGGCTGAGGAGCACCCCGATCTGGTGTTGCTCGACTGGATGCTGCCGGAGGTGTCCGGCATCGAGATCTGCCGCCGCATCAGGTCGCGCCCCGACAGCCGCAATGTGCCGATCCTCATGCTGACCGCGCGCGGCGAAGAGGGCGACCGCATCCGTGGCCTGTCGACCGGCGCCGACGACTACGTTGTAAAACCGTTCTCGTTGCCCGAGCTGATGGCTCGCATCCGGGCGATCCTGCGCCGAGCCGCGCCCGACCGCATCGCCGACGTGTTGGCCATGGGCGACATCTCGCTCGACCGGGCCGCCCACCGCGTCACCCGCGGCGCGCGCGAAGTGCGCCTTGGTCCGACGGAATTCCGCCTGCTGGAATTCCTGATGGAAAGCCCCGGCCGCGTGCTGTCCCGCGCCCAATTGCTCGATGGCGTCTGGGGCCGCGATGCCTACGTCGATGAGCGCACGGTCGACGTGCACATCGGCCGCCTGCGCAAGGCGCTGATCCGCGGCAAGGAGCATGATCCAGTCCGCACCGTGCGCGGCTCTGGCTACATGCTCGACATGGAACCGGTGAACTGACGGGTTCCCATTGCCGCCATGCATACCGTCGCGTGGTCAAACGACTGAAGATGCGGCGACGCGCTTTACCGTCTCGCGATGTACGAGGTAGATGCCTGACGCGATCACGATCGCCGAACCGATCAGGGTCCATTGGTCCGGCACATCGCCGAACACTGCAAAACCCAAAATCGTCATCGACAGCAGCTGCGTGTAGAGGAACGGCGCGATCGTCGAGGCAGGCGCCAGTCGGAACGCCAGGATGAACACGAAGTGGCCGACGGCCGCCCACAGGCCCATGGAAACGACCAGCACCCACGTCAGCGCGTCGGTCGGCCATACCCACTGCAAGAATGCGAACGGCGCCATCACGAACACACCCGCCAGCATCGACCAGGTGAGTGTCACCTCGGCCGGATCGTGGGCGGAGATGTACCGAGTGATCAGGCTGAAGAGGGCATAGCAGAGCGTGCAGCCCAGTGCGAACGGCACGCCGGGCGGCACCACGTCGAAGCCCGGCCGCACCATCACCAGGATGCCGGCGAACCCGGTGACGATGGCGAGCAGCCGCCGCCAGCCGACCCATTCACCGAGCAACGGTCCGGCCAGCAGCGCCACCAGCAGCGGCGCCATGAACTGGAAGGTCAGCGTCTGGTCGAGCCGCAGCGTTTGCAGCGCGACGAAGTTCAGCAGAGTCGACGACACCAGCAGGCCTGAACGCACCAGCTGCGCGCCGGGTTTCCGGCTGGTGAACAGTCGCGGCAGGCTGAACAGGCCGAGCGCCAGGATGATGAAGGCGAACTGGCCGGCGAACCGCATCCACACGATCTGTACCAGCGGCACCGACGTGCGGGTGACGAGATATTTTGCCGTGCAGTCGAGGCACGCGAACAAGGCAACCGCGATCATCATCAGGCCGATGGCGTGCAGTCGGTCGCGGCTGCTGGCCGGCTGCGGCGCGCGCGCGGTGCCCGGTGTCGGGCTGGTCTCGGTGGTCGATCGCTGCATCCGACTGGCATAGCCGGTTCGCGCGCGCCCGGTCAGTCGCACACGTGGGCAGCCGGGATGTGCGGTGCGCATGGCGCCGCGACCCATCGCGCGAATTGCGACCTGCGACTTCGTCGCTTCAAGCCGCTTTTTTACCAAGGGCTCCGGCGCCAACCACCACTGTTTCGCCCTGCACCTGGATGTAAGCGGCCATGATAAGCTTGTGCTCAAGAATTTCGAGCGCGCGGGCGCGACCGTTGGCGAGGGCCCGGCGGCGGGCCGCAGGTGACAGCTCGGCGACACCAACGGTCACCAGCATGTCGCCGAGATCGCTGTCGCACTTCACCTCGCGCGCCGACCGCCGTTCGACCCCCGGATCATCGACGTTGACCGCGTTGGCGATCATGGTCGCAGCCGCATCCGCGTCGGCGGCAGTGCCTGCCAGGACTGTGACGCTGTCGGCGAGCCCGAGCGATTGCGAGCGCCCGCGCCAGCCCGAGGTCGCGATGCCGCCGATGCCGGCGGCCGTATGGATGACGACCCGGGCATCGATCGCGGGTGCGGCGAGATCGCCGACCACGCCCGCGGTGAAGGTACTGCCTGGCGTCAAATGCAGCGCAATGTCGCCGCCGTTGTTGACGTAGGCGCGGTGCAAGGGGGCAGCTGCCAGCATCACGCCGAGCATGTGGTCGGCGACGCTGCCGGCAACCGCCGCCATCGGCGTGATGAAGCGGTCCCGATAGGGCCAGACGGCCGAATACATGCGGTGGGGGATCAAATCAGGACCAGCCGGTCGACCGTGCCTGTGAGAAGTCCGCCCACCCCGGCCCTCCCCGTCAAGGGGGGAGGGGGGGGACTCCGACAGAAATACGCGTGCGAGCGGCTTGATCGCGCCGCTTTGCCACCGCTCGTGCCCTACCACCACTTCATTCCCTCCCCGCGCGAGGGGGAGGGTTAGGGTGGGGGGGAGGTCAGGAGCAGTGGCTTCGGACGCGACCCGCATCCGCAGGAACGGCAACTCCGCTACGAGTGCTGGCAGGATCGCCGGAAATGCCGCCCAGGCTGCACGATAGGCGCGTTCGATTTGCTCGGGCTCGCCGTCGGCACCGATCACGAGGCCAATCGGACCGTGGGTGAGATGCAGGCGGTTGCCGGCCAGCAGTCGTGCGTGTGCCGTCATGGCCGCACCGCCGCGATCTCAACCACGTCGCTGCGCGCGCGGACTTCGGCCAGCGGCACGACATGGCCCATGTGCCCGCCCATCGCCGCGTAGTCGGCCAGTCGCAATGTAAACTCGATCGGGAAGACGAGCGCCGGCGTCGGCACGTAGCCGGCGGACTTATCGGGCAGCGCTGCCACGTCGACCATTACGGTGATGCCGCCGCCCGGCCAGACGTAGGTTGGAGCGCCGCCGCAGGTGACGCGGGTGAACCGGCCCTTGACCGACTGCGTGAGCCGCACCGGGTTATCCGTCACGCCGGCCCTGAGCGAGCCGCCGGCTCCGCCCATGAACAGCACCGTGCACAACGCCGGCTCGCAGTTTTCGGCAATACGCTCGACCAGTCTGGCGATGGCGGCAGGCGGTGCGGCCGCCTGCGGCTTCAATGCGTCATCAAGCACATACCACGCGTAATGCTCGCCCGTGGTCGAGACCATGAACAGGCGCATACCCGGCCACGCGGTCTTGGCGTCGAAGCCCTTGATGATCTCGAGCGGGTCCTGGAGGTTTGTGCCGCCCCAGCCCAGGCCCGGTTCGGCAACCTTGAAATAGCGGCCCGGCGTCGACTTGCGGCCGCGGATCTTGAGGCCTGATGGGCGCACGTCCAGCAATCGACCGGCCTGATGCTCCGTAAACACCCCGGTGATGTGCTCGTCGACGACCACAACTTCGTCGACAAGGTCGAGCCACTGCTTGGCGAAGATGCCGGTGACAGCCGAGCCGCAGCCGACGCGCATGCGCATCTCCACCGCCCCGTCGATGATCGGCGCACGGTTGGCCTGCACGATGACCGTCGAGCCGCCGTCGATCGACAGCTCCACCGCCTCCTTGTTGCAGAGCTTGAGCAGCGCCTCGCAGGTGGCGTTGCCCTCGGCCTTGGTGCCGCCGGTCAAGTGGTGCACGCCGCCGAGCGACAGCATCTGCGAGCCATACTCGAGCGTGGTCACGTGGCCGATCTGCTCGCCATAGGCCCTGACGGCTGCGGTCTCCGGCCCGATGAAGCGGTCGGTGTCAATTTTCACCTTCACGCCGCAGTAGCTGAAGATGCCCTCGGTGACGACCGTGACGAAGTCGACGCCATCCACTTCAGATGCCACGATAAATGGCGCCGGCTTGTAGTCGGGATAGGTAGTGGTGGCGCCGATGCCGGTGACGAACACGTCCGGCGTGCGGATGATGGTGCCGTCCCATTCCTGGTCTTGCATGTGGAAGGGAATCGCCTCGCCACCTTTCGCCATGGTGCGGTCGAGCAAAACCAGCGGATCGGTGCGCACGAGGCGGCCGTCGACATTGCCATAGCGGTCGCAGGCGCCGGTCTGGCCAAGCCGGATGCGGCACAGCACCGGGCATGCATCACAGCGGATGGGGTCGTCGGGGGTGGGGTTGGTCATGTGCATGGTAAGACCTTCGCACAGTGCCACCCCACCGCTGTCATCCTGGGCCTTGTGCCCAGGACCCATCGAGCAGCAAGCTCCACGGGCGCAGCTTGGAGGACCTTCCGGTCGCCACGGGCCAGTCCTTTGGTTCGAATTGGATGAACCATGGGTCCTGGGCACAAGGCCCAGGATGACACCATTGCTGAGGCTATCAGCAATGGGCGGGTTTCGAGGTTCTGCTCTGTAATTGCTGTGATCACCGCGCATCTCCATTTTTGCGCAGTGCGGCCAGCAGGCGATGCGGCAGCACGGGCACTTTCCGCACCCGCACGCCGCACGCCTTGAAGATGCCGCCGAAAATCGCCGGTGCCGTCGAGATCAGTGCCGGCTCGCCCACGCCCTTGGCGCCGAACGGGCCATCGGCGGCAGGGTCCTCGATGATGAAGGTCGTCATCTCTGGCATGTCGCCGACGGTTGGGATCAGATAGTCGTGCAGGTTCTCGGTGCGGCCGGGGATGTACTCTTCCATCAGCGCGAGGCCAATGCCCTGCGCGATGCCACCGTGGATCTGCCCCTCCACCTGCTGCGGGTTGATGGCGCGGCCGACATCGTGGGCGGCGGCGATCTTCAGCACGCGTGTGAGCCCCAGCTCAGTGTCGACTTCGACGAGCGCCACCTGGGTCGCGAAGCCGTAACAGGCATAGGGGTTGCCCTGGCCGTTGGCGTCGAGTGGCGTCGTCGGTGGATCGAAGCGTCCGTGCCCGTCTAGATCGCGCAACGCGGCCGCGTGCGTGCCCGACAGCGTTTCGACCGCAATGCGGCCATCGGTCAGCCGCAGCCGCACCGACCGGTCTTCGACGAGGTCGAGCGGCGCGCCTGCGAGTTCGAACAACTGGCGTCTCAGATCGAGCGACGCCAACTGGCAGGCGCGCCCCGAAACGAACGTCTGGCGCGAGGCACTCGTCTTGCCGGCGTCGGGCGTGAGCGCGGTATCGCCGGTCACCAGCCGGATCGTCTCGGGTGCGACGCCGAGCGCATCGGCCGCGATCTGCACCATCACCGTGTTGGCACCCTGGCCGATGTCGACGGCGCCGCTGTAGAGCGTGACCTGCCCGGTCGCATCGATGCCGACGCGCATCTCCGATGGGTTCGACAGCGATGTGTTGCCGATGCCGTACCAGGAGCAGGCGATGCCGGCGCCGCGCTTCAGGTGGCGTGAGGCGCGATTGAAAGCGGTGGCCTCTGCGGTCCACGCCCGCCAGTGTGGCGTGACCGCGTCGATGGTCGCGACGATGCCGACGGAGCGGTCGAGTTTCTGGCCCGTGATTGTCGCGTCGCCGGCCCGAAGTGCATTCAACCGGCGGAATGCGAGCCAGTCCATGCCGCAGTGGTCGGCCAATTCGTCCATCGCCGCTTCGCTGGCGATTGCGCTCTGCGGCACGCCGAAGCCGCGGAAAGCACCCGAGGGGGGCGCGTTGGTGAAGTAGGCCGTACCCCGCGTTTTCGCAGTGGGCACGCGATAGGGGCCGGCCGCATGTACGGGCACGCGATTGGCGACCGTCGGCCCCCAACTGGCATAGGCGCCGGTATCGAGTTCGGCGTGCGCGCGGACTGCGGTGAGGCGGCCACGCGCATCGCAAGCGGCCTTGACCGCCACGCGCGCCGGATGCCGCTTGGTCGATGCCATCATGCTTTCGGGCCTCGCGTAGGCGTAGGCGACCGGCCGTCCGGTGTTCCAAGCGGCGAGTGCCACGATCGCGTGCACGCTGAGGTCGAGCTTGCCACCGAAGCCGCCGCCGCAGGCGGTTGGGATCAGACGGATACTCGCCGGTGGCAGCCCCATGACGAGGGCCACTTCGTCGCGATGCTGATAGGGCGTCTGCGTCGAGACGTGCAGATCGAGCGTATTGCCACGGCGGATCGCCCAGCCGGCCTCTGGCTCGATGTAGGCGTGCTCGACGAAGCTCGTTTCGTTGACCACGTCGACCGTATGCGCACTTGCCGCAAACGCGGCATTGATATCGCCGCGCGTCACGCCGCCATCGGCCAGGATGTTGCCTGAGCGGGCGGCATGGAGTTGCGGTGCTCCGGCTGCCTTCGCCGCATCGATGCCGATGACGGGCGCCAGCGGTTGATAGTCGATCGGCAGGTCGCGCTCGTCGACGGCAGCCAACGTCTGCGGCGTACCAACGAGCGCCATGATCGCATCGCCGCGATAGAGCACGTGGCCGGCTGCCAACACCGGCTGGTCCTTGATGTTGGGATAAATGCCGTAGCCGTTGCTTGGCACATCTCGCGATGTGAGGATCGCGGTGATGCCCGGATGTTTCGCACGAAAACCAGCGAGGTCACCGATCTCGAACGTCGCCCGCGCATGCGGCGAACGGATCACCCGCACGCGGAGCGCGTCGGCTGGAACGCCATCGTCACCGAAGTGCTCCGTACCGGTGATCTTGGCGATGCCATCGACCTTGGCGAGCGACGTGCCGACCACGCCTGTGACGGTGCCCGCGCGCGCCGCCGGCCCTTCGAACGCTTTTGCATCGAGGATCGCTTCAACGATCTTCTGATAGCCGGTGCAGCGGCACAGCACGCCGCCGAGGGCATCTTCAACTTCGGACTTGGACGGCGAAGCATTACGCGCGAGCAGGCCGCTCGCTGCCATCAGCATGCCGGGCGTGCAGATGCCGCACTGGGCCGCCCCGTGGGCATGGAACGCGCGTTGCAGCGGAGCGAGCATTCCGCCCACCGCCAACCCTTCCACCGTGGCAATCGATGCGCCGTCGCACTGGCCCATGGCGACCAGACAGGCGCAGGCTTCGACCCCGTCGATGTGCACGGTGCAGGCACCGCAATCGCCCGCGTTGCAGCCAACCTTGGTGCCCGTCAATCCGAACGTGTCGCGCAAGGCGTCTGACAGGCGGGTTGCCGGGTCGCCTGCGAACGAATTCGGTGCTCCATTTACGGTGAGTGCGATCATGCGGCACCCCTGGCGGCTGCGAGCAAGCGGCGCACCACCACTAGGGCCGCATCACGCCGGTACGCCGCATCCGCCCGCACGTCGTCGATGGCCGCGAGCGGCGCCAGGTGCGCTGCCGTGACGTGGCCTTCGAGGTCAGCGGCCGGCTTGCCGCGCAGGTGAGCTTCCAATGCCGGCAGGCGCCGCGCAACAGGCGAGCAGGCACCGATCGCCAGCGCAATGTGCGCCACCTGGCCAGCCTCAATCCGTAACACCAAGGCTCCCATCACAATCGAGATCAGTTGATATTTGCGCGCGCCGAGCTTGATGAAATGCGACACAGCCTCTCGATGCGGCTGCGGGATCAGCAGTGCGGTGAGGACTTCGGTCTCGTCAAGTGCGGTTTGGCGCGGGGCGACGAGGAATTCGGACAACGCAACGGCGCGCACGCCACTGACACTGGCAAGTTCAACCGCCGCATCGAGCGCCAGTAGCGGCGGCGCACCGTCGGCCGCCGGCGAGGCATTGCACAGATTGCCGCCGATCGTGCCGCGATTTTGGATCTGGCGACCACCGATCTCGCGCGCGGCCTGCTGCAAGGCGCGCAGGGCCGGCGGAAGATGCGCATCGGCGAGGTCGGTCCAGGTGGTGAGCGCGCCGATGCGCAGCGTGTCGCCGCCGGCACTCTCGATGCCGCGCAATTGACCAATCGCGCTCAGATCCAGCAGACGACCGTCAGCTTGGCTTTGGGCCAGCTTGCCGACTCGCGCCGGCCAGAAATCGGTTCCGCCAGCAAGGAGAACGGCACCCTCGGCGCGATGTCTGAGCGCCTCGGACAGTGTTGTTGGCCGCAAGTAGACGCCCATGTCGCCCGTTCGCGATTGCGCCGGCATCGACCGGGCTTATTCATTTGCATACTAACGTAGAGTTTGCGCCCGCGACCTGTCAATCCGTGGCATGAACCATCTGAAACCGGATCCACCGCCGCAGTCACAGGCACTCGCTTACTGATGAAGAGCTGCATGGCGGGCTCCTGCGTCGAGGAGCCCTCTCAAGAATCCATGATTCACGCTTTTGCAAGCGCGATCACTTCAGGTCACAGGGGAATCGCATTTGAAAAATCTGCTTGCCGGTAGGGTGGCAAATCGATTCTACGGACTGGCACCCTCGATCCTGGTGGAGCTGGTGCCATGCGCGATTTCATCGAAACATTTGAAGGCCTTGAT
>JAKFWF010000044.1 GCA_021730785.1 Hyphomicrobiaceae bacterium
CCCCATAGAGCCCGCTGCACCGTCACGGCTCCACCTCTCGCGACTTCCTGCCTTGGCGCTTCTCCGACGCCGGCCTACGGTGCGCGTGGTGACGCCATCGCTGGCCGCCGTCCGAGAAACCTGCACAGAAGCTGTGGCAAAACGTCGAGCGCCTCGTCGTGCATGAAGCGCGGGCCGCGTTTGCCCGCGAGCGGGCTCGAGTGGCCATAGCCCGCGCGGGAATAGACCAGCGCGCGGGCGCCGGTGCGGCGCGCGACCTTGTCGGGGAAATCGCGCCACAGTCCGGCACTGCCCAGCCCCTCGTGCAGGAACACCAGGGCAGGGTGCCCGGCATCGCCGAGGATGGTGCGGTACTCCAGGGTGCAGTCACCGAGATCAGCAAGGGGCATGGGACGCGAGCCTGTGCGGCGCAGTCGCTGGTACCATTGAGCTTACCCAGCCAACCTGGCTATTGCCAGCGCAGCACGAACGGCGTGATCCGCAGACTGTTGCGGCCCTTGGGGATCGCTGCCGCATCGGCACCGTTGGCGCCATAGTGCACGTCGGCGACGACGCCGCGGAAATGTCCCGCTTCGCTCTTGCGGAACATGATGCCGCCTTCGTTGTAGCGGACCTTGCCGTCGACCCAGAGGCGGAACTGGCCGTTGTTCGTGCCGGGCTCGTTCAGGATGATCTCCTGCTCGATGCGCAACCACCGCCCGCGATCGAGCCGCAGGTTGTCCGGGTCAATGGCAAGTGTATTCTCCCGTGCATCGCCATCGCTGGTATAGCGCACGAACATCGCGCCATTCTCACCCCAGGCATTGCGCGTCGAGAAGCCGGGGGCTGCCTTGCCGGGCACCTCCAATGTCTCGCCGCCGAATATACCAGGCAGAGTGCCGCCTTTGCCGAATTCGAAGTCCTCCGGCAGCCACAGATCGTAGGTGAGGCAAGCCGTAGTGGCGCCGGCAAGCTTGGGCAGGAGCCAGGTGAAGCCCATGCCGCTGCGCGCCGAACTCGCCGAAGTGCCCGTGGCAAGTTTCGGCAGGGCGACGTGCATCGCAACCGGCGCCGGACCGTCCTTGACGCTCTGAACGCTGGCATTTTCCAGCATTCCCCAGTCGCGACCACCGAGCCGGGACTGGAGGTCGGACGCGGAGACCGGCCCACCTGCCTTGCTCTGCAGGCCAAACACCGTGCCGGTGGCGATGCGTTCGCTGCACGGCATGATCGGCTCGACGATCAGGACGCCGCGGATCGCCAGCACGACGATCGATGTGGCGACGAACCCGGCTGCAGCGTTGACATAGAGCCAGGTCGGGATCTTGGTTTTGACCTGCTTGACGATCCCGCGCCGCGCCTCGGGAACTTTGGCCTTTGCAACAGATCTTGCGGTGTTGAACGCCATGGCTCAGGGTCTCCCAGACAGATGCGCATGCGTGCGCTGGATTGTTTTGTGGATCGGATCGGTGATGAGGTGCAGCAGAGTGCGCTCGCCTGCGAGCAGCAGCACATCGACATGCTGATCAGACGGCCACGCGGTGCGATCGGTGATCTGGTTTTCGACCTCCGCGAACTCGAAGCGCGCGATGTGGTGGGCGGCGCCCGTGCGGTAATCCTCGGTCATGGTAGGGGAAACGGCGGCCAGTTTCGCCGCCAGCGGCTGGCGGGTGCGCTCGCCGAGCCCGCCCAGCCAGACCTGTGCCGGCATGCCAGGCGTCACTGTTGCGGCGGTGGCGGGGGAAATCTTGCCTTCGACGACGCGGCGGCTGGACTGCGGTACGATTGCCAGCAGCGTGCCACCCGGCGGCACCAGGCCAGCAGCACCGCCTGCGGCAAGCAAGTGGACCTGACCGGCAGCGGGCGCGCGCAATTCACTGCGCGACAGGTCATGCTCGGCACTTGCGATCTGTTCGTTGAGGTGTGCCATGACCCGTTCGACTTCAGCAACTTCGCGATGCAGAGTTGCCATGTTCGTCGCGGTGACCAATCCGCGATTGGCGCGATCCGCCATGTCGATGGCGTCCTGCCGTACCCGCTCCAAGTGTCGCGCGGCGTCTCGCGCCTCGGCCTTCAACGCAGCGATCTGTCGATCGAGCGCCTGGGTTTCGAGCGACACCAGGAGTTGTCCAGCGGTGACGGATTGGCCCTCGATCACATGCACCTTGCCGATGGCGCCGCCCTTGTCGTGCGCAATCGTGCGCACATCACGATCAAGGATCAGTCGGCCGCTGAGTGCTATGCCTTGCGTGACCGGCACCATCGACGCCGCGCCAATGGCGCCGCCAAGCAACAGGATCAGGGCCAGGCCGCCGCACAGCAGCGGAACCCGGATGTCGAGGCGCGGCAAAGCAGCGCCGGCGGCCGATCGGTGGTCGCGTTCGATCGTGCAGGCGGCGAAGGCCGGGCCCCGAGCCATCATGATGCGTACATCCCCTGCTGCGCACGCGGAACGTCTGCAGCGCGGTCCGGCCACCTTGCCAGGGGATGCGAGAGGCGAGCCAGGATGGCGTGCGCCGGCCCCGCGGCTTGCACAGCGCCGGCACTGAGAACGACGATCTGATCCATCATCGGGAGCAAGCGCGGGTCTTGCGTTGCGATCACCACGGCAACGCCGTCGGCGCGCAGGTCTTCCATCATCCGCAAGAGATGCCGCAGGCTAGCGCCGTCCAGTCCCGCCTGCGGCTCGTCGAGCACGACGATGCGCGGTTTGCCATGAATGGCACGTGCCAGGGCCACGGCGCGGCGCTCGCGCAGCGCCAGATTGGCGCCGTTGCTGCCGACCTGCGTTTCGTAGCCGGCTGCCAATCCGGCAAGCAGTTCGTGGACGCCGGCCCGCATGGCAGATCGCGCGACGCCCATCAGGCTCGCCTCGCGAAAGCGGGCAATGTTCTCGAGCACCGTACCTTCGAGCAAGGTCGGTTCGTCCGGCAGATAGCCGATCGGCGGCGTGCCGGCGTCGCGCTGCCAGCGCGCGATCGGCGTGCCGTCGAGGTCGGCTGCGCCCGAATGCTGCGTGATGGCGCCGGCAATGAGCGCGGCGAGGGTCGATTTGCCGGAGCCACTGCCGCCGACGATCGCCAGCGCCGAGCCAGGCTCCAGCGACAGCGTCACCGCGCGCAGGGCTGGAGCCGTGCGGGACGGGTAGCACACGGTGACGTCCCAGAGCGTGATCCGCCCCGGCCCCGAATGTTCCATGCCTGCATTGTCCGACGATGCAGCGGCGATCGACCGCGACTTGAGCCGCCGGTAACCGCGACGTGCGGCAATGATCGTATGCAGTTTCGAGGCAAGCGCCTCCAACGGCTGCAAACCAAGTGTCAGCAGGATCAAGCCGGCCGCGAGCATGCCAGGCGTCAGTTCGCCGCGGATCACCAGTTGCGCGCCGGCGGCGATCAGCAGGAATTGCGCACCGAGCCGCGCAGTCCGGGCGACGGCCGCAGCGATGCTGGTGCGTCGGCCAATGCTGTAGTTGGCCGCGGCAACAGTGCGGTGATGGCGCTCCCATTGTTCACTGACGCCGCGCGTCAGTCCGAGGCCGGCGATGTGGCCAGCGGCGGAGGTCACAGCGGTCCACCAGCGTTCCGCGCGATTTTGCGACCGCACATTTTCACTTTGCCGGCGGTCGCTGCCGGCGCCGAGCATGCGGGCGTTCAGCAGCAGGCAGACAGCAGCGGCCGCACCGATAATGCCGAACCAGGGGTGCAGTGCGGCCAGCACGCCGAGGAACACCGGCGACCACGGCATGTCGAGCAAGCGGCCGGCAGCGGGCTCTGTCAGTAACGATTGGACGTGCCGCAGCGCCGCGGCATCGCGGCTTGTCTCGTCCGGTGTGCGCTGTCCCTTCAGCCCGCGGGCAAGGATCGCGAGGCCGTGCACGTGGTCGAGCCAGAGGCCCACGCGCAGCAAGACGAGGTCTCGCGCCAACCCAACGACCGCCGCCGTGAGGAGCGCCGCGACGACCACCAGCACCATGACCGCCAGCGTGTCGAGCGAACCGGTCGGCACCACCTTGTCCACCACCTGCCAGGCAAGAACTGGCAATGCCAGCATCACAATGTTGATGCCGGCCGAGAACAGCACGGCGACGAGCATGGCCCGTCTTGCCTGCCTCAAGGTGTGCCTGGAGCGACCCATCGACGCCGATCTTCAGCGCATGGGCGCGCCGACCCGATTGCCGACGTCGTCATGCGTCGCACAACCATAGGAGCAAACTCTAAACGATCCGCAAACCTTGTTGGCACGGCCCTGCCGGCCGTTTCGCCCGGCACTCGACGGGGCGAAGCACTAACGATCTGTAAACATCAGATCAGGATGTGGCCGTGCGACAGGAGGTCCTGCGCCGACTGGTTGTGGATACCGTCGAGCACCACGAGATCGACAAAGCCCGCGCCGGACCTGACGGACACCAGCGATCCTTCGCCCGAGTCGGTCACGTGCACCACGTCGCCGATCGCGCTGAACCTCGCCGACTTCAAGAAATCCTGCAGGTCCAGTCGATCGCCGACGGCGAAGTCGGTGATGTGGTCGATGCCGCCTACGTCCTTCTTCGTGTAGACGAACGTGTCGTTGCCGGCGCCTCCGGTCAGTGTGTCGGCGCCGCCGAGGCCACGGATCGTGTCGTTGCCGGCTCCGGCAAGGAGGGTGTTGGCGGCCGAGCTGCCCGTGTAGTTATCGGCGAACGCGGTGCCGATGACCCCCTCGATGCCCGAGAAGGTCGAGGTGCCATAACCGACCACAGTGCCCTTGCTGACGTCGATCGTGATGCCGCTGGTCGCGCCTGAGAAGTCGAACGTGTCGAATCCCGTGCCGCCCGCCACCGTGTCGTTGCCGCCACCTGCGACGATCGTGTCGTTGCCGCTGTTGCCGTTGATCGTGTTGTTGCCGGCGCCGCCGTACAGAATGTCGGCACCCTGGCCGCCGGACAGGAAGTCATTGCCGCCATCGCCAAAGAGCTGGTCGTTGCCGTTCTGGCCATAGATCGTGTCGTTGCCGTCGCCGCCGTGGATGATGTCGTTGTCTTTTTCCGAGGCGATGCCTGGAACTCTGATCGTGCCGCTCGGTGCCGAGCCGCCGTAGATCGTATCGCCGTTCGCGCCGCCGGTGATGGCGTCACTGCCAGTGCCGCCTTCGATGGTGGTGGTGCCCTGGCTGTGGTTGAACTTGATAGACAGGTCACGCGAGATGGACGCCAGATCGCCGGTTGCTTCCGTCGCCGTCGCGGTGACGTGCAGCGTGAAGTCGGCTGCCGACGATGCGGTGATCTGCAGGTTGGCGAGGTCGGCGGCGGTGAGCAGCCACGTGCCATTGGGGCCGGCTTGACCAGCCGACAGCGTGCCCCCGGCGGGAATCCCGCCCACGGCGATCGACAGGCCTTCCGAGCGGTCGAGATCGGTCAGGGCGGCGGCGATGCCGAGGTTGGCGGTAACCGTGGTGCCGACGGTGATCGTATCGTTGCCGGCGCCGCCGAGAATGCGGCCGCCATCGATCGTTCCCCGCAGAACGTCGGCATTTCGCGAGCCGATCAGAACCGTGCTGCTGTTGAGGTCGATGACCTGATTGGTCACGCTGAGCGTCGGCGCATCGGCGACCGCGCTCACTCCGACCTGGACGGTCTGGGTCGCAAGCCCGCCATTGCCGTCGGCGATCTGCACGGTGAAGGTATCGGCGCCGCTGAAGTTCTGGCCAGGCGTGTAGGTGTAGGCGCCGGTCCCGGCGTCGAGGGCGAGTGTGCCGTTGGCCGGGCCGCGGGTTGCCGTGAAGCCGAGAACATCGCCCTCGACGTCGGTGGCCACAACTCGCCCGCTGACGGCCCGATCTTCGGCCGTGGCCAGCGCGACCGTCGCAGCGGCAACCACCGGCGCATCATTGACCGCATTGACGCCGACCGAGATGGACTGGGTCGCAAAGCCACCTTGGCCGTCGGCGACGTGCACGGAGAATGTATCAGCGCCGTTGAAATTCTGGCCGGGGGTGTAGGTGTAGGCGCCGGTCGCTGCATCAAGGACGACTGCACCGCTGGCCGGGCCGGTGGCGATCGCAAAGCCCAGAACATCGCCATCAGAATCGGCGGCGACGACCTGGCCGACGACGGTCCTGTCTTCGGCCGTCGTCAGCCTAACCGCTGGGGTGGCGACGACCGGCCCGTCATTCACAGCCGCGACGCCAACCGAAACCAGCTGGGTCGCGAAACCGCCATTGCCGTCGGCAACCTGCACGGTGAAGCTGTCGGCGCCGTTGAAATTCTGGCCGGGGGTGTAAGTGTAGGAACCGGTCGCAGCGTCAAGGGCGAGCGCGCCGTGCGCCGGACCGTTGGCGACCGTGAAGCCCAGCACATCGCCTTCAACGTCACTGGTGGCGACCTGGCCGCTGATCGCCTTGTCTTCGTCGGTGGCGAGGGCGGCCGTGGCAGCAGCAACGACCGGCGCGTCGTTGACCGCCGTTACGCCGACCGCGATGGTCTGGGTCGTGAACCCGCCACGGCCGTCGGCGACCTGGACGGAGAAGCTGTCGGCGCCGTTGAAGTCCTGGCCGGGGGTGTAGGAGTAGGCGCCGGTCTTGGCATCAAGGGCGAGCGCGCCGTTGGCCGGACCGTTGGCGACCGTGTACCCCAGAACATCGCCGTCGACGTCGGTCGCGACGACCTGGCCGCTGATCGCCTTGTCTTCATCTGTGGTAAGGGCGGCCGTGGCAGCAGCGACGACTGGGGTGTCGTTCGCTGCCGCGACGCCAAGCCACACGACCTGGGTGGCAGTACCGCCGCGGCCGTCGGCCACTTGCACGGTGAAGTTGTCGGCGCCATTGAAGTCCTGACCAGGCGTGTAGGTGTAGGCACCCGTCGCAGCGTCAAGGGCGAGCGCGCCGTGTGCCGGACCGTTGGCGACCGTGAAGTCCAGCACATCGCCTTCGATGTCGCTCGCGACGACCTGGCCGCTGATCGCCTTGTCTTCGTCAATGGCGAGGGAGACGGACGGATTGGCCACCACCGGTGCGTCGTTGACTGCCGCCACGCCGACCGAAACCACTTGGGTCGTAAATGCACCCGTCGGGTCGGCCACGCGCACGGTGAAGGTATCCGCGCCGTTGAAATCGGCGCTCGGCGTGTAGGTGTAAGCGCCCGTTGCGGCATCGAGGACAAGCGCACCGTTGGCCGGGCCCTGGGTCACGGCATAGGCCAGCGCATCACCCTCGGCGTCGGTCGCCACCACCTGGCCGGTGACGACGCGGTCTTCGTCGGTCGTCACGGAGGCGCTGGCAGCAGTGACGGGTGCGGTGTTCAAGAGCTGCGACAGCGGCACGGTCGTGCCGTTCAACGTGACCGTCAATGCCTCGACTGCAGAAACGGTGATGCCGAGGGAGGCAAAGGTGAAGGTCGGCGCCGTCGTCTGCGCGGCAAGGGCCGTCGCACTGCCGGCAGTCGCCAGGTTGGCCTGCAGGAACGCATTATAGGCTGCAAGGTCGGCGCGAACCGCAGCGGTGACTTCGCCGGTGACGAATTCGATGCGCACGGCGTCGGCGCCTGAACCGCCGGTGATGGTGTTGGTGCCGTGATCGCTCACTCGGACGACGATCGTGTCGTTGCCCGTGCCGCCGTCCACCCGGTTGACACCAGCGCCACCGTCGAGCGTATCGTCGCCGCTGTCGCCGAACAGATTGTCGTTGCCGTTTTCGCCGAGCACAAGGTCGCTGCCGCCGCCGCCGAAGAACCCGTCGTTGCCCTCGCCGCCGCGCAAGGTGTCGTTGCCGGCATCGCCCGTCAGCGTGTCATCGCCGAGGTTGCCCAAAATCAGGTCGTCGCCGGCGCCGCCGTTGACGCGATCGTTGCCCGCGCCACCGTCAATGGTATCGGCGGTCGTCGTGCCAACAATGACGTCGTTGGCCGTGGTGCCGTTGATCGTAGCCATTAGCGGTAGCGCCTCGTTGAAACAACCTGAACTTAGGGCCGGACAGATGCCCCACGTTGCCGGTTATATCGACGAAGTTGAAAAATTCAGTTTCATGGCTCGGAAAAATAAGTCGAGAATTTTATGTTGAACTTTAGTAAATTTCTAATACATATTAAAATTATATTGAATTAAGTTTTATTTAAATTTCAGCATTCAGCAACCCGGCGACCTTAAGCGCAAACGCATAGTCGACCGCCACTTCCTTCAACGCTTCGAAGCGGCCCGAAGCACCGCCGTGACCGGCGCTCATGTTGGTCTTGAGCACGAGGAGGTTGCTGTCGGTTTTCTTCTCGCGCAGCTTGGCGACCCATTTGGCCGGCTCCCAATAGGTCACGCGCGGGTCGGTCAGGCCGCCATAGGCAAAGATCGCAGGGTAGGCCTTGGCCGCCACGTTGTCGTAGGGGCTGTAGGACTTGATGATCGCGAAATTTTCCGCACTTTCAATGGGGTTACCCCACTCCGGCCACTCGGGCGGGGTCAGTGGCAGGTCCTTGTCCAGCATGGTGTTCAGCACATCGACGAACGGCACGTCGGCGATAATGCCGAGAAAGAGGTCGGGCGCCATGTTGGCGCAGGCGCCCATCAGCATGCCGCCGGCCGAGCCGCCGTTGGCGACGATGCGGCCGCGTTTCGTGAAACCCTGCGCCACCAGGAATTCACCGGCGGCAATAAAATCGGTGAAGGTATTGAGCTTGGTCTTGTGCTTGCCGCCTGTGTACCAGCGATACCCCTTGTCCTTGCCGCCGCGAACGTGGGCGATGGCGAAGATGAAGCCGCGATCGACGAGCGACAGGCGCGTCGTCGAGAAGCTCGCCGGCATCGAAATACCGTAGGAGCCGTATCCGTAGAGGAACAGCGGCGCCGATCCATCGAGCGGGGTCGATTTGCGATACAGCAGCGTGACGGGCACCAGTTCGCCGTCCTTGGCGGGTGCGAACAGCCGGCGTGTCACATAGTCGGCGATCAGGTGGCCGCTCGGTATCTCTTGCGTCTTGCGCAACGTGCGCCCGCGCGTCTCGACATCGTAGTCGAAGACCTGGGCTGGCGTCGTCATCGACGAGTAGGTGAAGCGGATCGCCATCGTGTCGAATTCGTAGCCGGTCGACAGACCGAGGCCATAGGCCTCCTCGTCGAACGCGATGGTGTGGGTTGCGCCGTCGGCAAAGCGGTGGATGACGATGCGGGGCAGGCCGTCTTCCCGCTCAAGGCGCACCATATGCCCCTTCAGCACACCCGTTTCGAGGATCAGCCGCCCCGGTTTGTGGGCGACGAGTTCCTGCCAGTTGGCTTCGGCCGGAGCATCGATGGGCGCTGAACAGATGCGGAAATCTTCAGCCATCCCGGAGTTCGTCGTAATGATCAGCCGGTCGCCGCCCGGCAACACCGCATGCTCGACGCCATATTCGTGTCCCGTGCGGCGGGCGCAGACCAGGCGTGGCGCGCCGGCTGGATGATCGGCATCGATCAGCCAGGCTTCGTTCGTTTGATGATCATGCACGTCGATGACGATGAGCTTGCCGGACTGGCTGCTGCCGACGCCGACATAGAAGCCGATGTCGTCTTCCTCGTAGACGAGGGTATCGGCGCTCGATGGCGTGCCGACGGTGTGGCGGTAGACGGCCATGGGCCGGTGGTTCTCGTCGAGCCGCACGTAGAAGATCGTCGCATTGTCCTGCGCCCAGACGACCGCCCCGCGGGTGTCGGGGATCGCGTCGCCGAGGTCGCGGCCGGTGGCAAGATCGCGAATGCGGACGGTGTAGAGTTCCGAGCCCTTGTCGTCGACGCCGTAGGCGAGCAGCCGGTGGTCGTGGCTGTGCGCCATCGCCCCCATCGACCAGTAGGCCTTGCCCTCGGCTTCCGTGTTGCCGTCGAGCAGGATCGTTTCGCTGCCGCCGCCGCGCGGCCGCCGGCAGATGCGCGCATACTGGCCGCCGGTGATGGTGGTCGAATAGTACTCCCACGGGCCGTCGGGCGACGGCACCGAGCTGTCATCCTCCTTGATGCGCGCCTTCATTTCCTGAAACAGCGTTCCCTGAAGCCCCCGGGTGTCGGACATCGCCGCTTCCGTGTAGGCGTTCTCGGCCTCGAGGTAGGCACGGATCTCGGCGTCGAGGACGGTGGGGTCGCGCATCACCTCCTGCCAGTTCGGTGCCCGCAGCCACGCATAGTCGTCTGTCAGCGTGACCCCGTGATGGGTCGCGCTGACAGGCCTTTTTGCGGCGCGCGGCGGCAGTGCCAATTGCGTTTGCACGGGCGTTGGCATGGCGGCTCCACGACTGACTTTGAAAGGGTGGCTCAGCCCTGCTCGGGCTTGAACGTCAGGCTCACACCGTTGATGCAATAGCGCAGGCCGGTCGGCTTGGGGCCATCCGGGAACACATGGCCGAGATGCGCTTCGCAGCGCGAGCAGTGCACTTCGGTGCGGCGCATGAAGAACGAATTGTCCGACGACTCACCGACCGCCTGGGCCGCGACCGGCTTCGTATAGCTTGGCCAGCCGGTGCCGCTGTCGAATTTGTCGGCAGTTGCGAACACGGCCTGCCCACAGCACACGCAACTGAAGGTGCCGGCGCGCTTCTCGTCGTTCAGGGGCGACGTGAATGGGCGTTCGGTGCCGTGCTTGCGGGCGACGCGATAGGCTTCGGGCGACAGCTCCGACTTCCATTCGGCGTCGGACTTGGTAAGTTTGGTGTCGGTCATGGGACTGTGGTCTCCTTGATCGTCTGGCCATGGAACCTGATGCCAGTATGTGATGATGCGTGGCGGCCTTGTCCAGACACTATCACATCCCTCATCGTCTCGTGATCTAGCCGCGGCCGCGAAGGCCCGGCAGATCGAGCCCCTTGGCGGCCGCGCACGCAATCGCCTCGTCATAGCCGGCATCGGCATGCCGCATGACGCCCGTGGCCGGATCGTTCCACAGCACGCGTTCAAGGCGGCGGGCGGCATCCGCCGTGCCATCGGCGACGACCACCATGCCGGCGTGCTGGGAATAGCCGATGCCGACGCCGCCGCCGTGGTGCAGCGACACCCAAGTGGCTCCCGACGCGCAGTTGAGCAGCGCATTGAGCAGCGGCCAGTCGGAGACGGCGTCGGAGCCATCCTTCATCGCTTCCGTCTCGCGATTGGGCGAGGCAACAGAACCTGAATCGAGGTGGTCGCGGCCGATCACGATCGGCGCATCCAATTCGCCCGACGCCACCATCTCGTTGAAGGCGAGGCCGAGCCGATGCCGGTCGCCGAGGCCGACCCAGCAGATACGAGCCGGCAGCCCCTGGAACTTGATGCGCTGGCGCGCCATGTCGAGCCAGGTGTGCAGGTGCTGATCGTCGGGCAGCAGTTCCTTCACGCGCCGGTCGGTCTTGTAGATGTCCTCAGGGTTGCCGGAGAGGGCTGCCCAGCGGAACGGGCCGACGCCGCGGCAGAACAGCGGACGGATGTAGGCCGGCACGAAGCCCGGGAAGTCGAAGGCGTCCATGACGCCCACTTCCTTGGCCATCTGGCGGATGTTGTTGCCGTAGTCGAGCGTCGGCACGCCCATGCGGTGATAGGTCAGCATCGCCCGAACATGCTCGGCCATGGACTGGCGCGAGGCGGCCTCGACGGCCTTGGGATCGTTCGCGCGCTTGTCTTCCCATTGGGCGAGTGTCCAGCCCTTGGGCAGGTAGCCGTTGACGGGGTCGTGCGCACTCGTCTGGTCGGTAACGACGTCCGGCCTGACACCGCGACGCAGCAGCTCCGGCAGGATTTCGGCCACATTGCCGAGAACCGCGACGGAGATCGGCTTTTTCTCGCGGCATGAGCGTTCGATGATCGCGAGCGCGTCGTCAAGGTCTTTGGCCTGGACATCGACATAACCTATCTTGAGGCGCATTTCGATGCGGCTGGGCTGGCATTCGATCGCGAGCAGGGATGCGCCCGCCATGGTTGCTGCCAGCGGCTGGGCGCCGCCCATGCCGCCAAGCCCGGCGGTCAGGATCCACTTGCCGGCGAGCGATCCGCCATAGTGCCGCCGCCCGACCTCGACAAACGTCTCGTAAGTGCCCTGCACGATGCCTTGGGTGCCGATGTAGATCCACGAGCCGGCAGTCATCTGCCCGTACATCATCAGGCCTTTGGCGTCCAACTCGTGGAAGTGCGCCCAGGTGCCCCAATGCGGCACCAGATTGGAGTTGGCGATCAGCACCCGCGGCGCATCGGTGTGCGTGCGGAAGATGCCGACCGGCTTGCCCGATTGCACGAGCAGGGTCTCGTCGGCTTCCAGTTTTCGCAGGCTTGCAACGATGCGGTCGAAGCTCTCCCAATCGCGTGCGGCCCGGCCGATGCCACCGTACACCACGAGTTCGCCCGGCTTCTCGGCGACGCCAGGATCGAGGTTGTTCATCAGCATGCGCAGCGGCGCCTCGGTGAGCCACGACTTGGCCGAGATCGTGGTGCCGGTCGGGCTCTTGATGATGCGGGCGTTGTCGATGCGGGTCATGGGGTGGCTCGATTTGGCTGGCCCTGGGCAAGTTGATAACCGCATAGGCCCGGACGAGGGTTTGAGCTGACAAAAAGAACAAAAATGACGTCGTCGACTACTGTAACCGACAACGCTGCGGGCGTCATCGACATAGACGGCGGCGATGTGGGCATCACTGAAATGCGTGTTGTGACGTCGATGAGCGGTGATGAGGTCTCGCGCATCGGTCGATACTGGCAGAGCGTCCATGGGGACCGCTGGCGCGATCTGCCCTCCGGCGCAACCGTCGTCTTTAACGTGGAGACCGGAGCATCTGTTACTTCGGATACCGGCGTCGGCGCTGTCCAGCTGTTTGAGAAAATGTTAGGCACAGCGGCGATCGGCTGGTCGTTCGATGTTGGACGCCCGGCAACGGCTGGGGTTGGAGTGCGATCGTGACAACGCTGATCGGCAGCGTAGTTCTCCGCCATTGACTTGTCGTGCGACTAAAGTTCGTGACCGAAGTGGACGAACGACTGGCGTTGATCGACACGGGTTTCAACGGCGCGCTATTGATGCCGGCCACAATCGCCCGTGCGCTTCGCGCGCCGATGAGCGACAAGCTGCTCCGCCTCCAAAGCGCACCGCGAAACTGGCGAACGGAGAAAAGCCTGCCGAACAAGGCCGCCTCTGAGCACTTCTTGCCAGTGCCGGCGCGAGAGAAAAACAGGCGTTCAAAGTGCGCCGAAACGGCGGGTGCTTCGGCCAACTAAAAAGTAGTTTTATCGTTCAATATCAACGTATTAGAAGCTGGCGGAGACGGAGGGATTCGAACCCTCGATACAGTTTGACCCGTATAACGCTTTAGCAAAGCGCCGCCTTCAGCCACTCGGCCACGTCTCCTGCACAGACAGTGGCTCTACACCAAGGAGCTGCCGGAAGGCAACAAGAAGCAACTTCAGGTCAACCATCACTTTTCCGCTCAGATTCATGTATACGAAACCCACGCGGCGCGTGCGGCCCTGCCGGCGCTGTGGATGAGCTGTGATCAGCGTTCTGCTTCGCGAGCGTAACTCATTGTTTGCAATCGCGCATTGACGAAGCCCATCCAGCTGTGGAACGTGCAAGGACAAGGGACGCTGAGCCTGTGGATCGCATGATGCACCAAGTTGCTTTGTTCGGGTGGGAAACATGACGGATGTTCCGTCGGGAATTGAATGGCACCTCGCGCGCGATGGCCGGCAGTATGGCCCGCTGAGCGAAACCGAGATGCGCGCCTTTGTCGATCTCGGCCATCTGCGCCCGACCGATCTGATCTGGCGCATGGGTTTTCCCGACTGGCGTCCGGCATCCGAAGTGTTCGCCGCGCCGACGGCACCGCCAGAAGTCTTGCCGAAGGCGGTGGCGCCTGCCCAGCCAACGCCAGCAGAGCAACCGGCGCGCCACCCCGATCAGGCGCGCGAATTCACAACCGATCCGGCACCGGCCATGGCGGCAGCCCACACCGCTGCGCAGCTAGCACCTCAGGGCACGGTCCAGCAGCGCCCGTCCGAGCCGCAGCAGCGCCGGCAGGGCATTGAGCCTGCAAAACAGAACCCAGCAGGTCGAGAAGAGACGCGTCCACAGGCGAGCGCCGCACCGCTACACTTCCCCGTGCAGGGCAGCCGGATTCCCGAACCCAAACTGCAGCCCCTTCGCACGCCGCAGCCGGCGGCGTCTGGCGATGGCGCCCACCGCCTGGCCCCGTCGCCCAAGGAACTGCCCAAGGGCATCGCCATGGCGATGCCACGCCGCGACCAGCGCCCCGCCGTCGTGACAACACCGGTCGAGGACGACGACGATGACCAGCCATCGCGCCGGTTCGGGTTCGGCCGGGTTGCCGCGGTCCTGCTCCTCGCCATCCTGGCGGGCGGCGGCGTTGCTGCCTACACGAAGCGGGCCGAGCTTGCGGCCTACCTGCCGGCGGACTTCTTCGTGATCGGCTCGACCGCCGATGCCAGCCAGACCACCGTTCCCTTGGCCGCGCCCGGCACCAGTCGCGAAGCGATCGACGCACGGTTCCAAAGCACGCCAATCTGGCGGCATATCAAGTCCGAATTCCCCGAGTGGTATGCCGAGCGGATTCAGGAAACCATCACGTTCACCACCGAAAAGCGCGGTGATGCCGTGATCACCAAGCATCTGGCGGAGTCGATCGTGGCACTCCGCCGCAAGCATGCGGAGGAGGCGCTGACAGCAAGCCCCGAACGCCTGAAGTTCGTCGCCTCCGCCTTCCTCGACAACCTGCAGGCGCTGGCCAAGCAGAACGTCGATACCTGTTATGGCTTCATATCGCAGGGCGAGACCTTTCCGGCGGTACTCGACATGTTACAGAAGCCGAGCGGTAATGAACCGCTGCAAAAGCAGGTGGTCGCGGTGTTCGAAGCGATCTCCGACGGCCGCAAGATGCCGCAAAGCTATCTGCCGCCGCGAAAGTCGGACTACGACGCGTTGGCGGCCGAGTTGACCGCACGCGGCTGGACGGAAAACGATCTGCGGACGTTCTCCGATCCCCGCGCCCTCGGCCGGGCCTCACCCCAGCAGGTCTGCCGCATGGTGCAGGACTGGTTCGCCGCCCAAATCGCCATCAAGGACCCAGCCTCGCAGCTCCGCCTGCTGGTCGAGAGTTTGCGACCGGTGGTGGCAGGTTAGTGTGGCGTTTCGCAAGTTCCTCTCCACTTGCCGCACGCTCGGAAGGAACTTGCGAAACAAAGCCTCACTAGCAAATCTAAGAATCTAGTGTCCCTTTTGTCGCCGAAGTTCGCATTCGATCTTGCTGCACGTGGTGGCGAACTTCGGCGACGGGGCTCTAGGGGCAGGCAGCGTTCAGCGCTTACTTACTAATCAGAACGTCAAATACGTAATACGTTCGCTTCTTGCCGCATAGCGAACTGACTTGACCCTGATGAACGAGCGGACCTTGGCCGGGCGGGCCTGCAGCTCTTCGAGATGCGAGCTGACCTCCTTGCGTAGCGCGTCTTTCGTCCGCGGCGTGCGCCGCTTGGCGATGGCTTGCTTCAGGTCGTTGTTCAGGAACTCGTCCGGATTGCAGTCGGGTGCATAGGGCGGCAAGTAGAACAGCTCGATCCGGTCCTTGTGCTCGGCCGCCCAGGCGGCGACCGCCTTCGCCTTGTGCACACGCAGATTGTCGACGATCAGGAAAATCTTCCGCTTGCGGTATTTGATCAACTGCACGAGGAACATCAGGAAAATCGCGACATTCAGCGCACCGTCGTAGATCATGAACTCCATGCGGCCGCGGTTGGTCACGCTCGAGATCATCGACTGCGTGAAGCGCGTCGCAGGTCTGGGAATGATAGGCGTCTCGGCCACCGGTGCGTAGCTGCGGGCGTAGTTCGCCTGATTGGAAACGCCGGTTTCGTCACCCCAGTGAATTTCCGCGCCCTCGGCCTTCGCGCGGTCGGCGATCTCGGGGTACGTCTCTCTCATCCAGCGCTGCACGTCGGCGTCGTTGCGTTGGGTCGCGCGCCGCATCGGACGCTGTGGCGACATTCCCCACGACGCGAGATAGTCGCCGACGATCTTGACTGACAGGCGTTTCGTGGTCTTGCGCTCGATCAACAAGGCCACAGCCTCGCGCGTCCAAAGTGCGAACGGGAGTTTCACTTGGTCCGGGCATTTGTTAATAATCAGCTTACGGAGTTTCGCTTCTTCCTCGGACGTCAGCGCTTTCTGCTCGCCGGGGCGTCGACCACGCTTCTTGCTGTCCAGTGCCACCGGCCCGAGCGCCGCCTCCGCCTCGATTGAATTGGCGTCCGACGAATCGACCGACGATGTTCTCCGACTTGCCGCGTCGCTGGAGCAGGCGTCGCAACATGTCGTGGCGCGATCAATCGTGGAGGCCGCCAAGGCGAAGGCACTGCCGTTGACGATGCCGACGAATGTGCGCGAGGCCATGGGATCGGGGCTTGAGGGTACCATCAACGGTCGGCTTGTGCGGGCCGGCTCATATCAGATGGTCTGTGGCGCAACGCCCCCTAATGAGTGGCAGACCAGAGCCTTGCGCCGCGCCGCTTGGCGCTCGGCATTGAGCATCTTTGTTTCGGTCGACGGGCGCACGATCGGCGCGCTCTTGCTTGCCGACGAATTGCGCAAGGAGGCGCCGCGCACGATTCGGTCTGTCCGGGC
>JAKFWF010000045.1 GCA_021730785.1 Hyphomicrobiaceae bacterium
CCCCATAGAGCCCGCTGCACCGTCACGGCTCCACCTCTCGCGACTTCCTGCCTTGGCGCTTCTCCGACGCCGGCCTACGGTGCGCGTGGTGACGCCATCGCTGGCCGCCGTCCGAGAAACCTGCACAGTACCTGCCAGCACGCGGGCGAGCAGATAGCGACTAGGTCTACTCCGCAGCCGTGCGCTGTGCGTAGCCGAGCGCGGCATTGAGCTGTTCCAGCAGTTCGCAGGCGGCCCGTGGAATGTTGGTGCCGGGTCCGAAGATCGCCTTGGCTCCAGCGTTCATCACCTCGGCATAGTCGGCCGGCGGAATGACGCCGCCGACCACGATCAGGATGTCGGAGCGGCCCTGGGCTGCCAGCGCCGAGCGCAGTTCCGGCACCAGCGTCAGGTGACCGGCTGCCAGCGACGATACGCCGATCACGTGCACGTCGTTTGAGACGGCCTGGCGCGCGGCTTCTTCGGGCGTGGCAAACAGCGCACCGATGTCGACTTCGAAGCCAAGGTCGGCAAAAGCACTCGCAATCACCTTCTGCCCCCGGTCGTGTCCGTCCTGACCCATTTTGGCGACCAGGATGCGCGGACGGCGGCCATCGTTTTCCTCGAACGCCTGCACCAGTGCCGTGACGCGCGCCACGTCGGGGTTGGCAGCGCCCGCGGCTGTCGACATCGCCTCCGACTTGTAGACGCCAGCGACGGTGCGGATATCGGCGCGGTGACGGCCGAAGGCCGCTTCCATGGCGTCTGAGATTTCGCCAACGGTGGCTTTGGCGCGGGCCGCTTTGACCGCAAGATCAAGCAGATTGCCATGGCCCCGCGCGCCATCCGTCAAGGCACCGAGCGCTTGACGCACGGCCACGGGATCACGCTCGGCACGCAACCGGGCAAGCTTCGCCACCTGCCGCTCGCGCACCGCCTTGTTGTCGACCTTGAGGATCTCGATCGGTGCCTCATCGGTCGGCTTGAATTTGTTGACGCCGACGATCGTCTGCCGGCCGGCATCGATGCGCGCCTGCGTGCGGGCGGCCGCCTCCTCGATGCGCAGCTTCGGGATGCCGGCAGCGATCGCCTTGGTCATGCCGCCCAGGCTCTCGATCTCCTGGATGTGGCCCCAGGCCTTGGCGGCCAGCTCGGCGGTCAGCCGCTCCACATAGAAGCTGCCACCCCAGGGGTCGACAATGCGCGTCGTACCGCTCTCCTGTTGCAGGAACAGCTGCGTGTTGCGGGCAATGCGGGCCGAGTAGTCCGTAGGCAGCGCGATCGCCTCGTCGAGCGCGTTGGTGTGCAACGACTGAGTGTGGCCCTGGGTCGCTGCCATCGCCTCGATGCAGGTGCGGGTGACGTTGTTGAACACGTCCTGGGCAGCGAGGCTCCAGCCCGAGGTCTGGCAATGGGTGCGCAGGGACAGCGAGCGGTCGTCCTTCGGCTTGAACTCATTGCGGATCAGGTTCGCCCACAGAAGGCGCGCCGCCCGCATCTTGGCGACCTCCATGAAGAAATTCATGCCAATCGCCCAGAAGAACGACAGGCGGGGGGCGAACGTGTCGATGTCGAGGCCGGCTGCCACGCCGGCACGGGCATATTCGACGCCGTCAGCCAGCGTATAGGCAAGTTCAAGGTCGGCCGTCGCGCCAGCCTCCTGCATGTGGTAGCCCGAGATCGAGATCGAGTTGAATTTCGGCATATGCGCCGACGTGTAGGCGAAGATGTCGGAGATGATGCGCATCGACGGCGTGGGCGGATAGATGTAGGTGTTGCGCACCATGAATTCTTTGAGAATGTCGTTCTGGATCGTGCCCGACAGCTTGGCCGCCGGCACGCCCTGCTCCTCGCCGGCGACGATGAACAGCGCGAGAACGGGGAGTACCGCGCCGTTCATCGTCATCGACACCGACATCTGCGACAGGTCGATGCCGTCAAACAGCGTGCGCATGTCGAGGATACTGTCGATCGCGACCCCCGCCATGCCGACGTCGCCCTTCACGCGCGGGTGGTCGCTGTCGTAGCCGCGATGGGTCGCCAGATCGAAGGCGACGGAGAGGCCCTTCTGCCCGGCTGCGATGTTGCGGCGGTAAAAGGCGTTGCTGTCCTCGGCGGTCGAGAAGCCGGCGTACTGGCGGATCGTCCACGGCTGGGTGACATACATCGTCGGGTACGGCCCGCGCAGGTAGGGCGCGATGCCGGGCCAGGTGTCGAGGAAGTCGAGACCAGCGATGTCGGCAGCCGTGTAGTGCGATTTGACTGCGATGCCTTCGGGGGTCAGCCAAGGCTCGGCGGTGGGCGCGGGCGCTGCAGATGCAGTGCCGGGCGCGGCGAAGGGGACGGTGGTGAAGTCGGGGATGTGGGTCATGCGTCGAACTCGCAGCAGCGATTACGACAAGGCAACCACAAATTGGCCACATGCGCAAATTCAATCACGGTGCTTAGGCCCTTGTTCGTCGCTCAATCAGCTGCGCGTACGGGTGTTCATTTGCCACCAAGTTCATCATGACTATAAAAATGAAGTGTACTTGCAGGCCAAATATTCCGGAATAGATGCATCCAGAACCCCACCTTGGACCTACCCCGTCTCCGTCCCACGATAGATCTCCGCGACCGGCAACTCCATGTCGAGCGAGGCGAGCCGAACGACGCCGCCGATCGGCACGCGCTCGGGGTCCATGGGCCAGATGCCCTTGTCGTCGCGGCGGAACACCTGGACGTCGATCGCTTCACTGTCGACCACCAGGATTTCGACGACCGAGCCGATCGTCGCGCACGCCCGAATGCTTTCCCAGGTTTCATCCGCGTTGGTGGGCGAAAGCACCTCGACAATCAGGATCGGGTTCAAGAACGCCCGCTCGCCTTTGCTATGGGGCGTACAGGTCACTGAAATATCCGGCTTGCGGATGTTGCGCTTCGAATCGAAGACCGGGATCACACCGGCTTCGTTGCCGACTCGGCAGCCTGGACGCTTGGCGCGCAGGTGCATGCCGATGAGGGTCGTGATGTTGCCCTGGATCGTCGCATGCCCGCCGCTGGCGTAGGACTGCATACGCAGTTGCCCGTTCACCAGCTCGATCTTGCCCCTATGGCCACCGCCGTCGAAGTCGTAGAACTCGTCGACGGTCATCCGCGGCTCGAACTTTTCGATCGCCGTCATCAGCGGCCCTCCGCCAGCGAGGTGCCTGCATACACCTCGGCCATGGTCAGCGTCAGTCCGATGCTGGGAAGCGTAAAGGCGTCATCTTCGCCGATCGCCAGCGGGTTTTCCGGCCACGAGCCGTCCGGCAGGCGCACCAGATGCTCGATCGCCCGCCGTGTGGAATCGATGATCAGCACCTCGGCGACGCTTGGAATGCTCGCATAGGCCATGATGTTACTACTGGTATCCTTGCCATTGCTGGGCGACAGGATTTCGACCAGCAGCACGGGCTCGCGCATGAAGCGGTCATCCGCGCGTTCCGGGGTGCAGGAGACACCGAGGTCGGGGATACGCACGTTGACACGGGCTTGCGCGCGAGGCTGTACGCCGGGCTCGATCGCGATCCAGCAAGAGCTGCCGGTCTTGTTGAGATGGGCGTAGACGATGGCGGACATCTGGGCCTGCAAGCGCCCGTGAATCGGCTTGGCCGGAGCCATCAGAGTGACGACGCCATCGACCAACTCGCGACGCTGCGATCCGGGCAGCGCCAGAAATTCGTCGACAGTCGTCTCGGTGGCGAACTTACGGGCGAGATGATTCATGGGCGCTCGCGGCTGCACAGTCTGCCGGCCAGCTTAGCAGAATTCGAGGCCTGAGGGAAAACCATGACGGTTACGCAGGGTAGGCTCGCAGCTACCGGACTCATACATCTCGGCTGCGAGACTACCCCTGAGTAGGTTTCATCACGGCCGCCCACGACAAGCTTTTAGGCCTTGGTTTCGCTGAAGAAATCAGGCCGTTGCCACCAACTCACCTCGGCCAACGCAGCGGGCCCGCGGCCCCATCTCGTCATGACCGCCTACGCGTTCATGACGAGATGGGGGAGATTACAATCAGCCACGTGATCATTTAGTTCGCCGCAATACCGACGCCAATTGCATGGCGACCGAAGGGCGTGAATGCCGTACCTCATGGACCTTGCGGGCGCGGCACGCTATGACCCGACGCTCAATGTTCGGGGGAACAGGGAATGGCCACAGTGCCGCGTCGCTCAGTGCTGGTGGTCGGAGGCTCGACCGGCTTTGGCGCGGCGATTATCCAGCGCATGCGGAGTGACGGCTATTCCGTGATCGGCACCAGCCGCAAGGCCAGCCTGACGCCATTGGCCACAGCCACGCCAGATTTGCAGCGCCTCGACGTGCGTGACGATGCCTCGGTGGCCGCGCTACAGGCGCATCTGACGGAGCAGGGCTTCATTCCCGATGTGATCGTCCTCAACGCCGGTTATGGCATCGCGGGCCCTGTGGAGAACACGCCGATGGTGCTTGCCGAAGCACAGTTCGCGACCAATTTCTTCGGCCTGCATCGGCTGGTGCAGGCGTTCCTGCCCGCCATGCGCCGACGCGGAGCAGGTCAATTGATCTTCATCGGCTCGATTGCAGCCCAGTTGCCACTGCCGTTCCAGTGCTTCTATAGCGCTTCGAAAGCGGCGCTGGCTGCCTACTCGGACGCGCTGCGCATGGAGGTGATGGCGCACGGCATCAAAGTTTCCATCGTCGAGCCCGGCGACCACCGGACGGAATTTGGCGTGAGCCGCGCCGTGGTACCGGCTGGCGCCGATCGTGCCTACGAACCGCAGGCAGAGCGAGCACTCGCACTTTATGCAGCCTCCGAACAGGCGGGTCCGACGGCGGATGGGCTGGCCGCGCTCGTCTCACGGATCGCCCGCACCAACCGGCCGCGCACGCGCTATCGGCAAACGCTGTTGAAAGAGCGAGCCGCCTTGGCATTACGTGCGCTGCTGCCGGGCGGCATGTTTGAACGAATCATCATGGCTGAATTCAAGATCCCACGGCGCCGGTGAGGGCCGCGTCGAGCCAACCGCGCCCACGCCTCAGTTCAGCTTGCCCTTCAGATCGCGGATGCCCTGGTCGATGAGGCTCGCGCCGGTGGCGCCGGTCACCTTGCCCTTGAGGACGCGCTCGGCGGCGGCAACGGCGGAATCGACGGCAGCGGCGCGGACTTCGCCGATCGCTTGCGCTTCGGCGCGCGCAATCTTCTCTTCGGCCTGCCGGGTGCGCCGTTCCAAACTCTCAGCCAGCGACCGGCGGTTGGCTGTGGCCAGTGCTTCGGCTTCAATGCGGGCCTGATCGACGATCGCCTTGGCCTCGGCTTCCGCCTCGCGCGCCTTCTTCTGATAGTCGGCGAGCAGTTGCTGCGCTTCATCGCGCAGGCGGCGCGCTTCATCCAGCTCCTTGCGGATCATGTCGGCGCGGGCATCGAGCGCCCGCGTCAGCTGACCAGGCACCCCAAGATAAACCAGCAGACCCAAGAAGCAGAAGAACGCGAACATGACCCAAAATTCGGGATTGACGGGATTGAACATCGCCCTCACTCCCCAGCAGTGGGCATAAGCGCCCGACGGATTTCATCGGCCGACACCTGTCCGCCGCCCAGTTGGGCGACGATGGCGCCTGCCGTCTCGGTTGCAATGTCGTTGACCTGGGCGAGCGCGCGCGACTTCATGCTGGCGATCCGCGTTTCGGCCTCGGTGATCTTGGCCGCGATCTGCGTGTCGACGCTGGTCTTTTCACGCTCGACGTCGGCCATGAGTTTGGCTTGCGCTTCCTTGGCGATGCCAGACGCTTTGCCCTTCGCATCGGCGAGTGCCTGCTCGTAGCCCGATAGCGCCTTCTCGGTCTCGCCCTTCAAGCGTTCGGCTGCATCGAGGTCACGCACGATGCGGTCGCGCCGCTCGTCGATGACGGAGGCGATCCGCGGCAACGCCATCCGCTTCAGCAGCAAGTAGAGGGCGCTGAAGGCAATCGCGAACCAGATCAGCTGCGAGGAAAACGTATCGGGATTGAACGGCGGGAAGCCGCCCGTGCCGTGGCTGTCGGCCGCATGTCCGGTCGAAGTCTTGTTGGGAGTACTCGCGGTGCCGGCCATCGGTGCTTCTTTTGTTGCTTGAGAGTGGAACTGAGCAGGCGCCGACGCACCCTGTGAGGGGTGCGTCGCATTACGTCCACACTCAGACGGCGAACAGCAGCAGCAGCGCGATCAGCAGCGAGAAGATGCCGAGCGCTTCGGTCAGCGCGAAGCCGAGCAGCAGGGTGCCGCGCTGGCCGTCGGCAGCCGAGGGATTACGCAGGGCGCCGGCGAGGAACTGTCCGAACAGGTTGCCGAGGCCGATGCCGGCGCCGGCCATGCCGAGGCAGGCCAAGCCCGCGCCGATGTACTTTGCTGCGATGGGGTCCATGGGAAACTCCTGAGGTTGGATTGGACAAACGAAGGCGGGAAGGGAAACGTCAAGTCTGCTCAGCGCGGCGCTTTGCTCAGTGGTGGCCACCGTGCACGGCGTCGTTGAGGTAGATGCAGGTGAGGACGGCGAACACGTAGGCTTGCAGGCCCGCGACCAGGAATTCGAGCGCTGTCAGCCCGACGGTCAAGGCGAGCGGCAAGGGCGCGAGCAGCTTCCAGGCGCCGGCGAAGAACAAAGTGCCGACGAAGCCCGCGAAAATCTTCAAGGCAATGTGCCCGGCCAGCATGTTGGCGAACAGACGCACCGACAGGCTGATCGGCCGCGAGATGAACGAGATCACCTCGATCGGCACCATGATCGGCAGCAGCCAGGCGGGTACATCGGGCACGAACAACTTGAAGAAACTCAGCCCGTGCGTGGCGATGCCATAGACTAGCACGATGCCGATCACCAGGAACGCCATGGCGGCGGTGATGATGATGTGGCTCGTCACCGTGAAGCCACCCGGCACCATGCCCATGAGATTGAGCACGAGCACGAAAATGAACAGCGCGAACACGAGCGGGAAGAACTTCATGCCCTGCTCGCCCACGTTCTCGCGCACGGTGGTGGCGATGAACTCGTAGATCATCTCCGCGACCGACTGCACCCGTGTCGGCACCAGCGCACGCCCACTCATGGCCATCATCAGGAAGGCGACGACCAGACCGGTCGCCATCATCATGAACAACCCAGAGTTGGTGAACGACGCGTCGATGCCCATCACCTTCAAAGGCACCAAGGTCTTCAATTCGAATTGCGCGATCGGGCTATGCCCGCCATCCGCTCCTGCCGCCACGGTCCAAACTTTCCTTGCGATCCAACTACTTTTCTTCGTCGTCGTCCGGTACCGAAGGCGCCGGTGGTGTCTTTTCCTTCGCGGCCATGCGGACCACGTTCAAAATGCCCGCACACGCGCCGATCATGAAGAACAGGATGAAAAGGTAAGGCTTTTCATTCCCGAGCCACCGATCGAGGCCGTAACCGATCGCGCCGCCCACCACAATCCCACCGATCAGCTCGGTGGAGATGCGCAGCGCGCGTGACATCGCCGCACCCTTGTCGGAGCGCCCCTGACGGGACGCCTCGGTCGGCGCGGGGTGACGCCCCTTGGCCACGTTGAGCTTAGCGCCGATACCGGCCGCGCGCTGTTCGAACGCGGCCCGCTCCTGCGCGGTCAAGCCTCCTGGACCAGGCACCTGACCCTTGTCGTTCTCAGACACGGACAACACCCAATCCTGCCGGAACTCGTCATTCCGGCGCCGGTTGCAATCTCGGCGTTCTATAGGCATCGCCGTCGCAGGGTGTCAAGGAACCACGTCCTGCGGGCACGCGCCATTGGTGGGGCGAAAAAGCACAGGTGGCAGGCGGAATCAAATCGCCGGGCCCCACGCGGCGTAACGACCGCCATCGGTAGTGCGGCAGCGTTGGAAAATTGCCACGCTTGGCCTGCGGCCATGCCCCTGGATTGCGCGGCGCTCGTCACGAATCAGTAACGCGCGTATACGAACAACAGAGTGCCCGCGTCAGTTGATTCGTTGCGAGGCTCGCACCGTGACGTCGTTCGATCTGCTCTTCTGGCTGCTGATCATCATGCTTGCCGTTGTCGCCTATGCGATAGAGGCCGGCATTGCCACGCGCCATCGCACTGCCGTGCTCGGCACCATGTTCTCGGTGATCGGTGCCGTGACCTATATCCTGGTGATCGGCGAGGACAACGCCTTTGGTCGCGGCTCATCCTCGCCCGACCTGACGATCAGCGCGCCGGCGCTGCCAAAGCTGCCGGACAAGCTCGGCGAACTCGCCGACCTGCGCGTGCCCGAGGCCCTCAATAAGAAGCCGGTGGTCAAGGCGTCGGAAAAATCCATACCGAGCGGCCCGTTTGCCGATTGCGAGGGCTGTCCTTCGATGATCGCCGTGCGGCCTGGCACATTCACCATGGGATCGCCTGAAACCGAACCGGGCCGGCGCAACACCGAAGGCCCGATCGGGGTCCACATCGAGTATCCCTTCGCCGTCGGACGCTATGAAGTAACGCGCGACCAGTTCGCAGCCTTCGTCGAAGACGCGCGGTATCTCCCGGGCAAGGGATGTCTGGTGAAGGGGCGCTTCTCGAGCGCCGCCAGCTGGCAGCAGCCGGGCTTCGAGCAGGCCGGCAACCATCCCGTGGCGTGTGTCACCTGGAGCGATGCCCGGGCCTACACTGCCTGGCTGTCCAAGAAGACCAAGAAGGCCTATCGCCTGCTGTCCGAAGCAGAGTGGGAATTTGCAGCACGTGGCGGCACCCAGACCATCTTCGCCTATGGCGACAACTTCTCGGCGTCGCTCGGCAACCTCGGTCGCTCGCGCGACGGCACCATCCCGGTCGGCTTCTCGACGGCTAACGAGTTCGGACTGCACGACGTACACGGCAACGTCTGGGAAATCCTCGACGACTGCTGGCATGAGGATCTCGGCCTCAACAGCGGGAACGGCAAGGCGAACGTGCTGCGCGCCAATTGCAGCCAGCGCATCATCCGTGGTGGCGGTTGGGACAGCACGCCGCAACAAGCCCGGCTCGCGGCTCGCGGCGTGATCGAGACCAACGCGGCGGCCAACACTGTCGGCTTCCGCATCGCCCGCAACTTCGAGTGATCAAGCGACCTCGCGGAATGTCTGTGCGGTCGCAAGGTCGACCGATACCAACTGTGACACGCCGCGCTCGCCCATCGTCACGCCGAACAACCGGTCGGTGCGTGCCATCGTCATCGGATGATGTGTGATCACCAGGAAGCGGGTCGCTGTTTCCTGAGCCATCTTCTCCAATAGGGTGCAGAAGCGATCGACGTTGGCATCGTCGAGCGGTGCGTCGACTTCGTCCAACACGCAGATCGGCGAAGGGTTGGTCAGGAACACCGCGAAGATCAGCGACATGGCGGTCAGCGTCTGCTCGCCTCCCGACAGCAGCGACAGCGTCGCCGGCTTCTTGCCCGGCGGCTTGGCGATGATCTCGAGGCCACCTTCCAATGGATCCTCGGGGTTCTCCAGCAGTTCGAGGCGCGCCTCGCCGCCGCCGAACAGCGTCGTGAACAGCCGCTGGAAATGGCCGTTCACAACCTCGAACGCCTCCATCAGCCGCTTCTTGGCTTCCCGGTTGAGTTGGCCGATGGCGCCGCGCAACTTGGCGATCGCCTCTTCCACGTCGCGCTTCTCGGCGTCCATGCCGTCGACTTGCCCCTGGATCGCCTGTAGCTCATCGTCGGCGGCGAGGTTGACGCCGCCGAGCCGTTCACGATCGGACTTGAGGCGGACCAGCAGCCGGTCGACCTCGACCAGCGGCGCAATCTTGGCATCGGCTTCGAGCTGTGCCAGCGCCAGGCAGGCTTCAGGATCGCAGTCGAGCGCCTCGCGAATCTTGCGGGCTTCCTCCTGCCGCCGGGCGCGCGCTGCTTCCAGGCGGGCTTCGATGCGGGCGCGCGCTTCGCGCTCGTTAGCAACGGTTGCCTGTGCGGCGCGCATGGCCTGGACGGCTGTGCGCAGGGCATTTTCCGCCGTGCCGAGTGCGTTCGCCGCCTGCTGGCGCGCGTGCTCCGCATCGGTGACACCCGACAGCAGCTTCTGGCGCTGTTCATCGATCAGGGTCGGCAGCTCGGACAGGGTCTCGATCTCGCCGGCCGTCTCCGCATGGCGGGCCTGCAGCGCCGCGATCTGTGCGGCCGCACCGCCCGAGCGCGTGGTCCAGCGCTGCTGCTCGGCTACGATCGCTGACACTCTGGCGGCGCGCGCCTGGCGCTCGCGCTCGAGCGAGATGATGCCAGCCTTGATCTCGGCGACCCCGGTGCGCAGTTTTGCGGCAGCACCTTGCGCAGCGCTGACGCGCGGCGCCAGATCCTCCTCGCCATCCAGGACTTCGAGTGCGGTTTCCAGTTCCAGCAGCTTTTCAGACGCCTCCATCAGTAGTTCGTCCGCGCGCGCCTTCGCTTCTTGCGCAGCTTGCCACTTCTGTTCGGTCTCGCGCGCGGTGCGCTCGATCTCGGTCAGCGTCTGCCGCGTACTGGCGAGTTCTGCCGTTGTCTCACGCCAGCGCTGACGCAACTCGCGATCCTCCGCTTCGGCACTGGCCTGCAGGTCGGCCGCGACCTTCTCGTTGGCAGCCGCCTCGTCCGCCGCCGCCAGCACACTGGACGCCTGCGCTTCGAGGTCGGCGAGGCGGTTGCGTTGCGCAAGCCGGAGTGCGGCCGGCGTCGGCGCGTCGGCCGCGGCGACGAACCCATCCCAGCGCCACAGATCGCCCTCGCGCGACACCAAGCGCTGGCCGGGCTTCAATGCGGTCTGCAATCGGTGTCCGGCCGCGCGGGCGACGACGCCGATCTGCCGCAGCCGACGGGTCAGTTCGGGCGGTCCTTTGACACGGTTGAACAACGGCTCGGCACCCTCGGGCAGGCCGGCATCGTCGGCGGCCGGGTCGACGCGGCGCCAGTGCACCGGGTGCTCGGGCTGCACCGGCGCGTCGAGGTCATCGCCCAGTGCCGCGCCGAGTGCCACTTCGTAGCCGCTGGCGACCTTCAATTTGTCGACGATCGGCGGGATGTCGTCGTCGCGCACCGGCACCAGGAGCTTCGCCAGTGTCGACAGCTCGGTGCGCACTTCGCCGGCGACCAGACTTGCTGCGCGCGCATCGTCACGACGCGCCTTGGCGACGCTGGCTGCCTTGCGGATCTTGGTTTCCGCTTCCACCGTCTGGCCCTCGATCCGGGTCAGCTGCGCCGCCAAGGCCTTCGCCCCCTCCTGCATGCGGGTCAGCGACTGGGCGTCAGGCGCCTTGGCCATGATGTCGCGGATCTGCGCATCGAGCCCGGCGATCTGGCGCGTGTATTTCGCCGCCGTCTCCCTGGCAGCGGCGAGATTCGCTTCGAGGCTCTTGCGCCGCGCGGCGAGCTCGAAAGCCCGCGCGGTGAGTGCTGCGAGATCGCGCTCGGCTTTGCCGAGTTCGTCTTCGGCCACATCCAGCCGCTCGATGCTGGCCTGATCCTGGAAATCGGCGTCGGCATCGACGGCGGCGATCTTGTCGTGCTCTGCCTGTAGGCGGGCAAGCGTCTCGCGCGCTTCCGTGACGAGCCCCTCCTCGCGTGCCAGATCGAGGCCGAGTTGCTGGTTGCGGGCGAAGAGTTCGCGCAGCCGCTCGGCCGAGCGCTTGGCTTCGGCTTCGAAATTCGTCTGTTCAACTTTCAGGCGCGCGAGAACGGCAGCTTTCACGGCCTCCGCGTCGCGCAGCGGCTGGATGCTGGTCGACAACTCGGCCTCAGCGCGCGTTGCCGCTGCCTCCGTTTGCGTCGCCGTGCCCAGCGCCGACAGCACGGCCAGCAGGGCTGCTTCCTCGGCATCGACCTGGCCCTGGGCTTCCGTCCAGAGCAAATGGAACAGCAGGGCCTCGGTTCGCCGGATCTCAGCCGACAGTTCCTTGTAGCGCTTGGCCTGACGCGCCTGGCGTTTCAGACTTTCGAGCTGGGAGCCCAGCTGGCCGATGATGTCGCCGAGCCGGGCGAGGTTGCCTTCGGCAGCCTTCAGGCGCAATTCGGCCTCGTGCCGGCGGCTGTGCAGGCCGGCAATGCCAGCGGCATCTTCGAGCACGCGGCGGCGCTGTTCCGGCTTGGCGTTGACGATCTCGGCGATCTGCCCCTGCCGCACGAGGGCCGGCGAACGCGCGCCGGTTGCCGCATCCTCGAACAGCAGCTTGATGTCGCGGGCGCGCGCGTCGCGACCGTTGATGCGGTAGGCCGAACCCGCCTCGCGCTCGATGCGGCGGGTGATCTCGATCGTGTCGACGTCATTGAACTCGGCCGGCGCGGTTCGCCCCGAGTTGTCTAGGAAGATCGTCACTTCCGCCCAGTTGCGAGCCGGCCGCGTGTTGGTGCCGGAAAAGATCACATCGTCCATGGCGGCGGCCCGCATGGACTTGTGCGAGGTCTCGCCCATGACCCAGCGCAGCGCTTCGAGCAGGTTCGACTTGCCGCAGCCGTTCGGCCCGACGACACCGGTCAAGCCTTGCTCGATCACGAGGTCGGTCGGTTCGACGAACGACTTGAAGCCGAGCAGGCGCAGTCGGTTCATATGCACGGGGGCCTGGCCTCCTGAGCTGGGGTCACACGGGTTGCGTCAAGGAGCGGCCGGTACTGCGGCGGCGGGGTCGATCAGCGCGTCAATCCCGCAGGCGCCACCGCAACTTTTCCCGCGATCAGCGGATCCACCAGTTCGCGGATCTTCGCCATATCCAGCGTGCTCTTGATGAGCTTGTCCTGGATGAAGAAGTTGGGTGTGCCGATGATGCCGAGTGTCCGCCCGCGCTCCTTGTTCGCATTCAACGATGCGACCATGGCTTGATTCGCGAAGCACGCGTCAAACTGCTCGCGCGTCATCCCCACCTGAGATGTGATCTTGAAGATCGGGTCGAGGCGGACTTCCTGGCTGACCCAGGCTGCCTGCTGCATCATGAACTTGTCGTACAGCACGAATTGCTTGGCGGCCGGCGCGCAGCGCATGGCGATGGTCGCCGAGCCCGACTGCTTGCCGATTGGAAATTCGCGCAGGATGAAGCGCACCTTGCCGGTATCGATGTACTCGCGCTTGAGCGTCGGGAACACGTCGACGTGGAACCGGCGGCAATGGGGGCAAGTGAGCGATTCGTACTTGATGATCGTCACTGGCGCGTTGGCATTGCCGAGAACGATTTCAGTCAGATCGCTCGCCGGCTGCATGATCTCGGCAATCGTCGGCGTGGCGATCACCTCGCGCCCACCGGTTGCCTGGTGGGCGGCGTTGCCGAACGGATTGAACTGCGGCTTATCTGCGGTTGCACCGGGCAGGGCCTGCGTGGACGACGCAGCCTCGAGACCGGCCGCACTCAGGCCGCCATCGCCGGAGCATCCGGCGAGCAGAAGGGCTGCCGCCGCCCCCAGCAGCACCCCACGCCACACAGTTACCCGACCGGCACGCATGGGATCATGATGCCTTGAGCAGAGATTCAAACACCTTGTCGAAGGCTTCCACCGTCGGGCGCTCGTCCAACCGCTTGCCGTTGATGAAGAATGTCGGCGTGGCGCTGACGCCGAACTTGGACGAACCGCGCTCGCGCACGGCAACGATCCGCTCCAGCAGCTTGTCGTCGCGCAGGCACTTGTCGAAGCTGTCCTGGGTGAAGCCCGCTTGCTTGGCGATCTCGAACAGCTTCGGCACCGGATTACCGGTGCGCTGGAATGCCCACTCTTCCTGCCGTTCGAATAAAATCGCCGTCATGTCGAAGCTCTTGGCCGCGTCGCCGCTGCCAGCGCAACGGCTGAGCATGGAGCCGGCCGAGGCGAGGTCATCGAGCGGGAACTCGCGCAGGATGAAACGCACCTTGCCGGTGTCCACGTATTTGGTCTTCAGTGTCGGAAACACCTTGGTGTGGAATGCCGCGCAATGTCCGCAGGTCATGGAGGCGTATTCGACGCACGTCACCTTGGCGTCGGCCGCGCCGATCGACTGGTCCGGCAGATCGCCCGGCTTCATCAGTTCCTCGACCGTAAACGCTGGCGCTGCCTGCGACCTGCGCTGCGCCAGAGCCGGCATAGCACTGATAGTCGCGCCCAGCGCTGCGCTGCCGCTTGCGGCCAGGAGCGCACGCCGAGAAAGGAACAAGGAAGTTATGGACACGGGTCAAGGGTCTCCAGTTGCGTGTTGGGCCGGGGCCGCGGCCCGAAGCCCCGACAATCATTTAGGCAATAAGCGGCAAATTGCCAACTGAATGCGTGGCTATGCGGTCGATCGCCGCCCGCGTGGTTCTGCCGCATCGGCCCTGATGCTTGCTTCGAGTGCGATCAGGGCCAAGCGCAGCCCGTCATCGGCGATTGCGGCCACTGCAGCGTTTGGTGACGCGACCGGCGCCATGGCCGGCGCCTTGGCCGCCAATACAGCCGTCCGCAGCAACGGCGCCTGGATCAGCCGGATTTCAGCCACCGCCCGGTAGCCGAAGTAGGCATTGATGCGATCGATCAGCAACCGGGTTTTGTATTGGATATCAAGCGCACGAGATGGCTCTACACGCAGCACCAGCGTCGCACCGGGCCGGCCGGCCGGTTCTTCGCCGCCCTCGCCCGCCCCCTCGATGCCTCGGGGCCATTTGAGCCGCTCGGGCGCAGTGACCGCGGCCAGTTCGCGGCCGATGATCACGGCCCAGTCGGTCAGAAGGGTCGCGGTCGAAAAGCCGAACTTCTCGAACACCTTCTGCGTGATCTTGGGCACGAACGTGCCGACCGAGCGCCCCTTGTAGGCGGCGCGCGACTGCGGCTGCTGTGCCGGTCGCCGCGGCAGATAAGTCGCCTGTTGTGGGCGGGACACGGTTCGTGGCAGCGGCGGTTTGCTCACAGCGGATGTCCCCGAATCGGTTTCAAAAGCCAGAACCGTTGGTTACCATCATGGCACGCGATTCGCGCTGCAACCGAGGGGCGACCGTGACAGCTGTGGCCACAAAGCAACTCACGCCGAAAGCGGGCAAGCCCGTGCAGCCCGCCGTCGCAGCACTGCTCCTTGACTGGTACGACAGCGAGCGCCGCGACCTGCCATGGCGTTATGCACCGGGAAAGAAGGCCGACGCCTATCGCGTGTGGCTGAGCGAGATCATGCTGCAGCAGACCGTCGTGAAGACGGTGATCCCCTACTATGCGGCGTTTCTCAAGCGCTGGCCGACGGTGAACGCGCTGGCAGCTGCCAGCCTGGATGACGTCCTCGTCGCCTGGGCAGGTCTTGGCTACTACAGCCGCGCCCGCAACCTGCACAAATGCGCCCAACTCGTCGTGGCGGAGCACCGGGGCAAGTTTCCCAAGGACGTCGAGACGCTTGGCACCTTGCCCGGCGTCGGGCCCTACACCGCCGCCGCCATTGCCGCCATCGCCTACGGCGCGAAGGTGACGCCAGTCGATGGCAACGTGGAGCGCGTCGTATCGCGGCTGTTCGCGATCGAAACGCCGCTGCCGGCCGCCCGAAGCGCGATCAAGCGGCAGGTGGCCACACTGACGCCCGACGCCCGCACCGGCGATTTCGCCCAGGCAATGATGGATCTGGGTGCCACCGTGTGCACGCCAAAGCGGCCCTCCTGCCTGATGTGCCCATTGCATCGCCAATGCGCGGGCTATGCCCAGGGCATCCAGGACGGCCTCCCGCGCAAGGCGGTGAAGGCTGCCAAGCCCGCGCGCTTCGGCCACGCCTTCCTCGCACTACGCGAAGATGGCCACATCCTGCTGCGCCAGCGCCCCGATCGTGGGCTGCTCGCGCGCATGATCGAAGTGCCCTCGACCGAATGGCTCGACGAACTCCCAGCCCTGCAGACGGCAATGCGTGCGGCCCCCCTGCGCGGTGACTGGTGGCAGGTCCCCGGCGCGGTCAGCCACGTGTTCACGCACTTCAAGCTCGAACTCGTCGTGCACGTGGCGCTCGTGCCAATGGACGCCGCCCTCACGTTCTGGGCCGATGGCGCGCGCTGCCGCTGGGTGTCGCGCCGCGCGCTTGGCGGCGAAGCGTTGCCAAGCGTCATGCGCAAGATCATCGCGCACGCGCTGAAGGAGATGTGAGTGTCGAACGGCGCGTCAGTGCGTCCAGCTGCCGATGCGTCCGAACTTGAAGTTGTCGGCATAGGCCTTGCGGATCGGCTTGCGCACCTGCGGTTCAATCACTGTATAGGCGATGCCATTGCGCTCGGCATAGGCGACAGCCTCTTCGCGGGTGTCGAAAGCGAGTTCGACCTGGGCATCGGTATCGCCCGATCCGGACCAGCCAGTGAGCGGGTCGATCGACTTCGCATCGGCCGGCTCGCGCTGCAGGATCCATTCCTTGGTGCGGGCCGAGCCCGACTGCATGGCGGTCTTGGCAGGCTGGAAAATGCGGGCGATCATGGCGGAGGCTCTCGTGGGCGTTCTAACGATGGTCGCGATAGCACGCGGCCGGGTCAACGGCTAGGCCGGGATTGGCAGGGTCATTCAAAGACTCCTTTTCGTGACGGCTTGGACAGCAGCTGAGCGGTCTGCGGCGAAGGCTTCGCGGGCGGCTGGCGTCGAGAGGCCGGTTTTGCGGATGAGCGCCAGCGCCAGATGGCGC
>JAKFWF010000047.1 GCA_021730785.1 Hyphomicrobiaceae bacterium
CTAGCTAACATTCGTTCAACTTATCCTTCAGTTTCCGGCCTACCGACCGTTACCCGGCAGGGCCGAGACCGGCGCGTCGCCGGGCTCGGTCGCGCTGGAAGCCGGCCAGCGCGATAGGGCGGGACGCCGGCTGCAGGCCGGCGGAGGCCCCAAAGCTCGCTCATGCGACTTTGCCGACAACATGCACTATCGCGAAAGCCCCAGATCGCGACTGTGCCCTCGCGCCAGCGCCATGGTGATCGTCCGGTCCTGAACCCTGATTTCGATCTCCTTGCCGCGCATCTTCGACAGCTCGGGCCGCCAAGGCGCCATGGTGAACGTTTCACGGCCCTTGATCACGGCGAGCCGCTGCATGGGCAGGTCCACCGTGCGCACGTGCTGCCCGCTGAAACGACGCCCCTCCACGACCGGGACATGCGCCAGCCCTGTCTCGGCCGACAGTCTCTCCACAACACGGTTGATGCCGCGATGATTGAGGTCCCTCAGCATATCCGGCTTTGGCGTGATCATGCCGGGCTGCTCCGATCTCGCGTAGCCCTTTGTGATCAGCCATTCCTCGCGCGCAACGACGGCCTTCGAAACCTCGGCCCCGAACCCCTTTTCGCGGATGGCGGGCTTCACGTCGGCAACGATGGTCCCGTCGAGCCAAGTCACGGCCTCAACACCCGGCAGTTGCTCGATCGGTACGTAGGATACGATCTCGACCTGGGCATTACGCATCCTCGCCTTTCCGCCACCACCTGACAACGCGACGATCATGCCTGGCTCTGGGATGTTGCCCGCCGTGAGCGTTCCGGTCTCGGCGTAGTGGATACGGCCGTCGATGCCGTCGAGAACAAGATACTTGCGGTCGGTCAGCTCGTCGGCGATGCCCACCCCGACGACCTTGCCGATAACCGGTTCTGCTTTCCGCGCGCCGCTGAAGATGGCGAAGTCCCCGGCGGAGCGGTCGACGCCGTGTTGCCGCATCACCTGGTGCATGGTGACCATGATGTCGACGCGCTCACCCATGGACCGCAGCTTGGTTTCAAGCTGGGGATCGATCGCCCAAACCCCGGTCTTCTTCTCTTCTGCCAGCCCGATCTGCTCCAGATGTCGCAGCCGGCCGACACGCAATGCCAATCGTCCGCGATCTCCGTCGACCATGGCCGTGACAGCGAGCACGTTCTCGGTGGCCTCTTTCAGGATGCCCCGGTCGAGCGAGGTGAACCGGTCGGCCTTCATCTCGTTCGCAAGCTTAACCGCGCGTTCGAACGTCTGCTCGGGACCAAGTTCCAAGGTCACGAGATCCTGCGCGCGCGTGCGGATGCCATGGCTGATGTAGTGCCGCGCCATGACGAGGTCTTGGCCGCGGTCATCGTGCCCAGCAATGATGACGTGGGTGTGGGGATGGCCGGTGTTGAAATGATCGGCAGCGACCCAATCGAGCTTGGTGCCGAGGTCTGTTTCCATTTGCTGCATCAGGTCGCGCACGAACGGCTTGAGGTCTTGCATGCGGCCGCCGTCTTCCGCCGCGACGATCAGGCGGAACTGATAGGTGTCGCCGTTTTGCCGCTCCAGGAAATCTCCGCCATCGGCAACATCGCGTTCGTGATCGTAGAGCTGGCCGGGGCCACCATCGCGGGTGACGCCGTCGCGCATGATGTAGTGCTGATGCGATCGCGCGGCGGCGAGATCAGACGTGCCATGCCGAGCGATGCGCACCTTGACGACGACCCGGCGCCAGCCTTGCGGCGGCGGCGACAATCCATAGAGGGCGGCCTTGCCGCGCCCGAGTTCGGCGACGGGGCGGCGTGTGAGCGCATTGGCCCACGGTGATTTGGGTGATCGTTGTCGCATGGCCGCCTTGACGACCATGCGCGTGACACGACCGGTTTTGAATGCGCGATTGCTGCGCGGCTTTCCCAGTTTCGGCTCAAAGTCAGGGTTCGACATGACACGATCTCGCGCTCATTTTCCTGTTTCAGTATCGCGCGATTTGTGATGAATTGAAGGCTCTCAGCAGGCCAAAAGCCGGTGGCTTTGTTTTCAACACCGCTACACGAAAAATATTTAGTGCGCACTACCATTTCATTGTTTTTGCTTGGTTTTAGTCGGCGTTGACGCCGACTATCTATCTTGCCCTATGACCCAATTCTATTCAACACACCCTACCCTCTCGACAAAATATTTCCGGATCACGATATTCACGGTAACGGCGCATTGAAACCGAATATCAGCAGCCCATCAAGATGCGCTCAATTCTGAATATAACCGAGCAAATCAAATGACACATTCGCATGAATTCGGATCGCATTGGACAACCCTCGATACCAGCACCCAACACTCAGGTGGATCTCCCGGAGATCGCACCGCCGCCCGCTTCCCCCCGGAGCCGCCGTCGCTCGCTCGTCCCACCCCACAGGGGCGAGCGACGGCGGCGCAGGGGGCAAGCGCTTCCCCTTGGTGGGCCAGAGCGAGGCTTTGGTTCGAGCACACAGCACCATGGATGTTTGAACCGGTCCCGGAGCACGAATTGCATCGCTACACGGCGCCGCAGTCAGCACCAGCACCACACACAATCGTCCCCAAGCACGCAGCCGCCACTACGATCGAGGAGCCAAGGCCCGCCCATGCGCCACCGCCACGCGCTCTATCTGTCCGAAGCAATGACGCAGCAGCTCCAAGCGACGGCGGAAATCCATCGCGTGTCGAAGTCGGCGATCCTGGAACGCGCGCTGCAGCAGTATCTGATCAGACAAGACAGCGGTCAGCCGAGCGATCTGCAGAGCTTACAGCAGGAAGCGACCGGCCGGTCGCTGCGCCGTCTCGAACGCGACCTCGCCATCACCACGGAGTTGACAGCGACCTTCGTGCGCTACTTTGTGACGATCACGCCGCCGCTCCCCGAGAGCGAACACGCGGCGGCGCGCGCCCTCGGCCAACTCCGGTTCGAACAGGTGATCGAGGAAGTCGCGCGGCGCCTTCGGACGGATCGCAGCTTGATGACGCGGGTCATGTCAAAACTCACCGACAAACCACTACGGACGCCTTCGGACAACCTTTGACCGGATGACACCGATGCAGCGCCGTCGTCCGAACCCATCTCGCGAAGTCCGAAGCCAGCCGATGGCCATGGCTGACCTGTTCGACCACGCCCGGCTGTCTGCGTCCGCGTCAACACCTTCCTCGGTTCCGCCGGCAATACTGGTCGACGATGAACTGTGGAGCGTGCGCACGATCACTGCAAAAACCGGCCTCGCCCGCTCGACGATCTACGCCTACGTCAAGCAGGGACTGTTCCCCCGTCAGCGCCGCCTTGGGCCGGGTCGCGTCGGCTGGCGCGCGTCCGAGGTGCGAGGGTGGATTGCGAGCCGGTAACGCGAGACCCCGCGCTTGCCACCGGATTTGCAGACCGGTGGCAACTGGGTTATGGTCTGCCTTGCCACCGGTTTTTGTATCCGGTGGCAACCGGATCAGGACGTGGTCATGGACGAAATCTCTCTCTCATCGCAAAGCATGTTTGCCGAACTGCTGCAGCGCTGTCTCGACGGCGAATTCGACGATACTTATCAGGAGCAAGGCAGCTTCGTCCGTCGCCGCCGCGACGCGCGATACTACTGGTACTACAGGTGGGATGCGGGCGGCGCCAAGCACGAGCGGTACGTCGGCCCGGTTACCGACAAGAGCATCACCGATCGCGTCACCCGGTTCGCCGACATCAAGTCTGACTATCGCCAACGCCGCGAAATGGTGCGCGCGCTCATCGCCACGCGGCTGCCGGCGCCCGATGCGATGGCTGGGAGCGTGGTCGAGGCCCTATGGAAAGCAGGCTTCTTCCGGCTGCGTGGCGTTCTGGTCGGGTCGCTGGCCTACCAGTGCTATGCGGGGCCACTCGGCATTCGCCTTACGGCTGCGTCGGTACGCACGGACGATGCAGACTTTGCCCAGTTCTGGGGCGTGTCGCAGAACATCGGTGAGAGCATGGAGCACCCACTGACCGTGCTCCGGACCATCGATCCGACATTCAAGGAGGTACCGGACATCAATGACCCATTTGTCACCTCACGGTACCGGACCAGGACTGGATACAAGGTCGAATTCCTGACGCCCAATCGCGGCAGCGAAGACCATTCGGGGCGGCCAGCCAAAATGAAGGCGCTGGCCGGGGCCGGTGCACAACCGCTCCGGCATCTGGAATTTCTCATCCACCAGCCCGAACGCTCGGTCATGCTGTTCGGCGGCGGCGTCCCTGTCACCCTCCCCAGGGCCGAGCGCTATGCCGTGCACAAGATCATCGTCGCCGTCGAGCGCAAGGATCAGATCAAGGCGCAAAAGGACATTACCCAAGCCGGCACTCTGATCACAGCAACGGCCAAGCGGCGTCCGCTGGAGCTCGGTGAGGCCTGGTTGGAGGCTTGGAATGTTGGCCCGCGCTGGCGCGAGAAGCTCGATGCCGGTGTGCAGCGACTGTCCGACAACGAAAGAAGTGAATTGAAGCGGGTCATCGCGCTCGCTGAGGGCGCGGAGGCACGCCGGGCAACGCAGAAGCCGAAACGGCGGTGAAGGAAGACCGCACCAAGGGGGAAGAGATAGATACTACGCCAAATCGAAGCGCCGTTCAGTCGGGCAGACCGGGCAGCGCGATATTGAGGCCTCAGCCGCTTTGGAATCGCAGCGCTCGCGCGTGCCGCGCGATCCCTCAATCCCAATTGCTGCCATCCATGTGTGCCTGATTGACTGTGTAAGAATTGCTCCCACGCACGTCCGCAATGGGAGGGATTTCGACGACTTTTCAGACGGAACCCCATGTCGATCGCGGCATGACCGCATTCGTGCGCCGCTGTCTTCCCTGTTTGGAAGGCAACATGCGTCTGCAAAACCTCATGCGAGGAAACCTGGACGAAGCGGAGTTCACGACACCAGGTTACAGCAAAGAACCGCACTACATCGCAGCACTGATGCACCTTATGAGATAGTCTCACTTCAGATTGATTCGCTGGAGACGCCCGGATGTTACCTGAGTTCTCCTGCTACATCTGCGGACCAGATCCATGGCATGACAAACCGACTCGCGCTCCTGCCAAAACAGAGTTTGGGTGCGTTCGCTGCGGGACATATATTGCCGGAGGCAAGGCAGCTCTTCGCCTATGCGATCACCAATTGAAGGCTGCTTACTGGGTTCTGAAGCAGAACCGCCAGCGGGTTGTGCCCGTCATCGACGATGAGCAAGTTGACCAGATTGCTGCTTTGCCACGCCCTTCGCTAAAGGAACGGATCGAAATCTACATCGCGTGCGCTGCAGATCAGCAGCCGGTCTTATCAATTCCTTTCAAGCATTTCGACGGAATGCTCATGGCGAGTGCCGCTGTTCAACCGACCGAATACGACTACTTCATTCGACACTTGGCTGCAGATGGACTTATTTCCTTCGACATCGAAAATGCGGCTGACGAAGACGAGGTTGATCACATTTTCAACTGCCGCCTGACGGCCAAAGGGCACCTTCTTGCCGATGAACTCACCACAAAGCGCGCTGCATCGCTGCAAGGCTTCGTCGCTATGTCGTTCGACCCATCTTTGACGACCGCGTGGAGGGAAGGCATCGAGCCCGCGATCCGCGGCGCAGGGTATGAACCCGTCCGCATCGACAACAAAGAGCACATTGATCGGATCGACGATCGGATCATAGCGGAGATCCGTCGCTCACTGTTCGCGGTGGTCGATCTCACCTTGCAAAGGCCAAACGTCTACTACGAGGCAGGTTTCGCGTTCGGCATGGGCAAGCCGGTGATTTATACGTGCCGGAACAATGATCACAAGAATCTGCACTTCGACATCCGGCAGTATAATTGCATTACCTGGGCAGAGCCTGCCGACCTCTCCGATCGACTGCGTGATCGGATCGGAGCGGTGCTTGGGCAGGGGCCGCATCGATCAACCAACAAGGCGTAATCTTTCAGTCCCGGCAATCGAAAAGTGAGAGAGCGGACTTCATGGCCACTCCATCCGATTCAAGCAAGCGATCGCGCTCGACCGAACTGACAGGTGGGGAAGGCTTCACCTACGAGGATACGATCGTCGCGTACTACCTGACCGCTTTGTTGCACGAAGATAACGCAGCAGGTATTTCCGGAAACGTGTCGCGCGTCGCGGTCCAGCAAGCGTCTCAGGGCGAGCCGCTCGACGACCTCGTCATCGACGCGCTCCTGAAGGACGAACCGCGGCGCCTCAGCCTGCAGGTCAAGCGCGATCTGACCATCAGCGCCGCAGCATCGAACAGCGACTTTCTGGAGTTGGTTGCCAACTGCCGCAAGACCAGAGCAAAGCCCGATTTCAGGGTCGGCGTGGATCGTTATGGGTTCATTGCGCGGCGCGTCGGCGATGAGCGCTTGAACGCACTGCAAAAGTTCATCAGATGGGCTCAAGCAAGCCCCACGGGCGCAGACTTCGCCGCACGCTTTGAGCCTGGCGGCGAGGCAAGCCAAGCCGACATCGCACAGCGCAATGAGCTGCAGCCGCTGATATCAGCTCGTGCCGATGAGGAAGCAGATATCTACCGACACTTCGTCGCCTTGCGCATGGACGGCTTTGACCTGACGGGTGACCGATTTGCCGACATGACTAATCGGCTCGGCTATCTGACCGCCGCCGGCATGCAAGACGGACCCGCCTTGGCCGAGGCCCTCTGCCGCCATGTGCGCATCGGCGAGGGAGCAGCAAAGATCTGGACGCGCTCTTCGCTGCTCGCCGAGCTTCGCCTTCTCATCCCTCTCAAAGTCGCTCCGTCCTATGCCGCAGACGTCACGGCCTTGCTGGAACTTGCCAAGACTTCAGTGCACGAGATTCGCACTGATATCGGAGGCTTCGCGCTCGATCGGGGAAGCTTTGGCGACAAGGCCCAGGACGTCTCCGCCAACGCACGGTTGACCAACATCAGCGGCCTGCCAGGGTCCGGTAAGTCGGCCGTACTACGCCAATTGGTGGTGCGCGCCATCGCGCGCGGCCCCACACTCTTTCTCAAATCCGACCGCATTGGTGCCATATCCTGGCGAGCGTTTGCGACGAACCTTGGTGTGCAACACTGCGCCCCCCAGGATCTACTCGCGGAAATCGGTGCCGCGGGAACGGCCATCCTGTTCATCGATGGGATTGATCGTATCAAGCCGGCGCAGCGCCAAGTCATCATCGATCTGTTTCACGCGATCGAGACCACGCCGTCGCTCGCACACTGGAAGGTCATCGCAACATCCAGAAACCAGGGCCTGGAAGCCTTCCGCCAGTGGGTTCCAGCCAGCTTCTACAAATCAACAGGCATCGGCGACGTCCCCGTAGAAATCCTGAGCGACGAGGAAGCGGAGGTCCTCGCCAACGAGAAACCCCAGCTCCGGCGGCTGCTCTTTGCCGGCCAGGCCGTTCAGGAAATCGCGCGGCGCCCGTTCTTTGCTGCAGTGCTTGCCGATCAGTTTGCGGGACAGGATGCCGGTACGGCCAGTCCGCCGCAGACCGAAACCGAGTTGATCGATGCCTGGTGGCAGGCGGGTGGTCACAATGCCGCCGAAGATGCCATATTCGCTAGGCAACGGGCGATCATCGACCTCGCCGAAGCAGGCGCTCCCTCCCTCGGTAAAGCCATTCCGGCCCGTGCCCTCACGCAAGGCACCATCGGTGTCGCCCCGGAACTCAAGCGCGATCACATCATCGAGGTCGTGGAAGCCGGATCGGTCCTCTCCTTTGCGCACGATATCTTCTTCGAGTGGGCCTTCTTCAGGCTTCTCATCGACAAGGGCACCGCATGGCTCGACCCGATCGTTGCAGCCGGCGAGCCGCCGCTTCTCGCCCGCGCGATTGGTCTCCTTTCTCAGCGCGTTTTCGAGACTGGGGGCGGCTGGGCAGATGCCTTCAATGCTCTGCAGGGCAGCCGGCTGCGCCCGCAATGGCGGCGCGCCTGGTTGCTCGGACCGCCGGAAAGCACGAAGTTCCTGCAAAGCCTCAAGGCCTACGAGACGCCGCTGTTCGCCGACAACGCAGCATTGCTGATCAAATTTCTGGTCTGGTTTCAGGCCGAGCGAACCATCCCCAATCCGCTCCTCCTCAACAATCCCCACGCGGCGATCACCGGCGCCGCGCTCGTCCGCGCGGCCGACCAGTGGGGCTGGCCATCCGATTTATCCCTCTGGCGGCGCGTACTGTCCTGGCTCATCGCGCGTCAGGCCATCTTGCCCGCCACCGCCACTCCCCACGTCCTGCAAGTCTTCTCCGTGTTCCAGAACATGCTCGGAGACCTCCCCAATCCGACGTCCGAGAAACTCATCGCCCTGGTCGAGACCTGGCTCAATGAGATCGAGGCCGCAGCCGCGGACACCGACACGCCACACCAATCAACGCCTCGGCAGACTTTGCCGCGCCGGGGCGGCGAGCGGGTTGCCTCTACGATCCGCCAACTCATTCTGAGATCGGGGCGAGCCTATCCACAGCCAGCACGGCGCATCGTTGAGCGCGCCATCGCACTCGAGAAACGGCCACACGGGCTCTTCGATGCCATTGTATCGTTTTCCCCAATCCTCGCCCAAGTGTGTCCTGAGCAATTGGCCGAGCTCCTGTGCGTGGAAATCTTCGAGGAATTGCCGCTCGACGAGCTCACCAAGGAACGCCGCCGACGTGAGGCACACTACCAGCGCCTCGCCGCCGTTCGCGCCAAGCCGGAAAGCGAGCGCTCCGAAAACGAGAGCCGCTTCCTTAAGCACTCCTTTCCGCTCTTCGGCGACAAGACCTATGATTTCGACGACATTGGCATCGATGCCCGGCATCAATTCTTTTATCCCCCGACCCCGCTGCACCAACCCTTCGCAAGTCTGTTCGCCTTGGCCCCGGCCGTTGCGCTCACGCTCGTTCGCGATATCGGCAACCGTGCCACAACCGGCTGGAAGCAAATTCACGAGATCAACTCACCCAGGTTCGGCACGCCCCTGCCGCTCGACGTGTCGTTGCCTTGGGGGCAACAACGGTTCTGGGGCGATGCCCGTACCTATGGATGGTATCTCGGCGAAGTTGGGCCGCAGCCGCTCGAGGCCGCCTTCCTCGCGCTTACCTACTGGGCCCACAAGCGCTTGGACGCCGGCGAGGACGTCGACGCCATCCTGCGCGACGTTGTCGAAGGCCATGAGAACTGGACCGTGCTCGGCCTTGCCGCCTCGCTTGCCCTCGAGCGTATCCACCTCTCTTACACGACGCTTGCACTCGTCTGCACGCAGCGCCTTTGGCAACAAGACATGGCGCGCCAGGTGCAATCCCGCGGCCGGCACATCACGATCTTTGGTCTCAACCCGCGCGACAGGATGAGCACGGATCAGACTGATGCATTCGACTATCTGGAGAAGCGCCAGTTCAGGGATCGCTCAATCCGCGACATGACCGCCAACTTCGCGCTGAGCAACAATGCCGCCTGGAAAACTAGATTAAAGACCGACCTGCGGCGCTTTCCGAAAGAATTGCCGTTCACGTGCGAAGAAGAGCGCGACGACGGCGCGGCGCGGTCCCATCTTCTGGAGATGGCCAAGATCTGGGCAACCTGGGGCGATCCTGCCAACTACAATGTGCAGCCTGTTGCAGACAAACCGAATGCAGTCGCAGTAACCTTCAATCCGCCGGAGCCCCCAGCCGAAGCCTTCGAAGCGGCGCGTCAGGAAAACGCGAAGGCCATGGCAGACATATCCGTCCTCCACTGGGCGCATAAATCGCTGAAGCAGGACGCGCTCGACCTCACCTACCAACTGCCTGCAGTCGTCGATTTCGTCCGCACCCGCGATTCAACCACACTCTTTGAACAGCTTGCCGATGCCGGCGAGAGCACGACGCAATCAAGCGTCGCCGCAGCTGCGGCAGTTGCAGCTTGCTTTTCTCAGGATGCGGCAGCCGTTAGCTGGGCCTGGTCTATCCTCGACCGCGTTCTCTCGATGAACGACGAGAAGGATCCTCTCCATTTTGGCAAGCACTCCTTCGATCCACGGCTCTACCTGATCGCCGCGCTCTCCCGCGATCTTCGCAAGGAGGCGAAACGGCCGGACACAGTGAAGAACCTCTTCCGCCTCGCCTCCGACGCCAATCATCACATCGCGCAAAACGCGACGGCAGTGCTGCTCCGATGCGCCGATCCTCGTACCGTATGGATCGCAGCGGCCATGGCGACCGAGCTCTTCTGCGTCCACGCGGCCGACGTTGACGACGATGGTAAGCGAAGCAGAGAAGCTCAGGAAACGCAACGACTCGCGACCAGAGCGCAAGCTCTTACACGGCTCGACGAAAGCACCATGCCGCCGCTCGCGCGCCTGCCCGAAGCATGGATTGAGGCGCCCCGCCGCCGCCACGGCAGCTGGGACAGTTCACCTATCGTCAACGAATGGCGCCACCCCGACTTCGATTTTTACCCCGATCAAGCTGCCGAACTCACGCTGGAATTTCCTGTCGAGGCCTTGTGCGCTTCCCCCACACATCGGGACGCCTTCCTGGACTATCTCGACCAACTCGTGCGCTGGACCAAGGATCGCCTCTATCCCCAGTGGCAAAGTGAGAAAAAGCGCGACCGCCAGTCGACCGACTTCATCGGCTGGCTCAATGCACTATCCGATCTCGTAGCCCGAACCGTGCCCGTTCTGCCGGTCGGCGAAGCCATCGCCCGGTTTATTGATCCCATTGGTGCAGCTCGCAACGACGATGGCATCAGGTTCATCGCCGATTTGACGAGGAATGTTGTCTGCCGGCACGTCTACGACGCGCCGAGAATGACCGACCACACGTTTGGCATCCTGCAGCACTGTTTGCATCGCTTGCTCCAAGAACGCGAGTTCGATCGCAGCAGCTACCGCGCAGGCGAAGTCCACGGGTCGGACGTGCCCCGCATGATCGAAGCCCTGCTGCTTATTTCCGTCAAGAATGCTTCTGGTGCCGCCCGCTTTGCCAACGGCAATTGGACCGACCTTGGGCAACTGCTGCCCATCATCGACGCGATGATGCAAGGAGCAGGCTGGAGCCCCTTCGTCATGTCGACCTACCTGACGCTGTGCGAGCGGGGCGGTGCAGCGTTGCCCATTGACGCCTTCCTACGGCACATCATGCCCCATATCGAAGGAGAGGCGCCGGCCGCAAACGACTGGATCGATGCCGCGCTGACCGCCCGCATCGCCGGGGTCGTTCAAACGCTGGCCGAGGCGAACTACCCCCTCTCCCGCGACCACGCCCGCGGCCTGCTCAGGATACTAGATCGCTTGGTCGATCTAGGCGATCGACGTGCCGCTGCTCTGCAGCTTTCAGAGTATTTCCGCGGAGTGCAGCTTAACTAGGAGATGGCTCTATTCACAATGCCGGGGGCAGGGCGGGGATATTGTCTTTGCTCACATCTGCTGAGATGGAAGGTCAAGCGGACATCGCAATGATACTTGCACAAGTTGTGCGGTTGGTCGTTCTCAATGTCCGGAATCTCTGCGTACCAACCCAAAAATGCTGTCCTTGAGAAAGTCAGCGGCAGGCAGTTGCGCCCAGTCATTTCTGTAACGATAGTAGACGACTTCGACAACGTCTGCGCCCTCCACCCAGCGGAAGCAGATGCGCCATTTGTCGTATGCGGTCTGACAACACACCTGCCAACCTACCGTGCCGCAGATGTCTTGCCGGTCCATGGATTGAGAACTGCAACTCCGGCGGCTTCGAACTCGTCCACGTTGCGCGTCACGACCGTCGCGTCATGGTGCGCGGCCGTTGCGGCAATCAACACGTCGGGATGCGAGAAGGTGTGCCCGCGCTTGCGGCCGGCCTCGATCAGCAGTCGCCACTTGAGGAGTACGTCTTCTGTAACATCAAGGCTGCGACCGTCGAACATGGGCCGAAGCTTATTGTCGAGCCAGAGGATAAGATCTGAACGCCGGGCTGGGTCTGCGACCAGTTCGATTCCGAACCGGATTTCGGCGAACGTGACGACGCTGACAAATAGCCGGTCAAGCGGCTCACCGGCGACGAAGGCAGCGACCTTGCGGTTGGGGCTTGCGCGGCGCAACTCCGACAGCACGTTGGTATCGAGCAACCAGCCGCTCACAGGTCGACATCCCGAACTGGCCCGCGGACGCGTGCGTGTTCGAACTCGACATCCCTCAGGGGCGACGAGGCCAACAGATCGACGAGGAGTTGCCCTGAGCGCTCGCCCTTAAGGCGGGCGTAGTCGTCTTCGGAAAGCACAACGACACTGTCACGGCCGTGAACGGTCACGTGTTGCGGACCCTGAGTCTGGGCCTTGCGCACCAGCTCGGAGAACTGTGCTTTGGCCTGCTGCAGTGGCCACCGACCTGGAAGCGTCCGGCCGGTCTGTCGTGAAGTGTTGGATGCCATAGCAGGTCTCCAATTCTAGTCAGAACAACCAGAATACTAGTCGACTTTGCTGAATAGTGGAAGGGGCGAAGCAAAGATCAACCGCGTGCCCGTTTTGGAACGGTGTCGGTCTGGCTCCCGGCGGTAGCGCCCGGCGTACCAATGATCTCCTCCAATCGCCTTCCCCAGACCTCCAACGCCTCGCGCTTTTCCTTGTCGTAGGCGTAGTGGATGTAGACGCCGCTGGTGACGGTGCCGCGGCGCACGGTGATGTGGTTGAGAACGAGGCCGATGGTGTGCGGGCTGATGCCCTGCTCTGCCATGCCGGTCGCGGCCGTGCGGCGCAGATCGTGCACCCGGAAATGTTCAATCCCGATGGCCTTGCGAGAACGCTCCATAGCCCGCGTCGCTGAATGGGCCTGCATCGCCTCGTCCGTCGGTCCTGGAAACAGCCACGGGCTGCCCGCAGCCAAGGCGCGCGCCTCAGTGATGACGCGCAACGCGATCGGTGACAGCGGCACGCGGTTCGGCTCGCTGTTCTTTGTGCGCCCACGCGGGATAACCCAGACGGGCATGGCCGCATCAGTCGCCAGTTCGCTTTCCGCGATGCCAGTCACTTCGCCAATCCGCTGACCAGTGATCAAGGCGAGTTTCATGGCAAGCGCAGTCGCACGCGTCATCGGTACATCGACCTCGGTCAGCAGTTTCGCCGTGCGAGCAAGGCCGGCCGGTACATGACGACGTGCGACTGGCGTACGATCCAATGCCGCCCAGAATGCTGCGATCTCTGCGGGCGACAACGCGCGATCGCGCGGCCTGTTGCGCTTGACCGGCGCTTTCATGCCCCAGGTCGGATCATACTGCAGGATGTCGCGGCCAACCGCCCAACGGCAGATCGCGCGGATCAGCTCATAGACCCGGTTCGGCCGCGTGGTCAGGCGGCGCTCAGAGGGTTTGACCGAGGCGCGCAGATCACTTCGCGTCGCCACTGTATCCAGGATCTTGATCACGTCCCGCTTGGTGACCTCGACGGCCTTCATGGCGCCGATCACCGGGAGAATGTCGCGCTTAAACATGGACCGGTTGTCGTTGACAGCGCGCGGGCTCTTGTTGGGGATTGCATGGCGCTCGATCCACTCGTCAGTGAGTTCGGCGAAGGTCAACGCGACCTTGCGCGCGGCGACACCGCCGGCTGGATCTTCACCTTCAGCGATCTCGATACGCAGCTTGGCGGCGCTGAGCCGAGCCTTCTCCAGCGAGACGTCGGGGAAGCGCCCGAGCGTGACGCGGCGACGCGCGTTATCGCTCTTGCGCACGTAGCGCAGTGCCCAGGTCTTTTTGCCCGACGCGGAGACCCGCAACTCCAGTCCGTCAACGGCTGCATCGGGAAACGCTGCGCGCCCCGCAATGGCATCCACCGTCACGGTTTCAACGAAACGCGCGGTCAGTCGCTTGCCCGGCATGGCACAACTCCGATCACTCATTGTTCCGGCGGAACCAACACGAAACGACCACCACCATAAGTTGATCTGGGGTCCCGCTGGGGTCCCGAAAAGTCATAGAATGTTCCGGATCACCTTGGAAGAGAATAAACAATGAACTCTATAAAAATTATTCTATTTCAATAAATTAGACTGTCTAAACCCGTCTACATCCGTCCACGGAATGCCAGGTTGTGTGCGACTCATAACCTGAAGGTCGTTGGTTCAAATCCAGCCCCCGCAACCACCGGTAACAAACTAGCGTTCGCTGTTGGTTCGCCCAACAGGGCGGCAAGATTGCCCGATAGTTGTAGCTTTAAGGGTTCGCCCGGCTCGGTTGGAGTCACTGCTATGCTGTCGATCAGTTCCCGAACCAATGAAATCGCAGCCCGTCCCGCGGCGTCGCCTGTTTTCAACGCCGAGTGGACATCGGCCACTTTCTGGCGGTACCGCTCGGCCGCCTGGGGATGCAGTGCAATCGCATCACAAGCGTGCTCTCGCGGCAACAGGGCCACGAGTGCTTGCTGGTCGGCTCCAAGCGCGTTGAGTCGTGCGGCCAACATCTTTGGATCGCCACCATTCTCAATGGCCGTAATCACGCCGTTAATCTTGCGCTCGAGCGCAGCGAGATCGCGTTCGGCATCGCGCCGCAACCTTGCCCGTTCCTTTGTCGTCCGTTCACGTTCAAGCCGATAGGCTTCGACGGCTTGTGCCACGACGTCAGGTGCGAGCAGGAAGCTCCTTAGTGCGCTCAGCACCCGCTCCTCAATCTCAACCAACCGGATTGACCGCCGATTGTTGCACGTGCCCTTATTTTGCTTGGCCGAGCAGCCGACGCGGTCACTGCAAATGATGATCATCGACGCGCCGCAGCACCCGCAGCGTAACAAGCCCGACAGTAGATGTTTGGCCCGTTTCTTTCGCCCAAGCGCGGCACCTTGTACTTGTGGGCCACCGACCGAGTCCCGCCGCGATTGCGCGGCAGCGAATAAGGCCGGAGGCACGATCGCGAGTTCGGGAATAGCCTGTTCGAGCCATCGATCCGGCGGATTTGGCTTGGCCTGCCGCTTCCCGGAGGCTGGATCTTTCTCGAAGCGCTGCCGATTGTAGACAAGCCGACCGGCGTACAGTGGATTATTCAATAGTCCGTTCAGGCGTTTACGGCTGCCGTTGATCGTCGATGCATTCCACTGACCACCCCGAGGGCTGGCGACCCGTTCGGTATTTAATCGGCCAGCGATCGCGAGCGGCGAGTCACCGTCGACATACTCCTGAAAAATGCGCCGGACGATCGCTGCTTCCGCGTCGTTTATTACGCGACGCCCGCGTTCTTCACCGTCGCGAACAACGGTGTAACCGTAGCTCTTCCCGCCGGGAATACGGCCAGCCTTGACCCTGCCGGCCTGTCCTCGTCTTGTCTTCTGGGCAAGATCGTCCAAGTAGATCGACGCGATGATGCCTTTCAAGCCGACATGCAGCTTACCAACCTCGCCATCTGCCAACGTCACGATCTTGACGCCCATGTACGAGAGGCGTTTGTAAATGCCCGCGATGTCTTCGAGATCCCGCGATAACCGATCAATCGACTCGGTCAGCACTGCATCGAACTGCTTTGACTGTGCTGCAACCATCAGATCGAGTAGCGCAGGCCTGTTGTGTAATGATGATCCGGAAATCGCAGCATCGGAAAAGTTAGCGACTACCTGCCAGCCCTGCTGATCAGCATGGTCCCGGGCAGCTGCGATCTGGTCCGCTATAGATCGGATGTCTTGAAGGTCGGAACTGAAGCGGGCGTAGATGGCAACTCGCATGGCGCAGTCCTCTCTGTCGCAGGTTCAGAGGCAGCATCCTCCCGCGCCGCCTGTCTCGCAAGAGCGCATGCTAGTTCTGTTATAATTATGGACGAACACCGCTTTTCTGTCGGCGCTCCGGCATGTTCGGCAGGTACAGGTTGCACATCTCACCCCTGGTCCATGATCTGTGCGCCACGATGAAGCCACATCATAATTTGGCACAATGGGGAAACCCGGGAAAAGCGGGGAAGCTGAGCTTAGGACCTGCGGCACCCCCACCTATCGCGCGGAACACTACGCAGCGCATAAAGCCGACGCCCGATTTCCTCATCGACCGCGTTGCGACGTACGTGTTTGTCACGAACATTATTGCCGGGACGGTTTCAGCGATTGATTCGCTTAGCCAAGGCGTCGTCGCCACTTTCGTAGTGGGGCGAACCCGAACGGCATCACTTACGGACCTTGTTCATTATGTTCGCCAGGGGTGATCGGGCAGATCGGCGACACCGATTGTAGTGACGCCTGCCAGTGCGACAGAATGG
>JAKFWF010000005.1 GCA_021730785.1 Hyphomicrobiaceae bacterium
ACAACGCCAGCCCGAAGCCCTTCGTGTGGACCAAGTCCGCCGCGCTCATTTTGCGAAAGGAGCGGCGCGCCCTCGATAAACTCGATGCCATCAAGGGCGGGAACCAAGCGACTGAGTCGGAACACTAGCGGTCGAAGCGCGGAATCCGTTGTCGCGCAGTATTTTGGCGACGAGTTGCCTGAGCTGCGCATCATCGTCGACGACGAGGATATGGCGCTCCGGCCCTGCGCCATGCGGCGGTGCTGCGCTGCCGGTCACTGACGCCCACGCCTATCCAGATAGCCGCGCAATGAATTGTATCGATCGACTTGCTCGGAACTCAGAGCAGCGACCTTCGACAAATGGTACTTGAGGTGCGAAGCGCGCACCGTGGCCTGCTTACGCCCGATCCGCTCGGTGACATCGTTAAGGCTCGCAGGGTTTATGGCGCGGGTCGCAAATAGCAGATCGAGTTCCGTTTCCAGTGCAATCACGTCCTCGCCGAGTACACCGGCCTCGCGCTTCATGCTCTCGACCTTCGCCTGCACTTCGGCACGCTGGGCCGCGGTGAGGCTCAGCTGATCGGCGAATTGCAGCACGTGCAATGGGCCAGGATAACCGTTGAGTTCCGCCGCCAGAGCATACCCCATGCCCTTTGCCGCGCGTAGATCGGCGATCTGCTCGTCCGATAGCGGCTTGACCTTGCGAGACGTCAGCGCTGCGTTGCCTGTCCCGGCCTGACCGTGTCCCTGATGCTGCCCGGTATGCTTGAAATGCGACTGCGCCATTGCCCAGCCGCCGCCGACCGCAACGAGCGCCAAAATCAAACCCGTCAGCACCTTGCGCATTTCATCATCCCCCTGCCTGTCGCGACCACAGACGCCGTTCATCGACCACTGCGCGCGAACACTTCCATCAGTTCTGCAATTTTTTCTGACTGTTCCGTGGCGCTGCCGCTGGTCATCGCATGGCGGATGCAGTGGCTGACGTGATCACGCAGCACCATATCCTCGACGCGGGCAAGAGCGGCGCGCACCGCCGCGATCTGCGTCACAACGTCGATGCAATAGCGGTCCTCGTCGACCATGCGTGCAAGACCACGCACCTGGCCTTCGATGCGATTGAGCCGCTTCAGGCAACTCGTCTTGGTTTCGTCCTGCATGCTTGACGGTTACCCATGCGGGGTATAGGTGTCAAGCAAAATACCCTCAGAGGGTAACAGTGCCATTTGAAGGTCTCTGAAAAGACAAGGCAGCTCATCATGACAATGCACAACGCCCATTCTCACATGTATGGCGACGGCCACGACGCACGCTTCGTATTGCGAAGAAAACTGTACCTGCCTCGGTCTGAGTAGTTTCCGATCCTAATGCTTGCCGCTGCCGCCACATATTATCGGCTGGATTGGAAGCTGTTCCAACTTGAAGCGTTTCCACTTCGGGCCTCATGCCCCAGGGAGAAGTCCAATGCCGATGGCAAGTCATACCAAAGCAGCCGAAGACCACGAAGCAGCGGCGAAGGCTCATCATGCAGTGTAAACCGGCGTGCAATTTTGACGGCCTCATGACCGCGTCGATGACATTCATTGAACTGCCTCTCATGGGCAGTATGTATCGGCAAAAGAAGCGCTACTGTCCCGATTCAGAAGTTTCTATCCACTTGTCGTTGCTGCGGCGTGAGCCTCGATCGTGCGATGACAGTATCGCTCGATGAAGGCCATGATGTCGGTGATCAGCGCCTTCACCGACGTATGGGCGCCGCGCTTGATCTGCTTGTCAGCGAGTAGCGCGAAGAACCGCTCGACCTGATTGATCCACGACGAGGACGTCGGCGTGAAGTGCATATGCCAGTTTGGGCGCTTGGCGAACCAGCGCTGGATCATCTCTGTCTTGTGGCTCGATGCATTGTCCATCACGACGTGGACGGCGAGGCCCCTGGGAACGTTGCGCTCGACCTCGTCGAAGAACGCCCGGAACTCCTGCGCGCGATGGCGCGGCATGCACTTGCCGATCACCGATCCGGCCTTCACCTCGGTCTTCGCGGTCACGGCCGCGATGAAGTGGGCAAACAGCGTCGTCGTGCCGTGGCGGTCGTAGTCGTGCGTGCGTCGCTCGACCTGCCCCAGCCGCATCGGCAGCACCGGTTGCGTTCGATCCAGCGCCTGGATCTGGCTCTTTTCGTCGACGCAGACGACAAGCGCGTTCTATGGCGGGCTCATGTACAGGCCGACGATATCGCGCACCTTCTTGACGAACTGCGGATCGGTCGAAAGCTTGAACGTCTCGGTGCGATGCGGCTGCAGCGAGAACGCCCGCCAGATGCGGTTCACCGTCGACGTCGATACGCCCGATGCTTTCGCCATGCCGCGCGTGCTCCAGTGGGTGGCGTCGGCGGGCTTCGTTTCGAGCGTCTTGACCACGATGGCCTCGATCTGGTCGTCGCCGATCTTGCGCGGCGCACCGCAACGCGGCTCATCATCGAGACCATCGAGGCGATGCTCGGCGAAGCGCTCGCGCCACGTGCGCACCGTCTGGCGCGTGACGCCGACCAAACTCGCTCAACTCTCTTTGGAACCGACCGCACACCGCGTGCCGTCGACACATGACGTTGTGGCGAGGCCAGATTGTTATCGCGCAGTTCCCCTCTCAATTGGAAACGCTCGAGCACCCATGCCGATCACCCCTGCCACGTGACCGGATCGCATGCGCTTGACGCGTGGCCTGCCAGATTGAGCGCGAGCAGATCGTCGTCGTGCGCAGGCGACCTCGGCACCGGGCGACGCCGCAGCGGCACTTGCGCCAACGCGACGGCAGCAGCGCGGGCGGCCGCCTCTGCCGCTTCGACCGTGACCGGCTGGAAGCGCACGGTTTCGCCGGGCCGGCACTGGACCAGATAGCGCAAATCGGGCGTGATGATGGTTGCGAGCTTCGGATAGCCGCCGGTGGTCTGGCGATCGGCCAGCATGACGATCGGCTGGCCGGAACCTGGGATCTGGACCGAGCCGGCGACGATGCCGTCGGACACGATGTTGTGGCCATGGGTGAGTTCGATCGGCGGCCCGTCGAGCCGGCAGGCCATGCGGTCGACCGCGTTCGAGACGGTGAAGGCCGAGCCGAAAAACGTGTCGATGCCGCGCTGCGTCACCCGCTGCGCTTGGGGACCCAACACCGCGCGCAGCGGCCCGTCGGCTGTGAGCGGGAGGGGCGCAAGAGTAAGCGCTTGGTCGGATGATGGTGCCTGACAGTTGAGCGCAATTTCGCTGCCGGCCGCCAGCGGCTGTCCGTTGAGTCCGCCGAGGCTGGCGCGCCGGTGCAGCGATTTGCTGCCGAGCACAGCAGGAATATCAAAGCCACCCTCCACGGCGAGGATGGCGTAGATGCCAGCCGTCGCCGCGCCGATTTCGAGCCTGCAGCCGGGCTCCATGACGAACGTCGTGTCGCTCGCAATGGTGCGGCCGTCGAGGCGCAGCGGCATGCGGGCGCCAGCGAGTGCGAGGCGTACCGACCCGCCCACCACTTCGAGGGCCGCACCTAGAAACACCAGTTCGATCGCCTCGCAACCGGCCGGGTTGCCGACCAGTGCGTTGGCGCTGGCAAGCGCCAACGGGTCGGACGCGCCGGACGAAGCGATGCCAAAGCGCAGCCAGCCGAAGCGGCCCTGGTCCTGGATCGACGTTGCCGGCCCGCAGTGCAGGATCCTCACCATCGTCACAGGATCGGTTCCGCAACGAGGCTGCCGTCGGCTGCGCACCGGGCCAGCCGATCGAAGGCGGCGGTCGGCACCGCTTCGAGAATGACGCGGTCGCCCGGCATCATGAACACGGCTGGATCGCGCGCGGGCATGAACGCGCGCACCGGCGTGCGGCCAATGACGTGCCAGCCGCTCGGCCCCTCAATCGAGCCGATCGCGGTCTGGATGCCGCCGACGACGATCGAGCCCGCCGGCACCTGGGCCCGCGGGATCGGCCGTCGCGGCATGGCAATCGACGGGTCGAGGCCGCCCAGATAGGTGAACCCCGGCAGGAAGCCGATCATGTGGACGTGGTAGTGCGCAGCCGAATGTCTGGCGACCACATCAGCCGGCGCCATGCCGAGCGTCTCGGCAACGGCATCGAGATCGAAGCCGTAGGTACTGCCATAGGCGACCGGAATGCGCCAGCCGGTCTGCCGGGGCGGCACAATCGTGAGCGTCCGCGCGCGTTCCTGCAGAAGCGGCGCAAGTTCTGCGAAGCTGGTCAGAGTCGGATCATAGTGCACCAGCAGTGCGCCATAGGAGGCCATGGTTTCCTGCACGCCGGGCGGCGGCGCTCGTGCCAACGCCGCATCGAGCGCGTGCACCCGCGCGTTGACCCCATCATCGATCGCCTGCGCGAACTCGACGGTGAGGGCTCTATCTCCGCAGGGTGCGAGTCTTGGGCTGTCCGGCATTCGTCAATCGGCTCCGCTCGGCCAGTCAGAAACACAGTGCATGATTGGGAACTCGACATCCGATACCGGGCCCGCCTTCACGCTCCATGCGCACTACGTTTGCCACTGCCCGCTCGGCTGCCTCCCCGGCCAGCACGCTGGCATTGCGCACCTGACGGTTGGTTCCCCCGGCGCGGCCCTTGCCCTCTCGCCCACCGCTTCGGGGAAGGGGGCAGTGGCCGCCTCACTTCGGACAGCCACCATGTGCATTCCGAAGGATATGGCCCTTGCGACGCGATGGCGGCAATCGTGCAGCGCAACCGCCCCCATCATCGAACTCGAAACATCAACTCGACCAGGTGGGTAAACCTGCCGGCGATCCTTGCGAATGGAAAATCGATAGATTGAACATTCGAATGTTATTTGAAGTTTGAAATTTGACGCGCCAGTAATGTTATTGCAAGCGTCTGTTTTAATTGTGTTTCTGCGCGATGTAGCAAATCTCATGCGTTCGTCGTTTTGACTTTATCATGTTTTACATCTGTTCGCGTTAATAATCCCTTAACCATCGTTGATCAGGGGTTAACCAGCTGCAGCTCGCGCCTTGGAATGCTTCAAGCAGGGCGGCCGCAAGGTCCTTCGACCTCCATTGTCACGCGTATGAGGAAGTCATGTCGACTGATGAACACCGCCAGACAAAACAGCCACCACAGCCAGCGCATCATCAACAGGCCCGCTGGCAGGGGCCAAAACGAATCAAATCACTTGCCGAGCCCGGCAAGATCGTCAGCGCCTTCAATACCTGGGCCTTCAAGCGGGAACAGCCCTCCGATGTGGCGCTGCTCACATCGGTGGTCGCCACCGCAATCGCCGAAGAACGCGCCGTCGAATTTGTCCTCTACTGGGGGAAAGGTCCGCGTGCAGAAATCGCCAAGCCGGATCTCGATTGCCTCGATTATCTGCAGAGCCTGACGGGGCGTATTGCCGCGGCTTATTCATACGGCGCCGTTGTTCGCATTATTTTCACCGACAGCCATGCCGCGCTCAATGGTCATTCACCTGCCAGCATGTCCAGCTATTTCGATGCGATCGCTGCGGCTGCCACGCCGCGCGGGTTCCAGACCTGCGTCCTGAGCGACCTGGTGCGCCGCCTGCCTGATGCCGCGCCCGGCACACAGCCAGCGGTTCGCCCGGCGGACACCCTGGCCAACCTCACGCGCAGTGCCGCGCGCTGGTATCGCGGTGCCGGCCGGCCGGCGGATGGGGCGGTCGCCTACTACGACATGAACATGGTCGAGCGGCGTGCGGTCGAACATCAGTTTCCGGCCGCGATTTTCATCACTTTCAACGGCAGCGAGGTGCGCGACTTGTTTCCCGAGGCCTTGCCGGTGTTTTACATGTACTCGCTGCGCAAGGGCTTCAGCGTGAAGCCCTGGTTCCTCGATGAGACGGGCGCGGCGGTGGTGCTGCCGGAGTCGCTGCCCCTCGGGCCGTCGCAGCCCAGCAAGGGAGCGTCGGCGGCCTGATCGCCGCCGGCAACAGACCAATGGATCTCGACTTCGCCGCAATCGATCCGACGGCACTCGCGCTGGCTGTCGCCGGCCTGATCGGCGCCGGCATCGTGAAGGGGGCGACGGGGCTCGGCTATGCCACCTGCGCCCTGCCCTTCCTGGTGCCGGCCGTCGGTCTGCAGACCGCGGTGGCGGCCATCTTGGCGCCGGCGATCGCAACCAACGTCGGCGTCGCGCTCGGGGCCGGACATCTGCGCGAGACCTGGCACCGTTTCCGCACGTTCTATCTGGCGACGGTGCCGGGGATCGGGGTCGGCATCGTGGTGCTGTCCCACCTCGATCAGGCACTGGCGACGCGCTCGCTCGGCATCATCATCCTGCTCTATGCGGCGCTGACGCTCGGCCAGCCGGCGCTGACCCTGCAGCCGCGCACCGCCCGGTGGTTGATGGTGCCGAGCGGCATTGCCACTGGCATGATCACCGGGCTGACCGGATCGCAGGTGATGCCACTGCTGCCTTACATGATGGCGCTCGGCCTCGCCCCCGACCGGCTGGTGCAGGCGATCAACCTGTCGGTGCTGATCTGTTCGAGTGCGCTCGCCCTGCTGTTGCTGGGGACAGGCACCGTGCCCTTGATCCTGGCGCTCGCCTCGCTCGCGGCCGTGCCGCTGGCGCTGGCCGGCGTGTGGCTCGGCACTCGCTTGCGCCGCCACATCGCGCCGGCAACCTTCCGCCGGCTGATGCTGATGGTCCTGCTCGGCATGGGCCTCGCCCTCGCCCTGCGATGAGGGCTGGCACGGGCGTTTTGACACTGCAGGAATCGATTGCCTTGGGGTGCGGTTTTTGGTCTGTCTCCGGCACCGCCCGTGCCAATGCTCAGGAGCAGCGCCCATGGCCGAACTGGAACTTTCACGCGACACGATCGCAGCACTTCATAACCGCCTGCGCGCGCACGTGCGCAAGACGCCGGTGATCGAAAGCACGGGCGCTGATCTCGGCATCGATGCGGGCCCGCTCACGTTCAAGCTCGAGCACTTGCAGCACGCGGGCTCGTTCAAGACGCGCGGCGCGTTCGCCAACCTCATCCTGCGCGACGTGCCGAAGGCGGGCGTGACGGCTGCCTCCGGTGGCAACCACGGGGCGGCGGTCGCCTACGCGGCGGCGCGGCTCGCCCGCAAGGCAACAATCTTTGTGCCGACGATTTCGTCGCCGGCCAAGGTCCAGCGAATCCGCGATTTCGGCGCCGAACTGGTGGTGAAGGGCGAGCGCTACAACGATGCGCTGGCGCTGTGCGAGGCGCACGCGAAGAAATCCGGCGCGCTCGGCATCCATGCCTTCGACCAGGTCGAGACGCTGGTGGGCCAGGGCACCGTCGGCCTCGAACTCGAAGCGCAGGCGCCCAACATCGACACGCTGCTGGTGGCGGTCGGCGGCGGCGGGCTGATCGGCGGCATCGCCGCGTGGTATGAGGGGCGTGTGCGCATCGTCGGCGTGGAGCCGGCCACCAGTTCGGCGCTCTTCAGTGCCATGGCAGCCCAGGCCCTGGTCGATGTCGAGGTTTCGGGTATCGCAGCCGACAGCCTCGGCGCGAAGCGTGTCGGCAGCTTGATGTTCCCGTTTGCGCGCACCTACGTCGATCAAGTGGTGCTGGTCGGCGACGATGCGATCCGCCTCGCCCAGGAGCGGCTGTGGCAGTCGCTGCGGCTGGTGCTGGAGCCGGGCGGAGCGGCGTCGTTCGCAGCCCTGCTGTCGGGCGCCTATCGTCCAGCCAAGGCCGAGCGCGTCGGCGTCCTGCTGTGCGGCGCCAACACCACGGCCGTCGACTTCACGCCTTGACGTTGTCCTCGGCGAACTTGAGGACGGCGGTGTGGTCGGCCGCCGGGCCAAGGTGGCCCAGCGCTCGCGTCAGATAGGCGCTGACGAACGCGAGTTCATCGGCGCCGATGCCCAGTTCCTCGGCGAGACGGCGCGCCATGCCGACGTCCTTTTCCATCAGAGCAAGCGCAAACCCAGAATCGAACGTGCGCGACAGCATGAACCGCTCGGACTTGTTCTCGGTGGTGTTGTTGCGCCCCGTCGACGCATTGAGGACGCGGGTCATGACGCGGCCGTCGAGGCCGAATTTCTGGCCGATGATCAGCGCCTCGGCGGTGGCGACGAGGCCGGCTGCCGACACGTAGTTGTTGAGCGCCTTCATGGCATGGCCGGAGCCGAGCGCGCCGGTGCGGTGGATGCTGCCCATGGCTTTGAGCACCGGCTCGACCTGGTCGATCAGCGCGGCGTCGCCGCCGGCCATGATCGCGAGCGTACCGGTCACCGCCTTGCCGACGCCGCCCGATACCGGCGCATCGATCATGCCGATGCCGGCCTTGGCCAAGGTCTCGCCCAGGCTGCGCGTGTCGAGGGGGAATGACGAACTCATGTCGATGACGATGCAGCCCTTGCCGAACCCGCTATCGGCGCGGGCGATGCCGCTGTCGCCGAAGAGCGCGTCGCGCACGTGCCGGCTCTCGGGCAGCATGGTGATGACGATGCGGCAACGCCGGGCAATTTCAGCCGGGTTAGCCGCCGCCTCGATGCCGGTTGCTGATTTGGCAACGGCGGCCGTCGCCTCCGCCCGCGTGTCGTAGGCTAGAACTGCGTGTTCAGCCTTGGCGAGGCAGCGCACCATCGGCGCCCCCATGTTGCCGATGCCGACGAAGCCGATTGGGTTTGCCGCTGCCATGTCATGTCCTCGCGTTCCGGGCGCCTGAGGGTTAGACTTAGGGCAGTCCGAGACATAAGAGAACCGCACTTGTTAAGCGACCGAACCGCCGGTTCTGTCCTGCTGCTGTTCTCTCCTGCTGCTTGACCCCCAACCAGCGCACGGCCTAGCGTCGGCTGCATCAGTTCAAACGCCGCACATGCATCGGAACTCGCCATGGACCGCATCGAAATCGTGGAAGTGGGCCCGCGCGACGGGTTGCAGAACATCCCGCAGTTCGTGCCAACCGACACCAAGGTGGCGCTGATCCGCGCACTGATCGCGGCCGGCATCAAGCGCATGGAAATCGGCTCGTTCGTCAGCCCCAAGGCGATCCCGCAGATGCGCGACATGGAAGACGTGGTCGCGCGCCTCGGGTCGTTGCCGGGCGTGCGCGGCATGGCGCTGGTGCCAAACGCCCAAGGGGCGAAGCGGGCGCTCGGCGCCGGCGTCACCGACATCGAATTCGTGATCTCCATGTCGGATGCCCACAACATGAGCAACGTGCGCCGGCCGACCCGCGCCTCGATCGACGATCTGGCCGCGACCCTGGCCGAGATTGATCCCGGCCGCCACATGAAGCTGCGCATCGGGCTTGCGACGTCGTTCCACTGCCCGTTCGCCGGCACCATGGACGAAAACCACGTGCTCGGCACCATCGAGCGCATCGTGGCCCTGCGCGAGGGCTTCGAACTGGCGCTGAGCGATACGACCGGCATGGCCCTGCCGACCCACGTCAAAAGCCTCGCGTCGAAGGCGATCAAGACATTCGGCCGGCAGGCGACGTTCACGTTCCACGGCCACGATACGGCGGGTTTCGGCATCGCCAATGTGCTGGCCGGGATCGACGCCGGCATCCGCTCGTTCGATGGCTCGGTCGGTGGCCTCGGCGGCTGCCCGTTCGCCCCCGGCGCCACCGGCAACATCGCGACCGAAGACATGGTTTATCTGTTCCAGCGCATGGGGATCGACACCGGCATCGACCTGCCGAAGCTGCTCGATGCCGGCGACATCGCGGTCGCCCTGCCCGGCGCCGTGACCGGCAGCCACGCCCGCCGCATCCCGCGCGACCGCCTGTTCGATCATGGCGCCGCCTACACCGCACGCGTCGCCTGAAAGCAGGGCCGGCCGCCCGATGCGCTCGCCGTGCACGTCTGCCCCGTGCCGGGCGGACTGTCCTGGCGCGTCCGGCAATGACAGTATATGCGACCCAGCTGGACCGGTTGCCTCCGCCCGCTTTGATCCGGCCGGTCGAGGCTACGTTTTCAGATCGATGGTTGAGACCACCCATGCAGAAGTCATTGCTGCCGAGCGCGCCTGCCGCAGCCGTTGGTGCAGCCACTCCCGCGGCTGGCGCGGGTGCGTCACCGGCCGTGGCCTTTCCGATCCTGCTCGGCTTGAGCGCGGCGCACCTGCTCAACGACATGATGCAGTCGCTGGTGCCGTCGATCTATCCCATCATCAAGGGTGCCTACGCTCTCGACTTCGCCCAGATCGGCATGATCACGTTCGTCTTCCAGCTCACCGCCTGCATCTTCCAGCCGGTCGTCGGCTGGTACAATGATAAGTCACCGCAACGCTATTCGGCGGTCGCGGGCATGGCGTTCACGCTGGTTGGACTGATTACGCTCGGGCTCGCCAACGGTTATGGACTGCTGCTGGTCGGCGCAGCCCTCGTCGGCACCGGCTCGGCGATCTTCCATCCCGAAGCGACGCGCATGGCCCGGCAGGCGTCGGGCGGACAACACGGGCTCGCGCAGTCGCTGTTCCAGGTCGGCGGTCAGTCCGGCGCGGCAGCCGGCCCCTTGCTGGCAGCCTTCATCGTGGTGCCCGCCGGCCAGCGCAGCCTCGTGTGGCTGTCCGCCCTAGCCCTGCTCGCCATGGCCGTGCTGTATCAGGTCGTGCGCATGAGCAGCTCAGCCGGTGGCGCTGGCCGTACGAAAGCCAAGATCAAAGCACCTGCCACGGCCACGGGCGCCCTGTCCGAGCGCGAGGTGATGTTTGCGATCGCCATTCTCGTCATCCTGATGTTCTCGAAGAACGCCTACAGCGCGAGCATCAATTCGTTCTACACGTTCTATCTGATCGAGACCTTCAAGATCCCGGTGCAGACGTCGCAAATGATGCTGTTCCTGTTCATGGCCTCGACCGCCATCGGCACGCTGGTCGGCGGGCCGCTCGGCGACCGCATCGGCCGGCGGCGCATCATCTGGTTCTCGATCCTCGGCGCGCTGCCGTTCACCCTGCTGCTACCGCATGCCAACCTGTTCTGGACCGGAGTGCTGACGGTCTTCATTTCACTGATCATGGCGAGTGCGTTCGGCGCGATGCTGGTCTATGCGATGGAACTGCTGCCGGCCCGCATCGGTCTGGTGGCAGGGCTGTTCTATGGGTTGTCGTTTGGCCTTGGCGGCATAGCGGCGGCCCTGCTCGGCCGCCTCGCCGACGCGACCAGCCTGACGCTGGTCTATCACCTGTGCGCGTTCCTGCCGGCGATAGGACTGCTGGCCTGGCTGCTGCCCGAGATCGGCGGACGCCAACGCGGCGCGTGAGGCATCGCCGGGCTGGCAAAGCGGCCCCATAAAGTGCCAAAGTCGCCGGCGGGGACCCTATCCTGGTGAGCACGCATGAAGCGACTGATCTGCTGCCTCGATGGCACGTGGGACGAACCGACCGACACGGCGACCTTGACCAACGTGGTCAAGCTCTACAACGCGATCCCCGCCGTCGATGCGGCCGGCGTCGCGCAGCTGCGGCACTACGAGATCGGCATCGGCACCAATTCCATGGGGCTGCGAAGTTTCGTTTCGGGCGCGCTCGGCCTCGAGGTCGGCGATCGCATCCGCAGCGCCTACCGGTTTCTCGTCGCCAACTACCAGCCGGGCGATGAGATCCACGCCTTCGGCTTCTCGCGCGGCGCCTTCGAAGCGCGCAGTCTCGGCGGGCTCATCGCGCTAGCCGGCATCGTGGGCTCGGACGCCCTGGTCGATCAGGCCTGGCGCCTCTACAGCAGCACCCCCAGTGTATGGCGCACCGCGCGCCTCAAGGAACTGCGCAGGCAGGCGCACTATCCGGTGCGCATCCGCTGCATCGGCGTGTGGGATACGGTCGGCAACCTCGGCATCCCCGGCGTCGATGGGCGCTTCAATCGCCGGTTCCGCTTCCACGACACCAGCCTGTCGCCGCTGCTCGACGTCGGCCTGCACGCGCTCGCGATCGACGAGCCGCGCGGCACCTTCAGCCCGACGCTGTGGACGCTGAAAAAGGGCGCGCAGCTGCAGCCGGGCCAGGCGATCGAGCAGGTTTGGTTCGCCGGCAGCCACGCCAACGTCGGCGGCGGTTTAGCGATCGAAGGTTCGGGATTGTCGGACATCGCACTGCTGTGGATGGCCGAACGTGCGCACACGCTCGCCGGCATCGGCTTCGATTTCGACAAGCTGCGGGCGGCCGCGCGCCCCGATCCGCTGGCCGAGCAGTATTCGCCGTCTGCGGCCAAGCTTTTCCGCTGGTCGGGCGTGGTGCCGTTCATCCGCCTGATCAAGCAGAACACACGGGCCCTGCCGTGGCAGCGGCGCCTGCTGGGCGGCTGGCGTTCCTCGAAGGTGGCGATGGGCCGCGTCAGCATCAACGAGCAGTTGCACGAGAGCGTCTTGGAGCGCTTCGGCAAGGCCATCGTGGTGCGCAGCAGCGACGGGGTTACACCGAGCACATATTCACCGCGCACCGTCGCGGTGCTGCAGGCGGCGGCTGCGCCGACGAACCGGACGGCACGATAAGCCGCAGGTCGGCCGCTTGTTCGGTGGGTACATCGGCGCACGAGGGTTAGTGCGCCGACGGCCGCGTGCGAATCCCTACTCCCTACTCCCTACTCCCTACTCCCTACTCCCTACTCCCTACTCCCCATTTGCCTCTCTCAGAACTTATCCACGCTTCCACGCCCCGCGGTATTGTTCTCGCGTTCCGGTCCACGAGGGGCGCGCTTCGAAGGCGTTCTAGGTGTGGGGCCGGGATGGACGGTCCGACCAAAAAATCCCGACGCTTCGGGGACGGCGGAGGATATCGCGTGCCCTGAGGTCGGGGTGGCAAAACCGGAAGGTCAGGCCCTGGACGCGGTGCGAACTAAAAATCCGTCCGACGCGGGGGGCTCTGGCCCACCTGTTACACCTTGCGGAAGACCGCCGTGGACCACGGCTCCCCGCCCCCCTCATTCGAGGGGCGAATTTCAAAGGGCAGGCTGATAGGCGGGCGAACCGAAAGAGATAAGATGTATATACTTTTTTTTGATGCCCGACGGGACGCAGATGCCGATCTCCACTGTCGGTGCGTACCTGCACGCGGCTGCCAAATCGGCATCTGTCCCCGTCCTCGTCCAACAAGATCGGGTTTGCGCCCTCTTGCGGTGACACACGATCCGATGCTGTAACCGTGGATGGTGCGCAGTGCGCCGCCGACGAGGGGGAGTTGACCGTGAGCCGTTACGCAGACGTCTATGCCGGCTGGCACCGCGATCCGGAAGCGTTCTGGGCGCAGGCGGCCCGTGATCTCAGCTGGTACAAGCTCTGGGACAAGCCGTTCGACCCTTACGGCGGCGCCTACGGCCGCTGGTTTCCAGGTGCCCTGTGCAACACCGCCTACAACTGCCTCGACCGGCACGTCGAGAACGGCCGCGGCTCCCAGCCGGCGCTGATCTATGACAGCCCGGTCACCCGCACCACCAAGACTTACAGCTTCCAAGAGCTGACAAACGAGGTCGCGACATTCGGCGGCGTGTTGCAGGACCTGGGCGTGCGCAAGGGCGACCGGGTCATCGTCTACATGCCGATGATCCCGGAGGCGGTCATCGCCATGCTCGCCTGCGCGCGCATCGGCGCGGTGCACTCGGTGGTGTTCGGCGGTTTTGCTGCGGCCGAACTCGCCACCCGCATCGACGACTGCACGCCGGTCGCCGTCGTCTCAGCGTCCTGCGGCATCGAGGGCGCGCGCGTGGTGCCCTACAAGCCGCTGCTGGACCGGGCGATCGAACTCGCCACGCACAAGCCGCCGATATGCGCGATCCTGCAGCGGCCGATGGTCGACGCCGCCCTGGTGGCGCCACGCGATCACGATTGGGGCGCCCTCGTCACCGAGGCGAAATCTCGCGGCCGCAAGGCGCAATGCGTCGCCATGGCCGCCACCGACCCGCTGTACATTCTGTACACATCTGGAACCACCGGCCAGCCCAAGGGCGTCGTGCGCGACACGGGCGGGCACATGGTGGCGCTCAACTGGACCATGAAGAACATCTACGGCATGAACCCGGGCGAGGTGTTCTGGGCCGCCTCCGACGTCGGCTGGGTGGTCGGCCATTCCTACATCGTCTATGCGCCGCTGCTGGCCGGCAACACCACGCTGCTGTACGAGGGCAAGCCGGTCGGCACGCCCGATGCGGGTGCCTATTGGCGCGTCATCGCCGAGCACAAGGTGGCAGCCCTGTTCACGGCGCCGACCGCCTTCCGTGCCATCAAGAAGGAAGACCCGGAAGGCGCGCTCATCAAGAACTACGATCTGCGCGGCTTCCACACGCTGTTCCTGGCTGGCGAGCGCGCCGACCCCGAAACGATCAAGTGGGCGGAAGCCAAGCTCGGCATTCCGGTGATCGACCACTGGTGGCAGACCGAGACCGGCTGGACGATCGCCGGCAATCCGATGGGGCTCGGCCAGCTGCCCGTGAAGCACGGCTCGCCCACGGTGCCGATGCCGGGCTACGATCTGCGCGCACTCGACGACAAGGGCGTGGAGGTGCCGCGCGGCACCACCGGCACGCTCGCCGTGAAGCTGCCGCTGCCGCCCGGCTGTCTGCCGACGCTTTGGAATAACGAGCCGCGCCTGCGCAAGAGCTACCTCGAGGAATTTCCCGGCTACTATTCGACGTCCGACAGCGGCTTCATCGACGCGGACGGCTACGTGTTCGTCATGGCGCGCACCGACGACGTGATCAATGTCGCCGGCCACCGCCTGTCCACGGGCCAGATGGAGGAGGTGGTCGCCCGCCACAAGGACGTGGCCGAGTGCGCCGTGGTCGGCGTCGCGGACGCGCTGAAGGGCCAGATCCCGGCCGGCTTCGTCGTGCTGAATTCCGG
>JAKFWF010000066.1 GCA_021730785.1 Hyphomicrobiaceae bacterium
TTCGCCGTCGGCCGTGCCGAGCACGATCCGCGCCCGCCACACGACCTTGGCCGGCGTGTTGCGATCCGCAATCGCTCGCTCGAGCCGCGCCCGGTCTTCCGCCGTAACTGTGATCGCTGTTTTCATGGCCACAGCTTGCCTGATTTGCCAAGCCATGGGAATCCAGAGTCAGTGACGGAACACTAGTGATCGCCACGGGCGAGAACAGGCTCAGTCAGTTGAGAAAGATCATGACCCACACGGCGACACTAATGCCGATGAAGCGCCGTGCCGCTGACGCTGGCGATCAGTCACGTTGGAGTTGCCCGATATCTTGTTGCTGACTGTTGGTGCGATGTTCATTGAGGCGGACGCAGATTGGAAAGGCTGGAACCGCCATGCCTGGAACCGGAACTCCGGCCGATGCTCGAAACCTGCCAGAGGATTACTATGGCGGCTTCGATGTGCGACCCACACCCGATGGAGGCAAGCGCTATCGGCTGCCGCACACGCTCTATGGAACGGTGATGGCGATTGTCACCGGCGTCAAAGCCCTGGCCGTCGTGGCAGGCTTAACTGGCGGCATCGCGGTGAGCTTTGGAATTCCGATCAGCTCGAATTGGCTTGGAACGGCTATTGTTTTTCTGGCCGTGCATGCAGCCTTGGCCATCCTGGTCACGCTATGGGCGCTCCTCACTGGCTATCGCTGTGCGACCTTCATCACCATCCGGCCTGACGGCCTCGTCTGGAACGATCGCGCGTTTTTTTCCGCACGGCACATCTGGATGATCCACTACGGAACGACGACCAACGAAGGCAAAGCCAGTGAGGTGTTCGAGCCGCTGCTTGAAATCCAGGTCGGCACCAAGACAGTGCTGCTTGCGGACAACCTCGATCCAGTCGCTGCAAAGATGTTCATGCATCTCTTCCGCGATGATACCCGCCGCTACTGGCATGGGCATAATTGACCTGCGACCGCCAGCCGGTAATCGGGTATGATTTCACTACGGTTTGTCGCGAAGCCGGGGCAAGGACCCGTCAGCGGAGATGTTCGATGCCTGACAACCCCGTTTCCACAGGCACCACAGTGTCGGTGTGGCATGAAGGCGAGCGCAAACTGCAGACGTTCGCTGGAACGCGCGAGCGGTTGGAGCAGCGCGGCCATGTCGTGATCCGCGACCATATGCCGGATCAACATCGAGAGTTCTTCGCCGAGCGAAACCAGATGTTCCTCTCAACGCTCGACGCGTCGGGGCAGCCATGGGCGACGGTCATCGAAGGCGAGGTCGGCTTCGTGACGTCACCGACACCGCGGCGGCTTTCGATTGCCGCCATGCTGCCCCTCGATGATCCCGCTGCTGAAGGCATTCGCGATGGTGCTCCAATCGGGGCAATCGGACTTGAGTTCGCGACGCGGCGACGAAACCGTGTGAACGGGATCATGTCCATGTCGCAGGGAGGGCAAGGCTTCACTATCGACGTGGTGCAGAGCTTTGGCAACTGCCCGCAATACATCCAGACTCGAAAGTTTGCCGGAGCGCGTCGATCTCCATCGGATGGCCACCCGCCCGTCCGAAGCCCGGGCCTGACCGACGCCGCCATGGCGGTGATCCGCGCGGCGGACACGTTTTTCATCGCCAGTCGCTCGGCCACGCCCGGCACTGCGCGAAGCGAAGGGCTGGACATGTCGCATCGGGGCGGCAGGCCAGGCTTCGTGGTTGTCAGCTCGCCTACGACGCTCGCTTTCCCGGACTATCGCGGCAACACGTTCTTCAACACGTTCGGAAACCTGCAGCTCGATCCGCGTTGCGGGCTGCTGTTCATCGACTTTGCGACGGGAACAACCGTGCAGCTTGCTGGACGTGGAAGGGTCGTGTTCGATCCGGACTTCTGCAGCCAATGGCCTGGTGCCGAGCGGGCCGTGATTGTCGAGATCGACCAATCCGTCTGCACCGAACAGCGATCGGAGTTCAGCTGGGAATTTCTCGCCTACGCGCCCCAACTCGAATGAGGGCAACTACGTGCCATCGTTGGCTTTGTTCGGCGCGTTGAGACCGATCGCCTCCGCAATCGTTGCGCCGATGGTGGCGTTGAGATCGTCGACGGGATCGGGACCCAGATGCGCATAGCGCGCTGTGGTGTTCTGGTGTGTGTGGCCGAGCAGACGCCCGATCATATGCAGTGAGCCGCGCGCTGCCGCGCCGACGGATGCGTAGGAGTGGCGCAGATCATGGATGCGCACATCATCGAGACCGGCTTCTTGCCGGATGCGCCGCCACGGCTTTTCCAGATTGACGATATGAGCCGCGGCGCGCCGGCCGATGATGACGTACGGATTGCCTTGCACGTGCGGCAGATCCGTGAGGATGCCGATGGCCTGGGGATTGAGGCGGATGACTTTCTGTCCCGTCTTGCTGTCGGGCAGGATAAGCAGGCCGCGCTCGAGGTCGACGAAGCGCCATTGCAGCGAGCGGATTTCGCCGACGCGCGCGCCGGTCAACATCAGCAGCCGCAAGGCAGCGACAATGTAGAAGTTCTCCATGTTGATGGTCTCGGTCTTGCCGAGCACGACACCGAGGCGCTGGTACTCCTCGCGGGAGAGATAGCGCTGCCGCTTCGGCTCGCGGAATTTCTTCAGCTTGAAGCACGGGTTCGACTGGGCAGGGCGGAGCGTCTGCTCCTCGGCCCAGCTCATCAGCTTGGAAAGGACGGATAGCGCGTAGTTGGCCAGCGACTTGGTGCGCGCCATGCCGGCATGCAGCTTGAGGACGTCGGGGCGGGTGATGCGCGCAATCAGCCGGTCGCCGAGCTCGGGGATGATGTAGCGCTCCAGCAGGTAGCGGTATTTCTCGTGGCTGGTCGGTTTCAACGTGACGCCGTACTCGTCCATGAAGCGCGCTGCCACTTGCCTCAGGGTCGGCTGGTCGGTGAGGTCGAGGCGCTTGAGGCGTGGCTCGTCGCCGCCAGCGATCTGTCCGATCAGCCGGTACGCTTCTTTGCGCGCGGTCTCGGGCGTCCACGGACTGCCATGGCGGCCGATGGTGATCCAGGTGAGGCGCGCACCGATGCGCTTTTGCAGGAAGTAGGTGGGGAACCCCGTTCGGCGGCGGGCGCCGAAGCCGGCGAGATCGGCGTCGCGCAGGATCTCGCCTGGAAGAAGCCCATCCACGGCGGCCTTGGTGATGCGGACATGACGAATCTTGGACATGAACGGCACCTTCCTTTCAGCCGCCGGCTATCGACAAGCTTGCGGTCTGATGACCAATGTTAGCCTCTCGAGTGCGTGCATTGAGGCGACTGCAGCGCACTGCAGAGGTCTTTGAGCGGCTAACTATGGCAAACAGGATGCGGCGAAAACGTGGGCACAATGCGCGCAATACTGAGTAATTAAACTGTGGTTTGTGAGGGCTTTAGCGTAGATGTGCGTAGGGCTGACGGAAGCCGGCGGTAAAATCGCACTGCAGAGGTCAGGAGTTCGATCCTCCTCGGCTCCACCAATAAAATCAAAGACTTAGACGTCGTCTCTGAGCAAACCTCCCGACCCTAGCGAACGCATAGCAAACAGCGGCGTTGGGGTTGGCGAGAATTGTGGTCGGCATGGTGGCGCATCTGGCGCTTCGGCGACGTCACTACTTTCCGGGTCAGCATCTCGGGCACGCTAGCAGTCCGAGACGATTGCACCTCCAGCCTACGTGTGATGTGAACGGGGCCATGCGTCGCTAAGCGGAGTTTGCGGAAGTCGTGAGCCAGTTTTCATCAGTGCCGTGACGATTCGGAACTAGCTGCCGCTCGACCGCGAACAGCGGACACCGGTCGCCCGGCTGATGCGGGCGGATGGCCATGGGACACGCCGTTCCTCGGATCAGGCAGTTGGACCGCCGTACAGTCGCGAGGGAGCCAATGCGCTCGTGACTATGCCGCTCGTGCGCAGGTCGCTCGGAAATGTTCCCGTCGAGATCAGGCCGGCTGCCGCGCGACCGAGCGTTGGTGCCATCATGATGCCGTAGCCGCCCTGGCCAGCTAGCCAGAAGAAATCTGGCGCCTTGTCGTCGAAGCCGACGACCGGCACGTCGTCGGCAACAAATGACCGAAGGCCTGCCCAGCTCGATGCGATGCGGCGGATAGAGAGCGTCGTTTCGTGCTCCAGCCAGTCGACGAGTACGGCGATATCCAACTCGTCCGGCTGCACGTCCTGCGGTTCGATCGGCGTCTGGTCGCCCGGCGACGCCATTATCCGTCCGGCATCGGGTTTGAAATAGGCATCGCTGCCAACGAAGTCGACCGCCGGCATGGCGCCGACATCGAGCCCTGCCGGCGGCTCGACAATGATCGCCGTGCGCCGCTTCGCCATCAGGCCGATCTCGGCAGCGCCAGCCAGTGCGCCGATCTGACCGGCCCAGGCGCCGGCAGCATTCACGATGACTCGGGCGCTGAACGCATAGTCGCCGGAAGTGGCGTGCCAGTCGCCATCGCGGTGCTCGAGTTTGTCGATGCGCTTGCCACAGAGCAACCTTCCGCCACGCTGCTTGAAACCGCGCAGATAGCCGTGGTGCAAGGCGGCCACGTCGATGTCCATGACACCCGGCTCGTAGGCTGCCGCCCCCACGCGGTCGGCGCGCATCAGCGGGGCGAGCCGGTGGGCGTCGGACGCCGAAAGCAAGTCGATCTCATGGCCCGGCATTGAAACGGCCAGGATTGCCTCCAGCCGCGCTTCCTCGCCGGGTGCCGCGATCGTCAATGACCCGCGCGGGGTCAACAACGGGCGTTCGGCGAAGCCGGCTGGCGGGTGCAGGAAGAAGTCATAGCTCGCCTGGCTGATCAGCCGGACGATCGGGCCGCCGTAGTTGCGCGTATAAAGCGCCGCCGACCGGCCGGTGCTGTGATAGCCGGGCGCGGTCTCGGCCTCGATCATCAGCACCGAGCCGGCGAGCGCCAGTTCATAGGCCGCTGCCGCACCGGAAATGCCAGCTCCGATTACCAGATAGTCGACCTGCATCGCTGCGCCAGCCTTGCCTTGCGGGACCTGTTTCGAGGCTCAAATTGTGCGCTGCGGCCTTGCCCCGTCGTCATCGACCTTGAACAACTGAAGCCTGGAACCGACGACAATGCAAGAAAACAAACATTGATTGACACTGTGCAAGTTCTATAACTTAATCGTCGCAGCGGCCCAGGAGATCCATTGGATGCGCGGTTCCGTTCGCCAGCGACTTTCCGAGTGCCTGGCGAACGCGTCGAAGTCCGACAAGTCGATTGCGAGCTACATGCTCGCCAAGCTGAACAGCATCCCTTTCGAGACCGCCGCCAGCCTCGCCGCCAAGGTCGATGTCAGCGAACCGACGGTCGGTCGGTTCTGCCGCGCGATCGGATACCAGAGCTTCAAGGATCTCAAGGACCACCTCAAACAGGACATCGGCGACCGGCCGTGGCTGATCAGCGATCGCCTGCATGACTTCCAGCGCCGCAACCTGGCCGGCGAAGACGAGCTCGCCCGCAGCCTGCAGATGGAGATTGCAGGCCTGGTTGCGGTCTACGAGCTGGCCCAGACGCCCGAATGGAAGCGCGTGGTCAAGCGCCTGGCGCGGTCGCCGGCGGTGTTTGCCACCGGTTTCCAGACCGAGCGCGGCATGGCGCAGATCTTCGTCAACCAGCTGCAGTATCTGCGCGACCGGGTGCATCTGCTCGACCTGGCCGGTGGCAACTTCGCGGAGCTACTGGTTTCTGGGCGCAACCACTCCTGTCTCGTCATCTTCGAGGCCCGGCGCTATTCGCGCATGGCGCAACTGCTCGCGCACGACGCGCGCGAAGCCGGCATTCCGACCACGCTGGTGACCGATGCGTTCTGCGACTGGGGGCGTGATTTGGTCGACGAGATGTTCGTGGTGCCGACGGAGTTCAACCTGTTCTGGGACTCGACGGCACAGATGGCGAGCCTCGCGAACCTTCTCGTCAATGGTGTCTTCATCGAACTCGGGCCCGCGGTCGAGGATCGCATGAACGAGATCGCTCGTCTTTACAACCGTTTCACTGGGTACACCGGCGATTCATCCGGCCCCGTGGGAGACCCGGCCAAAGGGTCCACTGCGACGAAACGATAACAAACAAAGGGGCTGCAGATATGGGTTACAAAACCAAGGCACTCTTCCTATCGGCATCGACCATCGTGTCGGCCACAATGGCGTCAGTTGGCCTACCGGCGGTGGCGTTCGCGCAGGAGGCGACCTTCGTGTTGTCGGCGCGTGAGGTCGGTGCGCCGAGCTACAATCCGATCAAGGCGACGCGACTGAATGCCGGCAACACCTTCATCTATGACCGCATGGTCATTCAAGATGCCGACCAATCCTTCCACGGTCAGCTGGCGACCTCGTGGGAGTCGTCGGCCGATGGCATGTCCTGGACCTTCAAGCTGCGTCCGAACGTCAAGTTTCACGACGGCGAGCCGTTCAATGCCAAGACCATCGAATGGTGGGTGCCGAAGTTCGCCGGTACGGAAAACGCGTTCATGACGGATAGCATCGCAAAGGTCGAAATCGTCGACGACCTGACCGTGAAGTTCGTCATGAAGAACCCTGACCCAAACATGCTGTTCAACATGGCGTCGACCTTCATGGGCGTTCCCTCGCCAAAGGCCTACGATGCACTTGGCGACAAGTACGGCGTCACCGGCGCCGTCGGCACCGGGCCGTTCAAGCTTGAAAGCTTCGTCGTCGGCCAGCAGACCGTCCTGGTCCGCAACGAAGCCTACAACTCGGCATCGAAGCTCTCGGCCAACCAGGGCCCGGCCAAGATCAAGAAGCTCACCCTTCGCGAAATCGCCGAGGACTCGACAGCGTTCCTTGAGCTCAAGACCGGTGGCGTCGACATGCTGCTCAGCGTGCCGACCGACTTCCTGCCGAAGCTGCAGGCCGAGAAGGGCACCAAGGTAATCACCCTGCCAGGAACGGAAGTCTTCTACATTCCAATGAATACGTCCGTAGCGCCGTTCACCGACATCAAGGTGCGCGAGGCGACCGCCTTCGCGATCAACCAGAAAGAGATCCTGACCAACCTGTTCGGTGGCGTCGGTGCCGAGGCCAACAACTTCCTGATCAGCTCGCTGCTCGAAGCCAAGGTCGATCCGAAGCTGAACATCTCCTACGACCCGGCGCGGTCGAAGAAGCTGCTCGACGATGCCGGCTGGACAGTTGGTGCTGGCGGCATTCGTGCCAAGGGTGGCGTACCACTCCAGGTCAAGCTGTGGACGCAAAACGGCACCGAGTTCAAGCGCATCACCGAGGTCGTCCAGGCCCAGCTCAAGGCGGTCGGGATCGGCGCCGACATCACCATCTTCGATGCGGCGACGATCACCGCCCAGTACAAGAAGTTGAATGAGCACCAGCTGGCTGTTCGCAGCTATTCCTGGGGCAACGCCGACATTCTCGACTGGTTCTTCAGCGGCAAGCGCCTCGGCCATCCCAACCACTCCATGTGGAATGATCCGAAGGCTGAAGAACTCAACCTGAAGGCGATGAAGGGCTCGCGCACCTGGGACGAGCGGGTGGCGAACTTCAAGGCCTACCACGAGTATGTGCTGTCGCAGTTCGTATTCGCGCCGATCTACCAGCCGGTGCAGAACTTCGCCTACAGCGAAGCGCGCCTGAGCGTTCCGGCGACGATCCGCGGCACGCGCCTGCAGGGGCAGACCATCGTCGATATCGAGAAGAAGTAGAGCCGACGTACTCCTGAACACGGGACACCGGAATGCTCGGCTACATCATCAAGAGACTGCTGCAGCTCATTCCGGTGTTCATCGTCGTGTCGATGATCATTTTTTCGATCATCCATCTGGTGCCGGGCGACCCGATCGACAGCATGATGCAGATCGGCTCGACACCGGAGCAGCGGGCGGAACTGACCGCCCGCTACGGCCTCGACAAGCCGCTGCCGGTTCAATACGGCATCTGGCTCGCGAAGATGCTGCGCGGTGACCTTGGGGAGGCCATCATCCTGCGGCAGCCCGTGACGGCGCTGATCGCGCAGAACTTGCCGCACAGCCTGCTGCTCGGCGTTCTCGCCCTGGCGTTTTCGACGATCGTCGGGATCGTCGCCGGCGCGCTCGCCGCGGTATTCAAGGACAGCTGGATCGATCGCTCGGTGATGACCCTCATCCTGCTCGGCTCGACGGTGCCGAGTTTCTGGCTCGGACTGCTGCTGATCCTGCTGTTCGCCGTGCAGCTTGGCTGGTTTCCGGTGTCGGGCGCGCGGACGTGGAGCGCGCTGGTGCTGCCGGTGCTTGCCATCGGACTTGGCGGCATCGCTCTGGTCGCTCGCGTTACGCGCGTTGCCATGCTCGATATCGCCCGCCGGGATTTCGTCATGATGCTCCATGCGAAAGGCCTGTCGCGCTGGCGCATCCAGTTCGGTCATATCCTTCGCCACGCGCTGCTGCCGGTGGTGACGATCCTCAGCCTTCGCATCGGCTGGATCCTGGGCGGCGCCGTGACGATCGAATACGTGTTCGCGCGGCCAGGCCTTGGCTCGCTGTTGATCACGTCGTTGAACCAGCGCGACTATCCGGTCGTCCAAGGGTGTCTGCTGATGCTCGCCATCGCGGTGATGCTCGGCACGCTGATCGGCGACCTGGTGCAAGCGGCAATGGACCCGCGGGTCCGGGACAGCAGCACATGACCACTCTTGCAAGCACAGAGTTTGCCAGCAGCACCCTGGGCAAGGTTCTGTTGTCGCCGCGCGGAGGGCTCTCCGCGCTGTGCCTGGCGATCGTGATCATCTGCGCCGTGTTCGCCCCATTGGTCTCGCCCTATCAGTACGACATCCAGAATCTGCCGCTGGCCAACAGGGAGCCGTCGTGGGCCCATTGGATGGGCACCGACGAGTTCGGTCGCGATCTGCTGTCGCGCATCATCCATGGCGCGCGCACCTCGCTCACCGTTGCTGTCGTCGCCATCGGCATCTCCGTGGCGATCGGCATGAGCCTCGGGGCAGCGGCCGGATATTTCGGCGGCCTATTCGATCGCCTGGTGACGGCCGCGGTTGATCTCAGTTGGTCGTTCCCCGAGATCCTGATCGCGTTGATTCTAATTGCCATCGTCGGTCCGGGCCTCGGCAGTACCATGATCGCGATCGGCATCGCCTATCTGGCGCAGTTCACACGGCTGACGCGGGCACAGGTGATGGCGCTGAAAAACGAGACCTACATCGAGGCAACGAAAAATCTCGGTGCCGGACACTTCCACATCATCTTCCGCCATCTGCTGCCGAACGCCCTGCCGCCGGTGATCGTCGCCGGCATGCTGGCGACCGGCAATGCCATCATCCTCGAAGCGACGCTCGGCTTTTTCGGGCTTGGCGCGCAGCCGCCGACACCGAGCTGGGGCGGCATGATGAGCAGCGGCACGGCACAGATCTTCATCGCCCCCTGGATCATTATCTTCCCAGGTCTGGCGATTGCCATCACGGTGATTGCCATCAACCTGTTCGGCGACGCGATCATCGAGGCCCTCGACATCCGCAATCGCCTCAGGGACGCGTGACATGGCCCTGCTCTCCCTCGACAACGTGAGCGTCACTATCGGCCGGCTGCACCCGCTCGATGGCATTTCATTCGACCTCGACCGCAAGGAGATCCTCGGCATCGTCGGCGAGTCCGGCTCCGGCAAGTCGTTGACTGCCCTGAGTGTGATGGGATTGCTACCGCTAATCGGCGGCAAGGTCACCAAGGGCGCGATCGTCTTCGACGGCATCGATCTCGTCAGCCTCCCCGAGACCGACTACCGGCGCCTGCGCGGCAAACGGATCGCACTCATCAGCCAGAACCCGATGACCTCGCTCGATCCGATCATCCGCATCGGTGCGCAGATCGATCAGGTCTCGCAGCTGCACCTGGGACTTTCTGCGGTGGCCGCCCAGGCGCGCAGCATCGAGCTGATGCAGCAATTGCGGATCCCCGATGCCGCGACCATTCATGGCAACTACCCGCACCAGCTGTCGGGTGGCATGAAGCAGCGCATGGTCATCGCCATGGCGCTCGCTGCCGATCCGGATCTGATCATCGCCGACGAGCCGACCACGGCCCTCGACGTCACCATCCAGGCACAGATCATCCAGATCATGGTCGATCTGGTGCGCGAGCGCGGCCTCGCCTTGATGCTCATCACCCATGACATGGGCGTCGTCGCGCAGGCCTGCGACCGGGTCGTCGTGCTCTATGCCGGCCGGGTGGCCGAGCAGGCCGGCGTCGCCGACATATTCGCCACGCCGAAGCATCCGTACACGCGAGAACTCATTCGCTGCATTCCCCGCCATGGCCAGGCGCCGGGGAGCCTCAAGGGCATCCCAGGCACTGTGCCAAGCGTGATGGACTATCCCTCGGGTTGCCGGTTCCATCCCAGGTGCGCGCATGCGCAGGCGATCTGCGGAACTGAGGTTCCCCTGTTGGAACAAAAGACGTCAGGCCGTGCCGCCTGTCATCTCACGGAGGTCCTGGCGCATGGTTGACCCCGCTGGCGACAACATCGCGACCGTGCGCCACCTGACCCGCGTCTTCACCAGCCGGCGCGGCATGTTCGGACCGAAGCGGACCATGCGCGCGGTCAACGACGTGTCTCTCGACGTGCCCAGGGGCAAGGTCACCGGTGTCGTTGGTGAGTCTGGCTGCGGCAAGTCCACCCTCGCACGATTGGTGCTGCGGCTCATCGAGGCCAGCGCCGGCAAGGTTCTGTTCGAAGGTGTCGACCTCGGGACGCTGCCCGCTGCCGACCTTCGGAAACTGCGGCGGCGCATGCAGATGGTATTCCAAGACCCCTACTCGTCGATCGATCCGCGCTACACTATCCGCCGCGCACTCCTCGAGCCCTACCAGGTCCAGGGCGTGACCATCGACGCGGCGGCGGCGCGCTTACGGATCGATGAACTCATTGCCATGGTGGGCTTGAGCCCGCGCATGGCGGACAGCTATCCGCATCAGCTGTCCGGCGGGCAGCGGCAGCGGGTCGGCATCGCCCGGGCGCTGGCACTCAATCCGTCGCTGCTGGTGCTGGATGAGCCGACCGCATCGCTCGATGTCTCGATCCAGGCGCAGATCATCGGCCTGCTGGAGGCATTGAAGAACGACCTCGGCCTCACCTACCTGTTCATTTCCCACGACCTCAGTCTGATCCGCTATTTCTGCGACCGCACCGTGGTGATGTACCTTGGCCGCATCGTCGAGGTGCTACCGACCTCGCGCACCGAGCCGCGCCATCACTATTCGCGTGCACTGATGGACAGTAACTTCGAGCCCGACCCAAACCGTCGTAAGGTGGTTAATCGACTGGCCGGCGAGATCGCGAGCCCGTTCGACCTACCGCCCGGATGCGCTTTCGCTGCGCGCTGTCCGGCGGCAACGGAGCTTTGCCGCCGCGAACGGCCGGTGCTCGCCCAACATGGACTCGGGCATCAGATCGCGTGCCACCACCCGATCGGGTGACGTAACTGCCTGCTCAACCGACAGGGATACTGCGATGCCATTCAACGTGTTCACTGCTGAATTCGCGCATGAATCTAATACCTTCAGTATTCAACCTACAGACTATGCGGCCTTCGTCGATCGTGGCTGCTATGTGGGCGAGGCGGCAATAGCGGAACGCGGCGCCGCCAACACTGATCTGGCTGGTTTCCTCGATGTCGGCCGCTCGTATGGGTGGCGCATGGTCCATGCGCTCAGCGCGGCGGCCCAGCCGGGCGGGCCGGTGACCCGCGACGCGTTCAACCGGTTGGCCGGCGTGATCGTCGCCGGTGCCCGAGACATGGGGCGTGATCTCGACGGCATTCTCCTCGGCCTGCACGGCGCCATGGTGACGGACTTCTGCGACGACGGCGAAGGCGAGTTGCTCGAACGGCTGCGCGCCGTCGTCGGCTCCAAGGTGCCGATCGGTATCACGCTCGATCCGCATGCCAACGTCACGGCGCGGATGTGCGCCCTCGCCGATATCATCGTGTCGTACAAGACCTATCCGCACGTCGATATGCGCGAATGCGGACGGCAGGCAGCCGATATCCTGCACAAGGCGATGCTCGGCGAAATTGCACCCAGGACGTTGCGGGTCCATCGCCCGATGCTGGAGGAGGTCAATGGCGGCCGCACCGACGTCGGGCCGATGATCGAGCGGCTGGCCAAGACACGGGCCTACGAACAGCTGCCTGATGTGTTTGCCGTGAGCGTCAATGGTGGTTTCGGTAACGCCGATATTGCCGAGGTGGGCCCGACCGTTCTGGTCACCTGCCAAGGCGACATCGAAGCGCACCGCCGTTTCGCCGAGGCGATCGCCGACGACATCTGGGACCGGCGCTTCGACATGATCAACCAATATTATTCGGTCGATGAGGCAGCCAGCCTGTGCAAGCGCCACCGGCAAGGAATCGGACCGGTCATCGTGGCCGACTACGCCGATAATCCAGGCGGCGGGGCCTACGGTGATGGCACGGACCTGTTGCGCGCCATGCTTGCGGCCGAGGTTGCCGATGCCTGTTTCGGGCCCATCGTCGACGGCGCCGCGGTGGCGGAGCT
>JAKFWF010000026.1 GCA_021730785.1 Hyphomicrobiaceae bacterium
GTTGACGCCGCGCCAGAAGCCGGGCGTCAGGTGCGGATTGCGCATCGAGTAGTCGACCAGGATATTGGGGATCGAATAGCCGATCGAGCCTTCCTTGGCATACTTGCCGTCGAGCGGGTTGAGGCCCTGGAAGGTGATGAAGTCGACACCGTCTTCCATGCGCTGAGGCGCGACCGAGGCCAGAATCGACTGGCCGGAAATGCGCATCTGCAGCCCGACGAGATTGCCCTTGTCGTCGAGACCCGCCTGGATCTTGCACTGGCTGACCGGGCGATAGCGGCCCTGGCGCATGTCCTCTTCCCGGCTCCACAGCAACTTCACGGGTACGCCCGGGATCTGCTTCGCCAGTTGCACGGACTTCGTCACGTAGTCGGAAAAGCCGCGCCGGCCGAAGCCGCCGCCGAGGTGGATCTTGTAGACCTCGCACTTGTCGACCGGCAGTCCGGCCGCCTCCGAGGTGGCCGCGAGCGCCGCATCGCCGTTCTGCGTCGGCACCCAGATCTCGCACTTGTCTGCCGTCCATTTCGCCGTGCAGTTCATCGGCTCCATGGTGACGTGGTGGAGGTAGGGCGCGGTGAACACGGCTTCGAGCTTCTTGGCCGCGCCGGCAATGGCGCCGGGCGCGTCACCGACCTTGTTGTAGGCGGCCACGTTCTCCGTCGCATCGAGGCCGGCCTTGAGAATTTCGGCAATGCTGGCGCTGCTCACCTTGGCATTCGGGCTGTCTTCGTAGACGATCGCCACTTCGGCCAGCGCCTTGTTGGCGTGCCACCAGGTATCGGCGACGACGGCGACCGCGCCTGCGCCCACCTGTAACACGTGGGTGACGCCCGGCATGGCCTTCGCCTTGGTGGCGTCGAAACTCTTGATCTTGCCGCCATGGATCGGCGAATCCTTGATCGAGGCGGTGAGCATGCCCGGCATCTTCAGATCGATGCCGTAGACCTGCTTGCCGCTGAGCTTGTCGACGGTATCGAGGCGCTTCACCGGCTTGCCGATCAGCTTCCAATCCTTCGGGTCCTTGAGGGTAACCGTCTTCGGCGCCTCGAGCTTGGCGGCGGCGGCGGCAACCTTGCCGTAGGTGGTCTTGCGCTTTGTCGGACCATGCGTGATGACGCTGGCCTGCACCGAGCACTCGGCGAGCGGAACCTTCCACTCGTTGGCGGCCGCCTGCAGCAACATTTCGCGTGCGGTGGCGCCGCCCTTGCGCACGTATTCGTGCGAGGTACGGATGCCGCGGCTGCCGCCGGTGCCCATGTCGCCCCAGATGCGCTTGCGCGCCTGGTTCTGGCCGGGCGTCGGATACTCCCACTTGACCTTTTTCCAGTCGCACTCGAGTTCCTCGGCGACGAGCTGGGCGAGGCCCGTCAGCGTGCCCTGGCCCATTTCCGAACGTGCGATGCGGATCACCACGTCGTCGTTGGGGCGGATGAACACCCACGCGCCCACTTCATCGCCGGTGGTGCCGAGAACCTTCTGCGCGAGCGCTTCGCGCACGCCGGGCAGGGCGATGCCGATGGCAAGGCCGCCGCCGACAGCGGCGCTGCCGACGAAGAAACGGCGGCGCGAGACGCCGCTGGTGCTGGATTTGGTCATGGCTGGTATCGCTGCTCCCTTTTCCATCAGGCCCGCGCCTTGGCCTTGGTGCCGCCTGCGATCTCGGCGGCGGCCTGCTTGATGCCGGCGCGGATGCGCTGGTAGGTGCCGCAACGGCAGATGTTGCTCATGGCATCATCGATGTCCTTGTCGGTCGGCTTCGGGTTCTTCTTCAGCAGCGCTGCCGCCGCCATGATCTGCCCCGACTGGCAATAGCCGCACTGGGCGACCTCGAGCGCGAGCCATGCCTTCTGGATCGGGTGCGATGCGGTCGGCGACAGGCCTTCGATCGTCACGATCTTGTCGGTTGCCTTGACCGAGCCCACCGGCACCGAGCACGAGCGCTGGACTTCGCCGTTGATGTGCACCGAGCAGGCGCCGCACTGGGAAACGCCGCAGCCATACTTGGTGCCGGTCAGCCCGACCTGTTCGCGCAGAACCCACAGCAGCGGCGTGTCGTCCTCGACCTTCACGTCGACGGTTTTGCCATTCACGTTGAGCTTAGCCATGGGAACGCTTCTCCTTGTGCGCGACGAGTTGGTTTTGAATGCGGGCGGTGTGGCAGTGCGGGAACGCCGATCACTCGGCAGAATGGACAATTGATTGGTCTAGCCTATGCGAAACGCAGCGGTTGGACCAGGGGTGCTGCGACAAAGTAGGTTCACATCAATGACAAACGCGGCGCCCGGGTGGGGCACCGCGTTATGTTCGTGCTGCCTGCTATGGCCAGCATCAGCCCAGGTGGCTGACGAATTTTGCAGCCATGTAGACCTGAAGGCCCTCGATGCCGCCTTCGTGGCCGTAGCCCGAATCCTTGATGCCGCCGAACGGTGTCTCGGGCAGTGCGAGGCCTTGGTGGTTGATCGTTACCATGCCGTGATCCAGCACATCGGCGACCTTGGACGCCGTCTTGCCGTTGTGGGTGAACGCGTAGCTCGCGAGGCCGAACGGCAGGCTGTTGGCCTGTTCCAGCATCTTGTCGGTGTCCTTGAAGCGCATCATGATCGCGACCGGCCCGAACGGCTCCTGCGTCATGATGTTAGCGTTGGCCGGCACGTCGGTCAGCACGGTCGGCTCGAAGAAGTTGCCCTGGTTGCCGATGCGCTTGCCACCGGTCGCGACCTTGGCACCCTTCTCCTGGGCGTCGAGCATGATCGATTCCATAGCAGCGACCCGGCGCGGATTGGCGAGCGAGCCCATCTTACTGTTGGGATCGAGGCCATCGCCGACCTTGAGGCCCTTGGCGTTCGCGGTGAACTGGGCGACGAACTTGTCATAGACCTTCTCGTGCACGAAGAAGCGGGTCGGCGAGATGCAGACCTGGCCGGCGTTGCGGAACTTGAGGCCGGTCGTGAGGTTCGCAACCTCTTCCGGGTTGGCGTCGTCGAACACGAGGACGGGTGCGTGGCCGCCCAACTCCATCGTGGCGCGCTTCATGTGCAGACCGGCGAGGGATGCTAAGTGCTTGCCGACCGGAACCGAGCCCGTGAACGAGATCTTGCGGATGATCGGCGAGGGGATCAGGTACTCGGAGATCTCCGATGGAACGCCATAGACGAGATTGATCACGCCGGCCGGCACACCGGCATCGATGAAGCACTTGAGCATCGCGATCGGCGAGGCGGGTGTCTCCTCCGGGCACTTGATGATGATCGAGCAGCCGGCCGCCAGCGAGGCTGCGATTTTGCGCACGGCCTGGGTGACGGGGAAATTCCACGGGCTGAAGCCGGCGACGGGGCCGACCGGCTCCATGATCACCATGTTGCGGATGCCATCGGCGCGCGCCGGAATGATGCGGCCGTAGGCGCGGCGGCCTTCCTCGGCGAACCAGTCGCAGATGTCGGCCGAGCCCTGCACTTCCATCTTGGCTTCGGCCAGGATCTTGCCCTGCTCCATCGTAAGCAACGTGGCGATGGCGTCGGCCCGGGTGCGGATCAGTTCGCCGGCCTTGCGGATGATCTTGCCGCGCTCCATGGACGACACTTTGCGCCAGCTGTTGAAGCCCTTCTGGGCGGCGGCCAGCGCCGCGTCGAGGTCGGCCTTCGACGCATGCGGCAGGTTGCCGAGGATGGCGTTGGTCGCCGGGTTCATCACGTCCTGGGCTTTGCCCGACGAGCCCTTGGTCCACTTGCCGTCGATGTAATGGTGCAGCGTTTCGTACATGGCGTTGTCCTGACCGTGTTGGGAAGGGGGTTCCAGGCCTTCGGCTTAAGCCCAATGGTGCGGGTCCAGCAAGGTCTAACGCGCATGTCAGCTGCGCCGCGGCACGCTTTCCGGGCTGGCTGACAGGGCGCAAAAACAACTCCGCGCGCCAAGCTGTGCCAGCTGGCGCGCGGAATTCGGCAGCACGGGTTCGTCGCGCTATTGCGCCTTGGGTGCTTCGACCGGCGGCGCAGCTGCGGGGGCGACGGGTGGTGCCGCGACAACTGCCGGGGCGGCGGGAACCGCAGCCGCTGGGGCGGTAACGCCTGTTGGCGTCGCCAAAGGAATAGAGCTGGTCGATACGGGCGCAGCCGGCCGTTTTGCTGTGGTTTTGGGCACAGCTACTTTAGGCTTGGCACCGCCTTCAAGCGACGCTGCCGTCACGCCGGCCGGTGCCGGGCCGTCCCAGCAGACGCTGGCCGTTGCCTTGCACGTATGCTCATCGAACAGGCCGACATCGAGGTACAATTCGCACGACACATCCTTCTTGCCGGTCGTGTACTTCTTGATGCCGCGATCAGCCGTCCACTTGGCGATGTATTTGTCGAGCAGGTTTTTGGCGTCGTTGGTCGGGCCCACCTTGCCATAGTCGTTCACGGAGAAGGCGAGCCGCGTGCAGGCGGCGTTGGCTGCGTCCGCAGCAAGGCCGATCACGAGGACAGAGCAGAGGGCAGAAATCGAGGCGCGCAGTCGCATGGGAACCCTGTCGGTTGGTATCGCATCAGGTGACCGACAGTATAGCGATGCGCGCCCTGCCCTGCCAAGCTTGCGCAGCAGCCAAATTGTTGTTCCAAACAACTTGGTTGCCGACACGGGCAACGGCGCCACGCCTGGGCGCAGTTGTATGATCAGTTCTGATAAGGCGAGAAGCCGCCGCGCGGGGAGATGCCACTGTCGAAGAAGAAGTCGCTGTCGAACGGGCCAAAGTTCGTCTGGCGGCCGAAATCGTTATTACGGAACAGGCTGTAGTTGCTGTACTTAGACTGGCTGTCGCCGTAGGTGTTGATGCTGTCCTGCGCAGCATAGGAATAGCCGCCGCGACGCTGCACGAAGCCCTTCACCTGAGCGGGGCGCCGGTAGGCAGCAGACGCGCGCTCGTCCTTGGTGGCGGTCGCCTCCGGCTCTTTCTTGGTTGGCTTCTTCTTTGTCGAGTCTTCGGCGGTCGCAGTGGCGGAAAAAGCCATGAGGGCTGCGAGTGCAGCCACCATCGAAAGGGTGGAATTACGCTTCATGGCTCTGGCTCCTTGCCGAGAATAGGTCACCTGCGGGCGAGCTTAGCGCGAATTCTTGAGGAATTCTTCCCCTGAAGCCGCTCGATCACGCAGGTTTCATTGTGAACTGTAACCGGAGTGACACGATCAATGGCGCAAGGACTGTGCGGAAATTCGGCAAAACAACGCCACACGGCCGGCGAGCTGAGTTCACGCGATGTTGCGCAACTGAGTCCTTGCCGGGCATCAAATCGCCACTCACAAGCACTGCGCCCGCGCCATGAACGGCAGCGGCAGCAACCCCAGGGAGCCCCCCATGTCGCGCATCACCATTGCACCCATTCTATTGCTTGCCGGCGTCCTGGCCGGCATCCCGCTTGGCGTTGCGCTGTCCCAGGCCAAGCCGCAACTGCGCGTCGAAACCCTGCTGGAGCGGGTGGTGAGCGGAATTCCTCAGCCAACGAGCCTGCGCGTCCATGATGATCGCTGGGACCCGGGCGCGGAAACCACCCATCACCAGCATCCTGGCCCCGTCATCCTGGCCATCATCGAAGGCGAGTTGGTCGAAGTGACCGCTGCCGGCGAGACAATCTTGCGGGCGGGTCAGGTGCATTGGCGGCAAGCCAACGAAATGCACAACGTGAAAAATCTGTCCGCCAAGCCCACGCGCGTCCTGGCGATCCATTTCGAGCCGGCGCAATAAAGTCCGAAAGGCTCAATCCGTGTCGAGTGCACAATCGCGCCGACGATGCCAGGTCACCCACAAAAACAGGCTACAGGCGGATTTGTTCCGCATGCAGCCTGCGATTGATCGTATGTATTCGGCGCTGTCGCAGGTACCGCGACGGCGGCGACGCGCTACTTGCATGCCTTCTGGCTCGATACGCAGTTGGTAACGACAAGGTTCGTCACGCACTTCGTGCTCACTTTGCCGTCCGCCTTGGAGCCGAGTTTCTTGATGGCGTCGCCAAGCGCGATCTTCGACAGGTCGGTGGCGATTTCCGGCGCGATGCCGACACCTTCGCCGCCGGCCAGCACGCACTTTTTGGCCGCTGATGCCGGGACTTGCGCCGTGACGACAACCGCCGCCAGAACTGCACCGATCGTCAGTAGGGCTTTGAAGTTCATCGTAGTGCTCCTTCGCGTTCGTTGGATCCTTACGCCTTACAGATCTTTGCTTGCGTTACGCACGTGACACCCAGACCGCCCTTCGTGCAGCGCGAGGAGGTCGTGGTGATCTTGTAGCCGGGCGTCGTCTTGTTCGAGATCCAAGACGCCCAGGCACCCCAGTCGAACGACTGGAGGATAGCTTCGAACGCCTGGAACTTGGCGCCGGCCTCATCGGTATTGGTCCCCTGGGCAGCCTTGTTGAAACAGCCGTCCTTGCCCTGGGCTGAGGCCGGCGTACCGGCCAGGAGGCCGGCGCCCATGATGAGGGCGATCAGAGCTGCAGGTTTGCGCATGGTAGTGTCTCCTGAGGAATAGCCGGCAAATCGAAACAACTCTCTCTATTCCTACTACAACTGCCCCGCCGGCATGATGCTGTCGAGCACTGCGCAGCGTTTTCTTGCCGGCCCGTGACAGGCCTGCCATAGCGCAGCCGTCATTGGGCGGATGGTTAATGCCGCACCAGCCACTCCAGCCTGGATTGCGCCCCCTCGCCCTGGCCGAGACGCTCGGCGAGGTGCGGCAGAACCACCCGCAACTGCGCTTCGAGCTTCCATGGCGGGTTGACCACCACGAGCCCGCAGCCATTGAGCTTTTCGGGGTGCCGCGCGGTGCGCAGCATGACCTCGGCGATCAGGCACTCGCGGGCGCAGCTCTCGGCAATCGCGCGATGAAAGCGGGCGATGATCTTCTCGTCCTTGATTGGATACCAGATGACGTAAGTGCCCGTTTCGAAGCGCCGAATTGCTTCCTTCAGGGCCTCGGTGAGGCGGATCAATTCGTTGTGTTCCTCGAACGGCGGATCGATCAGGATGAGCCCACGGCGTTCCTTCGGCGGCAACAGGGATTTGAGCGCGATCCAGCCGTCGAGCCCGAGCACCTTCACCTGGCCGTCACGGGCAAACAACTCGGCCAGCCGCACCCTGTCGTCCGCATGCAGTTCGTTGACCACCAGTTGGTCGCCGCGGCGCATCAGCCGGCGCGCGATCAGCGGTGAACCAGGGTATCGGGTGATCTGCCCATCCGGGGCGTCGGCATTCTCTGCGGCGATCAGGTCAAGATAGGGGGCAAGCAGGTCGGCCACGGGCGCGGGTAATGGGGCAGCTTCCGCACCGAACAGGCGGCCAATGCCAGTGCGCCACTCGCCGGTGCGCTCGGCTGGGCCGTGGTTCAACGCATAAAGGCCGACGCCGGCATGGGTGTCGATGATGCGGAACGGCGTGTCTTTCAGCTTTAGATGTTCGATTGTGAGCGCCAGGACGACGTGTTTCACAACGTCAGCGAAGTTGCCGGCATGATAGACGTGGCGATAGTTCATGATGCGCGCCTGCCGGACGTCGTAGTCTGCCAGCGCCGGGCGACGTCGGCGATGTGGGCGGCAAACGCCGCCAGCAGCCACAGCGCGATCAGCGTCCAGGGACTGCCGGTCAGTGCGGCGCGAAGGGCCAGCAGCAGGCCGGCACCCGCCAGGTTGTTCATGACAATGTCGACGACCGCGATGCCACCGCCCGTCGACCGACGATAGGCGTGGAGCGCCGCCACCTCGACCACCAGCAGAAGCAGGATCAGATCGACGATACGGCCGGAGGCGAACAATTCCGACATGGGGAGTGAGCTTTCCGGTTAAGGCGTGGCGCAATTCCTCTTGCCAGCCGGCGCTGCCCCCCACAAGACCGGTCGAAAGAACCACAGCGGCGCGAGGGATCACCAATGGCCACGACGATGACGCCGGGCGCCGCACCGCTGGCGGGCCAGATCCCCAATGTGCCCCGCCGCGGGGTTGCGAGCTGGGTACTGTTCGAGTGGGCGGCCCAGCCGTTCTACACACTCATCGTCACCTTCCTGTTCGGCCCCTACTTCGTCAACGTGGTGGTCGGCGATAAGGCCGTCGGCCAGGCCCTGTGGGGGAATGCTGCCGCGGTTGCTGGCATCCTGATCGCCTTCGGCAGCCCGATCCTCGGTGCCGTCGCCGACGTGCGCGGGCAGCGCAAACCATGGCTCGCAGCCTTCGTCGTGGTGATGGCGGCCTGCATGGGCGCGCTATGGTTTGCCGTGCCTGGTGCCAAGGGCGCCAGCCTATGGCTGGTTCTCGTCGCCTTCGTGGTGGCGAGCGCGGTCGCCGAATTCGCCGTGGTGTTCTTCAACGCCATGATGCCGACGCTGGTGCCGCGTGATCAGCTCGGCAAGCTGTCCGGCATCAGTTGGGCGGTCGGCTACCTCGGCGGGCTGCTGGCGCTCATCGTCATGGCGGGCTTCGTCGCCACCGATCCCACGACCGGCAAGACGCTGTTTGGCCTTGCGCCAGCCATCGCCCTCGAAGCTGCCCTGCACGAGGGCGACCGCCTCGTCGGGCCGTTCTGTGCACTGTGGCTGATCATTTTTGCCATTCCGATGTTTCTGTTCACGCCCGATGCGCCGCGCCATGCGGTGATCGGTACCGTCGGCGATGGCCTGAAGAGCTTCTGGCAGACGATCAAGGATCTGCCCCGGCACCCGGAAATCCTCACCTTCCTGCTCGCCCGCATGAGCTTCAGCGACGGTATGAGCGCGATCTTCGTGTTTGGCGGCATCTACGGCGCCGGCGTGTTCGACTGGGGACTGCGTGAGCAGGGCATGTTCGGCATCATCGTGGTGCTGGTGGGGGCGATCGGCGCCTTCCTCGGCGGCTTCATCGACGACAGGATCGGCGCAAAACGCGTGATCATGCTGGCACTCCTCGTGGTGATCGCCAGCGCCGTCGGCATCCTCTCGGTCGACAAGACTCACGTTTTCTTTACCCAGGTGGTGCCGGCCAAGGTGCCGGGCAGTACGCCGTTCTCCTCGACCGGCGAACAGGTGTTCTTGATGTTTGCGGTTCTGCTCGGGCTCGTGTCGGCGCCCGTGCAGGCCTCGAGCCGCAGCCTGATCGCGCGCATCGCGCCGGCCGACAAAATCACCCAATTTTTCGGCCTGTTCGCCTTCTCGGGCAAGGCGACGGCGTTTGCGGCACCGCTGCTGGTTGGCTTCGTGACGGCGGCGACCGGCAGCCAGCGCCACGGCATGGCGGCGATCCTGTTGTTTCTCATCCTGGGGCTGGTGTTGATGGCGTTCGTCCGCGAACGTCGCTGATATGGGATAAGGTCAATTCGCATACTTGACCACCGTGCGGGCCTTGGCGACAACCGGGCCATGGCAACGGGCGGCGACAGCAGGAGCGCACCGCAAACAGCTGCGGAGGCTCCCGCGGCCAGCTCAGCCGTGAGTGGAGCCTCGATCAGCGACGTCGGCCTGTCGCCCGAAATGCCGCTCATTCCTCCGGTTGTCACCCGGGGCAATGCCGGATGGCTCGGCAGCATACTGGCGGCGCTGACGCTGCACATCGGCTTCGCAGTGTTCGTCAGCTGGCCGCGCGCGCTAACGACACTCGGCGCCGACGGGGCGTCGCTCGACGCGCTCAGCATCGACGTGATATCGGCATCCGCCCTGCAATCACAGATCACCACGCCGGCGGTCGGCAGCGCGTCGTCGCTGGCGGCACTTGCCGATCGCGAGGGCACCGAGCGGCAGCAGCAGGCCGCAAGCGATGCGCCGGACCAGAAGCAGGAAGCAAAGCCCGATACGCCCGCCAAGGCGGCCGATCTCGTGATCCCTGATCTGCACTCGAAGCCCGAACCGCCGGTGCCGACCGAAGCTACGATCGTCATCGCGCCCGCCAAGGCGGAGGCCGCGGCCGTGGTCGCCGACACGCCGACCGAGGCAAAGCCGACGCCGCAAGCAACGGCTGCTGCCGCGCCGAGCCGTGCCAGCGACGCGCAGACGGCGGAAGATATCGGCGGTGCGCTCGCGCGCGGCGTGTCGCCTGTCACGGTTGCGGCGCAATCGGCGGCCATCGCCCGCACCGGCGAATTGAACGCCTACGGCACGAGCGTCCGCCAGTCGGTTGCACAGAACGCCGCTCGCGTGCCGCGCGTCAGCCGCCTCGTCAATCCCGTCAAGGTCGAGTTCGCGCTCGGCTTCGATGGCACGATCGTGCGCGCTCGCATCATTTCGTCGAGCGGTGATGCGGCCCTCGACCGGGCGGCGCTCGATGCGGTACGAACGGCGAAGTTCCCCAGCCCGCCGGCCGGCATGCAGTTGAAGGAGCTTGAATATTTCATCGAGTTCCAGTGATACCGACACCGCATGAGCAGTCGACGTCGCAGCTTCGAGAAGGCCGACCATGAACCGCACCCTGGCGCAATCGCTCGACACGCTGAAACCGCACTACGATGTGATCGTGGTCGGCTCGGGCTATGGCGGCGGCGTCGCCGCGTCGCGCCTGTCCAGGGCTGGCCGACGCGTCGCCGTCCTCGAACGCGGCCGCGAGTTTCCAACCGGCACGTTCCCATCGAAATTCCCGGAATTGCGGGCCGAAATGCAGGTCACCGGCAAACGGCTGCGAACGGGCACCCCAACCGCGCTCTACGATGTGCGCCTGGGCGATGACATGCACATTCTGGTCGGTTGTGGGCTCGGCGGCGGCTCGCTGATCAATGCGGGCGTGGCGCTGCGGCCCGACCCGCGCGTGTTCGCCGACCCGGTCTGGCCCGGCCAGATCACCGAGGACGGACTGCTGGATGAGGGCTTCCGCCGGGCCCGGGCCTGGCTGCGGCCGGCACGCGATCCCGAGGCAGGCTCGCGCGTCAAGTTCCAGGCGTTGGCCAAGGCGGGCGCTGCGATCGGGCACGCACCGGTCGCGCCCGAAGTGGCGGTCAGCTTCGAGGATTGCGTCAATCCGGCCGGCATCCGGCAACCGGCCTGCACGCGCTGCGGCGACTGTTGCGGTGGCTGCAACGTCGGCGCCAAGAACACCGTCGCCCTCACCTACCTGCCGGACGCGCGTGCCCACGGCGCCGAGATCTTCACTCACGCCAAGGTCCGTCACGTTTCACGCTCAGCCGATGGCCGCTGGTCGGTGCACATCGACCGGTTGGACGGCGCGGCGGTGGCCGGCGCCACGCTCACCTTGAGCGCCGATCAAGTCATCCTGTCGGCTGGCACGCTCGGCACAGTGGAAATCCTGCTGCGCTCGCGCGACCTCGGCCTGCCGTTGTCGGATCGCCTGGGACAGCGCTTTTCGGCGAACGGCGACATCATTGCTTTCGGCTATGGGGCAAGCGTTCCGGTCAACGGCATCGGCGTCGGGCATCCGGCGAAATTCGACATGCAGCCGGCGGTCGGTGCCAGCGTGTCGGGCCAGATCGAGATCCGTGATGCGGCCCGCCTCGACCACGAAATCTGCATCCAGGAGGGCGCGGTGCCCTCGTCCCTGGCATCCGCCCTGCCGGTCATGTTCGTGCCGAACGGCCGCCTACTGGGTGCGCTGCAGAGCCTCGTCGCCGGCGTCTACAAGGGCCCCTTCGCCAGTCTGCAGACGTTCTTCGCGGTCAGCCACGATTCGGGCAGCGGATGCTTTGCGATGGAGGGCGATCGCCTGGCGCTCGCCTGGCCCGGCGCCAAGGACGAGCCGGTGTACCAGCGCCTCGACGCGCTGCTCGGCCAATTGGTCACCAGCGTCGGCGGCGCCTACGTGAAGAACCCGCTGGCCGGCTCCGTCATGGGCCATCAGCCGTCGACCGCGCACCCCCTGGGCGGCGTCGCCATGGGGCGCGAGGCCGCCGACGGCGTGGTCAATCACAAGGGTGAGGTGTTCGCCGGCCTACGGTCGACGGCCGTGCACAAGGGGCTCCATGTGATCGACGGCTCGGTGATCCCGCGGTCGCTCGGCGTCAACCCGCTCCTGACCATCACCGCGCTCGCTGAACGCACGATGCTGCACATGGCGCAAGACCAAGCGCTGCACATCGGCACGTGAGCAAGACCCTGCGCAGGGCGATTGCATGAACGAATAAATTGGTAACGGTCTCTCGGTCTTCCCTCCCCCCCCCCTTGAGGGGGAGGGCCGGGGT
>JAKFWF010000063.1 GCA_021730785.1 Hyphomicrobiaceae bacterium
ACAACGCCAGCCCGAAGCCCTTCGTGTGGACCAAGTCCGCCGCGCTCATTTTGCGAAAGGAGCGGCGCGCCCTCGATAAACTCGATGCCATCAAGGGCGGGAACCAAGCGACTGAGTCGGAACACTAGCGAGTTCAACCAGTTAAAGAAATTTGGTGATCGAAACTTCGAGTAGTACTAATTTCCCCGCCCTGCAACTCAAAATCGACCGAGCGACGACAAATCCGCATATGGAAACCCTCGATATGTCAATCTGGAAAATGATATATACACTACGCCATACGATTGTTCGAGATGGTGATGAAGATCATAAGGAAATTGGCAACTATTCCTCCGAGGAGTTGGCGAAGCAGGCCATCGAGCGGGTGAAAGACAAGCCGGGCTTCAGAGACCCGCGCGGATATTTCACGATCGGTCCGAGTCGACTGGATTTTGACTACTGGGCCGATGGCTTCGGCCCCGGCGATGACGACAATTAACGGAGTACCGGTCACGAGGGCGCTATCGGACTGGTGATAACGGGTGAGGCGGGTCGGCTCGAACTGCAGCTCGCAACCTCGATGACCTCGACGCGCTGAGCGCCGACCGCGAGGCGCTGTGGGCGAGGTTGGATGGCGCGAGCTTCCTGACCAGGGACGAGAAGCGGGCGGCGGCAGGCTATGGGCCAGCTGAGGCGGGTGGCGCGAAGTTCAATCCGTATCACGACAGCGCCGGCCGGTTCACGTTCGCCCCGGGTGGGGGTGTTACGCCGGTTGCGAGCAAGCCGCGAGGTGTTGGCCCGCCGAAGCCACCACCGCCTGGCGAGCCGGCAAAGCCTGTCGCACCTCCACGGGCGGATTACGGTGCTACTCCAAGAGGGCGCCCGTTTACAGAGCACGGCCGTGACAACGCCAAGATAAGAGATTTTTCTGATGAGCGGATCGATGCTATAGTCGATAACAATGCAAGGACCAGGGTCGGAAAAGTAGACTCGAATGGTAGGAAAACGTGGGAGTATACCGATGCTCGTGGAAATACCGTTGTTACTAACGAAAGTGGTGGAGTGGTGACTGTCTTTTCATTTGCTCCTGGAGGCAGGTACATCGAAAAACCATAGGAAGTGAACATGGATCAAGACACAGCGATGGGCGTTGCCGCGGAGTTGCGGGCCTTTCTTAAGTCGGGCTGGACTTCAACTTACGATGCTGTCCGATTTGAAGTTAAGTCGCCAACGAGCATGAAAGCGTCGAAAGAATTGGAGGATGAACTTGTCGATGAAGTATGGCGTATTTCTCGGTTGGTTGCTTACAGAAATTTTGTGAGCATTCGGCAGGAGAACGATGGTGGTTTCACGGTTGTTTCCACTATGAAATCAGGCAATGGGTTTGAAATCAAGTTTCTACCAGTAAGCCCTTGAATGCAGCCTGACGCCTGAAGAGCAAAACTTCGCCAGGGAAATGGTGGGCCTTGGGCGGAATGTCGAAGTGATCCCGACAGGCGCAGGGCGCACGCCGGACTTCAGGATCGATGGCAAGGCATTTGAGCTGAAGACAGTTTCTGGGGTTCAACGAACTGACGTCGAAGGTTTGTCGAGCGCGATTTCGAATAGGATCATGAATGGCCGAGGTCAGGCCGCTGACATCATCGTGGATGCGCGGCAGCAGGCTGGAATGACGATTGAGGCAGCGGAACGTGCTGCGGGCCGCGCATTAGGCGCCGACAAGCGCAGCGGCATTCAGAGTATAACGATCCTGACACCCAGCGGCACGCATACGACACAGAGGAGATGACACGATGTCACGAAAGCCGACCAAGGAAGAGCTTTTTGGACGAATACTTCCGCATGTTAAGCATCACAATAACAGTGACGCAATCGTGTTGCTTTGGAAGGGTTATCTAGCAGCACTAATGGAGTGGGGCTTTCTGACCGCTGACGATTACCACGAATTGGACGATCAGTTGGGAGAAATCGAAGAAAAATTGCGACGAGAGATATTCCTCGGATACCCCGGCCAATACGAATAGTCGGCCCAGTTCGAGCGATTGAAACGCGAGCTGGAGGACAGTTTCCAGGGCGCGCGCAATGCCGGCCGCCCGGTAACTGCTCGAAGGCGGGCTCGACTGGAAGGCGATGAGTTTGAGCCCCCGCGACATGAATTTCATCGGCCTGAAGCAGATGGCCGCTCGCGAGATCGCGCTCAGTCTGGGCGTTCCGCCGCTGCTGCTCGGCGTTCCGGGTGACAACACGTACGCGAACTACGCCGAAGCCAATCGGACGTTCTGGCGGCAGACGGTGATCCCGCTGGCAGCGCGGCTGGCGGTGTCGTTGTCGCGCTGGCTGTTGGTCGGCGGCGACGTGGGCCTGGAGCTGCGCTGCAATCTCGATGATCTCGCTGTTGCATCGCGGCAAGGGCTGCCGCCCTTGACCCGCTCGAGGGGACGCGTCCCCTCGAACTCCCGGCACTTTGCGTGATCCATTACCGCCAGGCGGGCCTTGCTCGCATCACGACATCTGCAGCGCGTGCCGATCCCGCGCGGGCCGCACGCGCGCTTGAGGCAGCACGTGCGCCTCTGCCGTCTGACGTCTGACCCCACCAAGGACCACACAGCCATGATCGACCAGCAGAGCGCCCGCGTCGAACGCGCGGCGGAGGTGAAGTTTTCGACGCCCGATGTGCGCAAGCTCTCGCTCGACGGCACGTTCGAGGGCTACGCCAGCATCTTCAACCGCCGCGACATGGGCGCCGACATCGTGCTGCCGGGCGCGTTCCGCGCTTCGCTCGCCAGTCGCGGTGGCGGCGGCATCCGCATGCTGTTCCAGCACGATCCAGCCCAGCCGATCGGCGTGTGGGAACGCATCTACGAAGACGCCCGCGGTCTCTATGTGCGCGGCCGCCTCACCACCGAAGTCGCCAGGGCACGCGAGGTCCTGGCGCTCATGCGGTCGGGCGCCATCGACGGCCTGTCGATCGGATTTCGTGCCGTGAAGGGGCGTCGCGACGCACGCACCGGCATCCGAATGCTTGCCGAGATCGATCTGTGGGAGGTGTCGGTCGTCACCTTTCCGATGATGCCCGAAGCACGCATCTCGAGCGTCAAGGCTCGTGGCGCCGCCACCTTGGCATCGGCCCACCCCGACTTCGAACACTGGCTCACGCAGGACGCCGGCTTCACGCGGACGCAAGCGCGCGCGGCGATGCGCGATCCCCACAATGGGCTCGCCGCGCTTCGCGACGCGAGCGCGGCCCTGGGCTGGCAGACCCGGCTCGTCGCCCAGATGGCGACGGCAGCCGAACTGCTGCGCCAACCCCCAAGACACGGCACTAAGTTGAGCAACCAAACAGGAGCGACATGGTGAAAGAGCAGCAATTGGAAACGAAGTCGTCGGGCGAAATCAATGCTCAGTACGACGATCTGATCCGCGCCTTCAAGGCGTTCAAGGAGACGAACGAGGAACGCGTCGCCCAGATCGAGCGGCGCATGGGGCCTGATGTGGTGACGACGGATCGTCTGACCCGCATCGAGGATGCGATCGACACGCACCGTCGGGCGGTCGATGAACTCACGCTGAAGGCGCAGCGCCCGCACTTGAGCAGTGCCGTGCGCTCGGGCGTCGGTCTGCAGCACAAGGCGGCGTTCGAAGGCTACATCCGGCAGGGCGAACAGCGGGCCCTGCGCGGCCTCGAAGAGAAGGCACTGTCGGCCAGTGTCGGTCCGGACGGCGGCTTCACGGTGCCGCCCGAGATCGAGGCCGGCATCAACCGTGCCGTGCGCACGCTGTCGCCGATCCGCGCCATCGCGGGCGTCAGGCAGATCTCGTCCAACGTCTACAGCAAGCCGTTCATGACGGCGGGGCCGGTGACGGGTTGGGTCGGCGAAACCGCACCGCGCCCCGAGACGGCGAGCCCGGTGATCGCAGCGCTGAGCTTTCCGACCATGGAACTCTACGCCATGCCGTCGGCAACGCAGGCGCTGCTCGACGACAGTGCCGTCAACATCGACCAGTGGATCGCCGATGAAGTGCGGGTTGCCTTCGCCGACCAGGAAGGCACGGCGTTCGTCACCGGCGACGGCATCGCCCAACCCAAGGGCTTCCTCAGCTACACCAAGGTCGCGGCCGCGAACTGGGTGTGGGGCAGCACGGGCTATCTTGCGACCGGCGTCGCCGGCGCCTTCGCTGCCACTGCGCCGACCGACAGGCTGATCGACCTCACGTTCGCGGTCAAAGCCGGCTACCGGGCCAACGGCACGTTCGTGATGAACCGGGCGACGCAGAGCGCGATCCGCAAGTTCAAGGACAACAACAACAACTACATCTGGCAACCGCCGGCGAAGGCTGGCGATGCGCCGCTGCTGCTGGGCTATCCCGTGGCCGAGTGCGAAGACATGCCCAACATCGGCACCGACACGTTCGCGATCGCCTTCGGCGATTTCGCTCGCGGCTACCTGGTGGTCGACCGGGTCGGCGTGCGCATCCTGCGTGATCCGTATTCGTCTAAACCCTACGTGCTGTTCTACACGACCAAGCGTGTGGGCGGCGGCATCCAGGACTTCGACGCGATCAAGCTGCTGAAGTTCGGCGTGAACTGAAGCGGGTTTAGTCTGCCGCATCCGGCGCCGCCAATGCGGTGCTGGATGCGGCTGAGTATCGTTGGCCTCCCCCCGTCAGTCCCGCGCCTTGCGGCCGGCGCGCGGCACGCGTGTCGGAAGGCGTCATCAAAAATGAGGTTCCCATGTCACTCAACCTGACGGGGGCGCCGGCGCTCGAGCCGGTGTCGCTCGTCGAGGCGAAGGCGCATGTGCGTGTCGATGGCACGGCGGAGGATGCGCTGCTTTCGAGCTTGATCATTACCTCGCGCCTGCAGGTGGAGGCGATGCTCGGGCTCGCGCTGATCGAGCAGGCCTGGACCTGGCGATTTGATACGTGGCCAGAACGGGTCGTGACGTTTCCGCTGCGGCCGATCCTCGGCGTGGCAGCTGTACGCCTACAGAACAGCGACGGTTCGCTCGTCGCCGTTCCGGCGACCGACTACCGCCTGGACGGACAGCGACAGCCGCCGCGACTGGTGTGGGTCAACGTCGACCTGCCCAAGCCGGGAAGCACCGTGTTGGGGTATGCCATCGATTTCACCGCCGGCTTCGGGGCAGCGGCGAGCGATGTTCCAGCCCCTCTGCGGCAGGCCATTCTACTGCTTGTCGCGCACTGGTTCGAAACCCGCGAGCCGGTCGTCGCCGGCACCCCCTCGACCCGCTTTCCCGAGGCCGTGCAAGGCCTGCTCGACCCTTACCGGATACGCCGCCTATGACCCTTGCCCCAACCGGCGCGCTACGCCGCCGCCTCACGCTCGAAACGCCGGTGCGCTCGGGCGAAGACGCTGCCAGCGCCACGACTACGTGGATCGAGGCTGCCTCCCTGTGGGCCGCCGTCACGCCGCTGGGAGGACGCGAGATCGTCGATGCCGACGGTGTTGCGAGCCGCGTCAGCCACGAGATCGAACTGCGCTGGCGCAGCGGTATTACAGCCACCATGCGGTTTCGCGAGGGCGCGGTGATCTATGTCATCCACGCCGTGCGTGACCGCGATCCCCAGCGCCGGCGTCTCGTCTGCCTCGTCGAGGAGCAGGCGCCATGAGGTTCGCCGTGCGCATTCGAGGCCTCGATCGGCGCCTCGCCGTGGCTCGTGTTGGCCGCCTGGTGGAGGATGCGAAACGCGCGGCCGTGCCGGGGCCCGTGCCCGCCGCTGTCGATCCCGTCGATCTTGCCGATCCCGTCAACGAACCGTCGAGGTGAGCCATGCCGTCATCAAGCTGGGCCGTGCAGCAGGCGATCCATGCTCGCCTCGGCGGCGACGCGGCACTGGTCGCCCTGCTCGGGGCCGCGCGCATCTATGACGACGTGCCGCGCAGCCCGACATTTCCCTATATCACCCACGGCGCCAGTACGGTGCGGGACTGGTCAACGGGTACGGACGAAGGCCACGAGCATATCGTGACCCTGCACGTGTGGAGCCGCGGCGCCGGACGCAAACCGGTGCACGAGCTGCTCGGCGCCATTGAAGGCGCACTCGATCAGCAGGCGCTCGCGCTCGACGGGCACCGGCTGATCAATCTGCGCCACGAGTTCTCCGACATCCGCCGCGAAGCCGATGGCGACACCTGGCACGGCATCCTGCGGCTGCGCGCGGTGACCGAGACGCTGTAGCTGCGCCCGCCGAAGCACATGCCACCATTCCGCATACAACCAAAGGAACCCCTCACATGGCTGCACAAAAGGGCAAGGATTTACTGCTCAAGGTCGATGACGGCGGCACCGGTTTCATCACGGTCGCGGGATTGCGCGCGCGCACGCTCGCCTTCAATGCCCAGTCGGTCGACATCACGAACCAGGATTCGGCCGGTCAGTGGCGCGAGTTGCTGGCCGGCGCCTCGGTGCGCACGGCGCGCGTGACGGGTTCGGGGATATTCAAGGATGCGACCTCCGACGCGCAGATCCGCACCGCCTTCTTCAACGGCGTGATCAAGACCTGGCAGATGATCATTCCGGATTTCGGCATGATCCAGGGACCGTTCCAGATCGTCACGCTGGAGTTCACCGGTCGCCACGACGGCGAGGTGGCGTTCGATCTGTCGCTGGAAAGTGCCGGCGATCTGGCCTTCACCGCGATCTGAGGGAGGGCAGGCGATGGCCAACCGGCACCGCGGCGAGATCGACGCGAGATTCGACGGCACGACCTACCAGTTGTGCCTGACGCTCGGTGCACTTGCCGAACTCGAAAGTGCGTTCGGCGATGCCGACATGCTGGCCCTGGCGCAGCGCTTCGAGAACGGCCGGCTGAAGTCGGTCGATGCGGTACGGATCATCGGCGCGGGACTGCGCGGCGGCGGCCACAAGATCTCCGACGACGAGGTCGCGCAGCTGAAGGTCGACGGCGGCGCGGCCGGCTTCGTCGCCATCGTCGCCCAACTGCTGCATGCGACCTTCGGGGCAGCCGAGCCAGCGGCGCGACCGCCGGCGCTTTCGTCGGCCGCGCTGCCGCTCCGGGAGGGGGCGGCGCCCGCCCCTTTCCCTGGGACGACGTGATGGCGCTGGGCTTCGGCGTCCTGCGGCTGTCGCCGCGGGCGCTGTGGTCGATGACGCCGCGCGAATTCGCCCACGCCGCCGGCTGGGTCGTGCCCGCAATCCCCGTTCCGACCCGCGCCGATCTGGGCACCCTGATGGCGCAGTTTCCCGATCACTCGAGGACCCACGCATGAACGACCCGATTGAAACTTGGACCGTGGCCATCGACGCCGATACCACGGCGCTGCAGGCACAGCTGACGAACGCGACGCAGTACGGTCGCCAGTTCGGCACGGCACTGACCAGCGCCTTCACCGGTCTCGCCGTGAAGGGGCGTTCCCTCGGCGACACCATCGACAGTCTGGCGCAGTCCTTGAGCAAGATCGCGCTCAATGCCGCCTTCAAGCCGTTGGAAAAGGGGTTGGGCGATCTTTTCTCCGGATTGTTTTCCGGCAGATTGTTGGGCGCTGCCACCGGCGGTGCGAGCCAAGGCGGACTGCCGACGCCCTTCGCGAGCGGCGGTGTGATTGCAAGCCCGGTGGCGTTTCCCTTGGGCGGCGGCAGGACCGGCATCGCAGGTGAGCGGGGCGCCGAGGCCATCATGCCGCTCTCGCGCGGGGCCGACGGGCGGCTCGGCGTGCGAATGGAAAATGCCGGCAGCGGCCAGCCGATCGTCTTCAACGTGACGAGCCCGGACGCCGACAGTTTCCGCCGTTCGGAAACCCAACTCGCCGCCATGCTGGCGCGCGCCGTCCAACTCGGCAACCGCAACCTCTGATCCAGGACGACGCCCATGGCATTCCACGAGGTGCGGTTTCCGCTCGATATTTCGCGCGGGGCGGAAGGCGGTCCTGAGCGGCGCACGGACGTTGTGGTGCTGGGCTCCGGCGCCGAGGAACGCAACAGTCGCTGGGTCAACTCCAGGCGCAGCTGGAACGCGGGCTACGGCGTCCACACGCTCGACGCGCTGCATGCGATCATCGCCTTTTTCGAGGAGCGTCGCGGACGCCTGCATGGCTTCCGCTGGCGTGATGCGGGGGACTGGAAATCCTGCGCACCGCAAGGCACACCCAATGCGCTCGATCAGGTGATCGGCACGGGCGATGGTATCACCGCGACGTTCCAGCTCACCAAGACCTACGGCGCGACGTTTGCTCCCTGGACCCGCACGATCAGCAAGCCAGTCGCGGGCACCGTCAGGCTGGCCGTGGCTGGCACGGCGAGGACGGCCGGCACCCATTTCACGGTCGATGCCGGCACGGGACGGGCGACTTTTCTCGCCGGCAACGTCCCGGCAAATGGCCAGACCATCACTGCCGGCTTCGAATTCGACTGCCCGGTGCGCTTCGACACGGACAAGCTCGAAGTCAACATCCAGGGCTTCCGGCACGGCGCGATCCCGCACATCCCGATCATCGAGATCCGCCCATGAAGATAGTGTCCCCGGCCCTGCAAGCGCATCTTGACTCGGGCGCCACGACGCTGGCCTGGTGCTGGCGGCTGACGCGGCGCGATGGCGTCAAACTCGGCTTCACCGATCATGATCGCGATCTCAGTTTCGACGGCACACTGTTTGAAGCCTCGGCCGGGTTCACCGCGACCGAAATCCGCGATGCGGTGGGTCTCAGCGTCGACAACCTCGACGTGGAGGGCGCGCTGCAATCAGGCCGGCTGGAAGAGAACCAGCTTGCGGGCGGTGCTTTTGATGAGGCGGCGATCGAGATCTTCCGCGTCAACTGGGCCGATCCGAGCCAGCGCGTTCTGATGCGGGCGGGCTCGCTCGGCGAAGTCAAGCGCACCGGCGCATCGTTCACGGCGGAAGTGCGCGGGCTTGCGCATTATCTCGGGCAGACCAAGGGGCGGCTCTATCAGTATGCCTGTGATGCCGACCTCGGCGATGCGCGCTGTGGCGTGGCGCTGACGAGCGCGGCACTGCGCGGGCAAGGTTCGGTCGCAGGCGCCACGTCGGCGCGCACGTTCACAGCGAACGGGCTCGGTGCCTACGCGAGGGGCTGGTTCGCGCGCGGGCTCGCGACCTTCACTGCGGGGATTAATGCTGGGCGGGCCATCGAAGTGAAACGCCACGACGTGGCAGCCGGGGTCGCCACGATCGAACTCTGGCAGGATCTGCCAGCCGTGCCAGCTGGCGGCGACGCGTTCTTCGTCACGGCCGGCTGCGACAAGCATCTTGCGACCTGTCGCGACCGGTTTGCCAACGTCGCGAACTTTCGCGGCTTTCCGCACATGCCGGGCAACGACTTCGTCACCTCGTTCGCCCGCAAGCGGTGAGACGATGAGCTTCACGCCGGACGATATCATTGCCGAAGCGCGCGCCTGGATCGGCACGCCCTATCACCATCAGGCGAGTTTGATCGGCGTCGGCGCCGATTGTCTGGGCCTCGTGCGCGGGGTGTGGCGAACCTTGCACGGCCGCGACGCCGAAGTGCCACCGGCCTATTCGCGCGACTGGGCAGAGGCGACGGGCGAGGAAACCTTGCTCAGTGCCGCCAGCCGTCATCTGAGCGCGGTCGCAGTTGACGACATGCAGCCGGGCCACGTGCTGATCTTCCGCTTCCGGCCCGACCTGCCGGCCAAGCACGCCGGCATTCTCGTTACACCAGCGACGTTCGTGCACGCCATGGAGGGTGCCGCCGCCGCCGAGGTTCCGTTCGGACCCTGGTGGCGCCGACGTATCGCTGGCGTATTCGCCTTCAATCCGCCCACAAACTGAAGGATTTGCCATGGCGACGCTTGCGCTTGCGGCAGCCGGTGCGGCGGCCGGCTCCGCCTTGCTGCCGGCTGGAGTTTCGCTGCTGGGTGCAACGCTCAGCGGGGCCGCGATCGGCTCACAGCTCGGCACGCTCGCTGGTTCCTATGTCGATCGTGCACTGTTCGGCTCGTCCGGCCAGTCGCGCGCCACCAGCGGGCCCAGGCTCTCCGATCTGCGCATCACCGCGTCGACCGAAGGCGCCAGCATCGCCCGTGTCTATGGCCGCGCCCGCATCGGCGGGCAGATGATCTGGGCGACCGACTTCGAGGAGGAAGTCGTCACTTCGGATGCGGGGGGCGGTGGCAAGGGCGG
>JAKFWF010000050.1 GCA_021730785.1 Hyphomicrobiaceae bacterium
CCCCCCCGGTGTCATCCTCGGTCCTGGCCCGAGGAGCCATCGGGCCGCGAGGCCGGTCTGGCGCGGGGGCCGCTGAAGGCGCCGAGAGCACCAGCGGCAGCACTTCGCCCGGCTGAACCTTGGGTCCTCGGGCCAAGCCCGAGGAAGACAGTTGTTTTGTGGTCGCGGTTCGGGTCACAAGCGCTATCCGAGCTCACTTCGCCAGTGCCAGAAACCGCGTCGGGTGCACGTCCTTGAGGTTCGACTGCCAGCCGGTGAGCTTCTTCGACACAAGGTTCTTCGAGCCGTAGTACAGCACCGGAATATACGGCAGATCGCGCATCATGATCGCCTCGGCCGCATGTAGCACTCGGGCGCGATCCTCCGGTACGGTTTCGATCGCCGCCTTGCGCATCAGATCGTCGTAGTCGAGGTCCTTGTATTTCGCGTAATTGAGGCCGACCGCATCGCTTTCGAGCAGGAACAGGAAGCCCTGCGGGTCCGAGTAGTCGGCGATCCAGCCGGCGCGCGCCACGTCGAAGTCGCCGCCCTCGCGCAGGTGGGCGAAGTGGGTCTTCGCGTCCGTGTGGATCTGGGACGCAACGATGCCGAGCTTTTTCCATTGCTCGGCGATGGCGACCACGGTTGCCCGGTTGTTGTCGGTCATGTTGAAGCGGATCTCGACCTTGAGCGGGTTCGATGGCCCAAAGCCCGCTTCGTTGAGCAGAACCTTGGCCTGCTCTTCACGCTCCTCGGGCGATAACTCCTTGTACTCGGCATAGGCCGGCTCGCCGTAGCCCGCGATACCGGGCGGCACGAACGAGTAGCCTGGCACCATCGTGCTGCCCCAGATCTGCTCGGCCAGGAACTCGCGGTCGATCGCCAGTGACAGCGCCTGGCGCACGCGCACGTCGTTGAACGGCGCCTTCGTGGTGTTGATCGCCAGATAATAGGTCCCGAGGAACGGCGCCAGCTTGATCTGGTCGCCGAACTTTTTCTGTAGCGCCTTCACCTGGTCGGCCGGAATGTCGTCGTTGGAGTGCAACTCGCCCGCCTCGAAGCGGCGGATGGCGGCCGCCGTGTCCTTGGTCGGATAGAACATTACGGCATCGATCTTCACGTTCGCCGCGTCGTGGAAGTGCGGGTTCTTCGCGGTCTTGATGTGTGAGCCCGGCACGTTCTCCGTCACCACATAGGGGCCATTGGAGACCCAGTTCTCCGGCTTGACGAAGGTGGTGCCGTGGCGCACGACGCTCGCCGCGTGCAGGGGCAATGCGGTCTGGTGCGCCAGCAACTCGAGGAAATAGGGCGTCGGCCGTTCCAGCGTGAGCTCCAAGGTGCGCTCGTCGATCGCGCGCGCGCCGATGTCCTCCACGTTGGCCTTGCCCTTGTTGGCCGCTTCCGCGCCCTTCAGGGCGTAGAGGATCTTGGCGTACTTGGCGCCAATCTCAGGGGTCATGATGCGGCGGAAGGCGAACACGAAGTCGGAGGCTTTTACCGCGTCGCCGTTCGACCATTTGGCAGTGTCGCGCAACTTGAACGTGTAGACCGTGGCGTTCGCCGACACCGCCCAGCTGGCGGCGGCGCCGGGCACGATGTCGCCGGCGCCGTTGTGGATCACCAGGCCTTCGAACACATCGCGCAAGATGTGCGCCTCGTAGACCGTGGAGGTCTTGTGCGGATCGAGCGTCTCGGGGTCGGCCGAATTACCGCGATGGTAGGTGATCTGGGCCAGGGCTGCGGCCGGCAGCTGGGATGCAGCGAACATCGTGATTGCTGCCAGGGCCAGGCTCCGCAGCGGCGCCGCGCCGGCCAACCACGTGAAAATCTGCATGCTGTTATCTCCGCACAAGTCCGTCGCTCTTGCCAGCGAAGCTGGACGGCAGCGACGACGCCGTCAAGACGGGTGCAACAACGGCCTACTTCGCAGTCGCGCGGCGCATCACCGGTGATGTGACCTGGTCCGAGATGTGGATATCTAGCACCATCGCGCCCTCGCCGGCCTGAAACTGGCGCAGCAGCGATGGCAGTTCCGTCAGATTGGACAGCACGGCGCCGCGCAGGCCGAAACCCTCCGCCATCCGGGCCAGGTTGCCACGGCCGAAGATGGCGCCATGGTCGTCCAGCCCGTCTGCCCGCAGTTTGTGGATCTCGGAGCCGTAGGCCCCGTCATTCAGAATGCAGAATAGAATGGGCAGATTGTAGCGCCGGACCGTGTCCAGCTCTTGCGCATGCATCATGAAGCCCCCGTCGCCGTCGATCAGCAGCACCGGCTTGCCAGGGTTCGCCGCAGCGGCGCCGATGGCATAGGACAGGCCGTTGCCGATCGCGCCGAACTCCCGGATCGTGAGGAAGTTCTCTGCCATGACGTCGCGGATGTGCGCGGCGAACCACGAGCAATGCCCGGAGGAGTTCACATAGACCCAGTCCTTCGGCGCATGACGGTCGATGCTCGCGATGACCGCGCGCGGGTCGAGCAGGCCCGGTTCCATCGCGAACTCGGCTCGGTCGGCCGGCTCGTCGCGCGTTGCCTGCGCCAGGGCGGTCGCGTTCCACTCCGGCGCGAGCGCGTTGGCGCCGTCTCGCTCGAGTTGATCGAGGATGGTTGCGACACCGGTCCGACAGTCCGCGCGCACGAACAGCCCGGCCGGCCGGCGGCCGTGCTTGAGGCCGCGCGGATCGACATCGATCTGGATGACGTCGGCATTAGGGAACAGGGCTCCGCCGTCGGTCGTGAAGTTCGTGAGGCTCGCGCCCACCGCGACGACAAGATCGCACGTGGCGAAAGCGGCGCGCGTCGCCTGGTGCGAGAAGCCGCCGGCGACGCCGATCGCCCGCGGGTTATGGTCGAACAGGCCACGCACCGGCAGTGTGGTCGCCAACAGGCCGCCGCACCACTCTGCCAGGGCCTCGCAGTCCTTGCCCGCGCCTGCAGCCTTGGCGCCCCGGCCGGCCATGACAACGACGTTGCGCGCCCGCGCGATCCGCTCCGCCGCGGCCTTGACATAGGCGGGATGTGGCATCACCGGGCCCACGTCCGGCATCAGCAGGGCGGATGGCTGGTAGGGGGCGGCCTGGGAGATTTTGGTGCGCTGCAGATCGAGCGGCATGGCGATCACCACCGGCCGGCGCTCCATCTTGGCGAGGTGGAACGCCTCGGCGACAATCGACAGCGCGCGCGGCACGCTGTGGATCGCGACATACTCGCTCCCCGTTCCCTTCACCAGCGGCGCCTGGTCGATCGCCTGATTGTAGAACGTGGCGTGCATCGGGCTCTCCCCGGCAAACACCACGAGCGGGACGCGGGCGGCGGTGGCGGTGGCCAGCGCGGTCATGATCTGCGTCAGCCCCGGGCCACAGGTCACGGAGGCCACCCCGACCCGGCCGGTCATGCTGGCGTAGGCCGTCGCCATCGCGCAGGCGCAATGCTCGTGCCGCACGTGGAACGAGCGTGTGCCGGGGGTGGCCGAAAACGCCGCTTCCCAGTGCATGTTGCCGTCGCCGGTGAGGACGAAGATCGTGTCGACGCCCTCGGCCACGAAGGCCTGTGCGATCGCTTCGTATAAAGCGACTTCGGACATTCATGGCCTCGTGGCGGGTTGGAGGATTGCGAACCGATACCCGCATTTACGGGCGACTGGCGCCGACATCAAGCCGCTGGGCGAAACAGGGACAGCCGAGGAGTGATGGCCACCTGAGCGCGATTTCACGCCCGCCAAGCAGGTGCCCGGCACGCCATCTGCCGGCCGGTGGTCCACCGGCTGCACCACCCCAGGCGCATCAAACGGGGGCTGCCGCACGTGCGCCGGCACGACGCTGCCAGGACATGTGAAACCGGCCGCTTCGGCTCTCCCACCCGATCTGGTAGCTTTGCGGCAGCATTATAAACCAGGATAGCCCCATGCCCTCGATCAACCCTGCCCGCGTTCTGGCGGACTTGAACCGGCTGCGCGACTTTGGACGCTTTAAAACCGGCGTGCATCGGCCCTCACTATCGGCCGAGCACAATGCGGCGTGCCACTGGTTCGCCGGCCGCATGGCGGAGGCGGGATTGGAAACCAACATCGACGGCATCGGCAACGTCTATGGCGTGGCGCCGGGCGCCGCGCGCCGCCTGCTCACCGGCTCGCACCTCGAAAGCCAGAACCAGGCCGGTTGGCTCGATGGGCCGCTGGGCGTCGTCTACGGGCTCGAAGCGGCACGCGTCATCAACCGTGATCCAGCCTTTGCCGGGCGGGCTGTCGATGTGGCCGTGTGGTTCGACGAGGAGGGCCACTTCGGCAACTTTCTCGGCAGCCGCTCGTTCGTCGACGGGCTCGCCGACGCCGATATCGATGCCGGTGTCGATCGCACCGACGGCCGGCCGCTGCGCGATGCACTCGGCCGAGCGGGCCTCGCCGGCAAGCCGCGCCGCAGGGTCACCCCGGCCGAATACATCGGCTATCTCGAAGCACACATCGAGCAGGGCGACTGGCTTGAAGCGCATGGCCTCAAGCTCGGCATCGTCACCAGCATCGTCGGCATCTGGCAGTTCAGGATCACGTTCGCGGGCACCCAGAACCACGCCGGCACCACGCGCATGGCGATCCGGCGCGACGCGGGCCTTAGCTGCGCGGAGTTGTGTTGCGCCATCGCCCGCCGTTTTCCACAAGTGGCAGCCGAGCGCACGGTGTGGACCACCGGGCGCATCACGCTTGATCCCGGCGCGCCGAGCATCATTCCGGGCCGCGCCGAAATGCTGTTGCAGGTCCGCGACGCGGATCTCGCCGTGTTGCAGCGTATGGAAGGGGAACTCGCAAGTCTCGTCGCCGCGTCGAACCGGGCCGGACCCTGCCATGCCACGCTTGAATCCTTACGCAAGAGCTATCCAGCGGTGATGGATGCGACGTTCCAGGCAGCACTCGAAGCGGCGTCCGAGGCGGCAGCACCCGGCGTGCACACGCGGATGCCCAGCGGCGCCGGGCACGACGCACAGATCCTGTCGAAGGTCATGCCGGCCGGCATGTTGTTCGTGCCCTCGATCGGTGGGATCTCGCACCATTGGACCGAGAACACGGCCGACGACGACATCGTCACCGGCGCGCAAGCCTTCGCCACCGCCTGTGCCGCGTTGTTGTCTTGAAGTCGCCACGTAGTCCGCGCGGCCATCCCGAGCAAAGCGGCGGCCAACGAAGGTCGCGCTGGTTCCTCACCGTGCCCGGTTCATGGCAGCAGCGGCCCGGCCCTGGCGATGATGCGGGCGACCGTCGGCGCGGCGTTGTGGCCGGCGGTGATCTGGCCGGCAGTATCGGGGGCAGGCTGTGGCCGGTCGAGCATGACGAGGACCACGTATTTCGGCTGGCTCGCAGGGAAGGTCGCGACGAACGAGGCGAGCACCTGGTCGCCGCGATATTTGCCATCGATGGCAATTTCGGCCGTGCCGGTCTTGCCGCCGATCTCGTAGCCGGCGACATCGGCGCGGCGGCCCGTGCCGGTCGGCAACGTCACGTTGCGGCGCATGAGGGTGGTAAGCACCGCGCTGGTTTCGGCCGTGACCACGCGCATGGCACTGTGCGGGCCAGGCGGCCGTGCCGGATTGCCCGCGCGCACGAACGTCGGTTCGATCTGCAGGCCGCCGTTGAGCAACGACGCCGTGGCCGCCGCAAATCGCAATGGCGAGACCGCGAGGCCGTGGCCGTAGGCAACCGTCGCCGTCTCGACTTCGCCCCAGCGCAGGGGCACGTTCGGCTGGGCGATGATGCCTGCTTCCGTGCGTCCACCGCGCAGCAGCCCGAGACGATCGAGGAATGCGCGCTGGCGGTCGGAGCCTGCCGCCAGGGCAAGACGGGCCGCCCCCACGTTCGATGACTGCGTGAAAACCTCGCGCACGCTGAGCGGCCGGCCGGCTGGATGCAAATCGCGGATCAGGTGGCGGCCGATGCGCAAGGGCGTGCGCACGTCGATCACGGTGTCGGCAGTGGCCGCACCGGCGTCGAGCGCATCGGCGATCGTGATGAGCTTGAAGATCGAGCCCAGCTCGAACGTACTCGCCGTCACCTTGTCGAGGCGGGCTGCTTCGAGCGTCTGGCCGGGGCGCGCGGGATCGAGTTCCGGCACCGAGGCTGCCGCGAAGACCTCGCCGGTCGTTGCGTCGAGGATGATGCCGGCGGCGCCCGCGGCAGCATAGTGCCGGGTGGCGCGCACGAGTTCGTCTTCGAGGGCGAACTGCACGCCAATGTCGAGCGACAGCTGGACCGGCACCTTGGCCGCCGGCTTTGCCCCCAATATCGCCTCGACGCCGACCGTCTCGTCGATGAATTTCTCGATGCCGGCAATGCCGCGATTGTCGATCGTGACGCTGCCGATGATGTGGCCGGCTAGCGTGCCGAGCGGATAGCTGCGGCGCTGCTCGCGGCGGAAGGCGAGGCCCGGCAGGCCGAGATCGTGGATGCGCTGCGCGATTCTGGGCGACAATCCGCGCCGGAGCCACACGAAGCGGCGGGAGCGGTCGGCCAAGGTCGAGCGCAACTGCACCTGGTCGATGTCGGGCAGGATTGCCGCCAGCTTCTCGGCCGCCTCGTCGACGTCGAGGATGAGGGCCGGATCGGCGAACAGCGAGGGGGCTTCAAGGTCGGTCGCGATCAGCCGGCCGGAACGATCGACGATGTCGGGCCGCGCGAACGAGCGGGCGATCGGCTCGCTGATCGACAGCCGCGCGCGCCCCTGGCCCTTGGTTGCCTGCCACACGAGTTGCACGCCCAGGATCGCAAAGCCAGCGACGATCAGCAGCAGGATGGCAAGAGTGCGCTGCTCGGGCAACGGCTGGCGGGCGGGTGGGGAAGGGCTGCTCATGGGCGCGGGCCTTCGCGGCGCGGCAAGCGGTCTTCCGGCACGAACTGCTGGCGCACCGGTGCCCGCAGGCCAAGCGCCCGGGCCAGCGGCTCGATGCGCTCGGGCCGTGCGAGGTGGCTGAATTCCCCCTTGAGCGCGACGATGTCGGATTCGGTGCGCTCGGCAGTCCTTTCCAGCGCATGCACGCGCGCTTCGAGGCGGCGCGTGTCCAAGGTCACGGCGTACAGCGCAACCGCACAGATGCCTGCGAGCGCCACCGCTCCTGCCGTCATGGTGCCGCGCATAGTTTTCCGCGCTCCCTCAGAATTCGACTTGCGGCACCTCGAGGTCCGTGTCCGGCGGCCAAGGTGGTGCTTCGGTCCGCACTCCCACGCGCAGTTTCGACGAGCGCGCGCGAGGATTGTCGGCGCACTCTTGTTCATCCGCGGATAACGGGCGTTGGTTAACGATTTGGAAACTCGGGCGCGCAATCGCCTGCACCTCGGGCAGATGGCGCGAGCCGCCAGCCTGTTTGCCGGCCCGCGCGGCGAGGAAGCGCTTCACCAGGCGGTCCTCCAGCGAGTGGAACGTGACGACGGCGAGGCGCCCGCCGGGCTTCAGGAGCCGCTCGGCGGCGGCGAGCCCACGGGCGAGTTCGCCCAACTCGTCGTTGACCGCGATGCGCAGGGCCTGGAACGAGCGCGTCGCCTGATGCCGACCGTCAGCCTTGCGGGGACCGAGCACGCGGGCGATCAGGGAGGCCAGATCGAGCGTGCGCTCGAACGGCCGCTCGGCGCGCCGCTTGACGATGGCGTTGGCGATCCAGCGCGACTTTTTCTCCTCGCCATAGGTGTAGAGAATGTCGGCGAGCGTTTCCGCGGCAAGCGTGTTGACGAGGTGGGCAGCACTGCGCCCGGCGTGATCACCGGCCTGGCTCATGCGCATGTCGAGCGGGCCGTCGGTCTGGAACGAGAAACCGCGGTCTGCCTGGTCGAGCTGCATGGAAGAAACGCCAAGATCGAGGACGACGCCGTCGGCGAACGGGCCCTCGACCGGTGGCTGGCCCTGGGGCGTCTCTTCGATGCGCGCGAACTCCTCCATGCGGCTGAAGGGCGCGTTGATCACGATCAGGCGGTTGGCAAAGCGCTGGCAGAGCGGCCGGGCGGCCTCGACGGCGCTCGGATCACGGTCGAAGGCGAGGACGCGTTTCGCGCCGGCCTCCAGCATTGCCGTGCTATAGCCGCCGGCGCCGAAGGTCGCGTCAATGAAGAGTGCGCCGCTGGCCGGGCTCAGCGCTTCGATCACCGGGCCGAGCAGCACCGGGATGTGCGGCGCCCGTTCCAAACTCATCTGCCGCCTCCGCCAGAGTCGCTGCCGTCTTGGTCGGGGTTAGCGGATCGGGCGCGGTTCGCGAACAGTTTTCTGTGTTCCTGGACCTTTTCGCGGGCAGCGGTGCGGCGGGCTTCGAAGGCGCCGGGCTCCCACATCTGGAACTTGTCGCCAAGGCCGACGAAGGTGACGAGCCCCGCGAGGCCGGCGTGTGCGCGCAGAGCTTCAGGAAGGACGATGCGGCCGTCGCCATCGATATTGAGGATCTGCACGTCGCCGTAAAGCGCGACAGACAGTTCGTCCCGCTCGTCCGAGTAATCGGCAAGACCACGGAGCAGCCCGTCGATTTTCTGCGCAAGCCTTTCGCCGCCGCCATCGAGCGCTGGAGCGTCCAGCGAGGGGTAGCAGTAGACGCCGCTGGCGCCGGTTGCGCCTGACCCGGCACCGCCGCCAGGACTTTGAGAATAGCCGTCACGCTCGAGGATGGCGCGGAACGGGGCTGGGATCGAGACGCGGCCCTTCGCGTCGATCTTGTTTTGGAATGTCGAGACAAAGCGTTCCATCTCCGCGGCCGGTTCCCAACGCTTGTGTCGACACCACGCTTTGAACCCAACGCCCGCCGCCTCCGCCGCCACTCGTACATCCAGCGGCACCCCGCTGGCGGAGGGCGAACTGTGGGCGCGGCGGTCGCTGCGGATCGGTCCCTCAACCAGACCCGAGCGCCCTGCCACGGTCACAGCCCGCTGCGGACGGGCATAGATGGGATATTATGGGTTGACATGGGTGTCAATGGAACAAAACGGTTTTTGCACAACACACAAGCGGGGAGTGTAACCGCAGGGTGATTCAATTCACCGCATCGTATTGCACAGCGAACAAGTGTCTTCAGGTCTCCCGAGCCAAGGAGACCGACGATGACGACCGGCACGTTGTTCGAGGCGCTGTCCGCCATCCCCGATCACCG
>JAKFWF010000017.1 GCA_021730785.1 Hyphomicrobiaceae bacterium
ACCACCGCCCCAGCCCCCATCCTCTCGGTCAACAACATCGAGGTGATCTATGATCATGTGATCCTGGTTCTGAAGGGTGTGTCGCTGACCGTGCCCAAGGGCGGCATCGTCGCGATCCTGGGGGCCAATGGCGCCGGCAAGACCACCACGTTGAAAGCCATCTCCAACCTGCTGCGCACCGAGCGTGGGGAAGTCACCAAGGGCTCGATCGAGTTCAGCGGCGAGCGGGTGGACAAGCGCTCGCCCAACGACCTCGTCAAGCGCGGCTGCATCCAAGTGATGGAGGGACGGCACTGCTTCGGCCATCTTTCGATCGAGGAGAATTTGATGACGGGCGCCTTCACGCGGCCCGACGGGAATGCTGCCATCAAGGCGTCGCTGGAAAAGGTCTACGCCTATTTCCCGCGCCTTCGCGAGCGCCGCAACAGCCAGGCCGGCTACACTTCGGGCGGCGAGCAGCAGATGTGCGCGATCGGCCGTGCGCTGATGGCCAAGCCGACGATGGTGCTGCTCGATGAGCCGTCCATGGGGCTCGCTCCGCAGATCGTCGAGCAGATTTTCGAGATCGTGCGCGACATCAACGCCAAGGAAGGCGTCAGCTTCCTGCTGGCCGAGCAGAACACCAACGTCGCGCTGCGCTATGCGACCTACGGCTACATCCTGGAGACGGGCCGCGTGGTGATGGATGGCGAGGCCAAGGCACTGCGCGAGAACGAAGACGTCAAGGAATTCTACCTCGGCGTCGGCGGCGGCGAGCGCAAGAACTTCCGCGACGGCAAGAGCTACAAGCGGCGCAAGCGGTGGCTGGCGTGAGGGGTGGCACGGCAGCTGCACCCCTGCTGTAGCCAGCCCGGACGTGTCATCCCAGGCCGTGCGCCTGGGCCCCCAGGCTCGCCCCTCCCAAGAGCTCCCTGATGCCAGGTCGATCCCCTCACCCGTTCCCCCCGCCGAGCGCCGCCGCGTAGCGCGCGGCGAACGCCGGCCACACTTGCGGGTTGACCAGCCGTGGCGGGCGCTCGCCCCGCAGCACCTGAACGATCTGGTCGGCAGCCCACGTCGCCAGTTTCTTGCGTGCCTGATGCGTCACGCCGGCAGTGTGGAAGGTTGCGACCACGTTCGGCAACGCCAGAAGCGGATGGTCGAGCGGCGGCGGCTCCACATCCCATACGTCGAGGCCGGCGCCACCCAAATGGCCGCTCGTCAGTGCCGCCAGGAGTGCCGCCTCGTCGTGAATGCCGCCGCGCGCGGTGGTGACGAAGATCGCACCGGGCTTCATGGCGGCAAATGCGGGCGCACCAAACATTCCCCGTGTGCCGGCGTCGAGCGGACAGTGCACCGAAATCAGATTGGCAGCGCCAAGCAATGTTGCGAAATCTGCCGGCTCGGCGCCACGGCTGCGGATTTCATCTGCGCGCAGATAGGGATCGACGGCGAGCACGCGCATGCCAAAGCCCGTTGCTATGGCAGCCGCGCGCGCACCGGTATTGCCGATGCCGATCAGCCCGAGCGTCGAACCGCCGATCTCGGTGCCCATCAGGCGTTCGCGCGGGAAGCCGCGTGCGGTGCGCAGCAGATGGTCGGACAGCGAGATTTTGCGGGCCACCGCCAGGATCAGGCCAAACGCTAGTTCGGCGACCGACTGCGCGTTGGCGCCGCTCTGGTTGACGACCGCGACGCCAGCCCGCGTGCACGCCTCGATGTCGACCGTGTCGAGCCCCGCGCCGCCGGCCGACACACACAGCAAGCTCGGGCAGCGCTGCAGCAGCCCCGGACGCACCTGATAGGGCGTCGGCAACTCGTTGATCGCCGACGACACCTGATAGACATGCGCACGGCTCAGCACGTCCCACACGTCGGTCTCGGGTCCCTTGTGCGCGGCGCTCCGCAATTCGATGTCGGGCTGCGCGTTGAGTCGCTCGTTGAAAATCGGGTCGAGCCAGAGGTCGAGCCGACCGACCCGTTTGATGTTCGCTGCCATGGTGTGCTTGCCTCTCGCGTGCTGTCGCGGCGGGCAGTGTATATCGATTTGCCGCCCCGCCGGCCAAGCCTCGCGCAACCCTGCTGCGCCGCCCAGGCGTGCGCCCGCCAGTGCCGCGCACACTCGTTCGGGCGCTGGATGTCCCAGTCGCCAATCGCCACGCGACTGCCTTTCGCGCTACACTTGATCAAGTTTCAGTTCCTTCCCCTCACCTCAGCCGAGCCCCACCCATGTCCGCTGCGCCCTTCGACACCCTCGAAACCCGTGATCCTGTTGCCCGCGAGCTGGCGCTGTTCAGCATGCTGCCGGGCCTGATCGCGCGGGCCAAGCAGATCGCGCCGGGCTGGGCTGCCCACCTCAAGGACATCAACGCGGCAACGATCACCTCGCGCGCGGCGCTCAGCGCGCTGCCGGTCCTGCGCAAGGCGGACCTGAAGGCAGCGCAAACCACGCATCCGCCGCTTGGGAATTTCGCCTCGAATGAGCCGGGTGCCACTGCCCGCATCTATGTGTCGCCGGGCCCGATCTTCGAGCCCGAGGGCTTCGGCGCCGACTGGTGGCGCTCGGCCCGTGCGCTGCATGCGGCCGGCTTCACGAAGGGCGATATCGTCCACAACACCTTCGCCTATCACCTGACGCCCGGCGGCTGGATCATGGATGCGGGCGCCCGCGCACTCGGCTGCATCGTGATCCCGGCCGGTCCCGGCAACACCGAGCAGCAGCTGGAGGCGATCGCCCACCTGCGGCCAACCGCTTATGTCGGCGTGCCGGATTATCTCAAAATCCTGCTCGACAAGGCGAAGGAGGTCGGCCGCGACGCCACCTCGTTCACCAAGGCGTTCGTGTCGGGCGGCGCGCTGTTCCCCTCACTCCGCCAGGACTACAAGGACCGCGGCATCACCTGCACCCAGGCTTATGCCACCGCCGACCTCGGCCTCATTGCGTATGAGTGCCCCGGCCCCGGCGGCGTGATCGAGGGCATGGTGGTCGACGAGGCCGTCATCGTCGAGATCGTACGGCCCGGCACCGGCGAACCCGTGCCCGCGGGCGACGTCGGCGAGGTGGTGGTCACCTCGTTCAACCGCGACTATCCGATGATCCGCTTCGCCACCGGCGATATGTCGGCCGTCCTGCCCGGCCTCAGTCCGTGCGGGCGCACCAACATGCGCATCAAGGGCTGGCTCGGCCGCGCCGACCAGACGACCAAGGTCAAGGGCATGTTCGTGCACCCTGAACAGATTGCAGCGTTGGCCAAGCGCCATCCGGAATTGGGCCGCCTGCGCCTCGTCGTCACCCGCGCGAACGAGCAGGATGTGATGACCTTGAAGGCAGAAAGCGGCGCGCCCGACGCCGGGTTGAGCGACAGGATCGCGGCCTCGATGGTCGACCTCACCAAACTGAAGGGCGGCGTCGAACTGGTGGCACCGGGCTCGCTGCCCAACGACGGCCGGGTCATCGACGATGTGCGGACGTACACGTGACACGCTGAGGTCGTCGGCTGCACCCTTCGCAGCTCGCCTGAAGGCTGCTAAGTTCGCGTCATGAACAAGCATGTGCCGCCACTGACGATCGATCGCGCGACGCGCGCCGCCGAAGGGCTGCAGCGCTGGCGCTGGACGACGGCCGAACTATTGCGAATGGTGGAGCTCGGCATCCTCGACGAGAACGCGAAAATCGAGCTGATCGGCGGGGAGATCGTGCCTATGTCACCTGCCGGGCGGGTTCATGAAGTGCTGGCGGATGAGCTTGCACAATATTGGAGCCCCCGTGCGCCGCAAGACGCAAGGGTCAGTGTCGAGCAGCAATTCAACCTCGACGCTTCGACCTACACCGATCCCGACATCTTCGTCCGCCCGGCCGGCGTAAAAGCGTACGACCTGCGCGGCGACACTGCGCTACTCGTGGTCGAGATCGCCGACAGCAGCTGGGACAAGGACATCGGCATCAAGGCGCGCCTCTATGCCTCGTTCGGCGTGCGCGAGTACTGGGTGATCAATGCCGTGACACGCGCCACGCGGGTGCATCGCGAACCACGCGGCGACCTCTATGGTGACGTGTCGGACCGCATCGCCGCCGACCTCCTGACGCCGTCGCTGGTGCCGCAGCTGGCCGTCCGCCTCTCCGACCTCGATCTCGATTGAAGGGCACACGCCCGATCACGCGAATTCGTTGCGTAGCCGCGCCTCGCCGCGCTCCAGCCGGCCGAGGTTTTCGAGCAGGATGTCGACCACGTTGGCTTCGTAGGCTTGGGTTTCACCGGCCGTGTGCGGGGTCAGCACCACGTTCTCCATGGTCCACAGGGGCGATGCGGCCGCCAGTGGTTCCTCAACGGTCACGTCGATGCCAGCTGCACCGAGCCTGCCCGACTGGAGTGCCGCAATCAGCGCCGGCTCGTCGACCACGGGTCCGCGCGCCACATTGATCAGCATGGCGCCGGGCTTCATGCGAGCGAAGGCGGCGGCGTTCATGAGGCTCGTCGTCTCGGGCGTGATCGGGCAGGTCAAAACCACGATGTCGGCGCGCGGCAGAACCTGCATCAGCTCGCGGTCGGCAAACACTTCGTCGGCGCCGCCTGCGCCCTTGGCGGGATCGCGCCGCGTTGCAATCACCTTCATGTCGAAGGCTTTACAGATCTGCGCCAGTCGGCCGCCAATGCCGCCGAGCCCCACGATGAGAACCGTCTTGCCGCCAAGCTCGTCCTCGCGCTGTCCCGGATCGCTGATCATGCCGCGCCAGAATTTCCGGTGCTGGTTGTCGCGGCCCGTGTGCAGCTTGCGCGCGATCGATAGGATAAGTGCGATCGCATGTTCGGCGACCGCCCGCGCGTTCACGCCCTGAGCACTCGCCAGGCGGACGCCGGCGGCCTTGAACTTCGCCACGTCATACTGGTTCATGCCGGCACTGACCGACTGCACGAAGACAAGCTTCGGCGCCACGTCGAGCAGTTCGTTGCGCCACATCATCGAGCAACTGGCCACGTGCACGTCTGGCATCTTCGCACGGAATTCGTCGAGCGTGCGCGCTTCGATGATCCGCACACCGGCCATGCGGCGCTCGAGTTCGACGCCGAGCTGATAGGCCGCGTGCGCGAACAGCACGACAAGTTCGCCGCGGGGGGGAAGTTGCTTTGTTGTCATGAGGACCTCGTTCCTATCGTGTCGTACCAACAACCAAACTCCATCGCATCCCGTCGGCGCGGTAAAGGTGTCCCGTCCCATCCCGCCGGCTCCGCGCAGCAGAGTTGGATGCGACTTGCTTGTTTGCGCCATCCGACACGCGTGCCGCGCGCCGGCCGGATGGCACGGTAAAGGTGTTCCGTCGCTTCCGGCCGGCTCCGCGCAGCAGAGTTGGATTCGACAATTAATAAAGCCTCGTGCGGAAGTACTGCAGGACGATCTCGTCGAAGCGGCCGCTGGCGCGCACGCGCTTCAAGGCTGCATTCAACTCGCTCTTCAGTCTGGGGTCAGCTTTGGTGATGGCGATCGCGATGCCTTCGCCGAAATAGCGTGGCTCGAGGAAGGGGCCTCCGCGCAACTCGCAGCATTCGCTGGACGAGGTGCCGTTGATCCACAGCGCGAGCCCGATGCCGTCATCGAACAGCAAATCGACCTTGTTCTGGATCAGCGCCTCGCGGGCGAGTTCGGGCGACTCGAAAGCCTGGATGCGTCCGAACCGGAAGAACTCGGCCAGATAGGCTTCGTGCGCCGTGCCCTTGGCGACCGCAATGCGCTTGCCCTCGACCCCGTCGGGGGTGATCTCGAGCTTCGGGCCGTCGCGGCGCGCCGCGAACCGGGCAGCGGTGTGGAAATAGCGATCGGAGAAATTAACCGCTTTCAGGGCGCGGGCGGAGACCACGTGCGAGGCCATCACCGCATCGCTTTCGCCGCGCGTCAACGTCGGGATCAGGTCGTCCCAGGCGCGCACCTGGATGTCGCAGGCGACGTTCATTTCAAGGCACAGCGCGCGCGCCAGATCGACGTTGAAGCCGGTCAGCACGCCCTCGTCGTCGAAATAGTTGAACGGCGGGAACTCGCCCTCGGTCACGACGCGCAGGACGACGCGGCGCTCTGCGGCCGTCGGCGTCGTCGAATCTGCCGGCAAGGGGGTTTGCGCCGTCGCGATCGCTGCCGCGCCGAGCAGCAGGAGGAAGCCTGCAAACGACGCTCTGCCGCTGCGGGCCAAACACTCGACCGCCCTGCTCGTGTCCCGTCGTCGAAGTTCGCCACCACTCGCAGCTGGACTGGACGCGAACTTCGACGACAAAAGAGGCACTGGACTCATAGGGTTGCTGGTGTGGCTTGTGTTTCGCAGGTTCCTTCCGAACGTGCTGCACGTGAACAGGAACTTGCGAAACGCCGCCCTAGTGCGATTTGCCGTCATGAAGCCACCCGTCCTTGCACAAAATTCCACCTGGGCACTTACCCGAGTGGCACTGCCAGCACTGCAAACCCTACGCTCGTGACAATTGCGTGCCCGGCGCCCAACCAGCGCCCACGGTATCACGATTGCCTGCCACGAAAGCGTGCGTCTCGTGCATCCCCCGAGTTTAGCGCGATTCAACGACACGGGCGATTCCCCCGCTCGGCTGCGATCGGGCGCCTCTGCGTCGTCGTGGCCGGAGCCGGCCCGAGACCAGTGGGAAGAGTATGCCTTTCTGCTGCATCACGGCCTCGCCCCCGGCACGCTGGCCGCGGCCATCGACCGAGCCAAGCAGGTCGGCGTGCCCGTGCACCGCTTTCTGATCGCGGATCGCCGATTGACCGAGCAAGCCTACGTCGATGCGGTGGCAGCCCACTTGGATCTCAAGTGCCTGCACTCCAGCGAGGTACTACCGGCTGGCACCACGCCGATCGACGGCACGGAGCTCAGTCCCCGCCTGCTTGCGATCATGACGCAGGATCAACGGCGGCGCGGGATGGCAGTGGCGCTCACGACGCCTGAGGGGCTGATTGGCAGGGAGAGCGCCGACGCACGCCGCGCCCGCCTGCGCCATGCGGTGCGCGGATTGCGGCGCCTGGACCCGACCCTGTCGGCCGCCGGACCGATCCGGCAGACCCAGCTGCTCGCGATCGTGGTCGCGCTTGGCGTGCCCATCGGCAGCGCCTTCGTTGCGCCCGCCGCCACCCATACCGCTCTGTTGGCTGCCGTCAGCATCCCGGTGCTTCTTGTCATCCTGTTTCGCCTGCTCGTGCTCTCGCACCTGCTGGCGCGAAGAAAGGCTGGGGGCGGAGCAAACGGACGGCTCGGCGACGCACACTTGCCGTACTACGCTGTCCTGGTGCCGTTGTTTCGCGAATCGGCCGTGCTGCCGGATCTGCTGGAGGCACTGGCGCGCATCGATTATCCGGCAGCCAAACTCGACTGCATTCTGGTCCTGGAGGCGAGCGACACCGCAACCATCGCGACAGCCCGCGCGGCAGTCCTGCCGCCGTTCATCCGCATCGTCATCGTGCCGGACTGCTTGCCACGCACGAAGCCGAAAGCGCTCAACTATGCGCTGCAGTTGGCCCGCGGCGACCTTGTCGCCGTGTTCGACGCCGAGGATATCCCCGCGCCCCAGCAACTGCGCCTGGCAGCCCACGCATTTGCAACCGGCGATCCGCGCCTCGAGTGCGTGCAGGCGAGCTTGCTGATCCACAACGCGCGAGCAAGCTGGCTCAACCGGCAGTTTGCACTCGAATATGCGGCACTGTTCGAAGGCCTGCTGCCGGCGCTCGCCCGCTTCCGCCTGCCGATGCCGCTCGGCGGCACATCGAACCATTTCCGCCGCACGTTCCTGGAGACGTCCGGCGGCTGGGATCCCCACAACGTCACCGAGGATGCCGATCTCGGCATCCGCATCGCGCGGGCAGGCGGCGTGATCGCCACCATTCCCTCGGCGACGTGGGAGGAAGCGCCGACCCGTCTCAAGCCTTGGATCGGCCAGCGCACGCGCTGGCTGAAGGGCTGGATGCAAACCTATCTGGTGCACATGCGCCAGCCGCTGCGCACCCTGCGCGAACTGGGGCTCCCGGGCTTCCTGGCGTTTCAGGCGCTGATCGGCGGCGTGCTGCTATCGAGTTTGCTGCACCCGTTGATCTACGCGTGGCTGGGGTGGGAACTGTCGCAGGGCGCGTTCCTCGTGTTGCCGGGCGACGGATTGGAACGGGCTTTCGTCGCGCTCGCCGGGTTCAATCTGATCGCCGGCTGCGGCAGCGCCATGCTGCTGGCCGCCATCGCAGCGCACCGGGTTGCAGCAACAGCGCTGATCCCATGGGTGGTGACGATGCCACTGTACTGGCTGCTGGTGTCGTGGGCGGCCTGGCGGGCGGTGTTCGAACTGGCGGTGGCACCCTACCACTGGGAAAAGACCGAACATGCCGCCCGGCGGCGACCGACGCAGCACGCGGGGGTTGGGGACAGATAGGATATTATTCTTTTTTGATGGAAGGCGTAACGGCCCTGGCCGTCTGTTTTGTCATGCTTCGTAACTACTCACCCCCTGCGTCGGTTTGACTCGCGGTGCCGGCATTGATTGCGTCGGGATCGCCTGATTCAAGCTCGGGATGCCGCCCGAGACACGCGATTCGCTCGACCATGACAGCCTGAAGCCGCTGGTGG
>JAKFWF010000064.1 GCA_021730785.1 Hyphomicrobiaceae bacterium
TCGATCCTCAAGCTGGGGCTCCCCGCCCCGTTACGCCTGTTCTCTCAACTGGTTACTGTCCATTCCGGGCGCCACCCTCGCGGCTCCTGCCCCCGCCTCAGCGGGCTGTCGCGTAGCGACTTCGTGCGTTGAAGCTTGCCAGACCGTCTTGGAATTCACATCGCTTTACGGCGACCATGCCGCATCAACAGCGGCCGATTGCTGGCGGGTGTTTCTCGAAGGAACGATCATCGTGACGTTCACATCAGGCCATGTCTCCACGCCGCGCAAGAAGGACGGCCACATCGACTGGCATAAAGTTACGCGCATCAGGATTGAGACAATCGGAGCGAAACCATGAGCCAACAATTCGCGCCGGACTGGTTTTCACCGCCTGGCAGCACTATAGCGATGTTTATGGCTCGACAAAATCTGACATCGGGAGAACTCGCGCGCCGGCTGAATGCTGACAGCTCGTTCGTTCTCCGCATTATTTCCGGCACTGAGCCTATAGAAAAAGCCGTAGCTATACGACTTGCCGACGCTTTGGGCGGCACACCGTCATTTTGGACAGCGCGTCAAAGCAGGTTCGAGGCAGCCCTCGATCGAACCGCGAGGAAGCTCGCTCCCGAAGTTGCCAAGACCTGGTTGCGGACTCTCCCGCTGAAGGACATGAATGATGCCGGATGGATAGCCTGTCGTTCGAAGTCAGATCTATTGCACGCGGCTTTGGCCTATTTTTCGGTGATGACGCCCGATGAATGGCGAGATCGATATGCGGCGCATGCGACGACATTTTCTTACCGGACTTCCGAGGCCTTCGAGTCCAAGCTTGGAGCTCTAGCGGCTTGGTTGCGGCAAGGCGAATTGCAGGCTTCTAGCGTCAAATGTGCGACGTGGAGCCCCTCGAAATTCAGAGAGGCGCTTGTGGCCATACGTGGTCTGACACGATTGAAGGAGCCGGCGAAATTTATCAGTCACCTGCGATCTTTTTGCGCGGCTGCCGGCGTTGCGGTCGTGTTCATCAAAGCCCCAACGGGATGTCGGGCCAGCGGCGCCACGCGTTTCATCACGCCTGACAAGGCGATGCTCATATTGAGCTTCCGGCACCTGTCCGACGACCACTTCTGGTTTTCGTTCTTCCATGAAGCGGGGCATTTGTTGTTGCACAGCCCTGGGGCTACGTTTGTCGATGGTGATGCTGCGGAGCTCACAGAGAAGGAACGGGAAGCAAATTCCTTCGCCGCAAGTTCTCTCATACCGATGAGCGAACATGAGCGGATGCTGAATCTGAGGAGCAACATGAATGCCGTCGTGCGCTTCGCTGTTTCGTTGGGCATCGCCCCTGGCATCGTTGTCGGGCAGCTCCAGCACCACGGGGTGATCAGTCCAAGTCAGCTCAACGGATTGAAGCGGCGCTACACGTGGGACCAAGTGCAGTCAGCAATAACAGAGCTCACCCCGTAAAGTGCTTGAACTTGTCGGGGCTTTTTTGCCAATTGCAGATGGAATCCTCCATGGGCTGCATGCCGATCCCCAAATCGGTGTCGAGTTCGATCAGCCAGCGATCGAGATTATTTATTGCGAGGTCTGCGTCTGGGTCGCCGCCAAACAAAAGTCGGGCACCCGCAAGTGGTCCTGTGGCTCCCTTGAGGTATGCTGAGCCAGGCGTGATTGGCGCGAGATCCAGCCGACCAACAATGGCGAGGAAATCGAACTTCCCCAATCGGCCAAACTGCTTCACATCCATGTCGCGGTAGAACTGATCAAAGATCGCATGCGGGTCGTTACCGCCTGCCTGGACGAGCCGGGCGACCAGCTGTTGGTGCGATCGTGCCGGACCGATCCAGGCGAGATAGCTTTGGAACACCTTGTCGGTGCCTTGCTCTGAATCGGTTCGGATGGAGCTGTACTTCCGGTGATTGCCGAAGGCGCCCCCGATTTTTGGCTCGTTGGCTGAGAGCCATTGGTCAAAAGAGTGCGGAGCCGCGCTGTATCTGGCCCAAGTCCAGGTCGACTGCCCGAGCCCGGAGTACACGTCACGTAGACGTTGCCAACCGTGACGGCCGTGCTTGCCAAAGTGAATGGAAAGGAACGTAATCCAGAAGGCCTCATCGAGGTTTCCGGCCTTGTGATGAAAGATCGCTGCGCGCTCGGGATCGAACAAAATATTGTTCGGATCGGCGCGCGCAGGATCAATCAGTCGCGCTTTGAGCACTTTTGTGTAGTCCAGCCGGCGCAAGCTCGCGACCATTTGCCAAGCCAGCGCGGATCGGCGCGCCTGCGTCGAGGTGCCCGGCAGTTTTCGCTTTGAGCGGGAGTGCTGTTCAAGAGCCGCACCAAGGCGGTCGGCAACTGGTTGACGGTTAGGCCACACGGTCAGGTCCTAATTAGAATGGCAATCGTGGCTCGCGCGGTTGCTGCGGCGGGCGACGCTTCATCCGCTTACGTTTGTCGACATACACAAAGTAACCCGGAAACGTCAGTGACGCCTTTAACCGTCGAATCTTTGCGCAATCGCCGCTTGCTGCGAATATCTGCAACAGTTTGACCAGATCACGCCAGTAAGGATTGAGTTTGCGGACAGCGGATGAAACATCACGGCCGGTTCGAATATCAACCTCGGCTTCCAGCACTTGTCTGATAGATGGCCAAGGATCGCCAAGCGGCATCGGCGGCATCGCGATCGTCTTTTGCACTCCCTCGGTCAGGTATTGCTCGGCCGAGGCGCGGTTGTCTTCGTAGAGATGCAGGCTTCCGACGAATTGCTTGTATTCACCGATCTCGAGATCGATGGATCGAGCAATGATTTCTTGGAGCATTGTGAAGCAGAACACGTCGTGGGGCAGTCCGACATAGGCATCCTGAGACCGCATCGTCACGATCATGTCCAGCTTATTGCGACGGGCGGCGAATTGCATGGCCAGAGTGCATGGAATTTCCTTGTAACGCCGCTCGGTGTCTCTCGGCTCGAAAATCTGCAGAACGGCGCGGCGCGTATCTGGTTTCTGTCGCAAGTTGGCGATGAGTGTTTGCACCTGGTCGTGGCTCTCGTGCGCGAATAATCGGCGGCCATAGCCGCCATGCACCGTTTCCCCGTCTTCGGATTCCTTCTTGTATCTCTCGATGTAATACTCAATGAATTCCAGGCGATTGTCGCGAGACAAGTACCAGAGCAACTCGCCGAGGCAGCTAAACGGCTTGCCGCGCGTCTCGGTACGGCTAAGGCGTGCTCGGGGATTTTTCAGCTCAAGCAGGACGCCACGCCGTTCGTGAGCGAGCCCCCGTGAAGACTGAGTCGTGTCGGCACCATCCAACAGGCGCGGCAGCACCTTTCGGCACAGGTCATCCAACGTGGTGGCCACGATGCGCATTGAATGCTCTCAATCTAGAATCGGATGAGAAGTGCTGTGGGCGAGCGTGACCTCCGGCGAATCAGTATGGATACGTTCGCACGAACCTCCCTGCATCGTCATGTGGTGTCCGTCACCCCACGCACTCCACAGCCGCATAACATATCTTGTGATAAGTTCTCTGCCGATTCAATAATTTAGATGATATTTGCAAGCGGCGCTATGTTAAGCGATGCTCGTTAGTCGTCTTTTGTCATCATGTGATCGCAGTAGGTGCAGAACTTGGGCGAATTCACCGAGACGTCGTTGATCGACATCGGCGTTTTGCATCGCGCGCACTCGCTCGCCGCACGCTGTTGGCAAAAATAGCAACCATCGATCTCGCCATTCTGAACATAGGTTGGCTGCCCGCAATCGGGACAATCATTGACGACCGGCTCGCCGCCATCCTTCGCCGCAAGATAATCGTCGCCGCCGTGGATGGCCTCGACCACGAGACTGACAAACCCCTCGGCAGTGATGATGTCATCACACGCCCGGCATCGGCCTTCGATCGACGAAGGATCATCGTTGTTTGGGTCTACTTGGTAGAGTAGAGCAGATCCGCAATTAGGGCAGCTCAGTTCGACATCCTTTAACTCGGCACACCAGGGCAAGGACTTGAGCGTGAGGTGGCAAGAGGCCTTCTGGGCTGTGAAAAACCTCTCTTCCTCGAGCATCGTCTCCCATGCGGCACCGAGCTGTTGCGCCGGATTCCGATCGAGGATCTCGAAGAAGCCATCGACCAGCGGGAAGCACGAGGCGATGACCTGCCGGATAGTGGTGTCCTGGGCCGATGAGTGGAAGTGCTCGAACTCGTTGCGCAGGCGCTGCAGGCCGCTAATATCTCCCTTTGGCCAATCGAGATCGAACTGCTTGAAGCGCTCTCGCAATTCGCCAAGATCAATGGTCCGAAATCCCTTGGGGACAATCGTAACGCCGCCAGCATCATCGGGCATGGGCTGAAAGCTGGTCGCAAGTACCTGCATGGGGCCGGCGTCGGGAGCCTGTTCGAGCAGGCATTGCTTTCCGAGCAGTAGAACGCCCGCATAGAAGTTGCGAACTGCGCTGATGGTCCGGCGCGGGTCGTTGGATCTATAGTCCTCGATGCCAAGCTGAATGGACGTGATTGCGTTCTGGAGCAGATGCGGCGTAACGCTTGCGGCCATGTGCTGTCTTCGCTGTTGCAGCGCCCAACCGGGGAGGTCGGGTCGCGGGATTGCTGTTAGCTCTGTTCGCGCTCGACGTCATCCAAGCAGACCGCCACCGTCACATTGGGCAGCGACAGTTTTCATTTGACGCGCGGCTCGACTGTCTCGGCCCTTCCTCGTGTTCGTCGCCTGCCTCCGTCATCGTGGCAGTTTTCTCGGAGCCGGCCATCGCGTGCCTTCACCCGAAGCAAGCCGCGCGTGGATGGCGTAGAGACTGACCCGGGGCAGGTTTCCGGCGACAGCAACCGCCGGTTCCGGCAAGCATTCTCACATGAAGAAGCGGTAATCGTAGACTTGATCGACGATTTCCGGATTGTTCTTGACGACATCGGCGAACAGGCTCGAATAGACGAGTGTCGCTGGCAAGGTCTTGTAGAGCGTGTTGTTGTTCCAATCGACCTTGGTCAAGGACAGCGTGGTCTGGCAAGTGTCGTGCCATCCGCTTGCGCCTGAAAACCGGCGGAGCAAAATGGGATGGGGTAACGGCTTCAGCGGCGCATCCTTGAACACGGGTTTGGTCGCGTCACGCGGGTTGACGCCGGTGACGCTGCCCTGTGTCCAAAGCAAACATTCATTCGGGCTGATCGGCAGATAGAGGCCACGATCGACGGGATAGTTGTCCGGGACAGGACTGCCGCCATTGCGGGGAGCCGGCCATTTGAGGCCGTACCAGTTGTGGCTGCGTACGACCTGGATCAGCTCCAGCTCAGTGCGCCCGCCGAACGCGTCGTGCGCGCCGAGAATTTCGTCGGGCGTGAACAGCGTGGTCTTGTGCACGTAGATCTTGCGCGGCGTACGCCCACGGTGGCCGTTCTGGTACAGCAGTAAACTCCTGGATAGTACGGCCTGCATTTCGGTGTAGGAGAGAAAGGGATTGCCTTGCCGGTCCGTGGTGAAGTCGCGCGTGTCGAATGCCACGAATTCGAAGCCGGTTCCGTCTGGGTCGAAGACTTGGCTACAACAGGTGGTGTATTCCGCGCCGCTCTTGTGCTGCTTCATCGCATAACTCAGGCCGATGTAGGCCTCATCGCGTGCGTGATCGACAAGCTTCCACGGAATCCCGCCGGCCTTGGCATAGAGAGCAACGCTGATGCCCCACATGACTTGGGCCCGATCGCGCTGCTCGGTTTTTTCTTTGACGATTTGGACGGCGACGCCAGCCGGCGCAAGTTCCGCCTTCAGCTGATGATGGAGATCGAACCCTTCGGCCTTGAAGGCTCGTTCCCAAGCATTCGGCAGGAAGATCAGCAGCACGTCGAAATTCGAGCGATTACGGATGAGCCGACCGAGCGCAGCACCAATTTCGTGAGCAAGTCCGGCACCGTTGCCCGAGAGTGCGTGCTCAGCGCAGACGGGCGGTGCCTCTGTTCGCAGGTTCTGTGATGGCGGCACAAGAGGAATCCGAAAGGCGCGCTGAAAGCCAGGGTAGTCGAGATAGTAGTTCGGAGCATCGCGAACTTTAGATGCTGCCGATAACTCTCCGACGAGCGCGTCGAGGCGGGCCATAGCTGCTGCGGGGGCAAAGAAAGCAATCCTGACAGACTTCGGGTAAGCAAGATCGCTGCTATATGGTCCAGATCCGACCAGCCCACGAAGCGGATGCGTGTCGACGCAGCCGTTTGCGAATAGCAGCTGGGGCTCCGACAGGTACGTACTCGCGGACAACTCTGACGCACTAGCCGGCATTCCGGATCTCCGTTCGGCTGAACGCGGTCTGAGTATTGATTGTGAAGCCGACCGGATAGTCGCCATCGCCAAATGCCGTCACGGTACTGTTCTCGCCGCGCCCGACGTCTCCGAGCAAGACTTTGATCCAAGCACCAAGGATTGCGTTGGCCTGAGGGTTGTAGCGCTTCAGTTCCCGGGCCCGGATGAAATCAGTCGCGGCCTCCCGCATCGACAAGGGCTTGATCCATATCATCGGCCTCAACATCAAGTAGGCCGCACCATTGCGCACGTCGAGGTGGATGCTGACGGCTTCGGCCCATTCTGCGTCGAGCTTGGGAACCATGCCGAATATTCCGCCCCGCCTATTGCCCGTGACCGCATAGGCCAGACCTTCGAGTTGGGCCGCATCGTGCTTGCGTCTGCTGGCGACGGCACAACAGGTACGGCCGCGAAGTCTCAGAGCGACAGGCTTGTCGGCGCACAGGTAACTGCTCACCCCCTGCGTCGGTTTGACTCGCGGTGCCGGCATTGATTGCGTCGGGATCGCCTGATTCAAGCATCGGGATGCCGCCCGAGACACGCGATTCGCTCGACCATGACAGCCTGAAGCCGCTGGTGGTGTCGCTGCTTGCGAGGATCGACAACCTCCTCGAACAGAACAAGGCGCTGCTCGCGCGCATCGCCGAACTCGAAGCACGGACCGGACAGCCGCCGAAGACGCCGACGAACTCATCGCGGCCGCCGTCCACGGAACACAAGGCC
>JAKFWF010000010.1 GCA_021730785.1 Hyphomicrobiaceae bacterium
ACTCTTAATCACCGGGTCGTAGGTTCGAATCCTACATCACCCACCAAAACTTCATTGCAATTTCCGGATGTTTTGCAGCAGCAGCGCCGCGTGCGGCGAAGTTGCTGTCAATACCCTACGATGTGAATTCCTCGCCCCGGTGCGAGTCGCCAATGCAGCCGCCGCCGCTCGACCGCTCCAAGCTTCGTTCAAATCGCGCACTGCTCGTCGGTTGAGTTCTCCGGTCGCTTGTTTTTCATGTGCGTGTAGCACGCACATAACCTAAAACTGGGTCGAACGTATCGAAAATGAGTCGCCAACGGAGCGTGCGCTGCGATGTCCAAACAGAGAACCGCCAATCTGCTGGGGGCGCTGGCCTGCGAGATTGCCGACAAACTTGATCGGCACTTCACCAGCCACGCAAGCGAGACGGACTCGGCGGCTGCCGCCCTCAACATCATCGGCTACGACGACGGCTGTTCGAATTCTGCGCTGTCGCGTGCGCTGCGACTGTCGCATACGGCGACGGTGCGTTTGGTCGACAAACTCGAAGCCGCGGGACTGGTAACGAGCAAGCGGGGCGACGATCGGCGCACCGTTGCACTGCACCTGACAAAGGCAGGCAAGGCGCGGGTGCGACGCGTGGCGGCGGAGCGCACTGATGTGTTGTGCGAGATCGTCGAGGTCTTGACGCCCCGGCAGCGAGAGCACCTCGATGCGGTGGCGGAAGCTTTGCTGGTGGCGATGACCAGCACCATCGACATTGCGAATTATGTGTGCCGGCTGTGCGATGACAGTGCCTGTCCACCCGATGCCTGCCCAGTGCATCAGACAGCCGTGAGGCTGGAGCGTTCAGGGGGGGCGGCAGCATGACGACGCAAATGGACGAACGCCCTGTGACGTTTGCGTTGGTGACCGATACCGATGTGGCAGTGCTGCGGAACCTGGCGATCGCGTTCCACATCGAGGATGGTCACCCGCTCAATCCGGCTGCAGTTGATGCCGTTGCGCAGTTAGCGGGCCGAGAGATACCGGCTCGCGCCTGGATTGTGCGTTGTGGTGGGGATGCCGTTGGCTACGTCATCATCGCGATGAGCTTCGACATCGAATATGGGGGACGCGATGGCTTCATCACCGATCTTTATTTGACGCCCCATGTTCGCGGCAAAGGATTGGGGCGAACGCTGCTCGCATTTGCGGTCTCCCAGGCAGCAAGCCTGGGCATCAGAACGCTGCATCTCGAAGTCGAGAAGCACAATGAAAAAGCTGCCAGACTCTACCAAAGTATTGGCTTCGAAGACACGGGCAGATCGTTGATGCGGATCGGTTTGCATGATGCCGGCCAAAGCGTCCCCAGACCTGTGGGCAAATAGCCGACGATGGCTGGCTAGTCCGACCGCCTGACGCGGGCACGTGCCATTTGGCGGCGGTGCGGCCTCATTCGGCCGCTTTCACCTTGCCGGCCCCCTTGGTCGACGGCTTCGGTTTTGCACCTGCAGCAGCCTTTGCCGGTGCCTTCGCTTTGGCCGGTGCCTTGGCAACAGCCTTCTTCGCCGGCGCCTTTTTCTTCGATTTGCCCCCGCCGCCGTTGGCGATGCGCTCGGCGATGATGTCGACGGCCTCGCTCAGCGTTACGGTTGCCGGGTCCTTCGACTTGGGGATCGTGGCGTTGACGTCGCCGTACTTGAGGTAGGGCCCGTATTTGCCGGCGAACACCTCGATCTTGCCGTTGTCGTCCGGGTGCTCGCCCACGGTGCGCAGCGCGGTCGGCTTGGCGCGGGCGAACCGGCTTTTTCCTCCGCCGGCCGCCTTCTCGGCGATCAGCGTGACGGCGCGGTTGATGCCGACCGTGAACACATCCTCCATGCTCTCCAGGTTGGCGAACTTGCCGTCGTGCTTGATGAAGGGCCCGAACTTGCCGAGCCCGGCCGTGATCATGGTGTTGGTCTCGGGGTGCATGCCAACCTCCCGCGGCAGGCGCAGCAGCTGGAGCGCCTTCTCTAGGTCGATCGTCGCCGCATCGATGCCCTTGGGGATCGAGGAGCGCTTCGGCTTATCGGTGCCCTTGGCTTCGCCGAGCTGCAGGTAGGTGCCGAAGCGGCCCGAGCGCACCGTGACGGCGAGCCCGGTTTCCGGATCGGTGCCGAGCAGGCGGCCTTCTGGCGAGGCGCCTTCGCCGGTGTTGCCGGTGTCGGAGAACTGCCGCGTGAAACGGCACTCGGGATAGTTCGAACAACCGATGAAGGCGCCGAACTTGCCGACCTTCAAGCTGACGCGACCGGCGCTGCAGGCGGGGCAAGCGCGGGGATCGGAGCCGTCCTCCTTGGCCGGGAAGATCGCCGGCCCCAGGATGTCGTTCAACTTGTCGAGCACGTCGGTGACGCGCAACTCCTTCGTCTCGTCGATGGCGCCCGTGAACTCCTTCCAGAAGTCGCGCAGCACCTGCTTGTATTCGAGCTTGTCGTCCGAGATGAGGTCGAGCTTTTCCTCCAGGTCGGCGGTGAAGTCGTATTCGACGTAGCGCTGGAAGTAGCTTTTCAGAAACGCGGTGACGAGGCGGCCCTTGTCCTCGGGCACCATCTGCTTCTTTTCCATGCGCACGTAGTCGCGGTCGCGCAGCACGGCCAAGGTCGAGGCGAACGTCGAGGGGCGGCCGATGCCGAGTTCTTCCATGCGCTTGACGAGCGTCGCCTCGGAGAAGCGGGGCGGGGGCTGGGTGAAGTGCTGCTCGGCCTCTATCCCCTTGTCCTTCAGGCGGTCGCCGGCAGCCAGCGGCGGCAGGCGGCGGCTATCGTCATCGTCGGCGTCGGCGCGGTCATCCTTGCCCTTGGTGATGAGGCGCGCGCGCTCGTCGCGGCCCTCCTGATAAACGCGCAGGAAGCCGTCGAAGGTGACGACCGAGCCGGAAGCGCGCAGGCCATAAGGCTTGCCATCGCGCCCCTGCACGGCGATTTCGATGGTCGTCTGCTCCATTTCGGCGGCCGCCATTTGGCTCGCGATGGTGCGGGTCCAGATCAGGTCGTAGAGGGCCGCCTGGTCGGCTTCGAGATAGCGCTTGACCTGATCGGGCTTGCGCCGCGGATCGGTCGGTCGGACCGCCTCGTGCGCCTCTTGGGCGTTCTTCGCCTTCGATTTGTACTCGCGCGCGAACGGCGTGTAGTTGCGGCCGTACTCGGCCGAGATCACATCGCGGATCTGCGACACGGCCTCGGGGATGATCTGCACGCCGTCGGTTCGCATGTAAGTTATGAGGCCGACAGTTTCCCCGCCGATGTCGACGCCCTCGTAGAGCCGCTGGGCAACCTGCATGGTCTGCTTGGCCGAGTAGCCGAGCTTGCGGGACGCGTCCATCTGCAGGGTCGACGTGGTGAACGGCGGATAGGGGTTGCGCTTGGTCGGCTTCTTGTCGGCGCTCGCGACCTTGAAGTCGCCCTTCTCGATCGCAGCTTTGATGGCGTTCGCGGTGACGCCGTCCTTGATGTCGAGCTTCTTCAAGGGGGTGCCGGCGATCGAGACGAGGCGGGCGGGAAATTCCTGCGCCTTCTCGTTGGCGAGCGTCGCTTCGATCGTCCAGTATTCGTCGGTCTTGAAGGCTTCGATCTCGGCTTCGCGGTCGCAGATGAGGCGCAAGGCGACGGACTGCACGCGGCCGGCCGATTTGGCGCCCGGCAGCTTGCGCCACAGCACCGGCGATAGATTGAAGCCGACGAGATAATCGAGCGCACGGCGGGCGAGGTAGGCTGCCACCAGCGGCTGGTCGATCTGGCGCGGGTGCTTCATCGCATCCAGAATCGCCTGCTTGGTGATGGCGTTGAAGGCGACGCGCTCCACATGCACGCCCTTCAAGACCTTCTTGTCGCCCAGCACTTCCATGATGTGCCAGGAAATCGCCTCGCCCTCGCGATCGGGGTCGGTGGCGAGTATCAGCTTGTCGCAGCCCTTCACCGCCGCGGCGATGTCCTTCATCACCTTGGCGCCGCGCCCTTCCAGGTCCCAGTGCATGGCGAAGTCGTTGTCGGGCTCGACCGAGCCATCTTTCGAGGGCAAATCGCGCACGTGCCCGATCGAGGCGATGACACGGAAGTCGCGGCCCAGGTACTTGTTGATGGTCTTGGCCTTGGCAGCCGATTCGACGATGACAACGTTCATGCGAGACCATTAGGTTGAAGGCGTCCATCGCTGCACTGCTGCAAGGGCGATGAAGTCGCCAAGCGGCCAGCAGGGGGGGCGCGAATTGAGATTTCAGACCAGCGAGCCCGGGGGCGGGCCTAGGTCCAAAGGCGGCGGGAACATGGGTGATCGCAGTCGCACTGTCAAACCGGAGGGCGATTGGGACACTTTGGCGCTTTCACTTTTGCTCGCGTGCGGACAAACTTCCAGGTATTCAACAAAAGATTGGAATGCGTTGCGATACGTAGGAATATTTGACGTGGGGGGACCTCATGGGTGACAAGCAGTCAGATCGTGAAGCGGAGCCGTCTGTGGCGGCGCATGAAGGTTGTTGCCCAGCTGAGCTGTTGGACTACATCGCGGAGATGACGGTTGAACTGCGGTCGTTGGCGCTTCGGGCAGGGTGTGTGACACTCGGCAGTCTGCTCGAAGTTGCCTCACAGGAGGCGCGCCTGCAGATAGTGCAGCGGCACGTGGCCGAGGCGCTGGACGACTGATACCGTCTTGCAAAAGTCTTGACTTGAAGGAGGTCAAGACTTTTGCGTGCCGAGCGCTCGTGGCCTAAGGTCCTTGGCCGCTCGGCCGGCGGATAAGGCAAAGGGTCATGTGTTCCGCTGGCCGGTATGATCTCGCTGATTTGAACAAGGTTTGATGCCGACTGCGCCCTGTTCACGGACGCTGCGCATCAATCGCCAGCGACACCAGTTGTCCGCCGTGCAGGGCGATGCGGCCGGCAAGCGACAGTTCGGTCAGAATGATCTGGATCACCCGGCTCGACAGCCCCGTGGCGCGCGCCAGTTCGTCGATGGCGACGGGAGCCGGGCCAAGCGCTTCCAGCACCCGCTCGCGATCGCTCTGGTCGGCGCGCGGCGGGAGCGCAATTTCGGGCCGCGATGCCTGTGGATAACTTGGCGCCGGCACGGTTCTGTCGGTGAAGCCTTCGATCACCGGGCTGAGCGCGCGCAGGATGTCATCGGACGTGGTGACGAGCGTCGCACCATCCTTCAGCAGCTGGTTGGTCCCCTCGGCGCGCGGGTCGAGCGGGTGGCCGGGCACGGCGAACACATCGCGACCCTGCTCGCCGGCATACCGCGCCGTGATCAGCGTGCCGGAACGGCGCGCCGCTTCGACCACCACGGTGCCGCGGCTGAGGCCCGAGATGATACGGTTGCGCCGGGGAAAGTCCTGCCCTCGGGGCTGGAAGCCCGGCGGCATCTCGGTCACGAGGCAGCCCTGTTCGCCGATCGCAGCCTGCAGCACAGCGTGCTCCGGCGGATAGATGATGTCGATGCCGCCGGCCAGCACGGCGATGGTGCCGGTATCCATGGCCGCGATGTGGGCCGCTGCATCGATGCCGCGTGCGAGACCGGAGGCGACGACCCAGCCGGCCGCACCGAGTCCGCGGGCGAGATCGCGGGCGATCTTCTGCCCAGCCGCCGACGCATCCCGCGAGCCGACGATGGCGACCGCGGGCCTGTTCAGCAGTTCGACGCGGCCTTTGACGTAGAGCAGGGGCGGTGGCACGTCGATGTGGGCGAGGAGCGCTGGATAGCCAGGCTCGATCGTGAACACGGGGATGGCACCAACGGCACTGGCGGCCGCCAGTTCCAGCTCAGCCGCCTCGCGCGGGCAGACTTTCGCCGGTCGGCGCCGGCCGCCTTGGCGCGACACTTCGGGCAAGGCATCGAGGGCCGCCTGGGCGCCGCCGAAATGGTTGATCAGCGCGCGAAAAGTGACCGGTCCGACGTTTTCCGATCGGATCAGGCGCAGGCACGCCAGGCGCTGGATGTCGTCGAGAACAGCGACAGGCAACGGCGCCGCGGCGAAGATCCTGTCGCCGAGCGTCATTGGATCATCAGCATCGCGATCAGGATTTTGCGCCAATCCGCGGTTCCTCGCCCTTGAGCAGCCGGCTGATGTTGGGCTTGTGCTTCCAGATCAGCAGAAGCGAGGGCACCAGCAGCAGGATGGCGAATTCCGGCCAGCCGATCGCCCATACCGCGAACGGGGTTGCGATCACCGCGACCAGTGCCGACAGCGACGACAGCCGGGTGCCGGCCGCGACCACCAGCCACGTGGCGCAGAAAATCACCGCGAACAGCCAGTACATGCCGCCCAGCATGCCGATGTAGGTCGCGACGCCCTTGCCGCCCTTGAAGCCGAGCCACACCGGATAAAGATGCCCGAGCAGCGCGCCGAAGCCTGCCAGATAAGCGATGTCAAGTGCCGGCACGGAGCCGAATAAGCCAGTCTTGGCGAGCATCACCGCGGCCGTCGCCTTAAGCGCATCGAGCACGAGGGTGGCCGCCGCCACCGCCTTGTTGCCGGTGCGCAGGACGTTGGTTGCGCCGATGTTGCCGGAGCCGATGGCCCTGATATCGCCCATGCCGGCCGCGCGCGTGAGCAGCAGGCCGAACGGGATCGAGCCCAGCAAATAGCCGGTGACCATCGCCAGGAGCGCCGGCAGCGTCAATAGTGCGTACATTGCAGGGTCGTCTCCAGCGCCGCGGTCGTGCGGCCCCAAGTCCGCGCGCTGCCAGCGTAATGACAGAACGCGCGCACTGCAATGCGCTCCGACACTGGCGCGTTGCTAGCTTGCGCATACCCGTTGGGTCCGCTTTTGGTGTTGGCGTCAGTGTGATGCACGGCGGCCTCGGGCCAGGGCACGAAGTCGCTACGCGACAGCCCGCTGAGGCGGGGGCAGGAGCCGCGAGGGTGGCGCCCGGAATGGACAGTAACCAGTTGAGAGAACAGGCGTAACGGGGCGGGGAGCCCCAGCTTGAGGATCG
>JAKFWF010000023.1 GCA_021730785.1 Hyphomicrobiaceae bacterium
GGGGGGGGTGGGGGGGCTGCATGGCTGTCTCTGGGCTCGAGAGGAAAATTCATTGCAACTGGTCGTCGCCGATCGGCGCGGCCGGCAGCCAACACTAACCCGTTGCCGCTCGGATGCGCATTTCATCGACACCGACCGAGCGGGCGGCGTTGATGATCAGATCCCAGGTGTCGTCTGGCAACGGCACGCCCTTGGCCAGCCGCTCCGTGCGCGTGCGCAACTCCGGCTCGCCGGGTACGAGTACTTCGTCACCAGCCCTTACGGGCTTTGAACTCTTCACATAGCCGACGTAGCGTGCCACCTCGGTGGGAAAAAAACCTTCCGGGTCAAGCTTTTCCGGGTCGACGTAGAACGACAACATGCCGTTCGCCCATTGCGGGCGTGCCTCGTTGGCGGCGCCTGTACCAGTGAGCGCGCCGCCCAATATTTCGCACATGAAAGCCAAGCCCGAGCCCTTGTGTTCGCCAAACGCGCGGATCGCTCCGGTGCCGTTCTTGTAGGAACGCATGGCCTTGGCGTCGAAATCACCGTATAGCGTGCGCGGATCGCCATTCATCTCGCCGCTCTGTGTGATCAAGGCGTCTTCAGGCAACGCCTTGCCACCCTGACTGGCCACCAGTACCTTGCCTTCGGCAACAACCGACGTTGCAAAGTCAAGGATCAACGAGTCGGTACCGGCGCGAGGAATGCCACAGGCATAGGGCGCGGTTGAAAAGCGACGATCGACACCGCCAAACGGCGCCACAAGCAAACTCGATGCGGCATTCACATAGTGGATCGATACAAGCCCCGCGGCAGCCGCCATCTCGGCCCATTCACCGACCCGTCCGACATGTCCCGAGTTGCGCAGGGCAACGACTGCAAGTCCCATGGACTTGCATTTGCCGATACCGATCGCGACGGCCTGCGGGGCCATCGTCTGGCCGAATCCGTATTGGCCATCGACAACGGCCAGGACCGGCGTTTCCGAGATGATCTTCAATTTCTGGTCGGAAATGAATTCGCCGGAGACCTTCTTTTGCACATACCAGGGCACGCGCACGACACCGTGGCTGTCGTGACCCGCCAGGTTGGCGCCGACAAGGCTTTCGCCCAGCCGGTCGCCCTGGGCGCGCGAACAGCCTGCCTTCACGAAAATATCTGACACGAACTTGCTGAGGGCATCGGCACTAAGGGTACGCATCGTTGGTCCTTGGCAGCACTGCACTCGATCGTCAGTTGATTGGCAACATGTCGCAGTCGCGCCATGCCTGCTAGGGCGGATGCGCAGAGGTGGGAGCCACTTGATGCACAGGTCGCATGCCCATCGGTATCATTGCGTGCGGCCTTGCAACCCTAAGGTCAACCGATCCCACCGCTGCCACTCCGACATCCGTTAAGGTAACGTGGCGTTCAGCGTGGCAGATCGAATAGCCGGGGTCAAGAACAAAAAAGCAATAAAGTTCTATAAATGTTCTTGACATTGCAGAGGTGGTCGTGCAACCTTATGGCGCGATGCTACCGTCGACGCGCTTGTCACCCTCGCCAACTTGGCTACCTTGGCGTCCAAACTATTTCTTGCCACAAGGCGGGTTCCATGGACTTTTCGCTTCCCAAGCAGCTAGCCGACTTGAAGGAAGAAATCGACGCGTTCGTGCGCCGTGACGTGGTGCCGTTCGAACAGGATCCACGCTGGACGTCGCACGGACCAACTGACGAACTGCGCCGCGATTTGAATGCGAAAGCCCGGCTGGCCAACCTACTCGCTGTGCACGTCCCGGCAGAATTCGGCGGGCGCGGGCTGGACCATAGGGGCAAAGCTGTGGCGCTGGAAGCCGCCGGCTATTCGATGCTGGGGCCGGTCGCGCTACACTGCCAGGCTCCTGACGAGGGCAACATTCACCTGCTGGACATCGTTGCCACGCCGGCACAGAAGGAGAAATATCTGCGGCCGCTTGCGCGCGGACTGACGCGCTCTTGTTTTGCCATGACCGAGCCGGACGGAGGGGCCGGTTCCGATCCAGTGATGCTGAAAACGCGGGCGGTTCCCGATGGTAACGGCTGGCGGATTTCGGGTCGGAAATGGTTGATCACCGGCGCGGAAGGGGCAGCATTCGCCATCATCATGGCCCGCACGGGTGATGGTTCGGCCGATGCGACGATGTTTCTCACTCCCCTGCCGAACCCATCGTTCAAAATCACCAGGACGCTCGATACGATCGATTGCTCCTTCATGGGGGGGCACGCCGTCGTGGACATCGCCGAGTTGAAGGTGGCGGGCGACGATGTGCTGGGCGAAGTGGGGCAGGGCTTCAAGTATGCGCAGGTGCGGCTGGCGCCGGCGCGGCTCACGCACTGCATGCGCTGGCTCGGTGCTGCGTGTCGCGCCCACGAATGTGCGACCAACTATGCGCGAGGGCGCGTGGCATTCGGCAAGACACTTGGCTCCCATGAGGGCGTGTCATTCATGCTGGCCGACAACGCCATGGATCTGCACATGGCACGGCTTGCGATCTGGCATTGCGCCTGGGTACTCGACAGCGGTGGTCGCGGCGGCACCGAGAGCTCCATGGCCAAAGTGATGTGTTCTGAAGCAATCTGGCGAGTGGTCGATCGCTCGATGCAGGTGCTGGGTGGCTCTGGCGTGACGCGGGATACGCCCGTGGAACGCATCTTCCGCGACGTGCGCGCCTTCCGGATCTATGACGGTCCATCGGAGGTCCATCGGTTCGCGCTGGGTCGGCGGATTGTCGGGGCAGTCAGCAAGGATTGAATTTTGGGAGTGTGTAATGCGTTACGTGACACTTTCCAACGGCTCGCGGGTGCCGGCGCTCGGTCTGGGCACCTGGAAGATGGGTGAAAGCGCTGGTGCGAGAACAGATGAAGTGAGGGCATTGCGGCGGGGGCTCGATCTTGGGCTGACACTGATCGACACCGCAGAGATGTATGCCGAGGGTGGTGCCGAAGGGGTGGTGGGGGAAGCCATCGCGGGACGCCGGGATACGGTCTATCTTGTCAGCAAGGTTTATCCGCACAACGCATCGCGCGCCGGTGTGCAAGCCGCCTGCGAGCGCTCCCTGAAGCGGCTCAGGACCGATTGCCTCGATCTCTTTTTGCTGCATTGGCGGGGCGCCCATCCCTTGCAAGAGACGGTTGCAGGCTTCGAGCAGCTGAAGGCTGAGGGCAAGATCAAGGCTTGGGGCGTCAGCAACTTCGATAGTGACGACATGCGCGAGTTCGGCGCGGGCGGCAAGCCCGCGGCGTGTGTCGCCAACCAGGTTCTCTACCACCTGGGCTGTCGTGGCATCGAGTTCGACCTGGTGCCGGCGTGTGCCGGCGCAAATGTGACGATCATGGCCTATTCGCCGCTCGGTCAGGGCGCTGTTCTGGATAATCCGGCGCTCGTTGCAATTGCCAGGGCTCGCAACATCGCGTCCGCGACGGTCGCCCTCGCCTGGGTACTGCGTCAGCCGGGTGTGATCGCCATCCCGAAGGCGTCGCAGGTCGCCCATGTCGAAGCCAATGCCGTGGCGCAAGACTTGACCCTGACAGCTGACGAACTGGCGGTCCTGGACAAGGTGTTTCCGCCACCCCGCAGAAAGGCACCGCTCGGCATGCTGTGAAGGATCGACAGCCGGCAGAATTGAAACGTGGAATTGATCGTCCTTTGCTCGACCTTTTGTTTTGGCGTCGAGCCTAACCGACCGAGGTGATATCCCATGAGTTGGCAACCGTCACCCGACCCTGGTCATGGCGACAAGTTGAGCTGCGATGCGATCGAGCACGTCATCGTTCCGCGGGCGCGGGATCTGGGTGGCTTCGAGGTGCGCCGTGCTTTGCCGTCGGCGAAGGCGCAGATGGTGGGGCCGTTCATCTTTTTCGACCAGATGGGGCCAGCTGAGTTCATCCTGGGCTCTGGCATCGACGTGCGACCGCATCCGCACATCGGCCTCGCAACCGTCACCTACCTGTTCGAGGGAGAAATCTGGCATCGCGATTCACTTGGTACGTCGCTGGCCATTCGGCCAGGCGAAGTCAACCTGATGACAGCGGAGCGGGGCATCGTGCATTCGGAACGCGAGGCGCCTGAAGCACGCGCCAGGCCGCGTCGCATGTTCGGGATCCAGGCGTGGTGCGCCCTGCCGAAGGCACACGAGGATCGTGCCCCGACATTCGCCCATTACGGTCCGGCCGAACTGCCCCGCATCGAGGGGGAGGGCAAGCGCGTGAGGGTGATCATGGGGTCGGTATTTGGTCAAACCGCGCCAACCGAATTCCCGCATCCAACCTTGTATGCGGAGGCCGTTCTTGCGCCGGGCGCCATTCTGCCGTTCGATGCCGACCATGACGAACGCGGCGTCTATATCGTGTCAGGCGCCGTCGATATTGCAGGACAGTCGTTCGATGCTGGTCGTCTGCTCACGTTCCGACCTGGCGACCGTATTTCGATCCTGGCGACCTCGCACGTGCGCCTCATGATGCTCGGCGGCGAGCCGATGGATGGCCCGCGCCACATCTGGTGGAACTTCGTGTCATCGTCGCAGGATCACATCGATGCCGCGAAAGAGGACTGGCGGCTGGGCCGCTTCGCCCTCGTTGCGGGCGATGAAGTCGAGCGCATTGCGTTGCCCGATTGAAAAAGTGTGGTCGCCTCGGTTCGGCTTTTGCGTGTAAAGAGCCGGCGCACCGCGATGTGCTGCCGTGTCCTGTGAGGTTGTTCGACCACCATGTGGCCTTTCAAGAAATCGACGATCATTCCCGTCCTGCGCTTTTCGGGCGCCATCGGCATGGCCTCTCCGCTGCGCCCCGGCCTGTCGCTCGCAACGGTCGCCGGGCAGATTGAAAGGGCGTTTAGCTACGCCAAGGCCCCGGCTGTCGCCATCGCCATCAATTCGCCCGGGGGCTCACCCGTGCAGTCGAGCTTGATCTTCCGGCGTGTACGGCAGTTGGCCGAGGAAAAGAACAAGCGTGTCTTTGTATTCTGCGAGGATGTGGCGGCCTCAGGCGGCTATTACCTGGCGGTTGCCGGCGACGAAATCTATGCTGACCCGTCATCGATCGTCGGTTCGATCGGCGTTATCTCTGCTGGCTTCGGCCTCGACAAGGCGATCGAGAGGCTCGGCGTCGAGCGCCGGGTGTATACAGCGGGCCTCAACAAGGGGTCGCTCGATCTTTTCCTGCCCGAGAAGGCCGATGATGTGGCGCGCTTGAAGGCGCTGCAGCGCGACGTGCACGATGTTTTCATCGGCGTCGTCAAGGACCGGCGGGGAGCAATGCTCAAGGGCGCCGATGCCGAGCTGTTCTCCGGCGCCTTCTGGTCGGGTCCAAGGGCCATGGAGCTGGGATTGATCGACGGCATCGCCGATATGCGCACAAAAATGCGCGAGCTTTACGGATCCAAGGTTCAGCTGCGCGTGGTCTCTGCGCCGGGTTCCGGCCTGCTCGGCTGGCTGCGCCGGGCTCCCAGTCAACGGCTGGGGTTGGCCGATACGATGGGTGCCGCCACGGGACTACCCTTTTCGCTGGCGGATGATATGATCAGCGCGCTCGAAATTCGCAGTCTCTGGTCCCGCTACGGGCTTTGAGACGGGAGGTGAAACGTCATGCCACAGTTGATCGCCCTTGCGCTGATCGGCGCCGGCGCGGTTGCCGGCTATCGCTGGTTCAGTCGCCAGATGGAGGCTGCGCGCGAGGCTGCCGCACGCGCCGAAGCCGAAGTGCGCGGAGCGGCGGCGGCCACCAGCGGCGCCCCCAAGGACCTCGGGCGCTTGGAACTCGACGCGGCGACCGGCGTCTACAAGCCCAAGGAACCGGGCGCGTAGGCAACATTGCTGCTACACAGATAGAGCGGTGCGATATGATCGGGTCGGCAACTCTTGAGTGTCGGTGCGGTGCCTGGGACTTTGCGACGCTGAGCTGGTTTCGAAAAAATTCTGCGGCGGTTCCAGTTAGCGCAGGTTCCAGAAAGCAGTATGTCGAAGCGATGTTCGCTCTGGTCACGCAGGAACGCGACGCGCCAGCCGGCGTGGCGGGGCGTGGAGAGGGTCGACGCCAAGCGCGGGCTGATCTGTCGTGCCCCCTCAGGCCGACGGAGTGCTGAACTCTAGGTTCCAGGCACGCGGGCTGGGACGACTGCTTTGGAGTGGCGTTGGCAGGGGCGGAACTGACTGGCCCTGAGCCAAAGACCGGGGTCAGATGAACGGCAGCTTGACCAGTTGACCAGCGATTGCGTGACCATCTTTCATAATTTCGACCTTGTCACCAGGCTGCGCCGTGACTGATACAAGTGCAAACCCGATGTTCCGCGCGAGCCGGTAGGACCAGATGATGTTGGTCATGTCGCCGATGCGCCGGCCGTCCTTCGTGATGTCGAACCACGTGAACGAAGACCCCGCCGGTTCAGCCCCTTCAAGAACGACACCCAGCTGATGGCGTTTGGGACCCTCGGCCTTGATGCGCCGCAAGGCTGCAACGCCGATCGTGTCGTCGGGCACATCGAGATCGATGTAGCGCCCCATCCTAACCTCGAATGGATTGGTGGTATCGTCGGTGTCCCCGCCCCACGACAGCAGTCCGCTCTCGATGCGCTCGTGCGTGTTGGGATTGCCCGGGCCGATGTCCCAGCCCTTGCCGGCCTCCGCCACGATGTTCCACAACCGGCTGCCCTTACTTCCGTCCAGGAGATAGATCTCGCCTCCTCGCTGAACTGAGTGGGTGGTTGGGTGGTCGGATGGCGGCTTGATCCTGTTGGCAGAGCGTCGGCCGTCGCGACGGGCGGCGGTCAAGGACGCGCACTGCACTTGCGCGCCCCTTGCGGGC
>JAKFWF010000035.1 GCA_021730785.1 Hyphomicrobiaceae bacterium
CTAGAGTTCCATAGCGGTATCGGACGGGAACCAACTGCGCAGGTCGGGGAAGGTTGGGGCAAGTCCCTTGACGGCGGCCGCATCCAGCCACACCCTTGCAGTCCAATCAGACGCTGCATCAGGAGGACGCCGGAATGGACATGGGGATCAAGGGTCGCAAGGCGATCGTCTGCGCGGCGTCCAAGGGGCTCGGCCGTGGCTGCGCCGAAGCGCTGGCCGCCGAAGGCGTGGAACTCACGATCTGCGCCCGTACCGCCGACGTCCTGGAGGCGGCCGCCGCTGAAATCCGCAAATCGACCGGCGCCAAGGTCACAGCTGTCGCCTGCGATGTGACGACGGAGGCTGGCCGCAAGGCGCTGCTGGCTGCCTGCCCCAACCCCGACATCCTGATCAACAATGCCGGTGGTCCGCCGCCTGGCGACTTCAAGGACTTTTCGCTCGCCGACTGGCGGGCCGCCGTCGAGGGCAACATGATCACGCCGATCGCGCTCATCCACGCCACCGTTTACGGCATGATGGAGCGCGGCTTCGGGCGCATCCTCAACATCACCAGCTATTCGGTAAAGTCGCCAATCCCGACGCTGGAGCTGTCGAACGGTGCGCGCGCCGGCTTGACCGGTGCGGTGTCGGCCCTGTCACGGCGCACGGCTGCGCGCAATGTCACGATCAACGCGCTATTGCCCGGCCCCTTCGAGACCGACCGGCTGCGCGCCACCTCGACCAAGATGGCTGCCAGCCGTGGCGTGTCGTTCGAAGCGGTGCACGATGCCCGCAAGAAGGAAGTGCCGGCGGCGCGCTTTGGCACCACGGCCGAGTTCGGTGCGACGGCCGCCTTCCTGTGCTCGGCGCACGCCGGCTACATCACCGGCCAGAACGTCGTGATGGACGGCGGTTCGTTCAACAGCACGATGTGAAGGCCGGCCGGCCTCCGCCTTGGCCATGTTAACCATGATTCTGTTCCGTAATGGAACAAGACAGTTGTCTCCCCTAACGACCGCCCTGCACCGCGCTGCCTTCTTGACCGGAGGGAGCGCGGTGCCGTTTCAGCCTCCGGGGGAGGCTGGCGGTGTGTGTGTAAGGAGTAGACATCATGAAGCAATTTTTGTTCACGGCGCTGGCGCTGGTGACCTTCGGCCTGTTTGGCACAGAGTCGGCAAATGCCGCCTGGCAGGACGAGGTTTTCGGCAACGCAACAAACCGGCAGCGCTCGGAAGATCGCTCGACCGCCAGCAAGCCGACGCGCGAAGGCCGTTCCGCCCGCGCGACCCGTGCTATCCCGGCTGCCGGCGAGCAGACCGAGCGCCGAGCGGCAAGGCCCCAGCGCGTCGCCCGCGAGACGTCGTCCTCGAACAGCGGCGGCACCAGCATCGGCGGCGGCCTCGCCTCCTATTACTGGCAACCCCAGCGCGTCGCCTCGGGCGGCTGGTTCAACCCGAACGCCTTGACGGCAGCCCACAAGACGCTCCCCTTCGGCACCCGCGTGCGGGTTACGAACGAGCGTAACGGCCAGTCGGTCGACGTCACCATCAACGACCGTGGCCCCTACATCGCGGGCCGCGTGATCGATCTCTCGTCGGCGGCAGCCGGCGCGATCAACATGAAGGGTGCCGGCGTCGTGCCGGTGCGCATCGCAGTCCTCGGCCGTTGAGATCGAACGGCTGGCGTTGAAAGCTCCTACGGCCGGGATCAAGTGATTGTCCCGGCCGTAGGAGACTCTATGAGGAGTGGAAAGCCGCGAATCGGGCTAAGCGCTGCCTTGGGGGTGCCATTTCGGCGCCCGATAGCTTCGCCATGCGACAGATCATATCGACCATCATCGCGTGCATCCTGGCGGCCGTGCCGCAGAACGCATCGGCCCAGCAGTACGTGCGCCACTGGAACACCAGTGTCATCGCTGCTCCCGTGCGAACGAGCCCGATCACAACCAATGCTTTGCCGGCGCCAGTGCCGGCCGCACCGCCCAACCTCACCCAGAACAAGCAGCATGCGCTCGCTGGCCTCGCCTCGTTCTATTGGCAGGACCAGATGACGGCATCCGGCGAGCGCTTCGACAAGAATGCGCTGACGGCCGCCCACCGCACGTTGCCGATGCACACGCGTGTGAAAGTCACTCACATCGCCAGCGGCCGCACGGTGATCGTGCGCATCAACGATCGCGGGCCCTTCAAGCCGGGCCGGATCATCGACTTGTCCGATCGCGCGGCCGGCATCCTGGGCTTCAAGCCGCAGGGGTTGGCGCAGGTGCAGCTGGAAGTGGTGCGGTGAAGACGGGCGGACGAAACCGCCCGCCTTCCGTCGCGTTGCTCAAGACAGGTCTGCGGGCTCGCCCCTTTGGTCGCGCAGCTTGTACAACCCGCTCAGCAGCGCATCGAAACCGCTTGCCCCCTGGCCGGCATCCAGCTCGATGCGCCGAACGGCCAGCCCCGTGCGTGTCGCCTACTTTTTCTTGACCTTCTGCGCGAGGGCGGATGCGGCGGCTGTCTTGGCGGCCTTGCTCGACTTCGGGTCGGCGAGCACCTGCGACGCGGCGGTCGCGGCTTTTTTGCCGGTCGTTTCGTTCGCGTTGTGCGCTTGCGTCAGGGCCGATGCGGCAGCCTTCTTCTCGGCCTTGGTCGCCGCTGGGTCGGCGAGCACGTGGGCGGCGGCTGCCGCTGCGTTGACGCCGGTGGTCTTGGCGACTGGTTTCTTGGCCATTTCGGGTGTGCCCTTGGGTTTGTGGATGGGGGGTGGTGGTGGATCACAAATACGCATGACGCCTGTGCCGTGGTGCACGTGCAGTGCAACGTGCGGACCGTTGGCAAAGTGCCTGCGAGCCACCTATCATCCTAACGATAAAATTCGTGAAGGCACGGGGAAATGCGCGATGACGGGCGAGATTGCTGCGGGTGGTTATGACTATGTGATCGTCGGCGCGGGCTCGGCCGGCTGCGTGCTGGCCAACCGTCTGAGCGCCGATCCGAGCGTCACGGTAGCCTTGCTCGAAGCTGGCGGACGCGACACCAACCCCTGGATCCACATCCCGGCCGGCTACTATCGCAACATCCTGAACCCGGACATCACCTGGCAGTTCGGCTCCGGGCCCGAGCCGCACCTGGGCGGGCGCACCATCAACTGGCCGCGCGGCCGCGTGCTCGGCGGCACCAGTGCCATCAACGGTCTGCTGTACGTACGCGGTCAGTCGCACGATTTCGACGTATGGCGCCAGCTCGGCAATGCGGGCTGGTCGTTCGCCGATGTCCTGCCCTACTTCAAGCGCGCCGAGGGGCAGGAGCGCGGCGCCGACGCGTTGCATGGCGGCGATGGTCCGCTCGGCGTCTCCGACCTGCATATCTCGAACCCGGTGTGCGAAGCATTCATCGCCTCATGCAGGGCCGAGGGCATTCCCCTGACTCGCGACTTCAACGGCCCAACGCAGGAAGGCGTCGGCTACTATCAGGTGACGAACCGGCGCGGGCGGCGCTCGACCACCGCCGTCGCCTACCTGCACCCGGTCAAGTCGCGCGCCAATCTGCAGGTGATCACCAACGCCGAAGCCCGCGGCATCATGCTGGATGGCAGCCGCGCCACCGGCGTCCGCGTGCGCCATGGCGGCATCGAGCAGATCGTCACCGCGCGGCGCGAAGTCATCCTGTCGGCGGGTGCGATCGGCTCGCCGCAGCTGTTGCAGGTCTCGGGCATTGGTCCGGTCGATGTCTTGAAGGCTGCCGGCGTCGCAGTGCGGCACGATTTGCCGGGCGTGGGCGAGAACCTGCAGGACCACTATCAGGCACGCCTCGTCTACGAGGTCAACGCGCGGGGCAGCTTGAACGAGGTGTGGCACAGTCCGTGGCTGCAAGTGAAGTCGGGCCTCGAATGGGTGTTCCGCCGGCAAGGTATGCTCACCTTCGGTGCCGGCGTGGTGGGCGTGTTCACAAAGTCCGCGGCGGGCGTCGATATTCCAGATATCCAGTTCCATTTCATCCCACTATCGGGCGAGGGGCCGGGCAAGGGATTGCACAGGTTTCCCGGCGTCATCGTGTCGGTGTGCCAGTTGCGGCCCGAAAGTCGCGGACACTTGCGGATCACGTCGCCGGACGCTGCTGCCAAGCCTGCGATCGTGTCGAACTATCTGGCCGCCGAGGTTGACCGTCGCATCCTGCTGGATGCGATTAAGCTCGCCCGCCGCATCGTCGCCCGGCCACCGTTCGCCGAAGCGATCGTGCGCGAGCATGCGCCGGGGGCGCAACACAAGACGGACGAACAGCTGATGACCTTCGCCCGCGATCTCGGCACGACGATCTTCCACCCCTGTGGCACGGCCAAGATGGGGCGGGACAAGATGGCCGTCGTCGATGAGCGGCTGCGGGTGCACGGCCTTACCGGCCTGCGGGTCGCCGACGCCAGTATTATGCCGACCATGACGTCGGGCAACACCAACGCGCCGACCATCATGATCGGCGAGAAGGCCGCCGACATGATCCTTCAGGATGCGCGCAACCCGGCAGTGGCAGCGTGACGGATCAACCGATGTCCGCCGTCGACCTCGAAGCCGAATATGACAACCGCGCGCGGGTGACAGGCTCTGTGGCGATTCTCGCGCGATGGCTTGAGGCCGCTGAGGCCGCGCGGGCCGAACTGCCGGTCGAGCGTGACATCGCCTATGGGCCATCGCCGCGGCAGGTGTACGACTTCTTTTCTGCCGGAGCCGGCAGCGCGGCGCCGCTCGCGGTCTACATCCATGGCGGCTACTGGCAGCGCGGACACGGGCACGACTACGCGTTCGTCGCGCGGGAGCTGCTGAAGCGCGGCGTGTCGGTGGCGATCCCGAGCTATACGTTGTGCCCGGCGGTGAGCATTGCCGATATCGTGGCCGAGATGGAGCAGTTCATCGCAGCGCTGTTGGCGAAAACGAAATGCCAGCCGGTGATCATTGGCCACTCGGCGGGTGGACATCTGGCGGCACTGTTGATGGCCAAGGGCCACATCAAGGCCGCCATCGGCCTGTCCGGCGTCTATGATCTTGCGCCGTTGATTGCGACCTCGCTCAATGCGGCGCTCGGGCTCGATGCAACGACGGCACGGAGCTTGAGCCCCATGTGGCAACCGAAGCCGGCGCATGCGCGAATCTTCGTGGCAGCCGTCGGTGGCGATGAAAGTTCGGAGTTCCTGCGGCAGAGCCGCGATCTGGCGGCTGCCTGGGAAGGTGGCGGCGTCACCGCCCGCTACGAACCGGTTGCCGGCGCCAATCACTTCACGATCGTCGATGAGTTATGCCGGGCGGACAGCAAGATCATCGATTGCGCCGTCGGCCTGGCCGAGGCGTTGGTCTGACCCACTCAGTTGCGGCGCGGCAGGAAGCGAGAGCGCGCCAGGTGTTCGCGCAGGTTCACCACCGGCTGGCGTGGCTGCACGGCGTCGATTTCCTTCAGCGCGGTCTCGAGTGCAGCGGCGATCTTTTCCAGGCCCTGGACGCGCGCCATGTCACCCTGCATGTAGGCAACCGTTTGCCGCACGGTCGACAAATCGATCGTGGGCGGCCAGGGAGTTTCGCGGGAAATCTTGAACACCGGGCACCTCGGATAGCCAATAGTGAAACATTGCGTCGAATTGTATCCAGTTGCCGTCCTTCGTCGCAAGAAACGGACCAGCGCGCAATAACGATTTGTTAACCAAGGCATGCTCATCCCTGTCCGATTTTGGCACGAGCCGCAGGGTTC
>JAKFWF010000048.1 GCA_021730785.1 Hyphomicrobiaceae bacterium
TAGTGCTTCAGGTTCTTTTCGCGCTGGATGGCTTCGGTGATTGAAGCGAACTCCTCCTACCAGACGAGCCGGTGGACCTTGTATTTGGCGGTGAACTTGGAGCCGATGCCGGCGCGATGTTCTTCGACGCGTTTGATCAAGCCGTTGGTCACGCCGATGTAGAGGGTGCCGCGCGGTTGGCTGGCGAGCATGTAAACCCAATAGGCGCGCACGGGCGAACCTCGCAACACAATAGGACCTAGGGAGTATGCTGCACGATGGGTCCTCGGGACAAGCCCGAGGATGACATCTGTGGGTACGGATCGCCTGCGATCAGACAGACGCAGTGGGGCATCTTCGACCGTCCCGCCTCCTCACGGATCGTCAGATATAGTATTCAGCAGCGGTCGAAGCGCAAGCCGGAAAGAGCACGATCCCAGATCGACGAGATCAGCCCAACCCCCTGCTGTTCCCTTCGTCCACATTTCATGCCAACAGGCGTTGGCTGTGAAGGTGTCGCGGGGCCGCGTTACCCCACTCCCGTTCGCTTCGGCGACGCAAGGCGAGGGACGCCGTCCCTCGACCCTGCCAAAGGGCTTGGCCCTTTGGAAACCCTCCCTTGAAGGAGTGGGTCCAGGGTCACAGACCCATACGCGCTAAGATAGTTCTTGCCTGCTGGAATCAAATCAGATTCTAGCATTGCAATGACACACGAAACGCTACTGAACGAGTTGTGGTCGACGACACTGAGCCGATTGGGCGGCGCCTCGGCGATTGCCGCGCTGGCGCGCGAGACCAAAGCCTTCCTGCGGCCGCGTGGCATCAGATCGGCCGAGGATCTGCTGCGCTTCGTGCTCGCGTATTCGTGCGGCGCCATGGGATTGCGCTCGACGTGCGCCTGGGCCGCGGCCGCTGGGCTCGCCGACATCTCCAACGTTGCATTGCTCGGACGCCTGCGCAATTGCAGCGCCTGGATGGAACGGCTCGTCGGCGCCCTGCTGGCCGACGGTGCTGCCGTCCCGGCCGCACATGAAGCCCTTGTTTCCGGGCGTTGCGTGCGCCTCGTTGATGCGACGACGGTGACGAAAGCCGGCGTCAAGGCGCGCACCAGCGGCCAACTCTGGCGCATCCATGCGGCTTTCGATCTGCCGTCAGAACGGTTCAGCCACTTCGAATTGACGGACGAGAAGGGCGCAGAAAAGCTCGATACGATCCCGGTCGTAGCGGGAGAAATCTGTATCGCGGATCGTGGATACATGCGCGCCGACCGGCTTGCGGCGGTGCTGGCGGCGGGCGCCGATATCATCGTGCGCGCGGGGTGGAAGCAGGCGCGCTGGCTCGACGCGGCCGGCAAGCCGCTCGACATGATCGCGCTCTTGGAAAAGGGCAGCAAAACCGGACGTATCGACCGTGCCGTCGGCATTGCCCGCAGCGGTGGCGCGCCCCTCAACCTGCGTCTCGTCGCCTTCCGCAAGCCGCCCGCTGCGATCGCCGCAGCGCGGGTCAAGACGCGCCGCGAGGCGACCAAGGAAGGTCTCGAGGTCAACGGCCAGACGCTGAAGGCCGCCGAGTGGACGATCCTCGTCACGTCGCTCGATGCGAACGCGTTCTCCCCTGATGCCATCGGTACACTGTATCGCGCGCGATGGCGCATCGAAATGGCCTTCAAGCGCATGAAAAGCGTGATCGGGCTCGGCAGTCCGCCAGGCGCCGATCCGCAGGTCGCCAAGACCTGGGTCCTCGCACACTTATTGCTGGTGCTGTTGCTCGAGCCGCACACGTCGCACGCCGACGTTGGTGCACCCGAGGTCTCTCCCCGCCAGGCTCCCGTCGCCCTGGCAGCCTAACAGCGCCGGTGATCTGGCGCCTGACGTGCCTCGCGGCCAAGGTGCTGCTGGCGGCGATCATCCCGCAGCCAACCCTGCGACGCCTGACTGCCAAAATCAACCGACGCCACTTTATCGAACCTCGCCGCAAACGATGCTATCAATCGCTGCCCCTGTTACCTTAGCGCGTATGGGTCACAGACCCTGGTCAGGGAGCACGAGGGATGAAATCCCTCGTATCACACGCAGGGTGAGCCGGGGGCATTGGCCCCTCACGTCCGCTCGACGCCAGCGTAGTGGTACACCGTCTCGCCGGCAACCATGGTGCGCAGCACGCGGCCCTGCAGCTTGGCCTCGTCGAACGGCGTGTTCTTGGAGCGGGCCTTCAGCGCGTCCTTGTTCACCACCCAGGGCTCGCCGAGGTCGACCAGGATTAGGTCGGCCGGCGCGCCCTTTTCCAGCTTGCCGCCGGGCAGGCTGAGCAGCTTCGCCGGATTCGAGGTCATGGCGCGCAGCAGCACAGGCAGGGCGACATCGTCGCTGTGATAGAGCCGCAAGGACACCGCCAGCAGCGTTTCAAGCCCGATCGCCCCGTCGGCTGCTTCGGCAAAGGGCCGGCGCTTCACTTCCACGTCCTGCGGATCGTGTGCCGACACGATGATGTCGATGTCGCCGGCCGCCAGCCCGCGCACCATCGCCATGCGGTCTTCCTCGCGCCGCAGCGGCGGGCGCAGCTTGAAGAACGTGCGGTAGGGGCCGATGTCGTTCTCGTTGAGTGTCAGGTGATTGATCGAGACGCCGCAAGTGACGGGCAGCTTGCGGGCCTTGGCCGCGCGGATGATCTCGAGGCTTTCGGCGCAGCTGATGGTGGCTGCGTGATAGCGCCCACCGGTCATTTCGACGAGGCGGACATCGCGTTCGAGGATGATGGTTTCGGCCGCCTTCGACACACCCGGCAATCCAAGCCGCGTCGACACGGCGCCGGTATTCATCGCCGTGCCTTCGGACAGATAGGGATCTTCGTTGTGGTGAACGATGAGCGCGCCGTGGTCCTTCGCGTAGAGCAGGGTATTGCGCATCACCTTGGTGTTGGTGACGCTCGATTTGCCATTGGTGAAGGCGATGGCGCCGGCCCGCTTCAAGAGGCCGATTTCGGTCATCTCCAGACCCTCGAGGCCCTTGGTCATGGCCGCCATGGTGTGCACGTGGACGACGGCGTTGTCGCGCGCGCGGCGCTGGATGAAGTCGACGAGGGCCACCTGGTCGATTACGGGGCTGGTGTCGGGCATGACGACGATGGTGGTGACGCCGCCGGCGGCGGCGGCATGGCTCGCCGTTTTCAGCGACTCGCGATGCTCGGAACCAGGCTCCCCGGTGAATACCTGGGCATCGATCAGGCCCGGGCACAGCATGTGCGCCTTGCAGTCGATCACCTCGGCACCGTCCGGTGCATTGCGGCGCAAATGGCCGCCCAGATCGGCGATCACGCCGTCTTCGACCAGCAGTCCGCCCGGCTCGTCGCGACCCGAAGCGGGGTCGATCAGGCGGGCGTTGATGAACACGGTGCGGCGGTGTGCGGGCGGTTCACTCGGCAGTCGGGTCGGGTCGCTCGGTTTGCGGGGCGGACTTTTCATGGCGACCCCGATCAATGGTTCGGCAGGTGGCGGGCGAGCGCTTCGAGCACGGCCGAGCGCACGGCGACACCCATCTCGACCTGGTCGCGGATAACGCTGCGCGAGTGGTCAGCAACCGTGGAGGCGATCTCGACGCCGCGGTTCATCGGGCCCGGGTGCATGATCAGCGCGTCGGGCTTCGCAAGCGCCAATTTCTCGTGATCGAGGCCGTAGAAATGGTAGTATTCGCGCGTCGAGGGCACCAGCGAGCCCTGCATGCGCTCACGCTGGAGTCGCAACATCATCACGATGTCGGCGCCCTTCAACCCCTCCCACATGTCGGTGAACACTTCGGCGCCAAGCCGCTCGGGCTCGGCCGGCAGCAACGTCGACGGCGCGATGATGCGCACGCGAGCCCCGAGCGTATTCAGCACGTCGATGTTGGAGCGGGCGACGCGGGAGTGCATGACATCGCCGCAGATGGCGACGGTGAGGCCGGCGATGCGGCCCTTGGCGCGGCGGATGGTCAGTGCGTCGAGCAGGGCCTGCGTCGGGTGCTGGTGGGCGCCGTCGCCCGCGTTGATCACCGAGCAGTCGACCTTCTGGCTCAACAGCTCGACCGCGCCCGCAGCGCTGTGCCGCACCACGATGATGTCGGGCCGCATGGCGTTGAGTGTCATCGCCGTGTCGATCAGCGTTTCGCCCTTCTGCACGGACGAGGTCGACACGTTCATGTTCATCACGTCGGCGCCGAGCCGCTTGCCGGCCAACTCGAACGAGCTTTGCGTGCGGGTCGAAGCTTCGAAGAACAGGTTGATGAGGGTACGGCCGCGCAGGACGTCGCGCTTCTTGTTGACCTGGCGGTTCACTTCGGCTGCCTGATCGGCGAGATCGAGCAGCGAATTGATCTCCTGCGCCGTCAGCCCCTCGCAGGTCAGCAGGTGGCGCTTGGGGAAGAAGAAAGTAGCGGGCGATGATGATTTGGTCATTAAAGTTGGATGTATAGGGGACGTTACGAGTCGGAGCAAGTGCGGCTCGAGATTTTGGCCGGGTGATTCAAAGAACCGCACCTGATCTGGGGTGACAAGGCGGGCCAATCAGAGTCTGTAGCTTGGCCACCATCTTGGAGGTGGCGAGATGACCCGTACGTTGATCGACGCTCTGAAAGAGGTG
>JAKFWF010000032.1 GCA_021730785.1 Hyphomicrobiaceae bacterium
CCGACGGTATCCTCGCCTGGTTCGACAGCCGCATTGCCAACGGCCTCATCGAGGGCATCAACTCCCTCGTCCAGGCCGCCAAGGCCAAGGCCCGCGGCTACCGCACGCTCCGCAACCTCACCGCCATAACCTATCTCGTCGCCGGCAAACTCGACCTCAAGCGACCCACTTGAAACAGCGGGGAGCCTGCAAATGTCGAGCAGCTGTTGCTGACCGGTGGCGCCGTCGGCTTGACCGCGACCGGAAACAACGGCGCGAACGCTCTCTACGGTAACTTGCATATTGGCGGGGTCATTCTAGCGGGCCTGGGCGGAAACGACGTTTTCTACGGCTCGAACTATGCCGACAGCATAGATGGCGGAGACGGGAATGATATTCTGCAGGCCTTTTACTCCGTCGATGGCATGGATACGCTGGTTGGCGGAGCTGGCGATGATGTCTATTACACTTTCGAACAGGGCGACGTAGTTATAGAAAATGCTAATAACGGCTTCGATACGATTTATGCGCAAGAAAATACCACCCTTTCAAACAATATCGAGCAGCTGATTTTGTATGCCGCCGCCACATCTGGCACCGGAAACAACGACAACAACAACGTGTTCGGTAATAATTCGTTCAATAGTCTGACCCTCGACGGCGGCGGCGGCGACGACTGGCTCATTGGCTCCAATCAGTCCGACACGCTCCAGGGCGGCACTGGAAATGATATTCTCCAGGCACTGGATGGGGCCAATCGGCTCGTTGGTGGCAGCGGTGACGATCAATATTATTCCACGTCGAGCAGCGACACGATTGTCGAGACGACTGGAGAAGGGTTCGACACGCTTTATGTGAACTATAACGTTGCAGCCCTCGCTGACCATGTCGATCAGCTCTTGATTTTTGGCGGGGCCACTTCCGGTGTCGGCAACGGGTTGAACAATGTGCTGTACGGCAACAACAACTCGGTCGGGACTCTGCTCGACGGAGCAGCTGGCGCCGATGTCGTATATGGCTCGAATTTCGCCGATACCATTGTCGGCGGCTTGGGTAACGACATTCTGTTTGGCCTCGGCGGTGCCGATCGCTTCAGCTATGCCGCAGGGAATATGGGCGCGGATACGATTATCGATTTCGCCCGGGGGACTGACCAGATCGACCTGGCAGGATTGGGTTACAGCCAGGCATCCATCGGCGGGGCTATTCAGATCAGCGGTGGTGCCAACGCCCTGATCTCGTTCACGTCCGGTAATCTTGCCGGCACGACCATCACAGTGCTAGGCGTCGACCAGTTGAGTGTCGCAGCAACCGACTTCCTGTTCACCTGACGGGGCGCCGGCAGCGCAGTCGCCTCTCTCACGCCGCCGCGCGCTCGTAGTCGTCGGTGGCTTTCAGCCAGATTTCCTCGGCGCCGCTGAGCAGTTTCGCGATCATGCCGCGTTCGATCGAGAGTTTCTGGGCGCGCCCCGGATCGCGCTTGTAGAGTCCGCTGTCGCCCAACTGTGCATCGAGGGCGGCCAAGTCCTTGGTGTATTGCGCAATCTGCTTCTCGGCCGCCTGGATCGCCTTCTTGAGTGGTGCAAGCTCGCTGCGGCGGCCGGCAGCCGTGCGCCGCTGCTCAGCCTTGTCGGCCTTCGCATCGCCACCGTTGGCCTTCGCCTTGGTCTTACCACCGCGCTCGGACAACATCAGTTCGCGGTAGCTGTCCATGTCGCCGTCGTAGTCCTTGACCGTGCCGTCACGCACGATCCACAAGCGCTCGGCCGAGGCTTCTACCAGATGCCGGTCGTGGCTAATCAGAATCACGGCGCCTTCGAAGTCGTTCAGCGCGTGGATCAGCGCCTCGCGGCTGTCGACGTCGAGATGGTTGGTCGGCTCATCGAGGATCAACAGGTGCGGCCCGCGAAACGCCGTCAGCATGAACAGCAGCCTGGCCTTCTCGCCGCCCGACAGATCGTCGGCCTTGGTCAGCAGCTTCTGCGCGCCGAAGCCATATTGGCCGAGCTTGGCGCGCTTCTGGGCTTCCGTTGCCTCCGGCATCAGCTCGACGATGTAGTCGTAGGGTGTCATGCTGGATGACACTTCGTCCAACTGGTGCTGGGCGAAGTAGCCGACCTCGATCTTCTTCGTGCCGAATACGCTGCCCGCCAGTGGTTCGAGTTTGCCGGCGACGAGCTTGGCGAACGTCGACTTGCCGTTGCCGTTCTGGCCGAGGAGCGCGATGCGATCGTCGTGGTCGATGCGCAAATCGAGATTGCGCAAAATCGGCTTGCCCGGCTCATAGCCGGCAACCGCGCCCTCGATGCGGATCAGCGGGCTCGCGATCTCCTTGGCGGCCTTGGGGAAGTTGAACGGGATGACCCGGTCCTCGGCCTGTTCCGCGATCGGCTTCATGCGGGCGAGCGCCTTGACCCGGCTCTGGGCCTGCTTGGCCTTGCTGGCTTTCGCCTTGAAGCGGTCGATGAAGCTCTGGATGTGGGCGCGCTCGTCTTCCTGCTTCTTGCGCAGCTTGCCTTCGAGCCGCTGCTTTTCGCGCCGCGCTTCCTCGAAGTCGTCATAGCCGCCGGCGTAAAGGGCGAGCTTGCCGCGATCGAGGTGCAGGATCGCCTGCACGCAGCGGTTCAGCAGATCGCGGTCGTGGCTGACGATCAGCACCGTGTGCGGATAGGTCGTCAAGTAGTTCTCGAGCCACATGGTGCCCTCGAGATCGAGGTAGTTGGTCGGCTCGTCGAGGAGCAGCAGCTCCGGCTCCATGAACAGCACGGCGCCGAGCGCGAGGCGCATGCGCCAGCCGCCGGAGAACTCGCGGCAGGTGCGCTTCTGCGCCGCATCGTCGAAGCCGAGGCCGGACAGGATGCGGGCGGCGCGGGCAGGTGCCGAATGGGCGTCGATGTCGGTCAAGCGGATCTGGATATCCGCGATGCGGCCGGGGTCGGTCGCGGTCTCGGCTTCGGCGAGCAGGTTCGCCCGCTCGGTGTCGGCCTGCAAAATCCAGTCGATCTGCGACACGTCGCCGCCGGGCGCCTCCTGCGTGACGTAGCCGAGCCGCGTGGACTTCGGCCAGCTGACCGCGCCATCATCGGGGGCGATTTCGCCGGTGATCAGGCGCAACAGCGTGGTCTTGCCGGCGCCGTTGCGGCCGACCAGCCCGACCTTGTGGCCGGCTGGAATGCCAGCGGTGGCGCGCTCGAAGATCGGGCGGCCTTCGATGCGGTACGTGAGTTCGTTGATATGAAGCATGGTGCGACGCAATAACTGCTGCCATGTGGTTTGTCACCGGGTCATGTGGGCGCGGGCGGCTGGGGGACAGGGCCATCGCATAGGGGCATAGCTGTGGGTTGGTGCTGAGCACGCTTAGCGCGAAGCCCAACATCCGCGACAAGACTTGGCATCGCTCTCGCGGTCTACTGGCCCTTCAGGGCCAGGGTGGAGAGCAACGGTAAATCCCTCGCTGCCCCCCGAATCGGACAAGGATCAGCCATCCAGAGGCCGGGCTTTACTCCGCCAAGCAACACCACGCCGCCG